>NZ_JAKIKR010000140.1 GCF_023284025.1 Shewanella abyssi | reverse complement strand
ACACTACAAGGCAAGCGACCTGCAACCATCGATGCATACAGCCGTGCGCTGCGGCGTATTGCCGCCTTCTTTGACCGCTGTCCTGACAACCTCACTACCGATGATTTGAAGCGCTACTTCGCTCAGCTGATTGAGTCACACTCATGGAGCACCGTTAAGATCGACCGTAACGGTTTGCAGTTTTTCTATCGCCATGTGCTCAACCAACACTGGCAGTGGCTTAATATCGTCAAGCCTCCACAGGTCAATCGACTTCCTGATATCCTAACGCCAACTGAAGTTGCCATCGTTATAAGTCTCACACATAAGTTGCGATATCAGGTTTGTTTTCTGACCCTATACAGTATGGGGTTGCGCCTCGGCGAAGGGATCTCTTTGCAAGTAGGTGATGTGGATTCACAGATGATGCAGGTACATATTCGTAATGCTAAAGGCGGTAAGGACAGGTTAATCCCTCTACCACAACGCACCTTATTAGCCTTGAGATATTACTGGCAAACTCATCGCCATCC
>NZ_JAKIKR010000139.1 GCF_023284025.1 Shewanella abyssi | reverse complement strand
GAGTTAGTCGTATAGGTAAGGAGGTGATCCAGCCCCAGGTTCCCCTAGGGCTACCTTGTTACGACTTCACCCCAGTCATGAACCACACCGTGGTAAACGCCCTCCCGAAGGTTAAGCTATCTACTTCTGGTGCAGCCCACTCCCATGGTGTGACGGGCGGTGTGTACAAGGCCCGGGAACGTATTCACCGTGACATTCTGATTCACGATTACTAGCGATTCCGACTTCACGGAGTCGAGTTGCAGACTCCGATCCGGACTACGACCGGCTTTGTGAGATTAGCTCCACCTCGCGGCTTTGCAACCCTCTGTACCGGCCATTGTAGCACGTGTGTAGCCCTACTCGTAAGGGCCATGATGACTTGACGTCGTCCCCACCTTCCTCCGGTTTATCACCGGCAGTCTCCCTAAAGTTCCCACCATTACGTGCTGGCAAATAAGGATAAGGGTTGCGCTCGTTGCGGGACTTAACCCAACATTTCACAACACGAGCTGACGACAGCCATGCAGCACCTGTCTCA
>NZ_JAKIKR010000138.1 GCF_023284025.1 Shewanella abyssi | reverse complement strand
ATCTTCCCTATTTGAAACATAAACCCGCCATTTATTACTGGCTCAACTTACATCCATTACCATAAACTTATTTAGCGGCACAGGACTTCCTTTTTCCTAGCCCGAGAAGAGCTCATCAACCGATGAGTTATAGCAACTACGCTAAGATCATTAATCACTGGGCAGAAGCGTTGGGCTTTGACCCATTATTATAGGGTACGCACTCCATGAGACGGACTAAGGCGACATTGATTTACGCTAAAACAAAGAACATACGTGCAGTCCAGCTATTACTGGGTCACGTTAAACTTGATAGCACCATTCGCTATCTTGGAATTGAAATTGAAGATGCACTTCAAATATCTGAAGATATCGATATATAGCCACTTAGCAGCGGTTCACCGACTCTGCGCCCTAGTTCGCTGGGCAAGCTGGAGTGTTATTGCAGCGCATTTTCTGCATATCGTAACTGCTTATTGGCAATGATAGAGGGGCTCTTATAGCTGCACCATTTAACAATAATAGCAGTAGAACTATGCACTAAGTGTTTAACGGTTATC
>NZ_JAKIKR010000137.1 GCF_023284025.1 Shewanella abyssi | reverse complement strand
CCTTCGGGAGGGCGTTTACCACGGTGTGGTTCATGACTGGGGTGAAGTCGTAACAAGGTAGCCCTAGGGGAACCTGGGGCTGGATCACCTCCTTACCTATACGACTAACTCGCATCTGAAGTATGCAAATACGTTTGAGTGTCCACACAGATTGCTTGTTCTCCTTATCTCTTAATTGAGTTGAGGTGAGCGACAAAATATCCTGCCTTGTTGCAGTGGTATCGTTCTTTAAAAATTTGGAAAGCTGATAGTGTTGATCTGAAAGGGATAGCATAGCGATTTATCGTTTTGTTATTTATAGGATCAGCGCGAAATTTAAAAAATTGAGTTCTAAACACTTAAACATTAAGTGTCTTGGCTTATTGCGTCGCAGCAATAAGTGAAAAATTCTAATTTTGGCGAAAGTAGAAACCATTAGTTATGATACGACTGTTTTGAGCTTACCCGCTTGAAACAACGGATATCTCTCATAGAGACTTATTTGGGTTGTATGGTTAAGTGACTAAGCGTATATGGTGGATGCCTTGGCAGTCAGAGGCGATGAAGGA
>NZ_JAKIKR010000136.1 GCF_023284025.1 Shewanella abyssi | reverse complement strand
GTCCAATCCGCATGAGAACGTTTAGCCATATTAACTCCTGATGTAATAGTCAGTTGTTAAGATAGAACTTCAAAGCGGTAAGCTGAAGATGTACTTGGCCGGACGGTTACTCTCTTTCGAGACCAATATTAGAAAGAGTCGGCGCCTGTCATGGCCAGCTACGCTAAAGCTCCGCGCTGACCCACAAGGATGTGGGAAATGCAGAAAGTGCCTGGAGCAACTTTCGGCCATAAGCACATCGCAATTGCGATATTCGCCCTACGACCCACAGGGATGTGGGAAGTGCCTTAAATTGTTGGGAATAATTTTGGCCTACTCATGAATTGATGCATGCTTCGCATACACTCATTACTTCCCCATGTGAGAGTAATCATTCAAAAGCTGTTAAACGAAAAAATCCCTAGCACAGAGCGCTAGGGATTTATCGCTTCTCTCTCGAGAATAAATAGGCGCCTGGAAATGACCTACTCTCACATGGGGAAACCCCACACTACCATCGGCGATACTGTGTTTCACTTCTGAGTTCGGAATGGGATCAGGTGGGGCCACAGCT
>NZ_JAKIKR010000134.1 GCF_023284025.1 Shewanella abyssi | reverse complement strand
TAGAACTCAATTTTTTAAATTTCGCGCTGATCCTATAAATAACAAAACGATAAATCGCTATGCTATCCCTTTCAGATCAACACTATCAGCTTTCCAAATTTTTAAAGAACGGGCTTAAAAAAGCCAAAGATAAAGTTTTCGTTTATCTTTGGCATCTCTATCCAATGCATGTCTCACTTATCAGCTAGAAAAGTAAGTCTACTCAATCATCAAATGATAATTAGCAAAGTAAATGGTGGAGCTATGCGGGATCGAACCGCAGACCTCCTGCGTGCAAGGCAGGCGCTCTCCCAGCTGAGCTATAGCCCCATTTACATGCAGTCAAACAAAATACGTTAATACAAAATCTTCATTTAGGAGAAACAAAAGATTTTGGTGGGTCAGAGTGGACTTGAACCACCGACCTCACCCTTATCAGGGGTGCGCTCTAACCAGCTGAGCTACAGACCCAACGTATATTGCTCTTTCTTTATAACAAGCATATCTGTGTGGACACTCAAACGTATTTGCATACTTCAGATGCGAGTTAGTCGTATAGGTAAGGAGGTGATCCAGCCCCAGGTTCCCCTAGGGCTACCTTGTTACGACTTCAC
>NZ_JAKIKR010000133.1 GCF_023284025.1 Shewanella abyssi | reverse complement strand
AACCTTCGACCAATTGGATAAGAAAGAGCAAGCCAACTGCCTATTCATTCATACCAGCAGCAACTGAGCTAACAGCTAAATCTAGATAGCACAAAATTTGTATCAGTCAGAAATAAAATAGAATGGTAAAAATGGAGTAAATCTACGAAGTTGTGAGTAAACGAAGCAAGATATTGCAGTTTACGATTGAAACAGAAAGTGGTGGGCTGTGAAGGATTCGAACCTTCGACCAATTGGTTAAGAAAGAGCAAGCCAACTGCCTATTCATTCATACCAGCAGCAACTGAGCTAACAGCTAAATCTAGATAGCACAAAATTTGTATCAGTCAGAAATAAAATAGAATAGGTAAAAATGGAGTAAATCTACGAAGTTGTGAGTAAACGAAGCAAGATATTGCAGTTTACGATTGAAACAGAAAGTGGTGGGCCGTGAAGGATTCGAACCTTCGACCAATTGGATAAGAAAGAGCAAGCCAACTGCCTATTCATTCATACCAGCAGCAACTGAGCTAACAGCTAAATCTAGATAGCACAAAATTTGTATCAGTCAGAAATAAAATAGAATAGGTAAAAATGGAGTAAATCTACGAAGTTGTGAGTAAACGAAGCAAGATATTGCAGTTTACGATTGAAACAGAAAGTGGTGGGC
>NZ_JAKIKR010000132.1 GCF_023284025.1 Shewanella abyssi | reverse complement strand
TCAGCGCACAAGCTGCTAGCAAGTTCATCGAAGCGTCAAACTCATTTATGCCCCTAACCTCGTTAGGTTTATCAAGCTTCGCTTTCATTTTCATAAAAAGAAAGGTCGTGGCGCTTCGCCCACACCAGACCAAAAAGGGGAAAGCGCTTGCCCCCCTTTTGGATATCCCTCAGCGCCCCGGCGAAATTTAAAAAGCGAAATTTCCAACGGGGGAGATAGCTGTCTGCAAATTTGGCTACTTAAATTTAAATTCTGATGTTCACTGATGTGGAGGTTTATCTAATTTAAAAGCTTTTATTGGTAACTCTAATGCTGAGAGATTGCGCTTTTCAAATTCAGTGTAGATGCCGCTGAGGCCTTTGATGGCATGGATGCCATCGTAGAGCTTACAGGGAGGTACTTGCAGCGCGCCTCAGTAGCGTCTGCACATACGCCTGCTGCAGGCAATTGGAACCACTATTGTCAAAAGCTAGCTCATTAGTGCCCCAAAGCCATTTACAACTAACAATTTGACCTCCTACTTAAAAAGGAGTAATCCCTCAAAAAAGTAATGGTAAATCTTCCCTATTTGAAACATAAACCCGCCATTTATTACTGGCTCAACTTACATCCATTACCATAAACTTATTTAGCGGCACAGGACTTCCTTTTTCCTAGCCCGAGAAGAG
>NZ_JAKIKR010000131.1 GCF_023284025.1 Shewanella abyssi | reverse complement strand
AAGTTCCCACCATTACGTGCTGGCAAATAAGGATAAGGGTTGCGCTCGTTGCGGGACTTAACCCAACATTTCACAACACGAGCTGACGACAGCCATGCAGCACCTGTCTCACAGTTCCCGAAGGCACCAAGCTATCTCTAGCGAGTTCTGTGGATGTCAAGAGTAGGTAAGGTTCTTCGCGTTGCATCGAATTAAACCACATGCTCCACCGCTTGTGCGGGCCCCCGTCAATTCATTTGAGTTTTAACCTTGCGGCCGTACTCCCCAGGCGGTCTACTTAATGCGTTAGCTTGAGAACCCAGTGTTCAAGACACCAAATTCCGAGTAGACATCGTTTACGGCGTGGACTACCAGGGTATCTAATCCTGTTTGCTCCCCACGCTTTCGTACATGAGCGTCAGTCTTTGTCCAGGGGGCCGCCTTCGCCACCGGTATTCCTTCAGATCTCTACGCATTTCACCGCTACACCTGAAATTCTACCCCCCTCTACAAGACTCTAGTTTGCCAGTTCGAAATGCAGTTCCCAGGTTGAGCCCGGGGCTTTCACATCTCGCTTAACAAACCGCCTGCGTACGCTTTACGCCCAGTAATTCCGATTAACGCTTGCACCCCTCGTATTACCGCGGCTGCTGGCACGAAGTTAGCCGGTGCTTCTTCTGCGAGTAACGTCACATCCAAG
>NZ_JAKIKR010000130.1 GCF_023284025.1 Shewanella abyssi | reverse complement strand
TATGCCGCTAGGCGACTAAAACGCTCTAGTGATCCGCGCCTATATGAAAAAATTATCACCCACTACGAAGCGTTGGCCATACAGGTAAATGAACAACAGCTATCTTGGCCTCAGGCTAGTCACTCGGTATTCAGGCTCAACACCGAAAACCTTGACGAAATCGAGTTTAACCTGGGCCTAGCCCATGGTGTGCCCGGTATTATTGCCGCCATCTTACCCGCGCTGGCGATCCCACAGCTTGAAAAACGAGTACAAACGCTCCTCACCCATAGCTGCAACTGGCTTATAGAGCAGCAAATAACGACAGAAGAAAGAGAGGTGGGCTTTCCCTGTTCTGTAGGCTCAGACAGCATCGCCAGACTCGGATGGTGCTATGGCGACTTGCCTATCGCATTAACACTGGCACGCGTAGGCCGAGACCTTAAGCTAGACCGATTGATTGAAGCCGCCCGCCATATCGCCATCAGAACCAGCAAGAGAACCGCCGACGATGGCAGTATTTTTGATGCCGGACTTTGCCATGGCAGTAGCGGATTGATAATCATGTTCCAACTGCTAAACGAGATCCTCGACGAGCCAGAGCTTGAGCAAGCGGCACTGCGCTGGTTAGATTTCACCCTACAACGATTCACAGAAAGCGGCCTTGCCGGGCTAAATGCCTATTCTGGAATATCTAAGCAATATGAACA
>NZ_JAKIKR010000129.1 GCF_023284025.1 Shewanella abyssi | reverse complement strand
CTAATTTCTCGAAAGAGAGTATCAAGCCCGTTGCTAACGCAACGGGCTTTTTTACATCTGCGATTTGTGGTTTTAGAGGCATTTTGTGCTTAGCGGTGTGGCCGATATGCCCTTTCGAGGATAATAAACTGAACACCTTAATCCAGTCTCTGCAGCCCAAACCTAGCCTTATCCTGAAATCAGGTATCAACTCGAGCGAGTGGTAAGTGGCCTGGTATGTGAAGGATCGTTTCCAACTGGAAGTTTTTTAAAAGCCATTTGGGCCTCAGGTGATTGTTTTGGGTGTTTGGAACGGCTGGTTATCCAGCTATCCCGCCCTTTGTTCTTTTTGGTATTTAGTCCTTTGAGGCCGTAAGCCAGATAATTTGCAACCCATGTATTAACACTCCCACGGGCGACTTTAAGTCTATTAGTGACTTCTGTTCGGCTGTGTCCTTCAAGAAATGGGGATGCTGCCAGTAATCTGATCCGTTTGCGGGGTTCATTTTCAGCCCTAGATAAAGCCAAGATCTCTTTAGCGGTGTCGCTTTTCAAAAGGGAATATTCGTTATTGGTTATACCTATATCAGATCACAACTCATTACTGATTGGTATAATACCAATTACATTAAAGGTATGATCTAATAAGTCACCATTAATAAACCGTAAAACTTATGAAGTTCCCTGATTTTGCATCACTCGCTAAAAATGAAAAAGTAGCACG
>NZ_JAKIKR010000128.1 GCF_023284025.1 Shewanella abyssi | reverse complement strand
GATTGATTCAAGCAGGAGTGGTTCGAACTGATGACCTATGCCTTGGCAAAAAAGCGGTATCAACTCTTTCTATAAACACAATTTAGTTAGGGTTTTGGGTTTTTACTAGAGAAAGATTGGAGCGACATATCAGGTTCGAACTGATGACCTATACCTTGGCAAGGTATCGCTCTACCAACTGAGCTAATGTCGCGTAATCTTTTTAAATTGGAGCGACATATCAGGTTCGAACTGATGACCTATACCTTGGCAAGGTATCGCTCTACCAACTGAGCTAATGTCGCATAAATCTTTTCATTACACTCTAGCTGTACACATTAACTAAAGGTATCGTTCTTCACCTCTAGCAACTGAGCTAATGTCGCATAAATCTTTTACCTACCGAATTTGGTCATTCCATAAGCTTTTATTTGGAGCGACATATCAGGTTCGAACTGATGACCTATACCTTGGCAAGGTATCGCTCTACCAACTGAGCTAATGTCGCGTAAATCTTTTAAAAATTGAAACAACATATCAGGTTCTAAAAAACTAACCGATGACCTATGCCTTGGCAAGGTATCGCCCTTTTGCTCTAATAAAGAGTCAACTGAGCTAATGTCGCGTACATCTTTTTAAATTGGAGCGACATATCAGGTTCGAACTGATGACCTATACCTTGGCAAGGTATCGCTCTACCAACTGAGCTAATGTCGCATAAATCTTTTCATTACACTCTA
>NZ_JAKIKR010000127.1 GCF_023284025.1 Shewanella abyssi | reverse complement strand
CGTCATAGCTAATATCTTGCCAACCATCACTATTGTCGATACTGGTAATTTGACCCAGTGCGTCGTAACCAAAGGATTGGTTAAACTGTTGTGCATGATTAAACCAAGCGGTGATATTACCGACTTCATCATATTGGTATTGCAGATGCTGCACATTGCTAGTCACTATCTGGCTGACCTGCCGCTGCTTGGTGTATTCAACGCCATGTTGTAAATGGTTGGCGCTAGTCCAAGCTTTTACCGGGCCAAATGCAAGGTAATCAAAATCCCAGCCAAGTGCTTTATCGTTATAATTGATGTAACTCAAGCGATTGTTGCGGTTGTACCAACTTTTAACCCTCTGGCCGCTGGGCATATAACGCTCAGTAATATTGCCATTTAGGTCATACTGCCATTGCTGCACGTACTCATCGCCGTTAATCGTGCTGCGCTGTTCAAAAAGCTGCCCTGACGGTTGATAACTGTAACGGGTATGGTTGTTATCATCTTGCTGTGTTTGGCACAGCTTGCCTATGCCATAGTTGCAGTTGTCGTAAATATAACTGAAAACGAGTTGAAAATTTTCCGAGATACCTATTAACCGATTGAGCACATCGTATTTAAGTTGACGAACAGTGCCGTCAGCCGTCGTCTCTAAGACCAGTGATCCCGCAAGGTATTGATATTGATTTGTGCCACCATCAGGGCTGATTTGGTTAACTTTTTCGCCAAAGCCGTTGTACTCATACGCGGTGAC
>NZ_JAKIKR010000126.1 GCF_023284025.1 Shewanella abyssi | reverse complement strand
ATTCTGCGTTTAACCAGTCATCAGTGAAACGCAATTTTATCATTGGCTCATGTCTACCGTGTTTATATCCACCAATTGCGCCTTAACACCATCAGCAAAAACGGCATTAAATTCCCCTGTATCATCAATTATACCGATAAGGAGGTGGTTATTTACGGCATATTCTCTTGGTATAATTCGCTTTAGTACTCCAGAGGTATTTACTTTTGCATTAGCAAAAACTGTCATTGTGTTACGATCCATTATAATGCAACGTTCCGCATCAAGATCTAAATCACACTCAACTAAACCGACCATAGTCCCCTCACTAACGCTTATGCCCTTGTATAATTTAATCATACCAGTCACCTATCTTTATCCACATTAAGCCAGCCGAATAGCTTGGTACTAATATGTGTTCTACACCGTTTAAAACCCTGACTACAAGTAGTTCTGATTGGCTATATCCGGACAGTCCCGCAAAATACATACCCGGCATAACCCCTCTTCTCATCGGGTGAATTTCTGACCTTACAAAGCTGTAATCACTGTTATCAATGAAAGCTGGTGACAATGAAGTATTGATGTTTTCATCTGCCCATTCTGCTGCTTGCGCGTAACTGTATGAGAATGTATCCCTTCTACCAAGGCCAATGATGCTGTACCCGTCCGTACTTAATGAACCATCATTTGCATACATTCTGATGCAATCATTCTCAGGTGCATACGACAATGTATCGTAGGCGTAAGATGAGGTCACTGAACTGGTTGAAGTAGCCCCTCTTGTTACTATAAAGCCACCAGGATCATTTGGGGTGAATGAGTCTATGTCACC
>NZ_JAKIKR010000125.1 GCF_023284025.1 Shewanella abyssi | reverse complement strand
AACAATGCACGAGAGCTTGGAATGACTTCATCATGGAACCTAAATGCGTAATGAAACTCTGCTCAAGAGAGTGGACAGAATTGATAACTTAGTTAATGTAACTGGTATAACCACCTTTATTGCTAATACAATAGGCATGATAACGGTGCTTGATATGCCCATGTTGAAGCTGGGTATTTCAAGCGTCTAACGCTTCTCGAATAGAGAGTTAATTGCCTGCTATTATATTGCTGGCATGAAAGTAATGTGGCCGACATGCAATGTAAGGAAGGGCCTTTCACTCATGCTTAGTTTCTTGCGAGAGTGAATTATGGTTACTAACGTAATGGGCCATACTTAGTCTATGCTTTTTGAGCGGGAGCTATACGCTCACTAATAACGGCTCTTTGTATTACTCTGCTATTTGTATCTATTCAGTCATGCTTTAGTCACACGTTCGAGGTTCATTAGTGTAGAACTCCTCGGGCAGCCAACGCCTATCTTCTTTCTTTATGCCATTTAGTTTTATTCGTTTTCTATCACAGCATTAATTACTGCAGCCTCAAGTGGCATCACTTAAGAAAACTAATATAGTCGTAGCTTGCTTTTCATTAACAGGGGGCAGCAGTCCTATCTTAGCTCTCTACTGTTATAAACAGCACTAGCAAGCTGATGCTTAAGTGCTGAACTTATGTAAACGTCATTTTGACCATGGTTAGAGGCTGTAGAGGGGCGAAAATGTCTCTCACCGTTTGCTGATAAAGCCTTGAATGGCTTAAGGCATTTTATTTGGACAGAGCCAACTCAATGCTGGTTGGTGAAGTTATGTTAGATAGGAGGGTTTACCGCTTAGACATAAC
>NZ_JAKIKR010000124.1 GCF_023284025.1 Shewanella abyssi | reverse complement strand
AACGAACGGGGATTGATCACCGAAAGCATGCTTGGCTCAGGCAGTCCGACGGCAATAAGTAAGCAAACCGAGTGGCATACTGTATTCGATAAGCCCGTTAAAATCACTACGTCAGGCAGCATTACCGAGTTTAGTTATGCTGATAATGGTGATCTGAACCTCAAGGGGATGACCGATAGACTAACAGGTGAGCAGCGCCAATGGCGCTATAATTATGAGTATCACGACAATCGCATGCTTGCTGAATTGACTATTGATGGCCCTCGTCATGACGTTGCCGACATCAGCGTGACTAAGTTTGACTTACAAGGTAACACCCTCAGCCAAACTAACGCGCTAGGTCATCAAGTCCGATATGGTCATTATGATCAAATGGGTAATCCAGGCTATAAAGTTAATATTAACGGCCTGACAACCGAGTTTGACTATGATGCTCGCGGCCGTTTGCTTGAAAGCCGTGTGTCAACCGCAACACCTGCTATTACGCGTTATCAGTATAACGCCATGGGGCAGCTGATTAAAACGACGAGACCTAAAGGTGACAGTTATCAATATGAGTATGATGCTGCCTATCGAAAAGTCAGCGAGAGCGATGCCCTTGGGCAAACTAAGAATTGGTTATTAGATACCGCAGGCAATGCCCTTGAAAGTACTATCACGGGTGACAATCAAGCATGGCAAATTGAGACTTGCTTAAGCAGCAGTGCCTGCTTAGTAAATGCAATTCAAATCACCGAGCAAGTTGCTGATTACAGGCAACAGCGTGTGTTCGACGGTTTAAGTCGAGTGGTTGAAAGTAGCGAAACTGGAAGCTTAATTAGCCGTAATGAATATGACGTTCAAGGCAACTTAGTATTGAGCACCGATGCTA
>NZ_JAKIKR010000123.1 GCF_023284025.1 Shewanella abyssi | reverse complement strand
ACCAATTGGTCGAAGGTTCGAATCCTTCACGGCCCACCACTTCTGAGGTGGATTTGCTTTAAGGCAGATGAGATCAGAAACGCAATACCAGAAAGGGCCGTTAGCTCAGTTTCTTGTAGAAACAGACAGTTGGCTTTAACTAATGATAGTTAGTTATTTACTTAAACATATCAGCAATACCAGAAAGGGCCGTTAGCTCAGTTGGTAGAGCAGTTGGCTTTTAACCAATTGGTCGAAGGTTCGAATCCTTCACGGCCCACCACTTCTCCTGGTGGTAAAAATGGAGAAGGTAGAGATAGGTTAGCGCAGTTGATGCTTTGAATAAGAGCACAGTTGGCTTTACTCTTAACTACCACATTGGTCGAAGGTTCGAATCCTTCACGGCCCACCACTTCTGAGGTGGATTTGCTTCAAGGCAGATGAAATCAGAAACGCAGTATCAGCAATACCAGAAAGGGCCGTTAGCTCAGTTGGTAGAGCAGTTGGCTTTTAACCAATTGGTCGAAGGTTCGAATCCTTCACGGCCCACCACTTCTGAGGTGGATTTGCTTTAAGGCAGATGAGATCAGAAACGCAATACCAGAAAGGGCCGTTAGCTCAGTTGGTAGAGCAGTTGGCTTTTAACCAATTGGTCGAAGGTTCGAATCCTTCACGGCCCACCACTTCTGAGGTGGATTTACTTCAAAGTAAATAAAATCAGAAAATGTAATATCAGCATTACCAGAAAGGGCTGTTAGCTCAGTTGGTAGAGCAGTTGGCTTTTAACCAATTGGTCGAAGGTTCGAATCCTTCACAGCCCACCACTTTCTGTTTCAATCGTAAACTGCAATATCTTGCTTCGTTTACTCACAACTTCGTAGATTTACTCCATT
>NZ_JAKIKR010000122.1 GCF_023284025.1 Shewanella abyssi | reverse complement strand
GCGATTCTAGTAGTTGCTTCTACAGATGGTCCAATGCCACAAACACGTGAGCACATCCTGCTTTCACGTCAGGTTGGCGTACCATTCATCATCGTATTCATGAACAAGTGTGACATGGTCGATGACGAAGAGCTTCTTGAGCTTGTAGAGATGGAAGTTCGTGAACTTCTTTCTGAATATGACTTCCCAGGTGATGACTTACCCGTTATCCAAGGTTCTGCGCTTAAAGCCCTTGAAGGCGAGCCAGAGTGGGAAGCTAAGATCCTTGAGCTTGCTGAAGCACTAGATACTTATATTCCAGAGCCAGAGCGCGCAATTGATGGTGCATTCATTCTTCCAATCGAAGATGTTTTCTCAATCTCAGGCCGTGGTACTGTTGTAACTGGTCGTGTAGAGCGCGGTATCATCAAGATTGGTGAAGAAGTCGAAATTATTGGTATCCGTGATACTACTAAGACGACTTGTACTGGTGTTGAAATGTTCCGCAAGCTACTTGACGAAGGTCGTGCTGGCGAAAACTGTGGTGTTCTTCTACGTGGTACTAAGCGTGAAGATGTTGAACGTGGTCAGGTTCTTGCTGCTCCAGGTTCAATCACTCCACACACTACTTTCCAGTCAGAGATCTATGTTCTGTCGAAAGAAGAAGGTGGACGTCACACTCCATTCTTTAAAGGTTACCGTCCACAGTTCTATTTCCGTACAACGGATGTGACTGGTACTATCGAATTGCCTGAAGGCGTAGAGATGGTAATGCCTGGTGATAACGTACAGATGACAGTTACCCTAATCTGCCCAATCGCGATGGATGAAGGTTTACGCTTCGCTATCCGTGAAGGTGGTCGTACTGTTGGTGCTGGTGTTGTAGCTAAGATTATTGCTTAATAGCGACGAGTCTTAACTCAATATCAAAAAAAGGCAGCTTAGGCTGCCTTTTTTATT
>NZ_JAKIKR010000121.1 GCF_023284025.1 Shewanella abyssi | reverse complement strand
TGAAGTGGTCAACTAATTTTGGCCACGGACTTAGAGTCTTCCTGAAATAACCGTTCAGACTCAACTGGTGTCAAACCACCGTTATACTGATGTGGCCTGACTTGATTGTAATATCTTACGATGTAATGGTTTATAGCGTTCTTAGCCTCGTCAAATGAGGAAAAACCAGCCCTTGGCATCCATTCTGTTTTAAAGCTTCTAAAAAATCGTTCCTGTGGTGCATTATCCCAGCAGTTTCCTCGCCGACTCATGCTTTGCTCTATCTGATATCGCCACAATAACTGTCTAAATTGTTTACTGGTGTAGTGGCAGCCTTGGTCTGAATGAAACATCACGCCTTTTGGTTGTTTCCTAATCGCAAATGCCATTGAAAGGGCTTTCCCAGTCAACCTTGTATCTGGCGATTTAGAGACTGCCCAGCCAATGACTTTACGAGCAAACAAATCAATAACTACAGCAAGATAGAGCCACCGATTTCCAGCCCAAACGTACGTTACATCACCACACCAGACTTGATTTGGCTCTGTTACTGCAAATTGCCTATTCAGCGTATTAGGTATTTCCAGGTGTTCATTGGCTGCTTTCTTATAATTATGCCTCTTAACCTGACAACTCACTAAATTAAGCTTTTTCATTAGCTTATCAGCTCTATAACGGCTAAGTTCTATTCCTCGTTGAGCAAGTATGCCCGAAATAGTTCTAGCTCCAGCAGAGCCGCCACTTTCCTTATGTGCTATTTTTACTTCACTTTGAAGTTGAATATCACTCAAGCTTGTGACATTAGATTTCGAGCGCCAATAACGGTAACTACTTCGATGAATTTCAAGCGCATCACAAATCTCAGTAACAGGGTAGCTCCGCTTTATATCATCAACAATTACAAATTGTTGAGTGAGTCCGATACCAAGAGAGCTGTAGCCTTTTTTAGGATGTCATTCTCCCTTTCCATCCGTTTGATTTTTCGTTCAAG
>NZ_JAKIKR010000120.1 GCF_023284025.1 Shewanella abyssi | reverse complement strand
ATACCAATTACATTAAAGGTATGATCTAATAAGTCACCATTAATAAACCGTAAAACTTATGAAGTTCCCTGATTTTGCATCACTCGCTAAAAATGAAAAAGTAGCACGTAAGAAAATGCGCTATCTGTCATTAGCACATTTTGCTGATGGCCATTCTCGTTACGCTATCGCCGACATGCTTAAGGTCAGTAGAGTGAGTGTTAATAAGTGGGTAGCAGCCTATCTTAATCAGGGGCTCGACGGGTTAAATGATAAACCCAATCTTGGCCGCCCTTGCCAGCTTTCTCCTAATCAACTTGATAGCCTTAAAAACTACGTACACACTCAGAGTTTGTCTGTTAAAGGAGGCCGTATAAACGCCCAAGATGTGGCATCCTTTATAAAAATGGAGTTTGGCGTTGAGTTTCAGCAAAGTAATATCTATCGACTATTGCATCAACAAGGCTTCTCCTGGATAACCACTCGCTCGCGCCATCCCAAACAATCTCAAGCGACTCAAGACGCTTTTAAAAAACTTCCAACTGGAAACGATCCTTAACATTCCTGGACATGTCGCACTTGATCGCGTCGACGTGTGGTTCCAAGATGAAGCGAGATTTGGCCAACAAAACACCACGACACGGCTTTGGGCGACCAAAGGGACTCGTCCACGGGCAGTTCGTCAACAACAGTTTGAGTCAGCATATTTATTTGGCGCAGTCTGTCCTGCAACTGGCACAACAGAAGCCATCATTGCCCCATTTGCCAATAGTGAATATATGCACGAACACTTGAAATTAATATCACAGGCCACAAAACAGGGCCGACATGCGGTAGTTGTGATGGATGGTGCGGGGTGGCATCAAAAAGGAATGGAAGTGGCATTTGGTAATCTAACCATCATAAGACTTCCTCCTTATTCTCCAGAGTTGAATCCCATAGAACAAGTTTGGCAATGGCTTCGGCAACACACGCTAGCAAATTGCTGCTTTAATGGATATGAAGACATCGTCAAACAATGCACGAGAGCTTGGAATGACTTCATCATGGAACCTAAATGCGTAATGAAACTCTGCTCAAGAGAGTGGACAGAATTGATAACTTAGTTAATGTAACTGGTAT
>NZ_JAKIKR010000119.1 GCF_023284025.1 Shewanella abyssi | reverse complement strand
AGCTTACCCGCTTGAAACAACGGATATCTCTCATAGAGACTTATTTGGGTTGTATGGTTAAGTGACTAAGCGTATATGGTGGATGCCTTGGCAGTCAGAGGCGATGAAGGACGTAGTAACTTGCGAAAAGCGTTGGCGAGCTAGTAACAAGCATTTGAGCTAACGATGTCCGAATGGGGAAACCCACATGCATAAGCATGTATCTATAACTGAATTCATAGGTTATAGAGGCAAACCCGGGGAACTGAAACATCTAAGTACCCGGAGGAAAAGAAATCAACCGAGATTCCCCTAGTAGCGGCGAGCGAACGGGGATTAGCCCTTAAGCGTAGAGGGTGTTAGTGGAATGTGTTGGAAAGCACAGCGGCACAGGGTGATAGCCCCGTACATGAAAACTAACTTTACGTGAAAACGAGTAGGACGGGACACGTGACATCTTGTCTGAACATGGGGGGACCATCCTCCAAGGCTAAATACTCCTGACTGACCGATAGTGAACCAGTACCGTGAGGGAAAGGCGAAAAGAACCCCTGTGAGGGGAGTGAAATAGAACCTGAAACCGTATACGTACAAGCAGTGGGAGCGGTTCTTGAGACCGTGACTGCGTACCTTTTGTATAATGGGTCAGCGACTTACATTTTGTAGCGAGGTTAAGCGAATAGCGGAGCCGTAGGGAAACCGAGTGTTAACTGCGCGTTTAGTTGCAAGGTGTAGACCCGAAACCCGGTGATCTAGCCATGGGCAGGTTGAAGGTTGAGTAACATCAACTGGAGGACCGAACCGACTTATGTTGAAAAATGAGCGGATGACTTGTGGCTGGGGGTGAAAGGCCAATCAAACCGGGAGATATCTGGTTCTCCTCGAAAGCTATTTAGGTAGCGCCTCGAGCGAATACCATTGGGGGTAGAGCACTGTTAAGGCTAGGGGGTCATCCCGACTTACCAACCCTTTGCAAACTCCGAATACCAATGAGTACTACTCGGGAGACACACGGCGGGTGCTAACGTCCGTCGTGAAAAGGGAAACAACCCAGACCATCAGCTAAGGTCCCAAAGTTATTGCTAAGTGGGAAACGATGTGGGAAGGCTTAGACAGCTAGGATGTTGGCTTAGAAGCAGCCATCATTTAAAGAAAGCGTAATAGCTCACTAGTCGAGTCGGCCTGCGCGGAAGATTTAACGGGGCTAAGCAATACACCGAAGCTATGGGTTTGCTAGTTTACTAGCAAGCGGTAGAGGAGCGTTCTGTAAGCGGTTGAAGGTGAAGGGGTAACCCACACTGGACGTATCAGAAGTGCGAATGCTGACATGAGTAACGATAAAGGGAGTGAAAAACTCCCTCGCC
>NZ_JAKIKR010000118.1 GCF_023284025.1 Shewanella abyssi | reverse complement strand
CGCGGCTACCGTCTTGATAGTCGTACAGAACAATGCTGTCTAAATCCTGATATCGAGGTTCGATACTCGGCCCATCCGCACCAGAGCAATAAACCCACATATAGGATTTCACCCGCTCATCATTAATGACTTTGAGCGTGGTTTCATCAGCGTGGATGACTTTTTGCTTTAATAGATGTTGGTGCAGTAAATCATATACGGGTTTGAACAAGGCGGCCGATTTCATCATCCAGTCTGACATCGTTTGACGAGTTAATTCGATACCATGCTGTTTAAATAAGGTTTCTTGTCGATAGAGCGGTAACGCATATTGATATTTGCTGGTGATAAGCTGGCTCAATAGACTTGGCGTGGCAAAGCTTTTGGGGATTGGGCTGACTGGAACAGGCGCTTGTTTGATGTTGGCTTGCGTCCCTTTAGTGTCGCAATGCTTGCAGCTGTATTTTAACCTAACATGCTCAATCACTTTAATTTGTGCAGGAATAAACTTGAGCTTCTCGCTGCTATCTTGCCCCATCAAGCTCAGTCGATGACCGCAGTGACACTGTTTATCCGCTTCACTAATATCATGAGTGATAATTTCACGGGGCAGGTCTTTAGGCAGTGGCTTACGCTTGGCACGTTTTTTAGGGGAAATTGATCCATCACCTATTGTTAACTCTGCAAGCTCATCAACGGTGACTTCCGCTTCGTTAAACAATTCACCCTGATAATCATGGCTCTCGCTGCTGGCGCCGAAGCGCTTCTGTTGTGCTAAGCGAAATTGCTCAAGTAACTGTTGAACCGACTGCTTTAGCTGAGCGATTTCCGAATGTTGTGACTCCACAAGTTGGCTTGCCTCAAGCAATAATTGCTTAAGCAAATCAACATCATTGGGTAAGTTATCGGGTGCTAATTTCATAAGGTTATTATATCAAATGTCAGCCTAAACAAGGCATATACAGTGATCTAATTATCGAAAACTGCATACGTAATGGCGATCAATCAACTGTAACTCAAGCCTTTAACCTGTCGGTGCCCCAATACATCGAATCCTAAAAGTAGCCAATGAAACTCTTGCTCTGATAAGCTCATACACTCGGCTTCACACTGAGTTGGCCACTTAAATTTGGCCTGTTCGAGGCGCTTGTACCAAAGCGCGAAGCCAGTGTTATCCCAGTAGAGAATTTTTAATTTATCGCGGCTTTTATTACAAAAGACAAACACACTACCGTCGGTGGCCTGTAGCGACAGCTGTTGCTCAACGATAATCGCTAAGCCATTTATCGATTTACGAAAATCCACGGGTTCTCGATGCAGATAAACACAGGGAAGCTGTTGAAACATCAACATGCTTGCAGGCCTTTGATAAACTCAAGCAGATAGCTTGGAGGTAAAGAGCTTGGGAAAGTCCATAGCCCAGTTTGATGCTGTAAACAGATAGTCTGTTGCGACGTTACGGCTTGGGTGATAA
>NZ_JAKIKR010000117.1 GCF_023284025.1 Shewanella abyssi | reverse complement strand
ATAACGAATAAGGATAGGCCGCGCGCAGCCGCGTCCTTATCCCAAGTGTTGAACAAGCCCGAGATTGCAGGAAGTGATACCTTTATATAGTCAATAGCGGCGCGAGAGTTCACGCTGGTTTAGGTCGGAGATATTAAATTACACTTTTTGCTAGCCGTAACTATCCCTTAGCACCGCTAGCTAATTAAGTAAGCTTGTATTTTCAATGTCTTAATCACCTCCTATGTTTCACTTCTAGCTATCTCATGTTTCAAACTTCTGCTCTCTAACCGCTTAAACAGTGGCGTTAGGTTACCAAGTACTTTCGTTAGTGGCTTTGGTTAAGAAAGCTTGTCAGTCGAGCATGCTTATTCTCATGTACCCCCACAAATGTCATCGGCTGCTGGCAGCAGGGGCAAGACCGTATCGCAACCACTTTTTTCACCTCAGCGATTATAGGAAACACCGCCCCAGCGACAGCTAGCATGAGCTGTATTTGCAGTCTTAGTTTTCGGTAACTTCCTTGCAGTAACCCATAGTCTCGTACTCGCCGTAACCCCTTCGGTAACACATGCTGAAGCACTAACCATAGGAACTTCACCGTAGGTAAAGTGCGTATTTCAGTGCTTCTTGTTCGGCTATTTTGATACTCGAAGCTGACCTGCCCATCGATGTCACTGATGATATTTCTGTCGGGCAATACACCACGATAAAGATAGCGTGATAGATATTGCAGAGCAGGCAAACCTTTACCCACATGTCGACAGTCGACAACCCACTTATTGGGAATGGCTGCTGTCAGCTTTATGTTGAGTTTGTCCGTTAGTTGTTCAAGCAATCGTGCTCGCCATACTTTGGCAAGATTAAAGGCATTAAATAGATACTTACCTTTGCCTTTTTTCCACTGTTGTTTGGCTTTGTCGAAACTCCCCGCAGGGATGATGAAATGGATATGAGGATGGTAGTCGCGTCGCCGATTATGCGTATGCAGTACGCCCGTAAAGCCAATCTCACCACCCAGTTGTTTGTCGTTTTTAGCAAAGTCCTTGAGTACGCTTGCAGCAACAGTGAACATGGCTTGATACATACGCTCTGGATTATGTTTAGCGGTGGCTCGCAGCTCATAAGGCAATGTAAAAGTCACCATGTAGTATTCAACAGGAAGCAGTTTAGCCTGCTGTTTTGCAAGCCAGTCGCTCGTGGTGTTGTGCTGACATTGCGGGCAACTTCGATGGCCACAGGAGAGTGGGAAGTCGGCAGTATGGCTACATCCCAGACATGCCCAGTGGCTGGTTCTTTGGGTATTAGCTCGACAACTGAGCATGGCGAAAATGGCTTGCCGCATCGTGGTTGTGATTTGCTGCTCATAGTGCGCGTTAAACTCATCAAGGTGGTCGCGTAAAATATCGATGAACTTCATATGTCACACTCCCACTTCAGAGCCAAATTATCCGTAAGTTGGTTAACTGACAGTGCGGTGTTCTTGCGAGTGATTTGGGTCAGTCGTGTATATCTGGCGGTGGTATTAAGGCTGTTGTGACCGAGCAAACTTTGCACTGAGCGCAGGTCTAATCCTTGTTCTAGCAAATGAGTAGCGTAGCTGTGACGCAAATTATGCGGGCTAATGGATTTATGAATATTGCACTCAGCAATGACTCGCTTAAGCGCCTTCTGAATACCCCCTTTATCTATCATCGAATCCGTTTTACCGTCTTTACCAGGAAACATCAGGCGTGGATGGCGATGAGTTTGCCAGTAATATCTCAAGGCTAATAAGGTGCGTTGTGGTAGAGGGATTAACCTGTCCTTACCGCCTTTAGCATTACGAATATGTACCTGCATCATC
>NZ_JAKIKR010000116.1 GCF_023284025.1 Shewanella abyssi | reverse complement strand
TGAATAGTATTTAAGGAAAGCTACTTCATTGTTTTTTATTGATTCGAGCCATGTGTTGAATAGTTGTTGTAGGTTGTTCATGTTAATTCTCCATTTTTGGGTAAAAGGAGGCTAAACGGCACAAAATTAGCTTTTGTGACACCTCCTACTCAGGAATAAATTCGCTAAGGTTTGGTTAAACATTTCATATCCTATTTGGATTTTTTTACGTGTTTACTTCGGCTCTTTACCTGCGAGAACAAGCTGATAAAAATACTCACTAGGGTAGTAAAACTGCACTATGTTCATGGCAATATTGAAGTTATTGTTATCCATCGATTTCATTTTGTTAAGTCGGTAGTCATTGCCGTGGTATAGGCAAGTAACAAACTCATATAACCTAGGTTGTTGGTTTACAATTTTAGCTAGTTCTTCATGTGATAAATTCATGGTTAATCTCCTTTGATTTTGTTAGCTTTGCGGTCGAATCTATAGGTTATTCCATGTTGATACTCTTTTAATACGGCTCCATTTGGACAAGCTGAAACACTATTTTCCCCTTCAAAGTAAGTGTAATCATCTATGCATGTCACCAAGGATTGACTCTTTGAAGTAAAGTATAAATGAGCACTTAAAATCACAGCGTTAACCTGTTGATTTAATGCTTTGAAGTCAGTCGTGTGCTGCTGTACTCCCATAATGAACATTTGATCCCTATGTTCGCTTGTAGTATGAGTTTCTAAGCAATTCTCATCAAAGCTCATACCATTAAGTTCAAAAGCTTTACGGATAAAGCTGTGAGGATCTTTTTTTGTCCAATACTCGAAAAGGTTTAGGAAAAAGTTAATATCGACCTGCTTTATAAAAGGGGCGAACTGACCAGCATAACTGCCACCCCAAAACTCATGTGACGCACCCATTGCAACAGTATTTATCAGGTCTTGAGGCGTTATATCTTTAAAGTGCTGTGTAATAAAGCCGTTAAAGTCACTTATAGCTCTCTCATAATGCATCTCGTTTGCTTTTCTTTGTTCTTCAAAAAAATCAGACATATCATTCTCCATTTGTTATTTTTCAATTGTTAATTACATATATTGAGGTGATGATTAGTACCAATCAGCCATGTGTAGCTGTTCAAGTCGCACATCGACCATGAATACTTTGAAGCCACAGAACAGGAGCTTTAAGCCTTCTGTTGGTAAATCAACATAATAGTCAATCTCGTAACTTTTCCTGTCTATGCAGACTGGCTGTTTTCCAGTAGTGATTAGCTCTACTTCACCGTTATCTGTACACGCATTAAATCGCAGATTTTCATGGAAATACTCTGGTGAGCTTGCGATACAACTAAGAAATTCTGCTCTGCTGAGTGAGCCGAGCCGATCTGACAGCCTGTTGATAAAATGCCCGAAATGGATTTTGCATTCAGGACAGCTTTGAATGTCGTAGTTAGTAGACACATAAAATTTTCTCTCTAGATTATTGTTATCTGTAGTTCCCATAATTGCTGTAGTTTTCATATTTTTGTTTCCTTAGTTATTATTTTATTAAATTAACCGAATTTGAAGCGCACGAATCCAGCCCTGTTTGCTTTAGGTTTTTAATAATTACCACTGTGTTTCATTATTAATATATCGCTGCAATTAATTTTATTATTAATTAAATGTCTCTTTGTAATTCCCTTTTCGTTAATAATTTAAAGCTATTATATCGGGTAGATTTAAAATTAAAATTCCCCAAGAAACTAAAAAAGTCAAGTTATATATAATAATAAACAAGATGCGCCTATTCCTCATTCCTAAATATCCATAATTGTTATGTTTTTATATAGGAGAAATAAATACTCTTAATAACTAATTTTTGTGATCTGGATCACGTT
>NZ_JAKIKR010000115.1 GCF_023284025.1 Shewanella abyssi | reverse complement strand
TTTCACCAGTTTAAAATTAAGAGTCACCGCCGCGCTAAAAGGAAAGCAACCCAGCAAGCTTTTGCCCTTCATCGGCAACGAGCGAGAGCACCAACCCAAAGGCATAGCTTTCTCGCTGAAAGATTACCTTGAATTGGTAGATGAAACAGGAAGAGTCATCCGCGATGATAAACGAGGTGCAATATCGGCTAATGCAGAGAAAATCCTTAACAGATTAAACATTCCAACTAAAAACTGGGTAAAAATCATCACTGAGTTTGGGCAACTGTTCCACGGCCCAGTGGGTACGTTGCAGGAGCTCGATAGCTACTGTGAACACCTAGGTAAGCGCCGACGGCACTTTTCAAATAGTTGTCAGTATATGCAAGTAGACTAGACTCCAACAGCTCACCTCAAGACCGCTTAGCTTTGCTATTTCACAGAGTTAATATTCAACATCTTAAAACTGACTAAATCTTCGTAATCTACTCCTTTTTCACAACATTTCGCAGCCGCAATATTGAAAGCATTTCATCTGACGATTTGAAAGACACTGAGTATTGATGTCTGCTAGAAAGCTAGTTATGTTATTGATTATCAATGGCTGGCTATGTTTGTTTTGCTCAACGATTCACTGCGAATCTCAACCTACACCAACGTAATAGGGTGGCAAATGCAAGAACTACAAATCTCTAATGTTTTCATTGGATTAGCTGTGGCGACAGTCGCTATTGCGATAATCGCGGTCATTCTTTTCAAGAAGCTACAATCTGCACGTTACGAAATAGCAATTCAAACAGATAAAGTTAATGATTACGAGACAAGATACTCAAGCATCATCGACGTAGATAAGGTTACCCAGGATCGCCATAATGGAATTGTAGAACTGGACAATCAAACAGCGTCTATGAAGACCGATTATGCGTCTAAGAAAAAAATATACGATTCCCTTGTTAGGCAGATCGCTATTTACTCCGATGATATCGAGCTAATAGAGCTGGGTTTCTATGAGCCAATATTCGATTTTGACGCCTCAGACAAATACAAAGAAGAGATTAATAAGTGTAAAGAACAACAGAAAGGCCTGCTTCGTATAAAAGATACTGCAGGTGCCATCTACTGCACCACTGAGTGGAAAGTCGGCGGCTCTTCTGTTGAAGGCCGTAAGATGACCCAAAGAGGGATTCGTCTTACTGCACGTGCGTTCAACAATGAATGTGACGCAGCCATTGCAAACTGTACATGGAAGAACATGGTCAAGATGCAGGAGCGCATCACCAAGGCGTTTGAAGCTATTAATAAGCTTAACGAGTCTAACCACATATTGATCTCTGAAGCGTACCTGCAACTGAAAATAGATGAGATCCAGCTCAACTTTGAGTATAAAGAGAAGAAACAGCGAGAACGCGAAGAGCAAGCAGAAATCAAAGCTCAGATGCGCGAAGAAGCAAAAATTGAAGCTGAGATATTAAAAGCTGCGAAGGAAGCCGTCAAAGAGGAGGCTCGATATAAGAAAGCGCTTGATGAGGCTAAGCACGAACTTGAGACTGCAAACACACTAAGACAGCCATCATTAATGGCGCGTGTTAATACCTCCGGCTAAGCTTGATTGATGAGTATCAGTAGGAGGTCACTATGCCCCGTCCAAGAAGAACACTAGTCAGCATCGAAGACACGCCTTACTACCATTGTTGTAGCCGTGTTGTGCGGCGAGCGTATTTGTGCGGTGATGATAAGTACACCGGGAAAAATTATGACCACCGCAGAGGCTGGGTTGAAACACAAATCTTGAAGCTTACTGAGGTGTTTGCTATTGATGTCGCGGTGAAGTGGTCAACTAATTTTGGCCACGGACTTAGAGTCTTCCTGAAATAACCGTTCAGACTCAACTGGTGTCAAACCACCGTTATACTGATGTGGCCTGACTTGATTGTA
>NZ_JAKIKR010000114.1 GCF_023284025.1 Shewanella abyssi | reverse complement strand
ATCTTCCCTATTTGAAACATAAACCCGCCATTTATTACTGGCTCAACTTACATCCATTACCATAAACTTATTTAGCGGCACAGGACTTCCTTTTTCCTAGCCCGAGAAGAGTCCATCAACCGATGAGCTATTGCAACTACGCTAAGATCATTCTTCACTGGGCAGAAGCGTAGGGCTTTGACCCATTATTATAGGGTACGCACTCCATGAGATGGACTAAGGCGACATTGATTTACGCTAAAACACAGAACATACGTGACCCAGCTATTACTGGGTCACGTTAAACTTGATAGCACCATTCGCTATCTTGGAGTTGAAATTGAAGATGCACTTCAAATATCTGAAGATATCGATATATAGCCACTTAGCAGCGGTCCTCCGACTCTGTGCCCTAGTTCGCTGGGCAAGCTGCAGTGTTATTGCAGTGCATTTTCTGCATATCGTAACTGCTTATTGGCAATGATAGAGGGGCTCTTATAGCTGCACCATTTAACAATAATAGCAGTAGAACTATGCACTAAGTGTTTAACGGTTATCCTTTTAAAAAACATAATCACACTTTAGCTTTTATTATCAAAGGTATAATCAGCCTTTTAACCTACTGATGCATCCAGGGATACTTTATACGATAAGTCTCTTTTTCCAGAGATAGATTACAACAAATGAGATTGATTTTTAAAACAACTATTCTAGGGGCATTACTATTTGGCCCGATGTCGCAAGCCATCGCGGGTTGTCCCCAGCTTGGTACGTCATGTACTACAGCATATACCAATGCAAATGGTTATCCAGCCCCTCAAACTGTATGTTGGACGACTATTACTGAGGGGCAATGCAGCCATAACGATCGTGATCCAGATTGGGAATATGAACCTTATGATCCAGGTGGTGGCTCTAATAACGACTCTAATAATACGGACACGACCAACACAGACAACAGCAACACGGAAAAAACCTGTGCTGGTAACCCTGTACTGATCGCCTCTGGGACTAAATATCAAGTAGAGCAAGACTTTAGCGTTGCTAATAGTCTACTCAGCTTTGGCCGATTTTACTTTCAGCGCAGTAGCAATGAAGGTACCTTGGGTAAGGTTTGGCGCAGCAATTACGATTTCCAGCTAGCAGTACAGACTAACGAGATTGGCATTAAGCAAGGTTTAACTATTTCAACACCTGACGGGCGTATGCACGTTTTTTCTGCAATTGCAGGCACTAAGTTTTGGCTCGACAGCAATGGTAGGCTGGCTGACTTGTTAGAAACAGATAATGGTGGCTGGGTATTTAAGCAAGGCGAGGTTAATTTTAACTTTAATGCCCAAGGCCAGTTAACTGCGATGGCCAACAATACTGAATCGGTAAACCTGCTATATCAGCATGAACAACTCTCCACAGTATTAAGTACCTCTGGTCGCACTATCGAGATAAGTTACCAGGACTCAGGCCTTATATCGCAGGTGACTGACGCCAATGGTGCAGTATATGCCTATGACTATAATCACAGTGGCTTATTAAGCCAGGTGAACTTCCCTGATGGTAGCGATAAAAGCTATTTGTATGAAGATCTGCGTCATCCTAGCGCATTAACCGCTATCAATATCAACGATGAAAATTATGCACGCTGGCAATATGATGAACAAGGCAGAGCGATAAGCAGTGAGCATGCCGATGGCGCTGAGCGTACCGAATTTACTTATCATGGTGATTTAAAAACCACGGTCACCAATGCGTTAGGTAAGCAAACGACTTATCAATTTACGCAAGTGAATGGTCAAAAAGTGGCGACAGAAATAACGGGCCACGCGGGTAATTATTGCAGCAGCGCAAACCAAGGCTATGAGTATGATGACTACGGTCGTCAAACCAGTCAAACCGACTGGAATGGGCTCGTCACTACCACCGCATACAACGAACGGGGATTGATCACCGAAAGCATGCTTGGCTCAGGCAGTCCGACGGCAATAAGTAAGCAAACCGAGTGGCATACTGTATTCGATAAGCCCGTTAAAATCACTACG
>NZ_JAKIKR010000113.1 GCF_023284025.1 Shewanella abyssi | reverse complement strand
TCCAATCCGCATGAGAACGTTTAGCCATATTAACTCCTGATGTAATAGTCAGTTGTTAAGATAGAACTTCAAAGCGGTAAGCTGAAGATGTACTTGGCCGGACGGTTACAAATCAACGAGGATATTGTCCTTATGTAATTATGCAGACGCACTATTAGATAAAAAAATTGGCGTCTGTAATTACGCAAAATATAGATTAACTAATGCTCGAGTTGAAGCTGGGAATGTCTCTATTGGTTTGCTCAGGCGAAGGGCTAGAGGGATACGAGACATTGAATATTTCAAACTCAAGATCAGACAAACATCAGTTCCTGATACCCATTCAACCTTTTATCCAAATATCAAGCTCATGTAAGCGGAGAAGAGCCGAAAAAGTATCTCAATCTCCCTAATTCACTCCGACCCCTTTATCAAAATATAAGTCCCACACTTTCTACATTTACAATACCAGCCAGTTCTTCATAAGAAAGCCCTAACCTTAACGTTCCATTTATCTTGTTATAAATAAAATAGCCATATGGCTGATCTACTAGACGTTTAGAAACGCTTGCTTTTGGAATAGCTTCTTCTCTTAACCCAATAATATAGGTATCATTATCAATAGCTCTAACTACATTTGCCATCACAAGAATCTTTCTATCTGGCTTTACTAGAGAATGAGCGTCTCCATATATCCTTATTGCCTCATAGCCACCTTTCAATTGTATCTTTTCTCGCTCTTCACAGCCTGCTATGCATAAGAACATAAACATTATTTTAATTTTTATTTTCATCTTCCATAACTCCTTTGCACAGTCCAGCTATGATGTATTGGATAAGGGGAGGAAAATGGCACATCTTGGTTCCCACTCCAATCATCATTAATATCGAGGGCATCAATGAACCAATCATTGGTTTCAAAAGTAAATGAGCATGAACCTTCCGCACATGCAGCTTCCATCTTCAACTCTCCATTTCCAACCGAAAATAGATCAGGATATCCAGTAAAGTCCACCGTTCCAACATTTGTAACATCGGTTGCACTATAATCCAAAACATTTACATTAAATACAGGCCCTTGCATAATGCTATTAATAAAACTCTCAACAGCACTACTAACTGTCGGTGCATTTTCAAAGTCGGAGGCTAAACCTATATCTGATAGATCAACCACATCCCCACCTCCCAAAAAATAGTGCGCTAAAAAATCCTTTGTAGACCACTTGCAACTATTGTTACCATTTGACTCTGGCGGCTCACTCGGATCACCCCCAGTATCTTTTGGCCCTAAACCTGTTTCATCAAACCAGATCAGCGATGAGTTCAGTGCATAACGGTATAAATTGTTACCTCCCGCCAAACCTATCGGGTCACTCTGCATATACCTTGCGGTTTTGGCATCGTAATCCCTAAAGCCATTTTGCCAGCTGTCCTTCTCACTATCGTAGTATTGACCTGGCAGCCCTAGGTTTAAGCCGCCAATCTTGTCCATAAGCACTTCGCGATCGAAGGCGAGGTTTTTCGCTTGCCATACCACTTCACCGTATTTGTCGGTTGCCACTTCCGGCCGACCTAAGTGGTCATTACTCAGGTAGTACACCTCATTGCCAGCATCCGTTAAATTGACGAGTGCCAGTAGTTGGCCATTTTGATAGACATACTCACGATTGACCTTACCGTTGCTTGCTTCGGCAATTAATCGCCCTTGCTGGTCATACAAATAGTGAATACGGCTGCCATCGGCTAATAGCTTAGCGCTGCGCTGGCCTTTGGCATTATAACCATAGTGAGTCGTTTGACCATTTTTACTGTGGCTTAACATTCGGTTAAGGCGGCCGTATTGATAGCTAACGGTTCCCTCTGCGGTTTGTTCGCTGATGATATTACCATTGGCATCATAATCAAACTGACGTTGCTGCTCACCTGTAATAGCCAATAAGCGATTTGAATCAAACGCACTGCGATACCAATCGGTATCGGCTTGAGTGGTTAGGCTTAAGCGGTTACCGATAACGTCATAGCTAATATCTTGCCAACCATCACTATTGTCGATACTGGTAATTTGACCCAGTGCGTCGTAACCAAAGGATTGGTTAAACTGTTGTGCATGATTAAACCAAGCGG
>NZ_JAKIKR010000112.1 GCF_023284025.1 Shewanella abyssi | reverse complement strand
CCTGATCCCATTCCGAACTCAGAAGTGAAACACAGTATCGCCGATGGTAGTGTGGGGTTTCCCCATGTGAGAGTAGGTCATTTCCAGGCGCCTAATTTCTCGAAAGAGAGTGAATAGCCCGTTGTTAACGCAACGGGCTTTTTTTACGTCTGCGATTTGAGGTTTGAGTCATTGTGTGTATGACTTTACTGTTCATACCATCTGTACTGACTGCAGTGTGGCCAATATGCCCATGTGCGAGTAGGTTATTTCCAGGCGTCTATTACTTCTCGTATAGCGGGCTTTTTTACGTCTGCAATTTGTGGTTTAGAACAGTTAATACCATTCCATCTTAACATTTAGTCATTATTGCTCATTCCCTTCTGCATAGTGACATAACCTTAATTGAGTCACTGATAAAGTATTCCAAGCAATCGAACTGGCATCCACTATGTCCTCGTACTCTTTAAAGCTGCGATTAGCAAGATGACGCTGTCGCAATCAACTTCAGACTTGTTCGATAGGGTTGAGCTCTGGTGAATACGAAGGTAACTTGATGATATTGAAATTGTTGAATTCATCTGCGATATCATCGGTATGCGAACCTGCACCATCCATAACAACAACGGTGTGTCGACCAAGCTTTGTTTTTTGGGATATCAGTGATAGATGTTGGCGCATAATTCCCTTACTTAGATATGGTGTAGTTAACGCTTCAGTCTCTCCAGTTGGCGCCCAGACCAGACCAAATAAATGGACATATTCAAATTGTTTCTGGCGTACCTCTCTCGGGCGCGTCCCTTTTCTTGCCCCAAATGTGTTGTTGTGTTTTGTTGACCAAAGTGAGATAGCTATCCCGCCTTTTGTTCTTTTTGGTATTTAGTCCTTTGAGGCCGTAAGCCAGATAATTTGCAACCCATGTATTAACACTCCCACGGGCGACTTTAAGTCTATTAGTGACTTCTGTACGGCTGTGTCCTTCAAGAAATAGGGATGCTGCCAGTAATCTGATCCGTTTGCGGGGTTCATTTTCAGCTCTAGATAAAGCCAAGATCTCTTTAGCGGTGTCGTTTTTCAAAAGGGAATATTCGTTATTGGTCATACCTATATCAGATCACAACTCATTACTGATTGGTATAACCACCTTTATTGCTAATACAATAGGCATGATAACGGTGGGGCTGATATGCATGTTGGAGCTGGGCATTTCAAGCACCTAACGCTTCACGAATCGAGAGTTAATAGCCTGCTGTTATATTGCTGGCATGAAAGTAATGTGGCCGACATGCAATGTAAGGAAGGGCCTTTCACTCATGCTTAGTTTCTTGCGAGAGTGAATTATGGTTACTAACGCAATGGGCCATACTTCGTCTATGCTTTTTGAGCGGGAGCCATACGCTCACTAATAACGGCTCTTTGTATTACTCTACTATTTGTATCTATTCAGTCATGCTTTAGTCACACGTTCGAGGTTCATTAGTGTAGAACTCCTCGGGCAGCCAATGCCTATCTTAGCTCTCTACTGTTATAAACAGCACTAGCAAGCTGATGCTTAAGTGCTGAACTTATGTAAACGTCATTTTGACCATAGCTAGAGGCTGTAGAGGGGCAAAGATGTCTCTCATCGTTTGCTGATAAAGCCTTGAATGGCTTAAGGCATTTTATTTGGACAGAGCCAACTCAATGCTGGTTGGTGAAGTTATGTTAGATAGGAGGGTTTACCGCTTAGACATAACGCTAAAAGTATCTACTCCCAAGTCGTGCAAGTTTTCAATACTGTACTAGAATAAGTGTCCCATCCCGAGGTATGTTCACTCGTTTACGTGGTGGTTGTGGGTAAAGTTGTGGATAAGTGGTGTGTAGGGTGTGGTTATTCTGTATCTTTTAAAAAAGGTGGTTTTAATTGATAAAAGCGCTTGCGCTTGGTCAGGAACTGCCTATAATGCGCATCCACTGACACGGCACAGCAGGCCAATTACTTTTAGCAAACGCTAGATAGTACGGGACTTGCAGCGGTGTTAGAGAGTTTACTTCCTTAGGGAAAGAGACTCAGGTGACAAGCGCTTTAAGGGCTTCGGGTTTTGCTTCTTTTCACGATAGTGATTAAGAATTCATCGCTTGAAAAACTTATTAAAATAAGCCCTTGACGCCGACACTGGAGAGTGTAGAATACGCCTCCTCAAGCCAGCGACCTAGCGTCTTCGGCGAA
>NZ_JAKIKR010000111.1 GCF_023284025.1 Shewanella abyssi | reverse complement strand
ATTTCAATCTAAGATCATCAATTTGCTAGAAAAAGTAATCATGATGTTGGCGAATAAAGCACTAGATGTGAGGCTTTATCCACCAATGAATAGATACCCAAAAGTTTAGCTATCGGATGTAATGCAACTAACTAATTTCCGACATTTTATCATAATGCTCAGGATAACCAGCTTTATAGAACAATAACTTAAAAGCCTCTCTGAAAATATCATAATCAAACTCTTTGAAGTCGATAATATTTTGGCCTACAGAGTGTGATTCTCTATTGATATATCTCATAAATGCTTGGAATTTATTCTGTTGAAGCTCTTCAATATCTGCAACATTACTCAGTTCAATTTTTTGAACAAAACCAAAAAAATACTCAATTACATTTCTCATACAATTTGCTATTAGTGCAGGAGGTTGCTCACCATCATTAATCACCGACCAATAGGACTGATAATCATTTTGGACTTCTTGGTAGCTCATTTTACTGATCGAAGATCCTAAAGAGTTCTTTGATAATCGAAACAGTTTTTGATCTTTTTTACGTCTTCCGTGATTCGTGTCAGTTAGCTCATAAAAGAAGTAAAGGCTATGAGTTAGTACAAAAACTTGTTCAATGTCATCTGACATAAAAAAGTCATTTTTTATCAACCGACCAATATTGTAGACAAAAATATGGGATAAACTTGATACAGGATCGTCTATTATAGCAATTTTCTTTTGTGGTACTTCAGTGGCTGTCAACTTACCTTTAAATAGTTCTCTAAAATATAGAAAACTAATCATCATTTTTTCGCCTTCACTTAATGATGTAAAAACATCTGCATCAGCACCTGAACGAACTACTCGATACAAATTATTTTCATGCTTCATAATTGTAAAGTCTGTAATGCCTATATCTTCTAGTCCCTTAGAAATATTTTGCACAGCTTCATCTATGTTAACTGTATTCTTCTGCTGTTCTATAATCTCTTGTTCTTTAGCGGCTATATCTTTAGCCTTCTGAGTTATTATTAACCTGGCAGAATCAATTATTGTTTGAGCCGCTTTACCTATTTTTTTGTGATTCGATATGGTTTGATCATATTCATACCTTAAGATTTCCCAAAATGCCTTTTTAATACGAGCCTTCTCGCTACTAGCATTATCAATTTTGAGATTGTGTTCATTAATTAATCCGTTAACCAACAGAACAAGAGCATTGAAGTTTTCAACATGTGTCGATGGATCTGTTAGAGTGATTTTAGTGCTTGGATTCGCTTTCTTTTTTTGAATGAGATCTTTATTTTGTTCGATTGCTTTTAAGATCAATGAATGCTCTTCTGTTAACTTTGCCAAGTGCTCAGTTGCGTACTGGGAAGATTTGTAAGAATCTAGTGTCGGGAAGTTTTCAACCAAATTGCCATATTCAGTTTCTATAGACTTAATAGCTGTAATTTTTTCTTCATAAGATTCATCAAAGTAGTCTTTGATTTGCTGAGTTAACTGTTCAGTAATCGTTTTAGATTGACAGAATGGACACTCATTGCTATCGACTAATTCTAGGTACTCTAGTCCTGAACTAACCCAATCAGAGTTTTGTAACTTTTCTATCAGGTCTGCTACTGGACTATCTTTATTACCTACAACAATTTCGTTTAATGCTTCTACGCTTGCATTGGAAAGGTTATCAAGCATAATAATGTCTAGTGTATTAAGTTTGACAGCAGCATCACCATCAATAGCATTTATCTCAGCTTTGAGGCTGTCGATGGTCTTTTCTGGTTTGGTTTCTGGTTTAGATAATGCACTTATGTGCTCGTATAGTTTGGATTTATTACCTTTCAGAGATTCTAAACAATACTCAAGAACTCTATCTCCTCCCGTATAAGTCTGTTTTATTTCCCAAACCTTTTGTTCAGCATTAGTTTTTGCAATTTCGACTTTAGAAACTTGCTTTTCAATAATTTGACCTTGATTGTTCCTCTCTTCCTCCAACTCCTTCAGTTCTTCGGTTTTTTGTTTAATTACTTCTTCCACATGTTTGTTTTCTTCTGAAAGGCCAAATATTCCATTTAAACTATCTGGAGAATAAAAGTTATTACTAATGAACTTTTGATTATAAACAAGGATTGTTTCACCACCATTAGTATTCGAACACTTGTTATATTTGGTGTTTTCTAAGTCATAAAAGTAATTTGAAAACGTACTTTTCCCTGAACCATTTAGACCATAAATTAGGTT
>NZ_JAKIKR010000110.1 GCF_023284025.1 Shewanella abyssi | reverse complement strand
CGAACTCAGAAGTGAAACACAGTATCGCCGATGGTAGTGTGGGGTTTCCCCATGTGAGAGTAGGTCATTTCCAGGCGCCTAATTTCTCGAAAGAGAGTGAATAGCCCGTTGCTAACGCAACGGGCTTTTTTACGTCTGCGATTTGTGGTTTTGAGGCAATGGTACGTGGATTTTATACCCATTACATTAATAAACTGAACACCTTAATCCAGTCTCTGCTGCCCAAACCTAGCCTTATCCCGAAGCCAGATATCAACTCGAGCGAGTAGTAAGTGGCTTGGTATGTGAAGGATCGTTTCCAACTGGAAGTTTTTTAAAAGAAGCTTGCGCCTCTTCATTTGGATTCGGGTGACGTGAGCGACTTGTTATCCATGAAAAAATCAGATGATGTAGCAATCGGTATATGTTGCTTGGTCTATAGTCTACATTAAAGTTGGCACTGATAAATTCCAGAACATCTTTAGCCTGTGGGCGTCCACCATTATCATTCAAATAACTTTTTCAACGAATTCTGTTAATGAGGTTAATTGTTCTGGTGATAGTCTCGGCGGCCGAGCATAATGCACTACATCGACAAGCACACTAATGCCGTTATCTAAATGATTCGACACCCACTTATTAACGCTTCCTCTAGCAACCTTTAGAGAGCGAGCAATATCAGCTCTGGATTTACCCTTGAAAAAGAGAGATACGGCCAAATACCTAATTCTTGTTCGGCTTCTTTTTTCAGTTTTAGCTCGGCGTTTAAGTTCTATTAATGACATGATTATTTGATGTGATTATGGTGGAAGCATTAGATCATATCTTTAATGCAAGTGGGTTGTAGCTAATAGTTATTCTATATCTAAAGCCACATGCGCAGTATAAGGTGATTTTAAACCCGCACGTAGTGAGCTTCTCAATATTTTAACTGCTGCGTTGCATTGTCTTAAAAGTGAATAACCATTTCTTCCACAATGCGCCTGGAATTGAAAGCCCTGAGAGATCTCTGAATTGAACGCATATTTAATGGAATTAGTATAATACCAATCGGTATAATCATCTGGTCAGATTTATCCATGAACGATTGCATAGATTCTTTACTGTATCAATGTCACTAATAAAGCTATTCCATGCTTGTGAGCATTGCTCGACTACCTTTTTTTGCTCATAAATGTGTCATTGTATTTTGTTGCCTATCCTAGCTTCATCCTGAAACCAGACATTGACATAAGATAGGGCAATATGGCTAGGGATGTTAAGGATCGTTTCAGGCGGAATTGTTTAAAAGCTTCTTGTACTGCTAATGATTGCTTGGGGGGCGGATTGTTATCCATGAAAAACCAAGCCTTTTAATACTCTCTAGATGCTTGATGACGAATGCCAAAACACTTGAAAAGGTGTTAATTAATATCATGCCCAGATAGCCTGCCATCTGTTTCTGAGAGACTACGTTCATCAATATATGTTGAAAGTTGCTTAGCATTAGCTGCACTCAAGGCAGGAGGTGGTTCAATCAAGCCTTTCTCCAAGAAATCACCCACTTATTTACACTCGTGCGACTCACCTTAAGTTCATTGGTTATCTCAGAGTGATTATGTCCTTCACTGAAATGCGTCAAGGCTAAAAGATGGATACGCTTTTGCGCATTTATCTCGAGGTGTCAGACATCGAAAATCAGTCATTTAAGCTTTTCCATATACAAACCAACTTTTAGACTTCACCAACCATATTAGATCATATCTCTATAGCGATTGGTATTATTCCTTACTGGAACGTTTACCGCTTAAATATAAAGCTAAAAGTATCTATTCCTAAGTCGTGCAAGTTTTCAATACTGTACTAGAATAAGTGTCCCATCCCGAGGTATGTTCACTCGTTTACGTGGTGATTGTGGATAAGGTTGTGGGTAAGTGGTGTGTAGGGTGTGGCTATTCTGTGTCTTTTAAAAAAGACTGTTTTAATTGATAAAAGCGCTTGCGCTTGGTCAGGAACTGCCTATAATGCGCATCCACTGACACGGCACAGCAGGCTACTCGCTCTTAGCAAACGTTAGGATGCACGGGACTTGCAGCGTAATCAGTACCTCTTTTAATTAAGAGGTGAGAGTTAAAACTCCTCGGAGATTTGACTCAGGTGACAAGCGCTTTAAGGGCTTCGAGTTTTGCTTCTTTTCACGATAGTGATTAAGAATTCATCGCTTGAAAAACTTATTAAAATAAGCCCTTGACGCCGACACTGGAGAGTGTAGAATACGCCTCCTCAAGCCAACGACCTAGCGTCTTCGGCGAAGTATGAAAGATGA
>NZ_JAKIKR010000109.1 GCF_023284025.1 Shewanella abyssi | reverse complement strand
AAGTTGCTGAAGTCTCATTGGCGAGCAGGGATTAAGACGCTGCAGGATTTAGTTAGGGAGCCACAAGCATCCTATTAAATTCGTGGGGATCCCTCAGACTCTGACCCCAATTTATATCTCAGGCAATTCAGCTAAGATATTAAACCGATTGAATATATCAACGGAGAACTGGATTAAGTTGACCTCCGAGTTTGGCAAGATATTCCATGGGCCTGTAGGTACAACTCAAGAGCTTACAGATTACTGCGAACATCTACAGAAACGGCGTCGTCATTTTGCTAGGTGCTGTAAGTACCTAGAAGATGGCTAATAGGCATTAGCTGTAATCTAACTTCCTCCGACTACATTTTCCTCATGAGTTCACCAGTCTTGCCTGAAAATCCCCATTTTCTTATCGAATAGCTGAAATTTACGGCTTTCAACCCTTAGCCTAAGCCCTTGCCTGATGAGTCGAGCCTATTGAATCCACGAGAATCGAAAGCTTTGGTTTGTAGCGCTATATTGTTGATTTATTGTGGGTGGCTTTGTTTAATTAAATGGCTGGCTAAGTGAAACTAATTGGACCTCAAGCCCCGAAACTGAATTAACTAAATATTTATAAGTCTTATCATCTCTATTTTTTAAATCATTCATTAACTGTAAATGAATATTAGTTATTCGATGTCCGAGTTTGATTATTGTGGCGATTGATTCCGATTTAGCATTAATCGAGGGGGCCTTTATCAACAGCGAGAGAGCATCATCGCCGTCCTCTGGATATACAAATGAGACGTTATTTCTGGCCAGAAAAAACAAAAACTCTGGATTGTCTGAACTTCCCATAGCTGCAAAGTAATAGGCATTACGTTGCTGGTCATCGACGTAATATAAATCCAGTCCGTAAGGAGTGAGGCTGCTGGCCAGTTCGTAGTTCCTTTTTATTGCTAAAACTAAAATGGCCTGTTCAGGTATCTCACCTCCAGCGAATATCAGTTCTTCTATAACACTCAACGGAGCATTAGCCGTTATTGCTTGTAGAATGGCAAGGCTCATCAAATCAGGGGATATTTCAAATATCCTAGTGTTTAACTCTAAAAATCTCTTCCAGTCACCTTCATTCAATGCATCTTGAATATCTCTTGCTCGCTTATAGTATGACTTCTTTTGTTCACTGCTATCAAAAACTGGCAGTTCACGCACGAAAGGTTGGCTGTCGTTAGATCCGGGCACAGTGTTAGCCTCTAGCTTAGAGGCGTTGTTTGGGTTTATTGTTGATTCTGAGGCAACTAACGGAGGTGGGAGAGCGGTTTCGAAACTTTTGCCATTTATGACGTCATCAGAATTTACATCGGTATTTACTACCAGTGCAAACACACAAATTCCTGTTAACGAAACAAAAATGCTTACTTTGAGTAAATTCATTCCACATTAGCCTTTGAACTTCATCCCAATTGACAGTTATTTATTTGAACCAAATTTTCCAAAGTAGCCTGCAAAGATTGAGACAATAGCCATAAACATCAATATTATTACAGAGACTTCGTCATGAGGTCGAAGAATAAACTGACCGAGTACATATGGAGTCGCCATACCAGCGAAAAAAATGACAACTCGTAAAGTTCTGTTTTTTGGCATGATGAACATCATCCGTGTTAACTCAGAAAAGTAATGCTTAATAGTATTCATTGGAACCTCCCTTAATTACACATGGCGACATCTTCGGTATGAGTTACATCACAATTCCCAAGCGCATCTTGGTATGCAGTATAGGATGCGACTTCACAGACACCGAATGCGGGGGTAGGGCCAAATCCAACGCAAAGTGCTGCACTCGTCGCATGTAAGGCCCCCGCAATTGTTTTACAACTCGCCTGGGTTTCAGCTGAATCAATGACGCATTGTTCTTGTGGTGTAATCGTACCGCCACTACCACTGCCGCTACCACTGCCGCCACTGCTGGAGCAACTTGAGCATGGGAAATATGAATCTTCCGGTCTAGGAGGCGCTTCGACGCACAGATCTCCGCCAAAGCACTCCTCACCGGCATAAGCAGGAGAGCCGATGCTGAAAGAAATACTATAAGGGTTAACATTATTTATAGAAAAACTAAACAGGTATACAAAAACTACTATTAAGATGTTCCTTATCATTGAGCCAGTCCTTGGTTCTTTAATTAGCTAAAAAAGCTACTCAGTGGATTTCAAGCTAACATAAAAAATAACTAGCAACAACGAATAAAAACAATATTAGAAAAGATAGGACAGGCATATATTTTGTGCTTTAGAGCATCCTCTACTAACCTTTAAGTTACCTCAACTCAGTTTGTTTAGGATAGCAACCATGACTTCAGCTCGACGTACACTAATCGACCCAGAATCGACACCCTTTTATCACATTATAAATCGTTGCGTCAGAAGGGCTTACCTCTGCGGTGAAGATAAGCTGACAGGC
>NZ_JAKIKR010000108.1 GCF_023284025.1 Shewanella abyssi | reverse complement strand
GACACCGTCTACGTAGGAGATTAAGTTAGTTATTCAACTAACACCTACGGTCTTGGACGGAGACTAATTTCCAATCAATAAAGATTAGATCAAAGTCTCAACCCTACAAAGTGCGCGCATTATAGACTAATACGCGAGCTTTGTAAATTTACTTACCGTCGTCCAGAGTACTCTGGTCAATAGTAACACCAGCACCCATGGTGCTAGAGATAGTGATTTTCTTAAGGAAAACACCTTTAGCAGCTGCTGGCTTGGCTTTTTTAAGAGCAACAAGTAGAGCTTCTAAGTTTTCTTTAAGTTGAGCTGGTTCAAAATCCACTTTACCGATAGTAGTGTGGATGATGCCGTTCTTATCGTTACGATAGCGAACTTGACCAGCTTTAGCGTTCTTAACTGCTTCAGCAACGTTTGGCGTTACAGTACCAGTTTTAGGGTTAGGCATAAGACCACGTGGGCCTAAGATTTGACCTAACTGACCAACAACGCGCATTGCATCTGGAGATGCGATAACGACGTCAAAGTTCATTTCGCCAGCTTTAACTTGTGCAGCAAGCTCGTCCATACCGACTAGCTCAGCACCCGCAGCAAGAGCAGCTTCAGCGTTTGCACCTTGAGTAAATACAGCGACACGTACGTCACGACCAGTACCGTGTGGTAGCACAGTAGCGCCACGAACGTTTTGGTCAGATTTACGTGGATCAACACCAAGGTTTACAGCTACGTCAACACTTTCTAGGAACTTAGCAGTAGCAAATTCCTTAATTAGTGCAACAGCTTCATTGATGTCGTAGTTCTTAGTTACTTCAACTTTTTCGCGGATCAAGCGAGCGCGTTTAGTTAGTTTTGCCATTATATTAGTCCTCTACTACCAAACCCATTGAACGCGCAGTACCTTCAATTGAGCGAGTCATCGCTTCAATATCAGCACCAGTCATATCAGCGGCTTTAGTCTCAGCAATTTCCTGGACAGCGCTACGCTTGATAGTTCCCACTTTTTCAGTGTTAGGACGGCCAGAACCAGACTTCAAACCCGCTGCTTTAAGCAGTAGGAAAGATGCAGGTGGCGTCTTTGTTTCGAAAGTGAAAGAGCGATCAGTATATACAGTGATAACGACTGGAATTGGCATACCTTTCTCGAACTTTTCAGTACGAGCATTGAATGCTTTACAGAATTCCATGATGTTAACGCCTTTCTGACCCAATGCTGGGCCTACTGGTGGCGACGGGTTTGCAGCACCGGCTGCAACTTGCAGTTTGATGTAACCATCAACTTTCTTTGCCATGAGACATTTTCCTCAAGTTTGGGTTCAAACGCCATCAACACTATGTTGAAAAGCTCCCCGAAAAATATGGGTGCGAATTATATATAAATTCGCACCCATTTCCAATTAATATTTGTGCTTTATTTAATCAGCTTTTTTCAATCTGACTAAAATCAAGTTCTACAGGTGTTGAGCGACCGAAGATCATCACAGAAACCTTAACGCGGTTCTTCTCATAATCCACCTCTTCAACGGTACCGTTGAAGTCAGCAAAAGGTCCGTCAGTAACGCGAACAACTTCACCGGGCTCAAACATAACGCGATGTGTTGGAGACTCAGTAGTGTCCTGCAGTCGTTGCAGAATGGCATCAGCTTCTTTATCAGAAATTGGTGCTGGACGATCTGATGTACCGCCAATGAAGCCCATCACACGCGGGATGCTTTTCACTAGGTGCCAACTTTCGTCATTCATTTCCATCTGAACTAATACATAGCCCGGGAAAAATTTACGTTCGCTCTTACGACGTTGGCCTGCACGCATTTCAATGACTTCTTCAGTAGGTACTAGTACCTCACCGAAGTATTCTTCCATGTTGTGCATTTGGATATATTCATGCAAAGACTTGCAAACACGGCCTTCATAGCCTGAAAACGCTTGTACTACATACCATCTTTTTTTAGCTTCAGTTGCTTCAGTCATTCGAGATGCCTATACGCCTGTAATAAAATTAACAATTCTAAGCAATACTGCATCCATGCCCCAAAGGATTAATCCTAAAATGGCTGTTGCAGCTAATACAATAAAAGTTGTATTAAGTGCTTCTTGACGCGTAGGCCAAACCACTTTACGAACTTCAATCTGTGATTCGCGAGCAAACGTTAATGCTTGCTTGCCTTTCTCTGTTTGCGACGCAATAAGACCAGCAATAGCAAAAGCGATTACAACACTTATAGCGCGTACTAACACACTTGCTTCAGCGAAATAATGATTGCCAATAATAGCAGAAGCCAACAAAATCGCGACTAGGCCCCACTTTATAATATCCAGAGAATTACCCTGGCTTTCAGTATTTGTTGTCATCGGTTAATTCCGTTACTCACTACGTTCTGAGACTATTGATACTATAAACATAGCACTTTGCTCAGTGAAAAAATCAGCCTGGCTTTCAATCCAAACTGACGACGGCTCAATACACTCACTAAAAGTATATCCAGCGAGTCAAAAATCGGTCATAGATTGTATTCTTATTCCACGTATTTGGCAAGAATACAAAGCCCAGCTTAGCTAACAAAATTAGTACTGGTCCAAATGGAAATAAAAAAGGCAGCCTAAGCTGCCTTTTTTTGATATTGAGTTAAGACTCGTCGCTATTAAGCAATAATCTTAGCTACAACACCAGCACCAACAGTACGACCACCTTCACG
>NZ_JAKIKR010000107.1 GCF_023284025.1 Shewanella abyssi | reverse complement strand
GCGGTGTCCTAGGCCTCTAGACGAAGGGGACCCGGACTGCATTAGACTCTGCAAAGAGTGAATACTCATTAAATCCTGTAGGCTAAGATTTAACGCTAGCTTTAATTTCTCAACATACATCAAGAAAAATAAATAGTGGTATCCCCTAGGGGATTCGAACCCCTGTTACCGCCGTGAAAGGGCGGTGTCCTAGGCCTCTAGACGAAGGGGACCCGGACATATTGTTTTACTTCTAATATAACGAAGACCTATAAGTAACACTTTAGAAGGCATTTAAAGTGAAACCGCCGTGCTGCTTTAAATAAAAATAGCGCGGTGTCCTAGGCTTTCCTCTTGACGAAGACTCTTTATAAACAAGAGCTAGGACTGCATTAGACTCTGCAAAGAGTGAATACTCATTAAATCCTGTAGGCTAAGATTTAACGCTTAACATTAGTTAGTTGGTGGAGCCTAGCGGGATCGAACCGCTGACCTCAACACTGCCAGTGTTGCGCTCTCCCAGCTGAGCTAAGGCCCCTCACTAACTAAATCACCTTCGAGTGCACTATAAGCATTTGCTACCAGTGTCTCAACTGCGTGGCGCATTCTATGCAGCACACCCAAAAGTGTCAACTCGTTTTTTAGGAATTTATTCTATTTGCTACAAATTCAATCGCTTTGGAGATTCTTTGCTCACAACGTGCCTTTCCAACCAAGAATAAGGTTAAATCTACAGCTGGAGACATACCCGCGCCAGTAACCGCAACGCGTAAAGGCATTCCAACCTTACCCATACCCACCTCTAATTCGCTTGCTGTATCTTCGATGGCCTGATGAATAGCTTCTACTGTCCACTCAGTTAATTCAGATAGTTTCTTTTGAATAAGAGTCAGTGGCTCCATTGCAACACCTCTAAGATGTTTCTTTGCTGCAGTTTCATCAAAGTCAGCAAAGTCTTCATAGAAGTAACGGCTCGAAGACGCTAGCTCTTTCAGTGTTTTTGCTCGCTCAGAAAGTGCAGTAACAACTTCAGCCAATTTAGGGCCGTTGCTGGTATCAATGTTCTGATCATTCATGTGCCACTCTAGATGAGAAGCTACATATTCAGGATCCATCTCTTTAATGTAGTGCTGGTTCAGCCAAATCAACTTCTCAGTATTAAAAGCCGATGCTGCTTTGTTGATATCATCAAGTTTGAATAACTGCTTCATCTCTTCGATTGAGAATATTTCTTGATCTCCGTGCGACCAGCCTAAACGAACTAAATAGTTAAGCAGCGCTTCTGGTAGGTAGCCATCATCGCGATATTGCATAACACCGACAGCACCATGACGCTTTGACAACTTAGCACCGTCATCACCCAAGATCATCGCTACATGGGCATATTCAGGGATTGGAGCACCAAGGGCCTTTAGGATATTAATTTGACGTGGTGTATTATTGATATGGTCTTCACCACGAACAATACAAGTAATCCCCATATCCCAGTCATCAACAACAACGCAGAAGTTATAGGTAGGTGTACCCTCAGTACGAGCGATGATCAAATCATCTAGCATGCTGTTTGATATTTCAATGCGGCCACGGACGTGGTCATCAAAAACAACACTACCTTCAGTTGGATTTTTAAAACGAATAACAAAAGGCTCGTCAGTATCGCGAGGCGCTTTATCACGGCAACAACCATCATACTTCTGTTGTTCGCCATTAGCGGCTTGCTCTTCACGCATAAGTTCAATACGTTCGCGGCTGCAATAGCACTTATATGCACTGCCCTGCTCTAACATTTGCGCGATAATTTCGTTATAACGGTCGAAACGCTTCGTTTGGTAGTAAGGACCTTCATCCCAGTGCAAACCTAACCACTCCATACCTTCTAATATCGCAGCGCATGCTTCAGGTGTAGAACGCTCAATATCTGTATCTTCTACTCGTAATACAAATTCGCCTTGGTTTGCACGTGCATATAACCATGAATAAAGTGCTGTTCGAGCACCACCAACGTGAAGGAAACCAGTAGGGCTTGGTGCAAAACGCGTCTTAATTGTCATAATGGGACACTGACCTAATATAGAAAGTCTAAATAATAGACTGTACCAATGAATGTGGCGCACATTCTAACAGTCAAAACGGTCAGGGAAAATAGGTCTGCTACTATATGGCAATTTTTGTGGGCGGAATGACGTTTTTAAACACTAGATTTACTTTTATCACTTTTTAGCAGTCATTCAATACAGAACATCTCAGCTAATACGACTTAGGTAATCGCAAATGCTGGTAAACTCCACTCGTTTTATAACCGTCCCCTTTTATTCGGATGAGCTAATATCATTAAACCTAAATTTAACGACTTATCCTAACTTTAGGTGGCGTAAATGATTAACTAAGCGTCAATACGTGCATAATTGAACCGTACGCGATATTTTATCTAAAAAAGCGTTGACAGTAGATCGTTCCCCCCTATAATACGGCCCCACACAGCGAGGTCGATTAGCTCAGCTGGGAGAGCACCTCCCTTACAAGGAGGGGGTCACTGGTTCGAGCCCAGTATCGACCACCATGTTTTATTTTTATAAAACGTAGTTGTAAAAATTAGATAAGTCCCAGGTCGATTAGCTCAGCTGGGAGAGCACCTCCCTTACAAGGAGGGGGTCACTGGTTCGAGCCCAGTATCGACCACCATTCTCTGCTAAAGAGAATAAAGATTTGTCAAAATTAGTAAGTCCCAGGTCGATTAGCTCAGCTGGGAGAGCACCTCCCTTACAAGGAGGGGGTCACTGGTTCGAGCCCAGTATCGACCACCATTCTCTGCTAAAGAGAATA
>NZ_JAKIKR010000106.1 GCF_023284025.1 Shewanella abyssi | reverse complement strand
TTTGGTAATTTTTTTACATGGATCGCGTATTGAGCTATTTTTCAGCTAAACATTGGAATTAACTGTAAGTTGGCAAACATATTGCCGAATACAAATTACACAAAATAGCTTGCTAGTCAGCGAAGCTTAAGTCCTGCTCCAAGACAATTTTTAGCTTACTCTCTGCATACTTTCCAGATCTTAGTACATCTGCTAAGTCTTCAGCCTCTTCATCCAGTTTTTCTTGCAGCAATCGATTTCCTTGAAGCATGGCTAGCATCTGTTTTTCTGCAAAATTAGATTGGGTGATAATTATGTTTGTTTTCGACAGTAAGTAATGCATCTCTAGCCGCTGTTCTTGGCGGTATATCGTGGCTAAAGCGAGTAACCAATCAGGATCGAATGTGTCTTCATCACTTCCATTCAACGCCTCTGCGTACAAGCGTTTAGACTTAAGTGAATCTATTCTTAAATAATGCGCAGCCAGTTGGGCTTTCAACCTGATATCACTAATGAGGCCACTCTTTTCTGCAGCAAATAGTACCTTGCCAGCTTCAGTATCGTTGAATCGGGACCAATGGTAATAAGCTAAATGGGGTTCAATGCTATTTTTGGTGCTCTCCTGTAGCTCCGCTAAAGTTTGAGAGCTTAGCCCAAAAGCGCGGGCACGATCGTTAGTGCGCTCAGGGTGCAGTATGTGCTGTACCCCAGCGGCAAGTTCAATGCACTTGTTGTAATCCTCTAGATACAGTAACTGGTCAAACAATTGCTCACCATTGGGCTCGATAGTCTGCTTTAATTTGAAACGGCTGCGAATAAGGTCACCTTTTTCGAACCGACACCAACTATCTTTGTGCAAATCCAAACAAAGTTCAGGATTTTTGTTACATATTACCGCGGTATTGGAGACCTGATCACAGCCAAACAGGCCAAAAAAGGCGGTAAATGCTAGAAATGATGTAAACATTACAAAGTTTCTATTCAAAAGTGGCTCCATACGTATTTTTTGCTAATAAAATTACAACTTTACGGATAATATCTGACTAGCCTGAAAGGCGACTTTTCATTACAATAGCGCCGACCAAACGGGGAAAGACACCCTACATAACCTAGATTATTGGTCTTTTCTTTTTGTTACTCAAACATTTCTGATAAAAAATCAGAAAAGTGAGATAAAGGATCTGTTAATGAGCGCTGATAAACACCTACAAAGCTGGCAAGAACGTTTCGAAATGGCTGAGGCTATGCAGCCTCTACTTGGTAAATTATATCGAAACCAAGGTGTAGAAGTTGTCGTCTACGGTAAACCCTTACTAAACGCCTCTACTATAGACATAATTAAATCACATCGTTTAGTGCGTCGCCATGTCGGTGATAAACTAAGACTACGTGAAAGCTTTCCATTTATCGAAGCTTTAAGCAAGTTAGCGGTAAAACAGTGCAAAGTTGATATCGGTAAGCTTGCTGTTAACTATTGGCGCGAATATAAAGATGCTAGCCAAATCGAAGCTTACATGAGCAGCCAATTGTCAGCAGCAATCACCCAAGAAGAAACAGAAGCTAGAGATGTTGTTCTTTACGGTTTTGGCCGTATTGGGCGTTTATTGGCTCGCCTGCTAATTGAACGAACCGGGGTTAGCAACAAGCTCAGACTTCGTGCCATTGTACTTAGAGGCGGCCGTAAGGGCGATTTAGAGAAACGCGCAAGCTTACTACGTCGCGATTCAGTTCATGGACCCTTTAACGGTTCAGTAGAAGTTGATGAAGAGAACAACGCCATTATTGCAAACGGCACCTATATTCAAATTATCTATGCTAACTCTCCAGATGAAGTGGACTACACTGCGCATGGGATCTCTAATGCGCTTGTTGTCGATAATACGGGTATTTGGAAAGACGAAGCGGGTCTAGGTCTACACCTTAAGTCTAAAGGTGCTAGCAAAGTATTGCTAACTGCTCCTGCAAAAGGCGCGATTAAGAATATCGTTTATGGCGTAAACGAGTCAGACATCCTTGAAGAAGATACCATTGTATCTGCTGCGAGCTGTACTACCAATGCAATCACACCGATACTCAAAGCTGTCAATGACAAGTACGGTATTGTAAATGGTCACGTAGAGACCATTCACTCATATACCAATGACCAAAACCTTATCGATAATTATCATTCGGCAGACCGTCGTGGCCGCAGTGCACCGCTTAATATGGTGATTACAGAAACAGGCGCTGCTAAAGCAGTAGCTAAAGCGCTGCCGGAACTTGAAGGCAAGCTTACGGGTAACGCTATTCGCGTTCCAACGCCAAATGTTTCAATGGCCATTATTAGCTTGAACCTCAATGGCGAAACTAATAAGCATGAAATAAACGAATACCTTAAAGATATGGCGCTTCAGTCCGATCTGCAGAACCAAATCGATTATACTGACTCAACGGAAATCGTTTCTAGTGATTTAGTTGGCTCTCGCTACGCTGGTGTCGTTGACTCTCAAGCAACGATTGCCGACGGCAACCGTACTATTCTTTATGTATGGTACGACAACGAGTTTGGCTATAGCTGCCAGGTTGTTGGTGTTATGCAAAAGATGCTCGGCCTTAACTATCAATCATTGCCGCTTGGATAATGTTGATTTAAGTTAGCTTGATACAAACGCCTCTATTGTAGAGGCGTTTTTGTTTTTAACGTCACCCACTTTAAAAGTAGGATGGGGTTATACTCAGCGCTAACCCATCAAAGTAGTGACTTCACTTTTAAAGAGTTAACACCTTTGTTAGCTTTGAACTGCCAAGCCAAGTAGCTCAGGACATTGCTACTGCGCAAGTATCGATCAATGAGTACGAAAAACGTTATCTTTGATGAATTTAACATCAAACAGTCATAAAATTGTTTTATGACGATTGACTATCAAGATCAAATCGGTAGAATGCCATTCCGTAGTCAAGGGGAAGCGAACTAAGCAAGAACTTGATTACTGGTTAAATTGAAATGCGACATTAGCTCAGTTGGTAGAGCGATACCTTGCCAAGGTATAGGTCATCGGTTCGAACCCGATATGTCGCTCCAATTTAATAGTGGCGCGATGGCAG
>NZ_JAKIKR010000105.1 GCF_023284025.1 Shewanella abyssi | reverse complement strand
AATTCGGGAGTAAAATTACGTTTTATACGTTTAGTCATACGATCACCTAAATAATAATGAGGCTATAATATCAACCTCTAACTAGGTGGCCAAATTAACTATGCCACTTCAGCTTGGAACATCTTCAATGAGAGTGCAGATAGGATCACTCAAATGTGTTCAAGGAGCTGGCTAAATATGACCAGTTAGTTTTCCAGATTGGTATTACACCTGCATGGAGATTGAACCCGTACCATCTTCGCTGAGCAGACAAAAAAGCCGACTAAAGTAAACTTTAATCGGCTTTAAAGAATGATTAACAGTTAATTATTAAAACTGGTAAGTCATACCAGCGTAATAACTACGGCCAACAATTCCCCAGCCAATTCGTGTACCCCAGTTAGTTAACCAATGATCAAGACCATCTTCATCTGTTACATTGTTAACACCTAAATACACATTAGCAGCTTCAGAAATATCATAACTTATATTTAAGTCATGGATTAATGAGTCATCAACGCTTTGATCATCATAAACTTCATCGGATATATCTAACCAGCGTTTACCACCTTGCTTGAATTTAGCTGTCCAAGAAACACTTAAATCATCTAAGTTATAAGTAGTAATAAGGTTAGCTTGCCATTTAGGATTACCTAGTTCACCTAAAGGATCATCAGTTACTGAGGTACCTTCAACATCATTAAATTCAGTATAAGAAGTTTCTAGTTGACGCGATGCGTTTAAGCTAAATGACCAGTTTTCGTACGAATATACTGACGCTATATCTACACCACGGCGACGTGCCGCATCAGCATTAAAACTAACGGTATTGACCACATTTATATCGCCGTTCGCATCTCGTTGAACTTTATCACAGAAAGTATTGTCAATAGAACCTGCCTCTAAATCAGTACAGTTTGATAATATAGTGCTCGCACCTTGGCTAACAATCATATCTTCAAGTTTAATATCGTAATAATCAAAAGATATTGTCAAATTGTCAATAAAGCTAGGAGTCAACACTAAACCAATGGTTAATGTTTCTGCTTCTTCTTCTTTAAGATCTTCATTACCGCCACTTGCTGTTTTACCTTTTGCGCCACTGACGTTTGAGCTCCAACCTTCTTCAGTTATCCCTAAAGCTGCACAATTATCTTTACGACGACCATCAGCAGGACCCGCATCAATTTGATATTGATCACATGGATCTGTCATATCGGTAAAGCCAGAATTAGCACCAGCAAACATTTCGGTTAATTGTGGAGCACGAACCGCTGTTGAATAGGTGGTACGTAAACGGATAGAATCATTTATTGCCCAATTAAGACCTAACTTTGCGCTGTCAAAAGAAGCTGACTCTGTTGAGTAGTTAGCTTTACGATAAGCCGCTTCTATATCTAGTTGCTTAACAAAAGCTACATCACTTAATACTGGCACTAAGAATTCAGCGTAGACTTCTTGTATCGTTCTACTTGCATCCATACCTGACATGTCTGAACTTAGCTTGCCTGTTGACCAAACTTCTGAAGGTTCAAACTTTAAGCTTTCATAACGAACTTCAACGCCGGTACTCATTTGTACCGCACCTGCAGGTAATTCAAATAAGTCACCACCGAGGTTGGCAGAAAATGCATGGTTAACAACATCGGTAGTAGATAAATGATCGGTTAATATATAGTCAGTAACGGCTTGAGAAGGGCGTTCAAAAGGATTATATTCAGGGCAATTACCCGCATCAACACAATCCCCCGCTAATAGGTAAGTATCTATATCTAGTCTGTCTGTGCGCAAACTGTTTTTAACTAAAAGCTCAGCTTTAGTAGTACCACTGGTTGCATAAGCATCCCATGTCCAATCATTCTCAAAAGAGCCTGAAAGCGTAAGGCTTGCAGATACATATTCACGGTCACTTTTTTGTGAACGTGGGCCGGCTTCATAAAAGGTGTTCGGTAATGAGAACCACTCATCTTCAGGAGACATAACAGCGCGTAGCGCATCGGGCACAGTTATACCATTGTCGTCAAATTGGCTTAAGGTATACCAGCTTTCCCAATCACCAACAAATGCTGGATCGATAGAACTTGTCGCTTGTGTTTTTGAATACATAACATCGACTGAAAGAGTTACCGAATCAAACTCATAATTTAAATTTACATAAGCATTTAATCGGTCATATGGGTCTTCAATCGAACCATAATCATTTGGATCGAAACCACTGCCATCTGTTGCTATCCAACCTTCCGCTTGAGCAGTTGCAGGGGTTCTAAGGGTAGCAGTGCCATTTTCATATTGATACCAATCAGTCCCACCATCTGCACCATTCCAATAACCAAACATATTAGTATCAGTACCGAAAGCAGGGTACGTTAGACCTGACATCTTAATATTGTCAGGAATACCATCGTCTGGCCCCGTATTTGCAGGGTTAGATACAGCACGCATAGAGTTTTGTGAACCCGGACGATCCTTAGCCATTATTGCGCTGTCTTTAAAATAATCAACCGACATAGTCATGTGACCGCGCTCGTCATTAAAAGAGAAGCCGTTAATTACCGTAATACTTTGGTTTGCACCACCACCATGCTGTGTATCACCTACTTGTGCACGAACACTGGTGCCTTCATAGTCTTTTTTAATAATAAAGTTAACTACACCAGCTACTGCATCAGAGCCATAAACAGCAGATGCGCCACCTGTTAGTATTTCTATCCGTTCAACAAGCTCAGAAGGGATCATGCCAATATCGGCATACAACATTTGGCTATCATCAGCGATAGGTGTAGGACGTTTACCGTTAATTAATACAAGCGTTCTGTTTGCGCCTAAGTTACGTAAATTTACCGCATTAATACCAGAGTTCCCAAAAGAGTAGTTACCCGACGTTGAATCAAAACCATCGCCAAATTGAGGCATAGTTGACAGAATGTCATTGAGGTTGCCCGCACCGGAAAGCTTTATATCAGCTGCAGAAACAATAACCGTTGGGCTAGGTGCATCAAATGAAGCACGAGTTAAACGAGAACCGGTAACAGCAATACGCTCTACTTCCTCTTCAACTTGTTGCGTTTCTTCTTCTGCTGCCATGACCGCAGAAGAAGTTATTGCCAGTACTGAACTAAGACTTAGGGCTACGATAGATTTTTTATAATAATTACTTTTGAATATTGAAGCTTTCAAGTTATATCTCCTTGAATAATAGTTATTTTTTATTTTCTTTAAAAATAGCGCTTTAAATTACATTTTAAAACAATATGCAATATGCAATATACTGCATGCGATTATGTGTGTAAATAGTTAAAGATGCTATCCCGCAGTTAAGTGTTTAAATTATTTTCGTTAAAAAAATAATTCATTTCCGTTAAAAAAATAATGAAAACGCATTTTTTTAAAAAAATCTTGACTCAGATCCTGAGGGATCCCCACGAATTTAATAGGATGCTTGTGGCTCCCTAACTAAATCCTGCAGCGTCTTAATCCCTGCTCGCCAATGAGACTTCAGCAACTTTAAATGGCTGTCT
>NZ_JAKIKR010000104.1 GCF_023284025.1 Shewanella abyssi | reverse complement strand
TAATAAACAAGATGCGCCTATTCCTCATTCCTAAATATCCATAATTGTTATGTTTTTATATAGGAGAAATAAATACTCTTAATAACTAATTTTTGTGATCTGGATCACGTTCGGTGTTGAGTTTTATTTTTTATATGGTTTATTAAAGGTATCTAGTGTGATTTTTCGCTAGTGTCACTCATTGGATTAATCATATGGAGAGCAATAAAAATACGATTGTTCAAACGCTCATCAAGAACAAGTTTGTCGAATCACAGAATGGAATAAAGTCAGCAAAGCAACTCGATTACTATATGAATCGAGGACGAACAGCCAATGACAAACTAACTACAAAGAAGTTTAAGCAGTTTATTAACAAACATAACCTTTCCAATATCCTAAAAAGTACTGAGTCTGATGCCAGCCCTAAAAGCATTTCTGAAGTAAAAGCACAGCTTGAATCAATTGAGGTGTTACCACCTAAGCCTAAAAAGAATCAGGTGGTATTAGATCAGGTTTTGGATATCTACAGAAAGTTTATTGAAAGTGGTGATGATTTTAAGTTCAAGAAGCCTTGGATAGACCAACAGGTGCTAGGCTTGCCAATAAATTCAAAAACGGGTGAGATGTATTCAGGTGGCAATGCATTACTTCTGGGGTTGTTGCAGAGTGAATTAGGACTGGATTTACCATTCTTCCTTAATCAGTCAAGCATCGAGCAACTAGGGCTTGAAGTGCCTGAAAAAGCTATAGCTGTATGCCAAAAAGTAGTCGAGCTTTTTGTTAATGATGCTTTAGAGGCTAATAATCCTGAAAAGTGGATATCAGCAAAGAAATATAAAAAGCTGGATCAAAAAGACCAAGATAACTACCGCCAACAGAAGATCCTCAAACAGTTCGAGCTGTATCATCATTCTCAGTTTCCCCATGCATTGCGTAACAATGAGATATATCAAGGTTGGATAGAACATTATAAAGAAACCAAGTTGCTGAGTAAGTTAGGTGAGTGCCATTCAAATGACGAACGGGCGAGGCTATTCGAACCAAAAATTTATGCGGCGAAGAGTCTAATTGACGCAAGTCGTAAAGCGATGGGAATTGATTTAGTTGAGCATCCAACTAGTTGTCATTACAGCCCTTCAAAAGATCAAATTGCAATGGTATCTGAACAAAACTTTAAGACGGATCATCCAGAGCTAGTTTATACAGGCGTTTATTGTCATGAATTATCCCACTCTACGGGAGCAGCATCTCGCTTAAACAGACCTTTAGTTAACAGTCTCGGTAATGAAGGAAGAATCCAAAAGAATATAGGTTTTGAAGAATTAATTGCCGAGAGCGGTAGTTTAATGATTCTTAAAAAACTAAATCTACCAAGCCTAACAGATAGTCAAAGTGCCGCTTATATAGCTGGTTGGCTCAAAACTCAAAAGGAGAGTGGTAGCAAGGACTTTTTGAGTATCGCTTGCCACCAAGGGGCTAATGCTGCTGATTTTATATTAACTAAAGCCAAAGAGTATCAAGTTCAGCTTGTAGAGAACTTGGACATCGAGCTGTTTCGGAAGAGTTGCTTAAGCAAGGGATATAGTAATGTTGATTCTGATACGTTGTTCATTGCTGATTATCTTAACAAGGCCACAATGAAAGCTGCTGATGAGTTCCTTGAAGGGTGTTTTGAAGGGCTAAATGAAGTTGAACTACTTGAGACTACAGGAAGGTTGTTATCAAGCTTAAAAGAGCAGTTTTTACTTACTGACGAGTTTAATCTCCACTTAAAGTATCAAAGAGGAATAGCTTTTTCTGATGCAAAGCAAGCAGGTGAGATTGTTGATGAGTATTCACTGAATGACATCTTTAGTGATGGTGTTGATGAAGGATTTAATGAGCATACTCTAGTTAATCGATTTCATGAGCTATACGGCAAAAGTAAGGTTACAGAATACCTTGATAGGCTTGAGGCTAATGGTGTTCAGTTGAGGGGCGATAGTGACGCTGTGGATTCTATAAGGGAACTGACGAACAAGCATTATCTGTTTGATGAGAGAGGTAAACCAAGTCGTAAAAGAGGGTTTGGTTAGTCATTCCTATTTTGAACTTAGATTTGATTTTAATATTCAGTTTATCAGTAACTTAGTGTATTGTTTGTTGGGCTAATTTTATTGACAGTTAACTAAGAGGTGGAGTTGAGTGAACATGGAAATCATGAACGATATCACTTTTGTGAATAATCACTGTGAACTGATAGGCAAGCAATATGAAGAAGCAAAAAACTTGTATCGGGATGCGCCTATTCAGACACTAGTTATTCTTAGATCTCTCATCGCTAATCTATGTGATACGATCAGCTCAGAGCTATGTCCTGATGTTGATACGAAGGATGTTTTTGATTCAATAAACAGTATTGAAACGACACAAAAATTAGACCGAAAAATCATTAGTAAACTTCATGAGATTCGCATAGCTGGCAACAAGGCCGCACATAAAGAAACATCTCGTTTAGAGAAAGAGGAGTTTATTGCTCTTGCGCTTAAGACTCTTCAAAACTTCTGTGAACTCATAAACCTTATCAGGTCATCTTTTCAAAGAGATATTACCCCCGACTACAACTTTGATGCTCAAATCCAGTCTTCGATACAAGATCTATCCTATAAAGCTCTTTTTGATAATGATCCTAATGCAAAGTATGTGGTTGGCTGTGCTTTAGCGCAAATGCACTATAAAAGACTTGATGACTTTGCTAATCCTGAAACAAATAAGGGAAGATACTATTTAGAAGATGAAGGTCAGCTCAAACGGGGCGTAGATCTCATTGAATCAGCAGCTATGAGTGATGGACATCTGGAAAGTTTGTATGAATATGCTGCTATTCTGATAAATGGTACTGAACGTGATAAAGATTTAAATAAAGGCATTGAATACTTTAGAAAGGCTGGTTTCAAGGGCCATGTTAGCTCTAGGGCATACCATGGTTACTATGTCATCAACAGACCATCATCTTTAGATTTTGAGATAGAAGAAGCTATCGAAAACTTAGAAATAGCAGCCTCTCATAATCATCCTATAGCTTTAGATACTTTGAGTGTTTTGTATCAAGAGGGCAGGCACCTCAGTAAAGATATAGAAAAATCAGTTAAATATCTCGCAAAAGCTGCTGTTGCTGGCTACCCAGAGTCTCAATATAAACTTGCAAATTATTACCATTCTACATGCAAAGATCATGGGTTATATATTTCTTATATGACTGAAGCCGCAAACAATGGCTATCCCCCAGCATATTTAAGCCTAGCTAGAACACATTCTCAGAGAGCAAGTACAGAAGAAGCAGTAAAAGCTTACAAGGAATATATAAGATTAAATCCAGATCCTATAGCTGAATTTGAGCTAGGGCATTTGATTCTTAGTTTTCAAAATAATTCTCTTGATAGCATTAAAACTGCATTAACTCATTTTATAAATAGTTATCGTAGTGATGGTTGCCCTAATAGTATAGCTAAACAGATTGAGGTAGCTTCAAAGAAAGGTTTAAATCTAATTGCAATTGAGTCGAGAAAACAAAATCTTTCTCTTGAAAAAATTAATGATACCACTGCGTTTTTTACGCATTTTGATTCTAATGCAAGACCTTTTAAGTCAACAGAAGATATGATGGAAGCAATAAATTCAATATATTATGATCGGGGTAACGCACATAAATATGTCTACTTGCCTACCCCTGTAGAGTCTCCGTCTATAGTTAAAAAAGTTGGACGGAATGACATATGCCCTCATTGTTCGTCAGGGAAAAAATACAAGAAATGTTGTGGGAAGTGATTCTACATGAACTTATTTAAAAATATATCCACCATTGCGATCTAGGTCTTTAGCTAATTAGGCAATACATCGAACTATCCGTTTAGCAAAGCAAATGCTCGTAAGGCATGTCTATCAGGATCATAGAGAAACTATCTACTGTGGTGCTAAATTTATTCAAAGAAGAAAGTTGAAGCCATGAGTATAGTTATATACAAGCTGATATGCACAACCTCTTCCCTGCAATTGGTGCTGTAAATGCTCTACGGAGTAACTATCATTTCACAATGCTATCAAGTTCGGTCAAATCTGATTTTG
>NZ_JAKIKR010000103.1 GCF_023284025.1 Shewanella abyssi | reverse complement strand
TGTTTCACCACCATTAGTATTCGAACACTTGTTATATTTGGTGTTTTCTAAGTCATAAAAGTAATTTGAAAACGTACTTTTCCCTGAACCATTTAGACCATAAATTAGGTTAACTTTCTTATCAGTTGTTAACGTAGATTTTGACTTATAGCTTGCTACACCCTCTAAATTAATCTCTGTAATCACTGTTAAACTCCCTTTAAAGTAGATAGTAAAACCAACTTAACACATTGTTTTACTGTGGTTTATGAAGTTAATCACATATATACAGGCGAAAATGTATTACAGGAGACCATACTCAATAAGTTTACCCATCAAACTCACAGCGATTGTTAACCGCTGAGTTAGCATTCCCCTGAAGCTGTTCAATTCGCTTAGAACGCTTACATTCCCATTCAGACACTGGGGATTGCTTGTCCCATACGTCCATCAACTGACGTTGATGCTTGCTCATATTATATTTGGGGTAAGTGACTTCCATGTACATGTGGTGTTTTTCATGGCAGTTGGCACTCTTTACTTAAATTTTAAGCTGCATTTCTTGTTTCTATTTCAGGCTGCTTTTCTGTCATCGATACGCATATCATATCTACCAAAATCAGATTTGACCGAACTTGATAGCATTGTGAAATGATAGTTACTCCGTAGAGCATTTACAGCACCAATTGCAGGGAAGAGGTTGTGCATATCAGCTTGTATATAACGATACTCATGGCTTCAACTTTCTTCTTTGAATAAATTTAGCACCACAGTAGATAGTTTCTCTATGATCTTGATAGACCTGCCTCTCAAGCATTTTCTTAGCTTTGCTAAATGAGTAATTAGATGCATTGCCTTCAGCAACAGTAAATGAGCTAAAGACCAAGATAGCAATGGTGGATATATTTTTAAATAAGTTCATGTAGAATCACTTCCCACAACATTTCTTGTATTTTTTTCCTGACGAACAATGAGGGCATATGTCATTCCGTCCAATTTTTTCAACTATAGACGGAGACTCCGCAGGTGTAGGCAAGTAGACATATTTATGTGCGTTATCCCGATCATTAAATATTGAATTTATTGCTTCCGCCATATCTTCTGTTGACTTGAAAGGTCTTGAATTTGAATCAAACTGCATAAAAAACTTAGTGAAATTATTAGTTTCTTCACGAGAAAGATGTTGTTTTCTCAACTCAATTGCAATGAGATTTAAACCTTTCTTTGAAGCTACCTCAATCTGTTTAGCTATATTATTAGGACAATCATCACTACGATAACTGTTTATAAAATGAGTTAATGCAGTTTTGATGCTATCAACACAATTATTTTGAAGGCTGAGAATCAAATGACCTAGCTCAAATTCAGCTATAGGATCTGGCTTTAACACTAGATATTCCTTGTAAGCTTTTACTGCTTCTTCTGTACTTGCTTTCTGAGAATGTGTTCTAGCTAGACTTAAATATGCAGCGGGATAGCGATTATTTGCTGCTTCTGTCATATAAAAAATATATGCTTCATGATCTTTGCATTTAGAATAGTAATAATTTGCTAGTTTATATTGAGACTCTGGGTAGCCAGCAACGGCAGCTTTTTCGAGGTACTCAACTGATTTATTTATATCTTTATTGAGGTGTTTCCCCTCTTGATACAAAACACTCAAGGTATCTAACGCTGTAGGGTGATTATGAGAGGCTGCTATTTCTAAGTTTTCTATAGCTTCTTCTATCTCAAAATCTAAAGATGATGGTCTATTGATGACATAGTAACCATGGTATGCTTTAGAATTAATATGCCCCTTGAAACCAGCCCTTCTAAAGTACTCAATACCCTTATTTATATCTTTGTCACGCTCAGTACCGCTTATCAAAATAGCAGCATATTCATACAAGCTTTCTAAATGGTCATCATCAATCGCTGCTGATTCAATCAGGTCTACACCTCGTTTGAGCTGACCTTCATTTTCTAAAACATATCTTCCCTTATTTGTTTCAGGATTAGCAAAGTCATCAAGTCTTTTATAGTGCATTTGCGCTAAAGCACAGCCAACCACATACTTTGCATTGGGTTCATTATCAAAAAGAGCTTTATAGGATAGATCTTGCATCGAAGACTGGATTTGAGCATCAAAGTTGTAGTCTGGGGTAATAATCCTTTGAAAAGATGACCTGATAAGGTTTATGAGATCACAGAAATCTTGAAGAGTCTTTAGCGCAAGAGCAATAAACTCCTCTTTCTCTAAATGATATGTTTCTTTATGTGCGGCCTTGTTGCCAGCTATGCGAATATCATGAAGTTTACTAATGATTTTTCGGTCTAGTTTTTTTGTCGCTTTAATACTTTGTATTAAATCATAAACATCTTTAATTTCAACATCAAGACATAGCTCTGAGCTGATCGTATCACATAGATTAGCGATGAGAGATCTAAGGATCACTAGTGTCTGAATAGGCGCATCCCGATACAAGTTTTTTGCTTCTTCATATTGCTCACCTATCAGCTCACAGTGATTATTCACAAAAGTGATATCGTTCATGATTTCCATGTTCACTAAATTCCCTTCCCTAGTTCACCGTCAATATAAATAGCGTATCCAAAGAATACACTAAGGCCATGATAAACAATACATTAATATCCAACCCATCGTTCTTAAATAGTAATTACTGGTCTAGCCTTCTTTTACGACTTAGTTTGTCACTTACTTCAAACAGGTAATGCCTATCCGTCAGATCCCTTATTGCACTCACTGTTTCACTATCGCCTTTTAGTTGAAAACCACATAGCTCAAGCTTATCAAGGTATTCTGTAACCTTACTTTTGCCGTATAGCTCATGAAATCGATTAACTAAAGTATGCTCATTAAATCCTTCATCAACACTATCATTAAAAATATCATTAAAAATATCATTCAGTGAATATTGTTCGACTATTTCTCCCGCATTTTTTGCATCAGAAAGAGCAATTCCTCTTTGATATTTTAAGTGCAGATTAAACTCGTCAGTAAGTAAAAACTGCTCTTTTAAGCTTGATAACAACCTTCCAGTAGTCTCAAGTAGTTCAACCTCATTTAACCCTTCAAAACACCCAGCAAGGAACTCATCAGCAGCTTTCATTGTGGCCTTGTTAAGATAATCAGCAATGAACAGCGTATCAGAATCAACATTACTATATCCCTTGCTTAAGCAACTCTTCCGAAACAGCTCGATGTCCAAGTTCTCTACAAGCTGAACTTGATACTCTTTGGCTTTAGTTAATATAAAATCAGCAGCATTAGCCCCTTGGTGACACGCAATACTTAAAAAGTCCTTTGAACCATTTTCTTTTTGAGTCTTGAGCCAACTAGCGATATAAGCAGCACTTTTACTATCAGTTACGCTTGGTAGGTTTAGTTTTTTAAGAATCATTAAACTACCACTCTCGGCAATTAATTCTTCAAAACCTATATTTTTTTTGTTTCTTGCTTCATTACCTAAACTGTTAACTAAAGGTCTGTTTAGGCGAGATGCTGCTCCCGTAGAGTGCGATAATTCATGACAATAAACGCCCGTATAAACTAGCTCTGGATGATCCGTCTTGAAGTTCTGTTCAGCCACCATTGCAATTTGATCTTTAGAAGGACTGTAATGACAGCTTGTGGGATGCTCGACTAAATCAATTCCCATCCATTTTCGACCTGAGTCAATTAAACATCTAGCCGCATAAATCTTTGGTTCAAACAGTCTTTCCCTTTCTTCATCCGTATGACATTCATCAAGCTTTTTTAGTAGCTTGGTTTCTTTATAATTTTCTATCCAACCTTGGTATTCCTCATTATTACGAAGCGAGTGGTTGAACTGAGAATGATGGTAAAGCTCGAACTGCTTAAGGATCTTCTGTTTGCGGTAACTCTCCTGGTCTTTGCTATCCAGCTCTCTATACTTCTTCACTGATATCCACTTTTCAGGATTATTAACCTCTAAAGCATCATTAACAAAAAGCTCGACTACTTTTTGACATACAGCTATTGCTTGTTCAGGCATCTCAAGCCCTAGCTGCTCAATGTTTGACTGATTTAGGAAGAACGGTAAATCCAATCCTAATTCTGTTTGCAGCAAATCAAGTAATAACGAATTCCCACCAGAATACATTTCTCCTGACTTAGCACTCCTTGGCAAGCCTAGCACTTGCTGATCAACCCAAGGCTTTTTAAACTTGTAGTCGTCACCACTCTCAATGAACTTTTTGTAGATATCCAACACTTGATCAAGCACCACCTGATTTTTTTTAGGCTTAGCTGGTAACACTTCAATTGATTCAAGCTGTGCTTTTACTTCAGATAGGCTTTTATGGCTGGCATCAATATCTTCATCAGATTCAGCTTTTTTTAGTATATGAGCTAATTTGTGCAGACTGAGGAATTGCTTAAACTTCTTTTTGGTTAGTTTATCATTTGCCGTTCGATCTCGTTTCAGATAGAAATCAAGCTGCTTTGCTGATTTTATCCCACTCTGTGATTCGACAAACTTATCTTTAATTAGCGAGCTAACACTCCTACTTTCGTTGTTCTCCATATGATTAATCCAATGAGTGACACTAGCGAAAAATCACACTAGATACCTTTAATAGACCATATAAAAAATAAAACTCAACACCAAACGTGATCCAGATCACAAAAATTAGTTATTAAGAGTATTTATTTCTCCTATATAAAAACATAACAATTATGGATATTTAGGAATGAGGAATAGGCGCATCTTGTTTATTA
>NZ_JAKIKR010000102.1 GCF_023284025.1 Shewanella abyssi | reverse complement strand
GAATCGGTAGACACAAGGGATTTAAAATCCCTCGCTTAATAGGCGTGCCGGTTCAAGTCCGGCCTCGGGTACCATCATTCAAGCCTCGACACTAGTCGGGGCTTTTTTGTATCCAGTATTTATTGAACTCAGTTAAGTCCCTGCCAATGGGATTTAAAATCCCTCGCTACTCTTAACAGGGCACGTGCCGGTTCAAGTCCGGCCTCGGTACCATCATTCAAGCCTCGACACTAGTCGGGGCTTTTTTGTATCCAAAATTTAATGGTTAGTTATTGAGTAAGAACATCATAATACCAATCCCACCAAATAATTACTCATTCAGCGGGAATTAAAATCACTCTAGGCAAGCAAGTGGGTTGTCGCTAATAGTTATTCTATATCGAAAGCCACATGCGCAGTATAAAGCGATTTTAAACCCGCACAACGTGAGCTTCTCAGGACTTTCACTGCTGCGTTGCATCGCCTTAAAAGGGAGTAACCATTTCTTCCACAATACGCCTGGAATTGAAAGCCCTGAGAGAGCTCTGAATTGAGCACATATTTAATGGAACTGGTATGAATATCAAATATTTGCTTTATCATAGCTTGATGTTATTTTTTGCAGCCAATTATTAATCTAAGAGTCTAAACATGAAGTCAGGATCTAAAGGGTTTACCTTAATCGAACTCGTCGTAGTGATCATTATTTTAGGGTTAATTTCAATTGTTGCAGCCCCACGGTTTGTCAGTTTGAATCAAGATGCACATGATGCAGCTATCCATAACGTATTTGGTAGTTTTACAACTGCGGTTGGTCTATATCATAGCTGTTGGTTAGCCTCAGGTAGCAGTGGTTATGAAACCAACTTACGTTGTTATGGGGCTGGAGACCTTGACTCAACCGCAACCGGTTTTCCGTTGGGCTTAGAGACCGCACAAAGCGAAAATGGAACAGTGTTACAAGGGGACTACTGTAAGCAGGTTTGGGAGGGGCTACTTGATAACGATGAGTATAACTTAGCCTGGCATGAAAATGCCGCCTTTAGCAGCGATAATGATATCGTGTATTGGTTCTCTAGTACTGATCTTTCTGAACCGAGTACACATTGTTATTTCAATTATATAGCCGATAATCCAAGCCAAGGGGCTGAAAATTGGCAACTTAAGTACTATCCGGGTTCAGGAAAAACACTAATTGAACGTTCGGTACTCAGCATTCAGTAGAGCTAGTCTAATCTTTAATTTATTCACTCTCTTGCTAAACAAGCGACTGGCTAACACTCGTGTCTAAACCTCAATTAGCTCCACCCTAAAGGGGGAGCTATTTCACCAAGATTACAAAGATGATGTAGCAGAGCTACAATGCGCAGTCTAAAACGGATTAAATGCTCACTGGCACCGATATTTACAAAAGGCTTGCAGGGCGTCAACTAGCTTGGCGATTGAGGGCTGCAGTCGTTAGATACATTTTGCCGGTTTAGGCAAGCCCGCTATTTTGGTCGCTTGTTTTGCGGGTCCGATAGGAAAAAGAGTATAGAGGTACTTTGAATTACCTTTATCGGCTCCTAGTTTTTGCCCAATCGCTTTGACCAATACACGGATGGCTGGACTCGTTTTAAACTCTAAGTAAAAGTCACGGACAAAGTTAATCACTTCCCAGTGTGCATCCGTCAGGTTGATTTTTTCTTCTTGCGCAATAATCAACGCCAGTTCGGGGCTCCAGTCGCTGACAACTTTTAAGTAGCCTTGCTGATCTGTTTCTATCTGTTGTCCGTTAAATTCAATCATCTATTACCAACTAATCACTTTCTTATGGGTTAACGTTTGTTCTACAAAGTCACTATAGCCAATTTGCTTATATGCACTTAAGCGGTCTTGGAGGCCGCGAGCAACGACATCATCATGGAGTAACATCAATCTATAGGGTTGCAATTGTTGTTGCCACACTCGAGTAAGCAAGCAATTGACAGCGTTTCCTGACAGTAAAATGCTGTCAGAGGGGGCAATGTAGCGTAAGCATGTTTTTAACGCTGAGCTTTGCGTTGGTGAACACTGGATATGATGTAATATCATTAGAATACTAAGACCTCATCAACATGGCTCAAATGTGATGCTATTCGCTGTGGCGAACACACTTCAACCTCGAGTTTGATATCAACTTCCGCTAGCGACAACTCTGTCATCGAGTCCTGGCAAACTAAAATAGTATCGACATCATAGAGGGGGAGCGCACCAAAAGTCGCGATGTAATCCTTAGCACCAATGGTTTCCGGAGATTGATTATTAAGTAGGTTTAAAAGTCCTTCATCAGTAAACACAAGACTCACTTCCTGTTCGAAACTGGCACTCAACAGGGCGAGATCGAGAGCTTCTCTACCATGAGCGGTTCCATGAGGACCTTGACGAAAAACAATACACAGTTTTTTCAACACTAACTCCTAAAAGTCGCTCTTAAAATAGCTTCTAAAAACTCACTAAGCGATCAGCTGACTCTATGCCAATAACCAGCTCGCCTAAACCGCCCATAATGAAGGGGGGTTCCATGTTCCAATGAGGCAGCTGGTTTTCCTTGGCGTCAGTCTGTGACAATACACCACGGCGTAGCGCCGCCGAGACGCAATTGACCAATGGCACCTTGTAATGTTCACTGAGAGACAACCAGGCTCGACCTAGATCGAATTCATCACTTGCTGGGCTGTTAAGGTGATTGGTATTGAGTACACCATCTTGGTAGAAAAACACTTTATCAATGAGGTGGCCATTTTTTAAGGCTGCTTCGGCAAAACGATAGGCACTATAACTCGATGCGCTGCCATAGGCAGGGGAGTTTACCTGGATAATAAATTTACTCATGATTAAAAAAAATGGCCCTAAAGTAGGACCATTTTAACTCAATTAAAATTAATTGGTATTAGTCATCACTTCCTATACCCATTAAATGCAGTAGCGCGACGAAGAGGTTTAAGAAATCCAAGTACAGAGAGATAGTGGCGCGAATATAGTTTGTTTCGCCACCATTAACGATTTTGCTCGTATCATAAAGGATAAACCCGGTCATCAATAATGCGATACCCGCATTAAGTGCCATAAAGACCATGCTGTTACCTAAGAACATGTTAACTAGCAAGCCTACAACCATAATCACTAAACCAGCGATTAAGAAGCCACGCATGAATGAAAAGTCTTTTTTAGTGGTTACTGCGTAACCCGAAAGTGCGATAAATATAACCGATGTTAAGCCTAGTGCTTGCATAATAAGCTGTGGGCCGTTAGCCATACCAGCGTAATGGTTAAGGATGTAACCCAGTGATGCACCCTGCATACCTGTGAACGCAAATACCCAGAAGAGGCCAGCGCTTGACTCTGCTTTACGCAAAGTAACAAACAGCAGTACCAAACTACCAATGGATAAACCTAATGACATCATAGGGCTAATCGCCAATGCCATTGCTAAACCTGCACATACTGCAGAAAAAGCTAACGTCATTGATAGCAGCATATAGGTATTTTTAAGAAGTTTGTTCACCTCAGCAGTCGTGCTGCTGTAGGCGGTTTGTTGTGTCATATCTCTCATTTCTTTCTCCGAAGACAAATGCTCAAGCTGTATGTTTGAACCTTATTTAACCAGGTAGTTCCCGATAATCTCAATAAGCTTCAAAATGCTTGTTAAGTTACTGAATCATACCCTAGCTTTACGGTCGGATAAAGCTAATGGCGGCTATATCTGTGTCATAAAGACTGATCCAAACATCATGACGCGCTATTTATTAGTCTAGCCAATCTTTATGAAGTTTTTCCGTATCGCCCAAGTAATCCAATACCCAAGCCATAGCGGGAGACTTATTGGCGGCATTCCAAGCTAAGCAGCAAGGGCTTTTCTTTTTAGGACGTTGTAATTGTTTTTCAATTAGCGCACCCGTTTTTATGAAAGGATAGGCGAAATGAGCCGGCATATAGCCAATGCCAAGGCCTTCTCTGAAGCAATTAATGGCACGGATCCAGTCTGGCACCACTAATCGGCGTTGATTATCTAATAGCCAGGTCATACGTTTAGGGATCTCACGAGAGGTATCCTCTAAACAAATAGACGGGTATTGACGTAGTTCATCATCAGCAAGTGGCCTGTCTATCTCTGCTAATGGATGATATTTTCCAACCAGAAAACACCATTCAATCTCGCCCATATCTTTAAAGTGGAAATCTCCCCCCACTGGAATAGCGGTCGTTGCGCCAATGGCGATATCGCTGCGTCCAGTTGCAATCGATTCCCATACGCCGTTGAACACTTCAATGCGTATGATCAACTCGACATTGTCGAAAGTGCGATAAAAATCGGCAATCAAATTACTGATCTTATCGGCTCGCACGATATTATCTAACGCAATAGAGAGGGTAGGTTGCCATCCATTAGCGACTCTTATCGTATCAGAGCGCATGGTTTCCATTTCAGTGAGTAAGGTGCGTGCCTGTTTTACAAAATGCTCGCCCGCTGGCGTTAAGCTTACACTGCGGTGATGCCTTATAAAGAGTACCACCCCTAACTCTTCTTCAAGCTGCTTAACGGCGTAACTCACAGCGGAAGGCACTTTGTGGAGTTTGTTGGCGGCTGCGGTAAAGCTACCGACACGGGCAACCATATCAATGAGCTGCATAGATTGGTCTGAAATCATGGTTCACATCCTGCTGTGATTATTTTTGAAGGCTAATGTGAAAAATAAACGTTTCACAGCGATTTAGCAAGTGTTTACACTGCGCAGCCTAATTAATCAAATTCTAATTTTTAACTTATGAAATCTCTAATGAACGCTAAATACTATATATTTCTATCCTATCT
>NZ_JAKIKR010000101.1 GCF_023284025.1 Shewanella abyssi | reverse complement strand
ACCTCCTGAATCTGACCTACACGGACGTAGGAAATGCCATTGTTGTTGGAACTATCAACGGCCATTCAGTCGCGGAATGACGGATCTGGCTCAGATGTTAGACGTAAACTAGCTCGTTTATGTCCAAAAATGAGCTAGCGAGGACTGATAACCTGCTAGAGATTGTTTCGATTAGTCAGGCTTTGGTTTTGGCTTAGGTTGCAGTACCAGCCAAATCTCGCTAACAAGGTGTCACTTGGAACGACGGAGTGCTGGAGAGTGAGTAGAAATGTGGTCATTAGAGTAAACAGCTCAGATAGCGGCAATAACCATTCTAAGTACCGAATAAAAAAGCGGAGCGATCCAGCTCCGCGTACTAAATTATCTGGTCACAACATTAGCCAATGATTAAGCAGGTTAGGCAACCTCGTGGTAATGCTAGCAGAAAATTAACGCTTTCCCCTGTGACCCATTACCACGTCCTAATCATCGAACTAATGCTACTGCGACCAATAAACCGTAACCACTAAGGCGCAATAAGCTGCTCAGGCAGACTAATGCTGTGCATCCTATTCTCACCCCCTTTGGCAACCTTGCCAAAGAAAAATTCTTGTTCAAAGTAGCAATGCCCCAGCTAAAGTTAGCCCAGGGCATTTGCGCTAGAGCGCTTCAAAGTCCTTAGTTAGACCTTGGCTCTTAGCCTCGTTGCGGTTTTGATATAACCAACGGTAAAGTGTCGGTAGCACTAACAGCGTTAGCGCCGTTGAACTAAACAAACCACCAATAATAACCACGGCCAAAGGCTGCTGGATCTCACTACCTACCCCAGAAGAGATTAAGATAGGGATAAGGCCCAGTGCCGAGGTTAATGCTGTCATCAATACCGGGCGTAGACGGCCCACGGTACCCTCATAGACGGCGTCGTAAAGCGACTCATTAGATTCAGTTTTGACACTGGCTCGACGCTGATTTATCGAATCCACCAGCACCACACCATTTAGCACTGCCACACCAAACAGGGTGATAAAGCCAATAGAGCTAGGTACCGAAAGATAAGTACCACTGGCATAAAGCGCCACGACACCACCAATCAGTGCTAACGGGACGTTGGCCATAATGAGCGCCACTTGCTTAATAGAGCCAAAAGAGAAGTATAGCAACAGTGCTATCAACGCTATTGAGATAGGCACTACCAGCATTAGCTTCTGTTGAGCACGCTGTTGGTTCTCATATTGACCACCAACCACCACAGTATAACCAGGTGGTAGCTCTGCTTGTGGGATCACAGCATAGATATCATCTACCACTGAGCCCATATCGCGACCAGCAACGTTAGCTTGTACCACTACGCGGCGCTGCACGTCATCACGGCGAATATTCGGTGGTGCCATTTCAATCACCACATCGGCCACTTCACCTAAACGAACCGTGGCGCCACTCACGCCGGTTAACAGCAAGTCACGTAATGCATCCGGTGCACTGCGGTACTCTTTAGCCAAACGCACATTGATATCGTAACGCGCGTTGCCATCAATCACCTGGCCTGCACTCACACCACCAATACCTTGGCTAATCAGGCTCATGACCTCATCGACGCTGATACCATAACGCGCTAATAGATCACGCTTCGGCCGCACCACTAGCTGTGCTTCACCACTCACCTGTTCTAAAGAAACATCAACTGCACCAGGGATTTTAGTCACTAGGTCGGTTAACACTTGGCCACGCTCAGACAATACATCCAAGTCTGGTCCAAAGATCTTAATCGCTAACTGAGCCTTTACACCTGACAGCAGTTCATCGACACGGGTCGCAATCGGTTGAGAGAAAGTAAACAGTAGTCCAGGATAGATACTGAGTTTCTCCTCCATTTTACGTTGTAGCTCTAAGCGTGTTTCAGCATGCTCCCACTGATCTATCGGCTTAAGACCAATATAGATCTCGATATTGCTCACGGGCTCTGGATCGCCACCTAGCTCAGGGGCGCCAATACGGCTTAGTGCATAATCGACTTCAGGGAACTCGAGCAACATAGCTTCAAGCTTAGGTGCAACATCAAGTGAAGTGGCTAAACTGGCGGTGGGGGCTAGCGTCACACGTAAGTTAATCGTGCCCTCTTCAAGCTCTGGCACAAATTCAGTACCCAATCTTGGTAGCAACATCATGCTCATGGCAAACATCACTACAGCGGTGATAACCACCACTTTAGGACTGGCCATGGTGGCGCTCAATAGCTTGCGATATCCAGCCTCAATAGGCTTAAGTACTGCACTTTCTTTGAGAGTGATACCACTTTTAAACAGGTAAACCGCGATAGCTGGCACTGCGATTAATGCGACTAGCAGCGCCGAGATCATCGCCAAGATAATACTCGTCGCCATCGGTTGGAACAGCTTACCTTCAACACCTTCTAAGGCGAACAAAGGCGCAAACACCACGATAATAATCGCTGTCGCAAAAAAGATAGGACTGCACACCTCTTTCGCAGCCAGCGTAATTCGCATCGCGATGCCACTGCGCTCATCCGCTGCTAAGCCGTCTTCACCTGCATGATGCGGATCATCTTCACCCGAGGCACGTGCTTTTGCTGCTGCTAAATGACGTCTGTCTGGTTGGGTAAGGTGTTTGAAAATATTATCCACCATCACCACTGAGCCATCGACCAACATACCAATCGCGACAGCTAGGCCACCGAGTGACATTAGGTTTGCTGACATTCCGAAGTAAGACATCACCAATAATGCCAATCCAATAGAGACTGGAATCGATAGTAGAACCAGCATCGTCGCGCGGATGTTGACTAAAAATAGCGCTAGGATCACCACAATGAACACAAAGGCCATCAGTAGTGCATCACGTACAGTCTCTACCGCTCTGTTGACGAGATCCGCTTGGTCGTAAAAGACTTCAAACGCGACGCCATCAGGCAATGCTTGCTCTATCAAAGCAGTACGAGCACTAATATCATCGATGGTTGCCTTGGTATTGGCCCCCATACGCTTGAGTACAACGCCAGCAACAACTTCACCCAAGGCTTGTTTGTTGCCCGCCTCATCACGGCGAGTCATTGTCACTGCACCGACACGAATTTCGCTGCCGTATTCAACATTAGCAATATCACTCACTCGCACCGGTGTACCACCAACCTCGGTGAGTGGGATCTGTGTAATCGCTTTTAAACCCGCATCGCCCGCTGGCAGTAGACCATAACCTCGAACCACTAGCTGTTCTTGGCCTTGATCCATAAACCAACCGCCCGAGTTACGGTTATTGCTCTCTAATGCGCTAGTCACCTCCGCCATCGATAAGCCATAACTGCGCATCTTGTTGGGGTCTATCTGAACTTGATATTGACGAACTTCACCACCAAACGATAAGACTTCAGTCACACCGCCGACAGGCATTAGAATCAGCTTAACCAGATAATCGTTTAAGCTTCTTAGTTCAGAGGCATCAACACCAGAGCCGGGTTCTGCACGCAAAATGTACTGATAAATCTGCCCAAGACCTGAGGAGTTAGGACCAATTTCAGGTACACCGACCCCATCTGGGATCATCTCTCTGGCGGCTTGCAACTGTTCAAATACTTGCTGACGAGCAAAGTAGATGTCCGTCCCTTCAGCAAATACCACCGTGACAATCGACAAACCCGTACGAGATAGAGAACGCACCTCGGTAACCGCTGGCAATGCGTACATTGCCGACTCAACCGGATAACTAATTAACTTCTCAACTTCTTCAGCAGCAAGACCTTCTGCGGCGGTATTTACGGTGACCTGAACGTTGGTTACATCAGGAAACGCATCTAAATTTAGATTTGGCAGCATAGCAACACTGCCGAGCACTGCGCCTACTAGCGTCAGCACCACCATCAAACGATTGCGGATCGCCGCATCAATTAATTTCTGTAGCATAGTAACAACCTCTTAATGCGCGTGAATATCAAAGCCTGATTTCGCTTGTTCAGATGACAAAAAGAATGCCCCTGAAACCACGACTTTAGTGCCTGGTGCCAAACCACGAACTAGGTTCATGCCACGTTGACGCTCAACGACCTCTACCTCTTGGGCTTCAAAACCATCTTCATCTTCAATAAACACCTGCCAGTCGCCATCACCACCCCGAGTCAGTGCCGCATCAGGCAATATCACGCCACCTTGTAGTGCATCGGGCAGATAAAGTTCAGCAAACTGTCCGGCGTGCAATACGTGACCTGAGTTTTCGAAACTCACCAATATCTGCTCGGTACGCGTCACACTGTCTAACTCGTGTGAGCGACCAATAATCTTGGCTTCTAGGCTTTTATCACCCACCTTCACAATTGCTTTAGTGCCAATACTCACTTTCTCAGCTTGTGCTGGTGTCAGCTCAGCTTGCACCCATAGATGTGACTCATCGGTTAGCTGCATGAGTACTGTACCCGCTGGAATAACTTGGCCTAACATGGCTAAATCTTGCTGCACACGGCCATTAATAGGCGCTAACAGTTGATAACTACCTATGGTTTCAGGGCTTGAGGCTAACGCCTTAATCTGGCCCGGTGTCATCTTCATCGCTTCGAGTGTGGCGCGCTTAAGCTCCGCATCGACTTGAGCTTGCAGTCTACGACTGGCACTTACCGCACTCTTGCTCATGCGCTTTACTCGGCTCCACTCGGCTTCAGCATTGATATAATCAGCTTGTGCTTGAGCAACGGCAACGCCACCTAAAGTCAGTAAAACATCGCCTTGCTTAACTTCTTGTCCGGGTACCACATTGCGCTTTTGCACACTCACATCAACTTGTGGTGCAATGGTGACTGTACGGTCACGGTCAACCACTAATGTTGCGGTTGCTACGGCTTCTAAACTAAAACTTTGCTCAGTTAAGGTCAGCACCTCTATCCCGGCTAATTCACGCTGCTCCACCGTCAGTTTTAGTGCATCGAGTCCATGCTCTTCTTCTGTTTCTGCTTCACCGACAGCATCATGGCCGTGACCATCGTCTGCTTTAACGTCAGTGCTTACATCCTTGTTAACTGAAGTTTCTTCCGCATGCTCTTGATCATGAGCATGGCCGTCACTCGCATTGGCCATTAGAGGCATAATGAATGCACTGCTTAACGCCATGATTAAACCAAAGCTCATTGCGCGGGTAATCGCATTTAGTCCAAAGACACCCTTTCTAGCGCTCTTGTTTAGTGAATTATTCATTTTTTCTACCGTAATCATATTATTGGTTTTCATATTCAAAGCCCTTACTTAACTGTTGTAGGCGCTGTTTGCGGAAGCTGGCTATTGAGGTAAAACTCGAGTTGCCCACTTGCTCCCATCCATGTCAGCCAGTTTTCATACAGGGCTGATTCCAAAGCGAGTCCAGCCAAATAGCTATTGCTTATCTGTCTCTGGCTTTGTAGGTAATCACTGGTGTTAATATCACCGGCTTTCCATAGCTGAGCCAAATTTTTCACTGCTGCCGCGCCAGTAGTGAGTTAGTACTCACTACTGGCGCGGCAGCAG
>NZ_JAKIKR010000100.1 GCF_023284025.1 Shewanella abyssi | reverse complement strand
GCTATGTTAGATGCTCTTGATATAGAATAACTATTAGCTTCAATCATCCGCCTTGCCTACAGGACTTTGAATTCCCGCTGAATGAACAACTACTTAATGTAATTGGTATAAGAGCGAGTCCGTGGTCTAATATCGTGGGCATTTTTGCTAAATGCATAACAAGCTATAGAGAAATACCTACCTTTGCCTTATCCCCTGTCACTTCAATATACAAATCAACGTCTAATTATTTGTCTATTTGAGACGTAAATCTAAATCGCGATGTGGCTTATTTGATTTGAATCAAGCTAACTCATTGTTAGTTTTGTCAGTATACGATCCTAACAATCAAGGAAGGTATCGCAATGCGTCAGCAGTCCGAATCTAATATTGAACAACCGATGACGAAAGATTGCATTTTGTTATCGACTACAGACTTAAATGGCAATATAAAATATGCCAATGAAGTCTTTGCCAGCATGTCAGAGTGCGAGGCTAGCGAGCTACGAGGCAAGCCGCATAATATTGTTCGACATCCAGATATGCCTGCGGCGGTTTTTCAATCGCTTTGGGAGCGCGTTAAAGCCGGTAAGACTTGGATGGGGCTGGTAAAGAACCGGACCTTAACAGGTAAATATTACTGGACTAATGCCTACATTTCACCAGTATTCGAAAAAGGGCAGCTGCACGAATTCCAATCTATTAGGCGAAAACCGACTACTGAACAAATTGCGTCAGCAGAAAAGATATACACAAAACTAAATCAAAGCCCTAATGTTGCAGAACTTGAAATGCCATTAGTCGGGTTTGTGGGGCGGTTGAGTATTTGGTGTGCTTTGACTGCAATAATCTGCGCATTCGCGACCATAATGTTACCAGCTGCCGTTACCGCTGTTCTGGGTGCATTTATTGGTGGTTTTGGCATTTACGCTTTGACTAAACCGCTGCGAAACCTGGTGGATAAATCCACTGAAATAATGGATGACCCGATCGCGCGCAGTATTTTTTGCGGGCGCCAAGATGAAATAGGTAAACTTGATCTGGCACTTAATTACTTGATCACCGAAACGGGTGGGGTTGTTGGCAGGATGGCTGACTCTGCATCGTCGATAAGCACTGAAAGTGAGTCGTTGATGCAAACAATAGTCGAAACACACGATCGCGCTGATAGTCAGAGTCTTCAGACTAATCAAGTTGCAGCGGCCATGGAGGAGATGAGTGCCAGTTTTGCAGAGGTAAATGATAATACTCAACAGGCGGCGCAAGAGATTAATGCCAGCCTTGAATCTGCTGAGTTAGGCCATGCTCATCTATTAAAAGTCGTGACTTCAATTGGTGAACTTCGCAAGGAAGTCGTGCATTTTTCTACCGTTGTCGATTCTATAGAGCAAGATAGCCATGCAATAGCTGCCGTTTTAGGGGAAATTAAGGGGATCGCAGAGCAAACTAACTTGTTAGCGTTAAATGCAGCGATTGAAGCCGCGCGAGCAGGTGAGTCCGGTCGCGGATTTGCCGTTGTGGCTGATGAGGTTCGACAACTCTCTATACGCACGAGCGAATCAACAGCGCAAATTAGTAGCATAGTTACCAAATTCCAAAAGAGTACTCAAATCGCTGCGAATGCGATGGATGCAGGACAAAGGAAAGCCGATCTTTCCGTGGAGTTAGCTGGAGATGCGGATAGCGCGTTTGACAAATTACGTGACTCTATAGGGCGGATCCATGAGATGTCAGAGTTAAATGCTGCAGCAATGAGTCAACAAACTTCGGTAGCTGCCGAAATTAGTCAATCGATAGTGACTATCAATGATTTGTCTAATATTAACTTGCAACGCACTGAAGAGGCACAGATAAAATGCGATCAAATGAATCGTTTAGCGAATAAGACTAGTTTTTTGTCTCGACAGTTTTGGGAGAAAACGATAAATCGTAATCACTAATGGCAGTGCGTTAGTCCTATCTCTCATTGGAAGAATCTAACTTGGGAGGTAGGGGCTTCTGAGTGCTAGCAGTTTACGTTACAATGTTCCTTTCCTCCGATAAAAAAGACTGCCTTCGTGACTCATTCTGTCTCCCTCAAACCGCATAATACCTTTGGCCTTGATCATACTTGCCGAGAGCTTATTGCCGTTAAAACCACAGGGGAGCTAATCTCCTGCTGCTTAGCACTTTACCAAGCTAAAGAACCTATGTTACTGCTTGGTAGCGGTAGCAATGTTATTTTTTGTGACGATTTTGAGGGCACCGTGGTGCTTGTCCAAACGAGAGGAATTGAAGTGGCTACCATTGAAGGTTATCACCTTCTATCGGTCGCAGCAGGTGAAGACTGGCATGAACTGATTTGCTTTTGCTTAGAACAAGGTATTGCCGGCTTAGAAAACCTTGCGCTTGTTCCGGGTAAAGTTGGCGCAGCACCGATTCAGAATATTGGTGCGTATGGTGTTGAGTTAAATGATATATGTGATTGGGTTGAATATCTAGACCTCTCCAGTGGAAGGCTTATTAGGCTTAACGCACCAGACTGTCAATTTGCTTATCGAGATTCAATTTTCAAGCAACAGTTATTAGGCTCGGCAGTGATTACTCAAGTGGGATTTAAGCTTGCTAAAGCATGGCAGCCTAAACTGGATTACGGGCCTCTGAAAGCACTAAAAAATACCAATGTGACGCCAAAAAACGTCTTCGACTGTATATGCCAAACGCGAATGGCGAAGTTACCGGACCCTAAAACGATGGGTAATGCCGGTAGTTTCTTTAAAAACCCTGTGATTACTAATGAACAATTTAGCGTTTTAGTTGATAAATTCCCTAGCATGGTAGGATATCCTCAAGGGATGATTCATACAAAGTTAGCTGCCGGTTGGTTAATCGAGGCTGCGGGCTTAAAAGGGGTTCAAATTGGCGGTGCGGCGGTGCACAAAAATCAAGCGCTGGTATTAATAAACAAAGATGACGCGACTAGTGATGATATCTTGGCGTTGGCGAAGCATATCGTTGATTGCGTTGAATCGCTATTTGGTGTCAAGTTAGAAGCTGAACCTAGACTGATCGCCGCGACTGGAGAAAGGAGTTTATAGTATGGCAGAGCAATGGAGTCGTAAACGCAGTATCTTAACCGAACTTTCTAATGGGCATTTTGTTTCGGGCGAAGCGTTAGCTGTAAAGCTGGGTGTGTCTAGAACGGCGGTCGCTAACCATATCAGTGGATTGGAAGAATATGGCGTTGATATTTTTAGCGTAAAGGGCAAAGGTTACAAGTTAAGCAGCCCACTCTCTTTGGTTGATGAAAGCACGCTAAAAAATGCCATTAAGCAGCGATGTTTCTATTTCGATGAAATCCCAAGTACCAATGGCTTTATTCTAAAACATGCCGATGAGCTGGATTCTGGTGATATTTGTGTTGCCGAATATCAGTCTGCAGGACGAGGTAGAAGGGGACGTGTTTGGGTGTCTCCTTATGGTTGCCATCTTTACTTTTCCATGTATTGGCAATTTTCCCAGGGAATGGCCCAAGCGATGGGGCTCAGTTTGGTGGTTGCATGCTCAATAGTGTCAGTGCTTAAGCAGTTAAATGTCGCCAATGTAGGCGTTAAGTGGCCAAACGATATCTACTTGGCTGGCAAGAAGTTGGCAGGCGTACTGATAGAGATGAGTGGCCAGACCGATAGTGAATGCAATCTTGTGATCGGAATTGGCTTGAATATGACGATGAGCGAACAGCAAGGCAAATCGATTGATCAACCTTGGAGTGATTTAACCTCTCTTGAAGGTATGCCAAATAAAACGGCTTTGTTGACCTTATTGCAGCAACAACTACAGCAAGATTTATGCAAGTTCCAACATGAAGGTTTAGCGCCTTTTCAAGCTAGGTGGAAAGAGGCTGATCTCTTTAACGGTCAAGAGATTAAGTTAATTATTGGGGCCAATGAGGTTCATGGCATTTGCAGGGGCATCGATAAGCAGGGTGCAGTCGTGCTCGAGACGGCAGCAGGTTTAAAAAGTCATATTGGCGGTGAAATAAGTCTGCGTAAGCTAAATTAACCCGTTTTATTTTCTCAATAGGACTTGATCCATTAGATGGTCTTGTCCTTTTTGCAAAATAAGATGGGCTCTTTCACGTGTAGGCTGGATATTTAACGTTAAGTTTGGCCCATTGATACTATCCCAAATTTTAGAAGCTATGGCAGTCGCTTCGGCATCACTTAGTTGAGAGTAATGGTGAAAGTAAGAACTTTCTTCATTAAAAGCCCCGGTTCTAAATTGTAAAAACCGTTCGATATACCATTTCTTTAGTAATTCATCTTCTGCATCAACATAGATACTAAAGTCGACAAAGTCTGATACAAAGGGGCGCCTAGTGTCTACCGCAGAGTCTTGCCCGGTCTGTAATACATTTAAACCTTCGATAATGAGAATATCGGGTTGGCGCACCCACTGGAATTGATTTGGTATTCTGTCATAAGTGATATGAGAGTATATCGGTGCGCTAACGGCCGCTTCCCCAGCTTTAACAGCAGAGATAAAATCAACCAAGCCTTTCATATCATAACTTTCAGGAAATCCCTTACGTTGCATCAAGCCACGGCGTTTAAGCTCTGCCAACGGATGTAAGAAACCATCAGTCGTCATCAAATCCACTTTTGGGTGTTCGGGCCAATGGCTTAGCAGGGCCTGTAAAATACGAGCTGTCGTGCTTTTCCCTACGGCAACACTGCCAGCAATGCTGATAATATAAGGCCTTTTTGGCGGAACACGACCTAGAAACTCATTAAGTGCCAAGCCGCGTTGCTGTTTAGCACCTACATTGAGGTTTAGCAGTCTACTCAGGGGGAGATAAATGTCAGTCACTTCTGACAGTGATATTTTTTCGTTAATACCGCGTAAGTCAGCTAAATCATTTTCACTGAGCGTTAAAGGCACCGACTCTCTCAATTCAGCCCATTGCTGGCGCTCAAAAGGTAGGTAAAGTGCTCTATGAATTTGATTGTTTTGCGTCATTGCGAAGTTCTCCATTAAGGGGGCACATTACACTATCAATTTATTATCGACAACCGTAACAGGGGGAGTCCTTTAGCCAATGTTAATCAAATTAATTTAATCGCTTTAAAAGTAAACGTTACGGCGAGTATGAGCATAAAAAAGCGTCGTTTGACGTTTTTTATTAAAAAAAAACGATTTTGCTATTGCACTTGTGCTCATACTTCCATAATATCCGCTACCGAAATGATGCGCCGGCATAGCTCAGTTGGTAGAGCAACTGACTTGTAATCAGTAGGTCCCGAGTTCGACTCTTGGTGCCGGCACCATTTTCTCTGGAGGGGTTCCCGAGTGGCCAAAGGGATCAGACTGTAAATCTGACGGCTCAGCCTTCGAAGGTTCGAATCCTTCTCCCTCCACCATTTTCTAGGTAGTTAGGTAACCTGAAGTAGGTTGCGCGGATGTCGTATAATGGTATTACTCCAGCCTTCCAAGCTGATAACGCGGGTTCGATTCCCGCCATCCGCTCCAAATTCTTGCTGATAATACTTAATCAGTAGAAAGCACTCTATAGCGAGTGCTTTTTCCAGTTTAAGACTACCTGTCAGCACGCCTCCTGCTTCTTATATATCTCAATTATCTTACTCACTGATTCGGTAGCATTTATGCATCGGATTTTTTGCTATATGCAGTTTCATCACCAGTACTTTGGATTGGGGCAATACCATGGCTAAAGAAAAATTTGAACGTAATAAACCGCACGTAAACGTTGGTACCATTGGACACGTTGACCATGGTAAAACAACTCTGACTGCTGCTATCTCTGCTGTTTTAGCAA
>NZ_JAKIKR010000099.1 GCF_023284025.1 Shewanella abyssi | reverse complement strand
GCATGCTGCTATTGAGCAGATAATGCGTGAGTGCATCAGCGAGACAAAATCCGTTGCCGCACAACATCGATTGATGGAACAAGGTCAACAGGTGAGCGACCTAATACTGGTGCCCCATGGTCGAATCTCAATGGGTTATACCGCGAGAAATGGTCGTAGTTTTCAGTTGGGCACCATGACGTGCGACTCGCAGTTGTTTGGTGAGATGGAGTTTTTTACCGACTACTTGTGCCAGTTAGATATTATTGCCGAAGAGCCATTGGAGATCTCAGTGATCAATGGCGATAAGCTACAGCAGGCCTTATTAAAGACACCTCAGTTTGCGCTGTTTTTTGCCAGTGCTATAGCCATCGATTATCAAGATACGGTGGATATTTTCACCCGCAGAATGCTATACCCCATCGCTTATAATATTGCTTACGATCTCTATCATCAGTATCTGAAAGATCAGCCGGTAGAGGGTTTTACTAAGTGCTATTTAGAGGCAGAGCGCTTTGCCACAACCGATAGAGTTTATCGCCGAGCGATTAAAAAACTGGAAGATTTGGCGCTGATTAAGCGAGAAAAAGAGGGGCTGACTATTTGCGATCTAGAAGGGCTTAAGTCCTTTATAGAATAAACCCCAAACCTGCCGTTTGGGGTTTATTTAGCAGAAGAGCTTAGGCTGTTTGAGCTGACATACTCGCTTTTTGCTTATTAGAGATAAGCAACATCGCAATGATTAGACCGTAGATAATAGGAATTGCATACATCACTGTTTGTAGGCCGATGATGCTTTCGAACTGTGAGCTGATTGCTGGGCTGAACATTGCGCCAGCGCTACCACTGATCAATATGTAGGATACATTGCGGCTACTGGCATTTTTTACAAATGACACACCGTAAGCAATAAAGGCGTTATAAAGTGCTGCACAAGCAAAGCCGTAGCCATAGGTTAGGTAACCAATCCAAGCTAAATTATCTGTGGTTACAATCAAACTGGTGATGACAAATGCGAGTGAAATCATGCCCATGATGAAGTGCTGGATTTTTACTCTCGAGACAATCACAGTCGATACCAGCGCACCAATTAGCGCGGCAGACCAATACTGGGTGATAATATTACCCGCATCTTCGAATGGGATATCGAACTTGGTTTTAACGAACATCGGTGCCCAAGTCAGGAAGGTGTATAGCGCTAGCATGCCAAGGAATAAACCCACTCCGCCGCTAATGATCCCTAAGTTCCACTCTGACTCATCTTTGCCACTCTCTGCTGATGTTTGATTTTCAACCAGTTCGAAGTTGGTCGCAAGCGCGATGGCGGCAGTGGCTAATGCAACGATACCAACAGCAAGGTAGCTGTAGCTCCAAGACAGCGCATGGCTCAATGCATACGTGGTAATGAGTGGGAACACTACGCCTGCAACGTTAAAGGTGGCATCTTGTACCACTAGCATGGTGCTTTGAATTTTATCTTTCCATACTGATACTACGATAGTACCGGCGATACAAAGGCCAACACCGCCACAAAGCCCGATAATCGTCATTGCGATCATCACTACAGAGAGTGAGCTGGTGAAGTGTAAAGCCGCTGCACTGAGTGCAATACTCACGTAACTGAGAAGTGTCATGCGTTTAACACCGATTTTTTCAATTAAGAAAAAAGCAGCGATAGTACCGGCGAGGGCGCCGCCATTAAGCAGTGAGAATATTGAGGCTACTTCATTGACGTTAGCAGAAAATTTCTCTGCTATAGGTTCAATCAACATGCCGAACTGAGTGGCAAAGCCTGCCATCACAAAGTTGGCTAAAAAGCTGAGCAGGGTTAAGGATATTTTATTTTTCATCATCTGTTCCTAGTATCACAGTATCAAGCGTTAAAGTTAAGCCGCGCAAAGGAGTGCTTCGAGCGGCTTAATAAAGAGTTACTGACAGGCTGTTTCTAATGCCAGCTCTATCATCTGGTTAAAGGTTAATTGTCGAGCCTCTGCACTGGTCTCTTCGCCCGTTAAGCAATGGTCTGAAACGGTAAGAATGGCGAGGGATTCGAAACCCTTGTGATGCGCCAGGCCATATAAGCCAGCAACTTCCATATCGACACCTAATACACCAAAGCGTTCTAATGCTGGGATCATGTCTTCATCTGGATCGTAGTACATGTCACCACTGAACACGTTACCGACTTTCACGTTAATCTGCTTCTGTTGAGCGATGGTGTAGGCTTTGTGCAGCAAACTGAATGTGGCAGAGGTCGCCATCTGGTAACCACTACTGCGCTTAGCATTCGTCGGTGAATCAGTCCCCGCAGCTTGGGCCAAAATGACATCATTGATCTTGACGTTGTGCTGGGTTGCCCCAAGGCTGCCGACACGAATGATGCGTTTAACATTAAAGTCAGTGACGAGTTCATGGGCGTATAACACCATAGATGGAATACCCATACCGTGGCCCATGACGGAAATACGTTGGCCTTTATAAAAACCGGTATAGCCAAACATATTGCGAATATTGGTCACTTCCACCGCATCATCCAAAAAGTTTTCAGCGATATACTTAGCGCGAAGTGGGTCGCCAGGCATGATGATGGTTTCGGCAAAATCACCGGCTTTACCATTAATATGTGCAGTCATGAGTAATCCTCTATTTTGATTACTCTCGATAGTAATTGTCTGTTTATGATCCGTGGAGGACATAAGTCCGCATAGAGTGATATATGGGCAAGATCTGCTGTTTGATCACAAAAAATGACGCTTATCTGCGTCATTTTGTGATGGACTGTTTTTTGCTTTAGCTTGAAGGGTGATTTAAATCACCCTTCCGCTCTGGGCGTTTGGGATAAACAGCCTACTACTTGTGGTATTTCACTGCCATATCGATAAGTGGCTCGCGGCTGGCTTTTGCTGCTCGCAAGCGCGCTAAGTATTTTTCCCACAATTCGACTTGGTGAGTCGCTAAGTCATGCAGTACTTTCCATGAAAAAAGCCCGGTATCGTGGCCATCATCAAAGACAATTTTAACCGCATAATTGCCGACAGGCTCAATGGCTGAGATATTGACATTTTTCTTGTGGGTAACTAGCACAGGATTACCATGACCATGTACCTCTGCTGATGGCGAGTAAACGCGCAGCATTTCGCAGCTAAGCTGATAAGTGTCGCCATTATCGAAGTGCATCTCTAGCAGGCGAGATTTACGCTTAAGCTTTAAGGATTCAACATTAGGGGTATTATCTTGGGTCATAGGTCTGCCAATTAGAGAAAGTCGCGATTCATAAAACACAATAGCGGTTAAGCACTGAGTTGTCCTTAACCGCTATCACATTCGTTTTTAATAACTACAAGACTAGAGAATAAAGCGACTCAAATCTTCATCTTTAACCAAGTTATCGAGGTGAGCGCTGACGTAATCAGCATCGATGATGGTTTCAGAACCTGATTTGTCAGACGCTTCGTAAGAGAGCTCTTCCATCAAACGTTCCATCACAGTGTGTAGACGACGGGCACCAATGTTTTCTGTGCGCTCGTTGACCTGCCATGCGGCCTCTGCGATAGAGTCGATACCCGATTCGGTAAACTTAATCTTTACGCCTTCAGTCCCCAAAAGAGCAACATATTGCTCAGTGAGTGAGGCGAACGGCTCAGTCAAAATACGCTTAAAATCACCCGCTGACAGCGCATCAAGTTCGACGCGGATCGGCAAGCGACCCTGTAGCTCAGGGATCAAGTCCGACGGCTTACACATCTGGAATGCACCCGATGCAATAAACAAAATGTGATCTGTTTTGACCATGCCGTGTTTAGTATTGACCGTACAACCTTCAACGAGTGGCAGCAGATCGCGCTGCACACCTTCACGCGAAACGTCTGGGCCTGAAGAATCACCGCGCTTACAAATTTTATCAATCTCATCTAAGAAAACGATACCGTGTTGTTCAACCAATTCGATCGCTTGCTCTTTGAGATCATCAGGATTAACAAGCTTGGCCGCTTCCTCTTCAATAAGCAGTTTATAGGCTTCTTTAATCGGCATCTTACGGCGCTTGCTAGCACCCGGTCCCATATTCTGGAACATGCTTTGCAGCTGGTTAGTCATCTCTTCCATGCCTGGAGGCGACATGATTTCAATACCCGCCTGTGGCGCAGAGACGTCAATTTCAATCTGTTTGTCATCTAGCTGGCCTTCACGTAACTTTTTACGGAAAACTTGGCGAGTGCTACTATCTGCTGGCTTTTCGCTGTCCCAATCTTCCTTAGGCTTCGGCAGTAGCGCATCGAGAATACGCTCTTCAGCAGCTTCTTCGGCTCTATATTTACACTTAGCCATCTGCTCTTCACGTGTCAGCTTGATGGCTGAGTCGGTGAGATCGCGAATGATCTGGTCAACTTCTTTACCGACATAGCCCACTTCAGTGAACTTAGTGGCTTCCACTTTAATGAACGGCGCTTTCGCAAGGCGCGCCAGGCGGCGGGCAATTTCAGTCTTGCCTACACCTGTTGGGCCTATCATTAGAATGTTTTTCGGCGTAACTTCTTGACGAAGATCAGCCGATAACTGCATCCGGCGCCAGCGGTTACGCAATGCTATCGCGACTGAACGTTTGGCTTTTTGCTGGCCAATAATGTGGCTATCAAGTTCATGAACAATTTCACGCGGTGTCATTTCAGACATATTCTTTCCTCATGCTTAAGCATCAGTCTTAGGTATAAACGACAGTTCGTTTAGTACGTTAACTCTTCGATGGTCTTAAATTGGTTAGTGAAAACACAGATGCCGCCGGCAATCGTCAATGACTTTTCTGCAATTTCTAACGCGCTAAGGTCAGTGTTTTCAAGCAATGCAGTGGCTGCTGATTGGGCAAAGTTGCCGCCAGAACCGATGGCAATTAAGTCATTTTCTGGCTGGATCACATCACCGTTACCGGTAATAATCAATGACGATTCACCATCAGCCACGGCCAATAGCGCTTCAAGTTTGCGTAGTACCTTGTCTGAACGCCAGTCTTTGGCCATTTCAACGGCGGCGCGCATAAGATGGCCTTGATGCATTTCGAGTTTGGCTTCGAAGCGCTCGAATAGGGTGAATGCATCGGCTGTACCGCCCGCAAAGCCAGCCAATACCTTATTATGGTATAGACGACGAACTTTTTTAGCGTTGCTTTTCATCACGGTGTTACCGAGAGAAACTTGGCCATCACCGGCGATAACCACTTGGTTATTACGGCGTACTGATACGATAGTGGTCACGATAAATCCTCTTCTCTAGCCAGCGACAATGTGCCTGCTGGTTGGTGATAGTAGAGATATGGGGGTGGTTGAGTAAATATCAAGGGTAACTTGATTGCTGCTGACTCAGCATGACTCTGTTTATTTGCTGGTCTTCATTCCGATTTATCAAGCTACGCTTGACCAAAGTCGTGGTGCTTCGCCCACACCCGAGGTTGAGATAATCAAACTCCGTTTGATAAAGGTCGTGGGATTCCATCCCACACTGGCCAAAAGGGGAACAACAGCAATCCCCTCCAGCCTACTTCTTGATAAACAGTCCCGTGCCGCCCCGACGAAATTTAAAAAGCAAAATTTCCAACGGGGGAGATTTGATTCTGGAAGTTAGTTTAAATGTCTTTATGTTCAGCCGTTTACTGGAAGGCTACAATTCCCTGTATTAAAACTGAAAACTCAAATGCTGAGAGTGTGCGCTTTTCAAACCCAGTGTAGATGCGGTTGAGGCCTTCGGAAACAGGGACGTTTTCGTTGAGCCCACAAGGATGTGCTCGTGGCGAGCCTCAGTTGCGTCTGCACATACGCCTGCTGCAGGCAATTGGAACCACTTTGGGCAGAGTAAGCCTTTGAATTTATCTATTGATAATGAAGCTAAGGCCTTACGGCCTAAAAGGTCGTGGCGCTTCGCCCATTCTTGTAATCAAGAGTAGAGCCAAGGGGCAAAGCGCTTGCGCCCCTTTTGCTTAATTATTTCAAAAGAAGTCCCTCAGCGCCCCGGCGAAATTTAAAGAGCAAAATTTCCAACGGGGAAGATTAGATTCTGGAAGTTAGTTTAAATGTCTTTATGTTCTGGCGTTTACTGGAAGGCTACAATTCCCTGTATTAAAACTGAAAACTCAAATGCCGAGAGTGTGCGCTTTTCGAAACCAGTGTGGATGCGGCTGTGACCGTCCATG
>NZ_JAKIKR010000098.1 GCF_023284025.1 Shewanella abyssi | reverse complement strand
AGAGCTTGAGCAAGCGGCACTGCGCTGGTTAGATTTCACCCTACAACGATTCACAGAAAGCGGCCTTGCCGGGCTAAATGCCTATTCTGGAATATCTAAGCAATATGAACAAGATACTGGGTTTCTTACCGGTTATGCCGGTATCGGTTTGGCTTTAATTACCGCCACCACAGGCAATGCTGATTGGGCTGACAGCCTGCTATTGACGTAAAGGATTAGTGATGACCAAGCCCTTAGCTAAAAATGAAAGCTTTTTTGTGATCCGAGCGCCACGCTTGCCCCTTGAAGAGCTCAGCAAAATTTCAATTATCCGAGATGAAATGCGAGTACAGCTTAACACTTGGCTAGATATGGCTGGCATACAAGAAGCCTTGTATTTAGCCAGTCCAGCCTTAATCGATAGTCTGCCGCAATGGCGAGAAAAGCCGGATAGCAAACAAGCGAAGAAAACGGAACAATCGCTAATAAAATACTTGATCCGCATGAGTTCCCGTCCCACGCCTTTTGGGCTATTTTCAGGCGTCGCGCTGGGCAAGGTAACCCAGGATAGCCGCATCGTAACTGAGCACTACCTGCAAGATAGCCGCAAGACACGGCTGGATATGTTTTATCTTGGTGCGTTAAAATCAAAAGTAGCCTCGCTAGCAATACGTGATGATGCGATGCGCTACTACCCCAATAGCTCACACTACTTCGTCGCAGAGCAGTGCCGCTATATCGAATCTTATCAATCTAACGATGTTCAACAGTACCGCCTATCCGCGATAGCAGCTGACGAATACTTCTTGACCGCACTAAAATTGTCGACCCAGGGCATTAGCTTTTCAACCTTAGTCGAGCAGTTTCAATTGGCTCACCCGGCCGCGACAACAGTGGACATTGAGCCCTATGTGGAGCAATTAATTACCGAATCGATATTGGTGCCCAAGTTACCACTGCCACTCACTGGCGATTCGCCGGATAGCTGCCTTATGGATACCTTTAATGCTATTGATAAGGCTGAATATGCCGATCAACTAGCCACTGGACTGTTTCATCTACAGGGTTTTGACCAAAAATCGACGGTATCGATCAAGGAATACCAAGCAGTAACCCGCTCTTTGAGCAACGAATTAGTCAAGCCAGACGAAGGAAAATTGTTTCAGACTGACATAATGCGCCAATTCAGTTCATGTGAACTGTCACAAGCGGAGATTGATACACTAGCGGAACATTTAAGTTTGCTGCATAAGAGTCACCAGCGACCCTACTCACCATTTAGAGATTTTATTCAGAAATTCAATCAACGCTTTGAAGGTCAATTTGTACCGCTGGATCTGCTACTCGACGAAGAGTCAGGTATAGGTTTCTCAGCTGAAACCGGTTACGAAGCGCCTCTAATTGCCGGGATAAATCTGGGTAGACAGAATAATCGCAGCCAAACAGAGGCCGCTAGCACGCTATTGGAACTTGAGATAGAGCGAACATATTCAACACCAAATATGAGTACGATAGACACACTATCTATATCTGCGACTAATCTAAAAAAGCAAATAAAGACGCTTAAAGAAGATAGGAGTTTGCCCGCATCATTCGCGGCGATGGTCAGCGGCTATTACGATCAAAATGGTAAAATACTACTAAAATATAATGGTTGCTACGGGCCATCGGCAGCAAATCTATTGGGGCGTTTTTGTCATCTCGATGAGACGCTGAAGACTAAAGTGATAGCGCATTTAAAGCAGGAAGAGCACCACAGCCCAGAGGTGATATTCGCCGAAATTGCTCACGTCCCAGAGGGGCGCCCTGGTAATGTCATCGCCAGGCCTCATCTACGTGACTACGAAATCACCTTTATGGCGGACTCATCACTTGATGAAGATAAGCAAATAACCTTATCTGATCTGTATGTCTGGGTCGAAAATGACGAAGTTAAGCTATGGTCCAAAAAATTAAATAAACAAGTGGTGCCAAGGCTCTCATGTGCACATAACTATTCCGATAGAAGTCTTAGTGCCTATAAATTCTTGTCTATGTTGCAAAACCAGTCTATGTCCTTGCCCCGGTTTTCGAAGCCCACCAGTCTCGATAATGCAGTATTTTGTCCCCGTATAATGTTAGATAATCTTATTTTGGCTGAGAAATCATGGCTAATACCACGAGAAGATTTAGAGAAATTATATCAAGCCGAGCAGATCAACGATAAACAATGGCGCAAGCTGCAACAGAAATATAGGCTCGAAAACTGGGTGTTATTCGCGGTTAGCGACCACGTACTACAACTGGATCTCAGCAACCCCGCCATGCTGGCTATCTTACTGTCTGAATCCAAGGGCTTAAAGCATGTTCCGCTAAAAGAGGTCCTCAGCCAATCGCTGACGCCTGTGGTCAGTAATGCACAAGGTCAACACTATAATAGCGAAATTATTATCCCTTTTTTCAATGAGCAAGCGACTAAGCTAACCTGTTTTCACGAAAATCCGCTAAAAAATATTGAAGCCAAAAATATTACTCGTCGATTCGCACCCGGCTCAGAGTGGCTTAGTCTGAAAATATACTCAGGCAATACCACAGTGGAAAACCTGCTTAGCGAACAGCTATTACCCCTGATTGAGCAGCATGCAGAACTGTTCAATAAATGGTTCTTTATCCGTTATGGTGATCCCGACTGGCATATCAGGCTCAGATTCCAGGGCTCCCCAGAAAAGCTCTACGGGCAACTGCTGCCCCTATTAAATAGTGTGTTTGAACCTATGCTGGCTGCAAATCAACTACATAGAGTTGAAGTGTCGACCTATGAGCGTGAAGTTGAGCGTTATGGCGGTCCAGATGCTATGGAGCTAGTCGAAGCGCTTTTCATGGCTGATAGCCAACTCATTGCGGCAATGTTGCAGCAAATTGATGAGCATGGCGAAGACATGCGCTGGCGACTCGCGACGCTCAGCTGCAATAAATTATTCAATATATTTGACTACAGTGACGATGATACTTTGAGTCTACTAACGCGATTACGCACAGGCTTTGGCTCCGAGTTCAATGAAAGCGCTATGCTGAGAAAACAACTGGGAAACCGCTTTAGGGAGAAGCAGCAACAGCTTGAAGATGACATGGCCAAACTGGGTAACTCGTTAGCGGTAGCTGAAATCGCACTGTCGTCTAGTCAGCTTGAGCTGCACAAGTTATTACAACAGTGGCAAGTGATCGCTGACCCCATTATTGCAAATATTAAGCTGCTACAAAAAGAGAGTAGGCTTACTTGCAGTTTCGACACCTTGATCAACTCGCTACTGCATATGCACAACAACCGAGTATTTAAGGCCTACAATAGGGAGCAGGAGTTGGTCGTCCATGATTTTACGCGACGCTTCTATTTCTCCAAAATTCAAAGAAATAAAAACAATCGCTAGCTAGTCAGTGGCCAGCAGAGTGACCATACACGCTGCTGGCCTCGCTCGATACTCGCCCTCTGACGACGGACTACCACCCCAGGGCTAACGCATCAACGTCTATTTGTTGAATAACGCCATGCTTTCAAACAGGTAATCCTCATTTAGACAGCAGAGCCTGCTCTTGTTAGCCATGCTCAGTGATCGTGATTTATTTTGCTTCAACATGTTTAATATCCATTGACGGATGACGGCTAATTTTTCGCCCGCTAATCCTGCTCTGGCTTGGAGTTGCTCTTCCTTAAATACTACGTCTAAGATCCAATGCAGGTAGTTCTCTACCGACCAGTGCATTCTCGTCGCCTTAAGTGCTGCGGTAGCCTCAAGTTCTCGGCTGCTGATATAATAGCGAACATAATCACTGGTTTTATTCTTTATAGTCATTCGGCTTGCACTGCGATGACGATTTTTGCTTTCCATTTCTGACAAAGTGGCAAACTGTCATCAACGGCTATGACCCTGCAGCGTCGACGTTCCTTTCGTCCATGCAGCTTGGGAATAGCTGTAATTTCGTTCGACTTATCCTCTATCTTTTGTTGGCCAATGCACATGCCCAGATCCGTAGACCAAGCGTTAACCATGTGGATCGTTTCATTACCACGTCCTTTGCCTGCACCACGAAGTGCCTTGCCATCAATCGCCAATTGGCCAGCGACCTTTTCATTGCCGATGATGTCCTGAACCCACTCTTGGAAGATTGATTTAAGACTCTCTGGGGGGAAAAATGGCAAACACACGGTTAAAGGTGTCGTGGGATGGAATACCACATGGCGAAGAAAAGAATTTCTTGAACCATTTTTCCCGATCCTGAACGGGACAGAGTGATCTCAGTCCATGTATCAAACCCACACATCATGGCCCATATAGCCATGAACACAACTTCTGAGAGAACATGGGAGCACTTAGACTCAAGACGTCGGTCTTCTAAGGAATCGAGGTATTCAATCAAGGGTTTTGGGGACATAAGTAAGCACGGGTTGGTTAAGATCTCTACTATATACAGGTCTAAAGATAGGCTGACAACAAACAATGCTGATCCGCACATTCAACTGATCGATGTACGATCAATTTGCTCAGATTGTGATCATGCGTCAGCCCTGCAATAAGCAGAAGAGTAATATTTTACTAATAAATTATGCTGTATTCCCTACACGTCCTGTAGGACTATCAGGCTGTTGAGAACACTTTCAATATCTCCATGGATAAATAACAATACAGTCTCAATTTATAAAAGATCAAACTAATAGAACTAGAACAACTCTATTATTGAGCCGTTGTAACACCTACTTAAAATTCTGCTTTATTTGTAGTTAAAATACCAGTATCGCAATGGTAAGCAATACATGAATGGCAAACAAATGACTCCTTTGGCTTTCCTCCGCCAACGTTAGGGGTCAATAGCTCTGGCAGAGTCTTATTGTCAGCTGACAAAATTTTAAGTGCTTTCTTTTTAAGTACTAATTTCATTTTATATTTCCTTTTTATTTATGGTTTTTTATAAAAAATGTCCCATCTAAATAATAGGAAATAGCTATCATAAACAGAGGGTAATGATAGCTAATCACCCCATTAGTAAGCGCAGAGACCTAGGCCAGCAGCACCGCCATCTCTTGCTTTGGGATCTTGCTGCTGAGCACAGCTATACTGTGCCTGAGTAACACCGCAACATCTTTCTGAGTTAGGAATAGTATCAGTATCGGGAGCTGCACGCCCCGCTCCGGCTATTTGTGCGGTCGCGTCATTGGGTAGAATCGCGTTGTCTTTGGTTAGGTTTTTTAATTTATTTTTCTTTAATGATAATTTCATTTGTAGTTCCTATTATTGCTGTTGTTAATAATTAATTCAGTAACAAACTGATATCTAAGCTCAGATCATATTATTAGGAAGCGTTTATTGAATTACGCCTACCTAACTGTCGTCATACATTCACCACACTACTGAAGTGTTAACCTACATGTCGGTAGCTGTTGTGGTTAAGATGCGGGTGTCGCAATGCAATGTAATTTGTATTTATAAATTACTCATACTGATTCAAAAAAACGAGCGTTTAGACTCTGGTTACACTGTTAATTGTCCGTATTAGAGGTCATATATTTAACAACCTGCTGCACTGATCATTAATCTACTCATTTATATTTGATTATAAAATACCAATTTAGTACTCATTTACATCGCCATGTTGAAAACGATTCATCTCCATCGAAAGGTAAGCTATTGCGTGTCATCACTTAGCTTGTATGATATTTATCAACATTTATAACAATAAAGAACTCTGCGGCTTATGCCATATATCGCTCCCCTTAAATTATCTTTATCGCAAGAAAAAAACATCAAAGTTATTCATCACAGTTTTATTGAAAACATCATTAATACCGCGAATATTAATTATGGTTTCTTAGGTGGGCGAACTGGTGAAATACCGTATCTGTATTTGGTAGAAAAGGTTGTTGACTGCAACAGTCCCAAAATAGAACAGCTTATCAATACTGATATCGACAAACTTATAGCGGCCCTATCAACCCAAGAGTTACCGTTCGGGATCAGTGTTGGTGTTAGTGGCATAGGCTGGACGCTTGAATTTCTCAATCAACAACAGGGTGATGACTATGATATCGAGTTTTGCAACACCTTGGACGAGCTATTGATTACCGCCGTGAGTACGCCGCAGTGGCAGGGTGAGCTTGAATATGTACTGGGATTGGCGGGTGTTGCGGCCTATGCCGCTAGGCGACTAAAACGCTCTAGTGATCCGCGCCTATATGAAAAAATTATCACCCACTACGAAGCGTTGGCCATACAGGTAAATGAACAACAGCTATCTTGGCCT
>NZ_JAKIKR010000097.1 GCF_023284025.1 Shewanella abyssi | reverse complement strand
TGTTCTGGCGTTTACTGGAAGGCTACAATTCCCTGTATTAAAACTGAAAACTCAAATGCCGAGAGTGTGCGCTTTTCGAAACCAGTGTGGATGCGGCTGTGACCGTCCATGACATGGACGTCATGGCCGAGCTTCCATGGACGGACTTGCTGCGTGTCTCAGTTGCGTCTGCACATACGCCGACCGCAGGTCATTGGAACCACTTTTGCCTAAAGATAGCTCCCATCTGCTCCAAACCGATTTAGTCAAATTAGTGTAGGACTAAAAAATCGAAATCAACGTCGTGGTGCTTCGCCCACACCCGAGCCAAAGGGGAAAGCGCTTGTCCCCTTTCGCGAATCCTCAGCGCTCCGGCGAAATTTCTGAGAAGCGAAACTTCCAACGGGGGAGAATTGATTCTGCAAGCTAGGCTATTTATCTTTATTCTGGTGTTAACTGAGAGTGCCGTTGCTTATTGCCATAAAATTGAAAACTCAAATGCTGAGAGTGTGCGCTTTTCAAACTCAGTGTAGATGCGGCTGAGGCCGTCGAAAACAGGGACGTTTTCGTTGAGCCCACAAGGACGTGTTCACGGCGAGCCTCAGCCGCGTCTGCACATACGCCGACCTCAGGTCATTGGAACCACTTTTGCCTGAAGGTAAGTCATTTCAGTCCAAAAATGAGTCAAGTTTTAATTTAGTGTTGCTAATCTATGGCTACAAGCCACTTTCCCATTCCGACAGCCAATAAAAAAGCGCTGCCTTGGGCAACGCTTTATAGAGTTAAGCCTGCAGAGAGGAACCTCTACGAACTTTCCCAGAACCAGATTTGGCAGCCGTTAGTGCCAGAGTTTTGCAGTACATGGCGATGTCTTTCTGCTTCACGTTTCTTATCGTAAGGCCCGAGTACAACCTTGTACCAAATTCCGCTGGTGCCTTTCACTTTACGTACCTGCGCTTCTAACCCTTGGAAAGCAATTATCGCCTTTAGCGAATTTGCTTGAGATTCCTTCCTAAATGAACCGCATTGCATCTGGTAAGGTCGTTTAGGTTTGGTTGAAACGGCTGGCAGATCCACCTCTACCTTTTTATTTTCCAGCTCTTCAAGATAAGTCCACTCCTCTTGTGGAGCTGGTGGTAGCGCGTTTGGATCTTTTTTAACCGTGGTTTTCTTTGGTGCTTCAACTATTACTGGCGTCGTGACAGCTTCATCTGTGCTGTTTAACAGCCACAACAAATAACCAAAGCCAGCTAAACCAGCGATGGTGATCAGTAGTAGTAAATAAGGGAAACGCTTAGGCTGATCCCTTTTAGATCCACGCTTGTTGGCATTGCCTTTACGCGTGGGTTTACGGTTTGCGTAGTCACGACTCGTCATGGGGTTATGATTACATCCGCTCTAGAGTTTCAAGTCCTAGCAAGCTAAGCCCTTGCTTGAGTGTTTTCGCTGTTAGTTTAGCCAAGAGTAAACGGCTCTTCTTCTGTGCTTCGGTATCGGCAGCCAATACTGGGCATGCTTCGTAAAAGCTAGAGAACGCACCAGCAAGTTCAAATAGGTAAGCACATAGTGCATGTGGTTGACCTTTATCTACGACGCGGTCCATCACTTCACCAAACTGGGCCAACTTAGTCCCAAGCGCTTTCTCTCTCTCGTGCTCAAGTACGATCGTTGCACCGGTTAAATCAACGTCTTGTGCACGTTTGAAGATACCCACTACGCGAGTGTAGGCATAGAGTAAGTAGGGTGCGGTATTACCTTCAAAGCTAAGCATCTGCTCAAAGCTGAAGATATAATCGCTAGTACGGTTTTTAGATAAGTCAGCATATTTAACGGAGGCGATACCGACAACACGAGCAATTTCTGTTAGCTCGGCTTCATCCATATCTGGATTTTTGCTGCGGACTAAATCAAGTGCGCGAATGTCAGCTTCTTTAAGCAGATCAATCAGCTTAACCACGCCACCTGAGCGAGTCTTAAAGGGACGACCATCAGCACCGTTCATGGTGCCAAAGCCCATATGCTCGAAGCTCATCTCTTCACGAACAAATTTGGCTGTCTTAGCCAGCTTGAATACTTGCTGGAAGTGCAATGCTTGGCGCAGATCGACAAAGTAAAGTGCTCTGTCTGCTTTTAACACGTTCGAGCGATAGCGCATTGCTGCCATATCGCTGGTCGCGTATAGGTAACCGCCGTCCGCCTTTTGAATAATAACAGGCAGAGGCTCACCCTCTTTGTTTTTAAACTCTGGTTGGAATACTACTTTAGCGCCATTACTTTCTGACAATAATCCTTGTGCATCAAGTTCAGCAACCACTTGCTCTAAGTCAGCGTTATAGGCGCTTTCTCCGCGAACATCTTTGCGGGTTAAGCTCACGCCTAAACGCTGATAAATTTCGTGACAGTGGCTTAATGAAATGTCATTAAACTCACGCCATAATTTATTGCAGTATTTGTCACCCGATTGTAATGCCACTACCAGCTTACGGGCTTGGTTGGCAAAATCTGTCGATTCATCGAAGCGGACTTTCGCGGCGCGGTAGAAGTTTTCAAGATCTGAAAGCTCCATTTGTGCTTGTTCGCCATTGGCAGCACGCAACTCTTCCATATAGGCGAGTAACATACCGAACTGGGTTCCCCAATCACCGACGTGGTTTTGGCGGATAACATTGTGACCCATAAACTCAAGTGAGCGAACGATACTGTCACCGATGATGGTCGATCTTAGGTGGCCAACATGCATCTCTTTGGCAAGATTTGGCGACGAGTAGTCAACCACAACGGTTTGCGACTCAGGCAAGATTAGACCCAAAGTGTCGCTTGCCAGTGCTTGCATCAGTTGATTAGCGAGGGCATTGTCATCGATAAAGAAGTTAATGAAACCAGGGCCGGCAATCTCAACCTTTTCAACATGGTTAGATTCTGGCAGGTTGTCGATGATCAGCTGAGCTATCTCCCGTGGATTTTTACGGGCTGCTTTGGTCAACATCATCGCCAAGTTGGTGGCAAAATCACCGTGGCTGCTATCTTTTGTTCGGTCTACTTGAATGCGAGCTTCAAAATCAGCAGGAACAACACCTTGTTGTTTAAGGGCATTTAACGATTCAGCGAGTAAAGATTGAGTATGTGATTTCATTGGCGTTTAATCGGCACTACAAACGGCTAAAATAGTCGGTTACTCCTATTATTTTTCTCTACTTGTAAGTGCCGATTAAACGCCAATGAAATCACATACTCAATCTTTACTCGCTGAATCGTTAAATGCCCTTAAACAACAAGGTGTTGTTCCTGCTGATTTTGAAGCTCGCATTCAAGTAGACCGAACAAAAGATAGCAGCCACGGTGATTTTGCCACCAACTTGGCGATGATGTTGACCAAAGCAGCCCGTAAAAATCCACGGGAGATAGCTCAGCTGATCATCGACAACCTGCCAGAATCTAACCATGTTGAAAAGGTTGAGATTGCCGGCCCTGGTTTCATTAACTTCTTTATCGATGACAATGCCCTCGCTAATCAACTGATGCAAGCACTGGCAAGCGACACTTTGGGTCTAATCTTGCCTGAGTCGCAAACCGTTGTGGTTGACTACTCGTCGCCAAATCTTGCCAAAGAGATGCATGTTGGCCACCTAAGATCGACCATCATCGGTGACAGTATCGTTCGCTCACTTGAGTTTATGGGTCACAATGTTATCCGCCAAAACCACGTCGGTGATTGGGGAACCCAGTTCGGTATGTTACTCGCCTATATGGAAGAGTTGCGTGCTGCCAATGGCGAACAAGCACAAATGGAGCTTTCAGATCTTGAAAACTTCTACCGCGCCGCGAAAGTCCGCTTCGATGAATCGACAGATTTTGCCAACCAAGCCCGTAAGCTGGTAGTGGCATTACAATCGGGTGACAAATACTGCAATAAATTATGGCGTGAGTTTAATGACATTTCATTAAGCCACTGTCACGAAATTTATCAGCGTTTAGGCGTGAGCTTAACCCGCAAAGATGTTCGCGGAGAAAGCGCCTATAACGCTGACTTAGAGCAAGTGGTTGCTGAACTTGATGCACAAGGATTATTGTCAGAAAGTAATGGCGCTAAAGTAGTATTCCAACCAGAGTTTAAAAACAAAGAGGGTGAGCCTCTGCCTGTTATTATTCAAAAGGCGGACGGCGGTTACCTATACGCGACCAGCGATATGGCAGCAATGCGCTATCGCTCGAACGTGTTAAAAGCAGACAGAGCACTTTACTTTGTCGATCTGCGCCAAGCATTGCACTTCCAGCAAGTATTCAAGCTGGCTAAGACAGCCAAATTTGTTCGTGAAGAGATGAGCTTCGAGCATATGGGCTTTGGCACCATGAACGGTGCTGATGGTCGTCCCTTTAAGACTCGCTCAGGTGGCGTGGTTAAGCTGATTGATCTGCTTAAAGAAGCTGACATTCGCGCACTTGATTTAGTCCGCAGCAAAAATCCAGATATGGATGAAGCCGAGCTAACAGAAATTGCTCGTGTTGTCGGTATCGCCTCCGTTAAATATGCTGACTTATCTAAAAACCGTACTAGCGATTATATCTTCAGCTTTGAGCAGATGCTTAGCTTTGAAGGTAATACCGCACCCTACTTACTCTATGCCTACACTCGCGTAGTGGGTATCTTCAAACGTGCACAAGACGTTGATTTAACCGGTGCAACGATCGTACTTGAGCACGAGAGAGAGAAAGCGCTTGGGACTAAGTTGGCCCAGTTTGGTGAAGTGATGGACCGCGTCGTAGATAAAGGTCAACCACATGCACTATGTGCTTACCTATTTGAACTTGCTGGTGCGTTCTCTAGCTTTTACGAAGCATGCCCAGTATTGGCTGCCGATACCGAAGCACAGAAGAAGAGCCGTTTACTCTTGGCTAAACTAACAGCGAAAACACTCAAGCAAGGGCTTAGCTTGCTAGGACTTGAAACTCTAGAGCGGATGTAATCATAACCCCATGACGAGTCGTGACTACGCAAACCGTAAACCCACGCGTAAAGGCAATGCCAACAAGCGTGGATCTAAAAGGGATCAGCCTAAGCGTTTCCCTTATTTACTACTACTGATCACCATCGCTGGTTTAGCTGGCTTTGGTTATTTGTTGTGGCTGTTAAACAGCACAGATGAAGCTGTCACGACGCCAGTAATAGTTGAAGCACCAAAGAAAACCACGGTTAAAAAAGATCCAAACGCGCTACCACCAGCTCCACAAGAGGAGTGGACTTATCTTGAAGAGCTGGAAAATAAAAAGGTAGAGGTGGATCTGCCAGCCGTTTCAACCAAACCTAAACGACCTTACCAGATGCAATGCGGTTCATTTAGGAAGGAATCTCAAGCAAATTCGCTAAAGGCGATAATTGCTTTCCAAGGGTTAGAAGCGCAGGTACGTAAAGTGAAAGGCACCAGCGGAATTTGGTACAAGGTTGTACTCGGGCCTTACGATAAGAAACGTGAAGCAGAAAGACATCGCCATGTACTGCAAAACTCTGGCACTAACGGCTGCCAAATCTGGTTCTGGGAAAGTTCGTAGAGGTTCCTCTCTGCAGGCTTAACTCTATAAAGCGTTGCCCAAGGCAGCGCTTTTTTATTGGCTGTCGGAATGGGAAAGTGGCTTGTAGCCATAGATTAGCAACACTAAATTAAAACTTGACTCATTTTTGGACTGAAATGACTTACCTTCAGGCAAAAGTGGTTCCAATGACCTGAGGTCGGCGTATGTGCAGACGCGGCTGAGGCTCGCCGTGAACACGTCCTTGTGGGCTCAACGAAAACGTCCCTGTTTTCGACGGCCTCAGCCGCATCTACACTGAGTTTGAAAAGCGCACACTCTCAGCATTTGAGTTTTCAATTTTATGGCAATAAGCAACGGCACTCTCAGTTAACACCAGAATAAAGATAAATAGCCTAGCTTGCAGAATCAATTCTCCCCCGTTGGAAGTTTCGCTTCTCAGAAATTTCGCCGGAGCGCTGAGGATTCGCGAAAGGGGACAAGCGCTTTCCCCTTTGGCTCGGGTGTGGGCGAAGCACCACGACGTTGATTTCGATTTTTTAGTCCTACACTAATTTGACTAAATCGGTTTGGAGCAGATGGGAGCTATCTTTAGGCAAAAGTGGTTCCAATGACCTGCGGTCGGCGTATGTGCAGACGCAACTGAGACACGCAGCAAGTCCGTCCATGGAAGCTCGGCCATGACGTCCATGTCATGGACGGTCACAGCCGCATCCACACTGGTTTCGAAAAGCGCACACTCTCGGCATTTGAGTTTTCAGTTTTAATACAGGGAATTGTAGCCTTCCAGTAAACGCCAGAACA
>NZ_JAKIKR010000096.1 GCF_023284025.1 Shewanella abyssi | reverse complement strand
TGATGAAAGCTCTTTTAACAACATAAGGACGGCCCTGTATCAGTTTAATGTTGGCAAGCTTAGCGTCTCTGCCGGAAAGTAAAAAAGAATAAAAAATGATTTTTAATTCCATTTTGGAATATACAAAGTGTGAAAAGTAAGCTACAAAAGTAACTGGCATATGAATGAATTCACTTTTAATGAGCTTGAAGACAGCAAACTTCGATTGAAAAGTGTGGCCTAGCGCAAATATTTTAGTCAGACCAGTACCGTAAACACGATATTGAAAAATATGCGCTTGTGTCTAGATTCAGAGTCGCCACAATATGCAACCTTACAAATAAAAAAATGACATCTGTCCCTACGAATGTCCTCAACTAAGAGGTTAACCTTTGTGAAGTTAGGTATCCCCAAAGAAAGTCATCCAGGAGAAAGTCGTGTTGCACTTATTCCTGCCAATGTGGCTCGTCTGCTAAAGAAAAATGTGCAAGTGCTGGTACAAAGCAATGCTGGAAATCATGCCGGGTTTACCGATGAAGATTATGTTGCGGCAGGTGCAGAAATTGTATCTCGCGAACAGGTCTTAAGTGACTCGGATGTGATTACCGTCGTCAACGCTAAAGGCGAGCAACTTGCTGAACTAAAAGCAACTATTAAGCCGCATCAAATCGTGATTGGCATGATGGATCCACTGGCGCATCCAGAAAATGCCCAGGCGATTGCTGAAACAGGCGCTACCGCTATTGCACTCGAACTTGTGCCACGTATTACGCGCGCACAAAGCATGGACATTCTCTCTTCAATGGCCACGGTATCGGGTTATAAAGCCGTATTGCTTGCCGCCCATAAAGCACCGCGTTTATTCCCAATGATGATGACAGCAGCGGGTACCCTCAAACCTGCACGCGCTTTCATTATGGGCGTCGGCGTTGCTGGCCTGCAAGCTTGTGCAACCGCCAAACGCTTAGGTGCAGTCGTTGAGGCTTACGATATTCGCCCTGCCGCGCGCGAGCAAATTATCTCGGTCGGTGCTAAACCGGTTGAACTCGATTTAGAAACCGAGAACACCGAAACTAAGGGTGGTTATGCTACAGAGCAGAGTGATGACTTTCTTAAGCGTCAACAGCAAGCGATGGCAAACATACTAGCACAGCAAGATATCGTCATTACCACAGCCGCAATCCCAGGTCGCAAAGCGCCAATCTTGATCACCAAAGAGATGGTCGATGGCATGAAGAACGGCACCATTATTGTCGATCTTGCCGCTGAAACCGGTGGTAACTGTGAACTGACCGAAGTCGATAAAGAGGTGGTTTACAAAGGGGTGACCATTCTAGGTCCATCAAACCTGCCAGGCAGTGCAGCAAACCATGCTAGCCAGATGTATGGCACCAACATTGAAAACCTACTTAAACTACTTGTCGATAAAGAAGGTGTTTTAAGCCTTGATTTTGAAGATGAAATTGTTAAAGACACCGTAGTCGCGTATCAAGGCGAAGTCGCCAGTGCACGTTTACGCGATATATTGGGTTTACCCCCACAGGAGCCTGCTGTTGAGGCTGCTACACCGGAGGCAAAATAAATGGAAATCTTACTCTTACTGACCCTGTTTATGGTCGCGGTATTTCTCGGCGTTGAGATCATCACTAAAGTGCCGCCAACGCTGCATACACCGTTAATGTCAGGCTCAAATGCGATCTCAGGGATCTCTTTAGTCGGCGCACTGTTGTCAGCCGGTTCTGGCGCGGGTATCTGGGTCAACGTTTTAGGTTTTGTCGCTGTGGTACTTGCCACGATTAATGTTGTTGGTGGCTACATGGTCACCAACCGCATGCTAGCTATGTTCAAAAGGAAATAAGCCACTATGAGTACGACAATTATTTATCTCGTCTATTTGGTGGCTGCGAGCTTATTTATCCTAGGGATAAAAGGCCTGACAAAGCCAAGAACGGCTGTTAGAGGTAACCAACTATCCGCATTAGGTATGTTCATTGCGGTAGTGGTCACCCTGCTGGATCAGAGTATTTTAAGTTACGAGTGGATCATCGCCGGTGTGTTACTGGGTGGTACTATTGGCGCTATTATGGCGACCAAAATCCAAGTAACGTCGATGCCACAGATGGTCGCCATGCTCAACGGTTTTGGTGGAGGAGCATCGCTCTTTATCGCCTTGGCTAACTTCCTCGACCCCCAGTCTGCTACGCATACTGTCGCCTTGGTTTCCATTACCGCAACCGTGGTTATTGGCGCCGTAACACTATCAGGTTCATTTATTGCGTTTGCTAAGCTACAAGAGCTTATATCAGGCAACCCGATAAAGGTGCCAGGCAACAAAATATTCAACGCATTACTGTTAATCGCTGCCATTGGATTGTCTATCGCTATCGTGATGGATCCAAGCAACACCAACCTTATCTATGCCTTAGTCGCAGTATCTGTGCTGCTGGGTTTATTACTGGTCATACCGATTGGCGGCGCTGACATGCCCGTGGTGATCGCCCTGCTTAACTCATATTCAGGTCTAGCTGCGGCAACCACGGGTTTTATTACTGGCAACACCGTGCTTATCGTATCGGGTTCGCTGGTAGGCGCATCAGGTATTATTCTGACGCGGATCATGTGTAAGGCGATGAACCGTTCACTGTTTAACGTGCTATTTGGCGTGATGGCAGAAGGCGGCGAAGTCATGGATGCTGACGAAGTTTATGCCGGTAAAGTCACCTCATCTTCACCAGAAGAGGTGGCGATGCTGCTTGAGACTGCTGAGCGTGTTGTGATCGTACCGGGTTACGGCTTAGCCATGGCGCAAGCACAACATGCAGTGCGCGAACTCGCCTCGGTGATGGAAGCGCGTGGCACCAAAGTGCTTTATGCCATCCACCCAGTAGCGGGTCGTATGCCTGGACATATGAATGTATTGCTAGCAGAAGCGGAAGTACCTTATGAGCAGTTAATCGAGATGGATGAGATTAACCCGCAGTTTGAGCAAACAGATGTGGCGATTGTGATTGGTGCAAATGACGTTACCAACCCGATGGCTCGAGAAGACAAAGGTAGCCCAATTTACGGTATGCCCATTCTCAACGTCGACAAGGCAAGAACCGTAGTAGTGGTGAAGCGCTCACTAAGCCCAGGTTTTGCAGGTCTACCTAACCCATTGTTTGCGATGGACAACACGGTAATGTTGTTTGGTGATGGTAAGAAAGCCATTGTTGAACTAACACAGAGTCTAAAAGAAGCAGATTAATCATTGGCTTCAAATATTGGAAGACCGCATTCGCGGTCTTTTTTTTAAGCATTAATTAATACAACTTTGTTAAACTTATGTATGCAAACCGCTTTTTTCTCTATACTTCTAGCAGCGCTTATCTAAGAATAACAATATGAAACTCAATCTACTTTCAGTTAGTTTTGCCAGCTTGTTAATGCTTGCCCCCCAAGGCATGCTTAAAGCCGCTGATGACCCTATATTGCCAACCTCTACAGAATCGGCCATTGTAGTGACCGTAGATGAGCCAACTGCCAATCAATGGAATAACCGTTGGGGTATTGGTATCGGTAAACGCCGTGGCGATATTCCCTACGCCACTGAAGAGGATGAAGTGTATGACACACTGCCGCTCATCTACTTTAAAAATGATTATTTCTATATTAACGGCATGGAAGCTGCCGCTCATATCTGGCAAAATGACAACCATCAAGTCAATCTATACACCCGTTTTCGCTTTGTTGATATCCCCCAAGAACTGCAAAATGACACTCAATCTCAAGCTTTTGACTTCGGTTTTCAGTACCGTTTTGTCAAAGATCAATGGGATGTTGATTTAGCGGTTCTTTCTGACTCTGACAAACGCAGTTATGGCTATAGCCGCACTCAATATCTTTGGCAGTCTGGAGATTGGCGGTTATTACCTTACGCCGAGTTTCAGTGGAAAAGTGCCGATTTCAATCAATATTATTATGGCTTAGATAAATACGATGTTGGCGGTGGTGTGAGCTTTAATGCGGGCATAAAGGCGCGTTACCACGTGTTCAGAAATCTTTATTTACTCGGTCAATTTGGCGTCGGTCGTTTGGAAGCTGATGTCTATGATCTGCCCAGTATTAACAACCGCTTTCAGTATGAGTCCTTTTTTGGTTTTGGCTTTTTTCCGGAACCCAATAAAAAGAGTTATTCGGCTAAGCCTGTGGTGACTAAACAAGAAAAACCAACCGAATACTTACGTATTGCCCATGGCTGGGCAACCCCGTCCAACCTCAATGCGATACTTAAATGGCAAACCAAAACTGATCCTTACAATAACCAAATGACGTCGGCTTTTTACGGTACTCAACTAACCGATACTATGTTTACCCTGCCAATCGAACTTTACTTAACGCCAGGCTTAGTCTGGCATCATGACTCAGAGGTACAAGATAATATCGCCGAAGCCATTATTGCCATTAAGGCTTACTACACCTTTGAAATTGGCCCGCGGTTTCGACTCGGCGTCGCCGAAGGTTTATCTTACGCCAGCACTGTCACTTATATTGAGGCGAGTGAGTTAGCAGAAAAAGATTACAAGCCGTCCAAGCTGCTTAATTATTTGGATTTTTCTTTAGATGTGAATGTCGGCGACATTTTCGATTCAAGAAAAATGGAAAACCTCTGGTTTGGTTATAGCATCCACCATCGTTCTGGCATTTTTGAATCTAGCTCAGCCTTTGGCCGCATAAGCGGCGGCAGTAACTATCAAAGCGTTTACCTGCAATGGCATTTTTAAAATAAAAAAGGCCGCATTTGCGGCATACTCATTATGATAGTGACACTGTCATTCGCTTCACCATAAAGTGCATGTCTAGGGTAATCGTTTGACTGGCTCTGTAGCTGCAAAGGCTTTAGGTTTGACGTCCATATCGGGTATCACTCCTTGATATAACACACTTTAAATGCTCGGCGTTTTACCTTTTATACTCTCGTTCCATTTTGCTTAAATAGGAATGTCGCACTTTGTCCTAGTAGTGTATCGACTGCCGACTCTCCCGGGGTCCCTAGTTCAAGCGCCACTTTCTCATTTAGCAAAGTCAGTATTTTATATTGCGCTGTATTGAGTTGATTCGAGCCACAAATAGCAAAGAACAGTTTTAAAATGGCACTAAATTGCTCGGTTTCTAATGCGCTATGCCATGATTTTTGCAGCGACTCGATGCTACTAAAATCCAAATCCTCAATTAACAGCGCGGCGAGTTTGGGCTCTAACTGATTGAGGAAATCTGCCTTATAGGGAAAGTGATGACTGATGCCGGTGCGGCTTACCCCTGTTGTTTGTGAAAGGGTCGAATAGGACATAGCGTCATACCCCATACTCAAAATCTGCTGTAGTGCTGCAGCCAATATTTGCTCTATGGTTTGCTTGGTGTCAGCTTTTGAACGCTTCGGCATAATGCGGCCCCAATGATTATTTGATAAGCGACTCTATCAAAAGCGGGCATCTGAAACCCTCATCTTATAGGGCAATCTGTCAGGTGTTCAGCTTAGGTTCAGTAAAAAATGGCGGGATCGGGGGTATTTGCTAGTCGTTAGCGAGCAAGCTAGAGCTTGGCTCTATGAGCTTTAAGATATCAAACTTCGTTTGATAAAGGTCGTGGGATTCCATCCCACACCCGGCCAAAAGGTGATCAACAGCAATCCCCTCTTGGATCACCCGTGCCGCCCCGACGAAGTTACATGCATTGAATACGGGCCTCATACTTATGGATAAATCGCTAACGCTTCCGATGGGGCGTCCTGCCCCGCGAAAGCTAGCCAGACATCCATGTCTGGACTTACGCGATTGATTCCAACGTATTTCGGCAACTTCGAGGGGGAATCGGTGTTTTCTGTGAGAATGACAGGTGTATCCATGCATTGAGTTTCAATTTCTAACGCAATTGCTGAGAGTTAGCGCTTTCAAACCCAGTGTAGATGCAGCTGAGGCCTTTGATGGCATGGATGCCATCGTAGAGCTTACAGGGAGGTACTTGCAGCGTGCCTCTGTAGCATCTGCTCATACACCTGCTGCAGGCAATTGAAACCACTATTGCCAAAAGCTAGCTCATTAGTGCCCCAAAGTTAGCTAGATAAAAAGTTTGTTTACATCTTGTTTATCAGCTTTTGTCATATCTCATCTAATGTGAGACGAAAAATTGAAGAAATGACCTCACTGTTCGCCAAAAAAGGACTAGAGTGCTTCATTCCTAACACCTCAATGCGGCTGTATACCTATAACAGTCGTATTGGATTTCCCAACGAATCAAGCCAAAAAATCAACAACCATTCCCACTTTACTATTGTGGGGTGTGAATAAATTCTGTAAATTCAGTAGTATGAAAGTGTGCGACCTTGAATGGCTGAGATAACAGGCAAGTAAAGTGTGCGACTAAGTTTTATCAATAGGTGTATTGAATACAGTTTGGTTAGATTTGTCGTAATGCATTGTATTAATACATATATAAGTCTTGATGCCCGTGCACGCTTTCTCGAGTGGACTTGGCAAAACGCGCAGGTCGTATATACAAATGTTAAATTGCAAGGAGAGTCATGCGTATATTTCTCATATTAGCTATTTTAATTAGCTTTATCACACAAGCTGGATCTTTAGTTGATACATCTTATGAGAACATAAAGATAGGAATGTCCGCACACGATGCAACTAAACTTCTAAAAGAGTATGAATCAGGGAAACTTAATAGTGAGGATGTAAGTTGTTATTACTTGTCCCCATCCCAAGATGATGATCTTCCCCACTTTATGATTGAATCAAATACGGTGGTGAGAATTGAAGTTTTTTCAAATGCTGTAATTACTCAGGATGGCGTAACTGTCGGCTCATCTAAAAATGAAGTCATGGCAGTTTATAAAAATTTAAAAGCATCTCCGCACCCATATAATTTTCAAACAGGTGAATATCTAGAAGTAAAACTTCCTGACGGTAACGGGATTATATTTGAAACAGATAATGATATTGTAACTTCATTTAGGCTAGGTAGTTATCCAGCAATTAGTTACATTGAAGGTTGTTTGTAATTGCAACTTAACAAGCTAATAAATAAGGACAAAAAACAGTTGGCTGTTTTCATTCCTCAACATTTTAGCCAACAATTTTTTGCCCATTATTAGGGCGTTATATGCAAAGCAGAGTATGAAGAAACAATATTTGAGTTTTGATGTTCTTGACGAGTCGGATAAAGATTTTTTTATTAATGATTCGTGGTGTGATTATTGTGAAAAATCTGATTTAGGTATAACTGATCCTAAAATTTATATTTTAGATGAAAAGCAATACTTAGAAGGTGTATGTAAAATTTGTGGTCATAAGCAGATTACAGAGGTTATTTTCACAGAAATAAAAGGCTAATTTCTGCAGTTGTAATTTGCATATAACTAATAAGGATAGGCCGCGCGCAGCCGCGTCCTTATCCCAAGTGTTGAACAAGCCCGAGCTTGCTGGAAGTGATGCCTATATATAGTAAATAGCGGCGCGAGCAAAAGATGGGACAGGCATATATTTTGTGCTTTAGAGCATCCTCTACTAACCTTTAAGTTACCTCAACTCAGTTTGTTTAGGATAGCGACTATGACTTCAGCTCGACGTACACTAATCGACCCAGAATCGACACCCTTTTATCACATTATAAATCGTTGCGTCAGAAGGGCTTACCTCTGCGGTGAAGATAAGCTGACAGGCAAGAATTTCGAACATAGACGCAGCTGGATTGTCGATAGAGTTAAGGCTCTGTCTGCTATTTTTTGTATCGATGTCTGTGCCTATGCGGTGATGAATAATCACTATCATCTAGTGCTGAAAATTGACCTTGATA
>NZ_JAKIKR010000095.1 GCF_023284025.1 Shewanella abyssi | reverse complement strand
ACAATGCACGAGAGCTTGGAATGACTTCATCATGGAACCTAAATGCGTAATGAAACTCTGCTCAAGAGAGTGGACAGAATTGATAACTTAGTTAATGTAACTGGTATTACTTAAAAGAATGCTAGCTTTTAAAACAATGTCCTACTAGGTAACACTGACCAATACCATTGAATAGTGGTTCATTCAGCGGCAATTAAAATCACTGTATGGAATGGGTATAACTGCACAACTGGAAAGTGGAAAGTGGAAAGTGGAAAGTGAATATAAGGGGGGAAATTCATGTTCTCAAAACACAAAAAAGCGAACCATAAGGTTCGCTCTTTTTAATAATTAAAGAAAATTTAACTTCTCTTCAATTATTTAAAGTGACTCAAGCAGTAATTAAACTTTTTGAATCGACTTTCGACTAGATAGCAACTACGTTAGCTGCTTGTGGGCCTTTTTGGCCTTGCTCTAGGTCGAAAGAAACTTTTTGGCCTTCAGCAAGAGTCTTGAAACCTTCTGAAGTGATAGCGCGGAAATGTACGAATACGTCAGCGCCGCCATTGTCTTGAGTAATGAAGCCAAAACCTTTGTCTTCGTTAAACCATTTTACGATACCAGTAGTTGAATTAGACATTTTATGTCCCTTATATAGTTGAGAATTAATAAATCTATCGCGAAATTGCGATGTGCTGAGAGCCTGAATTATTAAATGTTACGATGAAGCTAAGGGAAACACAGATGATACAACGATAACGCAGAATCTGAAGCTTTTCTTTTACTTGATGTTTCATTAATAACTCTGTATGCCAGAGCAAGGCGTACTTTACAGCACTTTGAGATATTGTAAAGGTTTAATTTATGTAAAAAGATGTCATTGCCGCAAAATTGCAGCGCAATATAGAGTGCAACTGGTACCGCAGCGACCAACGGCATCATAAAAAGCTTTTAAATCAACAACATAAAGTCAAGGTGCTGTAGAGATTTTCGTTTAACAAAATAGTCTAAAAAGCTGAGTTTTGTTTTTTGTTAACTTCCGAGTTGAACAAGGAACCCTTATTCAACTTGGAATGGCGCTACCAAAGTTCGGCGTCAAAGCGTGCCGTTCTGGCCTCGCTCATGGTGCAATCGGTGATGTGCACCAATTCGGCCAAGGTGATGTTGGGGTTTTCATTAATGAGACGGGTAAGCTTTGCCGCTAGCGGTTCCAACTTATCTGCATGACTGAGCAATGCAGTTTCAATCTTTTGGATAAGGTAACGAAACTCATCATCACCTCTCACCGCAGGTCTCCCTGCTTTCATTGACTCTGCACTCAAGTCACTGGTAAACGATTGAATGTTGACAGCCTCGCCAGTGAGCTGCCAGTTTCTAGAGCGCCGCACCCGCTTAAGCTCACAGTGGTACTGCGTAGCAATTACTTTGGCTCGATTGACGACTTCCCTGCCTATTCGATGAATAAGCGAGGGAAGTAAGATGGTAATGGCTTCGTTCATAGCTGTACTTTCGAATAAGTTACTCTGTGGCTATTTAATCATTAACTGCCACCTGCTCAATTAAGCAGGAGTCTGTTCTTTAATGATATCGACAAAGAAAGATTTCAACGCTTGTTTACTCTCATCATCTAGTGATTGACCCTCTTTGTCAGAGACCAGGAATACATTATCAACCTGCTCACCCACTGTGGTTATTTTTGCAGAGTGAATATTGAGTTCAAATAGCCTGAAGCCGTTGCAGAAGTGACTCATAAACTGTGGATTATCGAGCGCCGTAACACTGATTAGCGTTCTATCCTTTTTACGAGAGTGTAAAAACTCAACTTTGGCTTCGCTGACGAATGAGCCAATATTGCTATTAAGGCGTTGCTTAGGCACCTTTCTGTTTTCAAACAATACTTGTTTCAGCTTTTGCTTGATACGGTCTCGTCGCCCAGCAGTTCTTATTGGGTGATCGTCATAATCCAGTATTTTTAAAGACTCCACCACATAACCATCTTTAGTCTTGGAGATATTCGCCTGCTGAACGGAGATCTGTAGTGAGGCTAAGGTATTAAATAGCGTAACAAACAAGCCCGGCTTGTCTTTCATATAGACGAATAGGTCGCTGCTACCTTTAGTGCTGCTTTCATCTAGCAGAATAAGTGCACGGTCAGCAGGATATTGCGTCATGGCTTTAGAGTAACGGGCTATGTCACTGGGTTGAGCATTACTAAAAAATGAAAGAGGTAAGCGTTTCCACAGCTGCTTTATGGAATCCGGTGCTGTACTCACACCCATCAGTTCTAGCGCTTCATTTTTGTGTTCACGGACGATAGTTCGTTGCTCTAACACATTCTCTAAGCCATTACGCAACGCGTAACTAATCGATAAATAGAGATCTCGAAGTAAGGTTGCCTTCCAGTTGGTCCACAGATCATCATTTGTCGCCTTAATGTCGGCAACCGTTAAACAATAGAGCGCATCGAGTCTAGCTTTAGTCCCTATCGTTTTAGCAAGATTTTTAACTTCCGAAGGATCATATATATCTAATCGTTGCGAGGACAGAGATAACAATAGATGATTTTTAACTAACCAAGCCATCACCTTAGCTTGCGAAGGTTTTAACTCATGAAACTTTGCAAATTGCAGCGCGTCGACGGCCCCCAACTCACTATGATCACCGCCGCGGCCCTTGCCTAAGTCATGAAATAGAGCAGCTAACAACAATACCTCTTTATTCTCTATCGCTTTGTAAACTGCACTTGGCTGTACAAGCGAGGGGATTTCCGTTTTATAGCTCAATGAATATAAATTTTTCAGTAACTTATGAGTATGCTCATCGACAGGGTAAACATGGTAAAGGTCGAATTGCATCTGACCGACAATTTCACGCCACTGGGGAAGATATGACGCTAAAATGCCATGTTTGTGCATTAACGATAGCGCGAGCCCCATGCCTTGAGGGTGACGAAATAGCGAGATAAACTCTTTACGACAGCTGTCAAAATCTTGCAGATCCCCCAATAGTCGTCGTCTAACCTGACGTATTAAGCGAATGGTTTGCGGCGAAATACCGTCGATGTCGTTGGCATTTTCTGCAATATGGATAAACAGCGCAATAAGCTGTTTACGATCAACAAAGACATCATCATGGCGAGCATTTATCTGTCGACCATTGATTTCAAAATGTTGATTAATCGCGGTGGACTTCTTGTCAGTTTGTACTAGTATTTCATCTTTAAAATACTGCAATAACATTTGATTGAGCTCGCTAATCCGTCTCATCGCGCGGTATAACTGACGCATCATTTTTTCGATCGCAAGGTGACTGCTGTCACCAAAGCCCATTAACCTAGCAACATCACTTTGCAAACCAATGAGTAATCGATTTTCAGAACGCTGCGCCGCTGCATGCAGTGCCCAACGAGCACGCCAAATAAAATGTTGTGACTCTAATAATTCTGCATATTCGTCGGCGGTAAAGAAGCCGAATCGCCTTAGGGCCGCCATATCCTCTGCAGCAAAATACTTACGAGTAACCCAGATCAAGGTCTGGATATCGCGCATGCCGCCAGGGCTGTTTTTTAGGTTTGGTTCTAGGCTAAAAGCACTACCCTGCGCCTTTTTGTGGCGTTCATCTTGTTCGCTGAATTTCGCTTTAAAGAATGCTTCACTGCTCCAAAGGTCATCGCCATAAAGTCTTTCTGAGACTTGTTTAGCGTGTGATTTTGGGCCGGTTAAATGGCGAATTTCAAAGAGTGAAGTAGCAATGGTGATATCTTCACAGGCGTTATCAACTTCATTCAGCGCTAAAACACTATGACCGAGTTCTAGGCCTATATCCCATAGCTGGGTAAAAAACTGGCCTATTTGTGCCTCTTGATGAGGACTAAGCTTGTCAGCAAATAACACACAAATATCAATGTCAGAATGTAGATGCAGGGTTTGACGACCATAACCGCCGACAGCGTTGAGGGATAAGTTTTCGGTGACGAGATCGGCGCATTGCCAGAGATGAAGGAGGAGAGCATCAAAAAAGTCAGCGCGTAACTTTACAATCTCGTCGATGGCAACGTGGGTGAAGTTTTTATTAAAGTAGTTGTCAGCATCTTGGATTACCTTTTTATAATCAGCAATGCTCATTTTTGTATCGAATTGAGGTGATATATCAGAGTCTGACATGTTTCTCCTGTCGCTGTTTGCACTGAGTATAATTAAGATTTGTTATCTTTATTTATACTTACTATACCGCTATGCAATGGCCTTAAAATGAAGAAATAGGGTAGATGATCTAGCTATAAATTACAAATAGACAACATTTTTAGTCATTAGTCCCCTTTCCACTCAGCAAGTGCAATCAGCGGAATTAGCCGGACGGAGATAAATTAAAATTGGCAAAATTGAGTAGATACTTAGGGGCACTGAATTTGATGAGTCCCCTATTCAGCTGTTAGCACTGCAAACCTAGGCACTGATATCTAAAAAGAGTTGGTCAGCTAACTCTTGCAGCGTTTCGCCTTTGGGATGCGTGTGTGCAAAGGTTCTTAAACCGTATATCCCCATCACTAGAAAACGGGCCAAATGTTGGCTATCACGTTTCGTGCTCAGCTCACCTTTCGTTTGCGCTAACGCTAAAACCTCGGCGAGCCCCTGCTGCCAGTTTGCCAGATTTTCGGTAATCGTTTTTTGTACTTCTTCATCTTGCTGCGCCATCTCATTAAGCGCCTTGGTGAGCAAGCACGCTTTAGCCGCTTCGCAACTAATGCACTCCTGCACTATGTTATCCAGATAAGCTTTAAGCTCAACTAATACCAGCTTTTCTCCAGAAAAGAAACGCTGAAACTCTGCACTTCTATCGGTTTTATATTGCGCTAAAGCCGCTAATAACAGGCCGCGTTTATTATCGAATGCACAGTAGATAGAGCCGGGGTGCAAACCTGTGGCTTTAGTCAAATCTTGCATACTCGTCTTGCCGTAGCCTTTATCCATAAAAGCGGTCATGGCAGATCTCAGTACTTTTTCTCTATCAAATTCAGCATTACGCATGCGGGCTTGGGCTCCGAGCTTTAATTTATGGGGCGACAATAAACTGATTGTACTTAATTTTGAATGTTTGTTCAAAATAATACTTGAATGATTATTCAAGAAACGGAGGTCGCTATGACTGATAACCTATTTCAAAATTTTGCACTCAACGAGACTATCACCCTACAAAATCGCATTCTTATGGCCCCGCTGACTCGTTGCATGGCAGATGATGAATTAGTGCCGACTCAGGCCATGGCTGATTATTATGCTCGCCGCGCAGAAGCGGGCCTTATCATCTCTGAAGCGGTGATTATCCGTGCCGATGGCCAAGGCTACCCCAACACGCCCGGTTTATTTACCCCAGCTCAAATAGATGGTTGGCGAGTCGTGACCGATGCAGTGCATCAAGGTGGCGGTAAGATATTTGCGCAGTTGTGGCATACCGGTCGAGTGGCACACCCGCACTTTTTTGAAAAGTCAGGTTCAACACAGGTATTAGCCCCATCCGCGATTGGCGTCGAAGGCAGTGTTCCTAGAATGCGTGAATTGAGCTATCAAGTCCCTAAAGCGGTTAGCCATGATGAGATCGCGCAGTTAGTCGCTGATTATGCTCAGGCTGCAGCAAATGCGATTGATGCTGGCTTCGATGGCGTCGAGATCCATGGTGCTAACGGTTACCTTATCGATCAGTTCCTGCATCACGACAGTAATCGTCGCACTGACGAATATGGTCAAACCGTTGAAAATATGGCGCGCTTTCCTTTAGCTGTTGTTGACGCCATAAGTCAGCGTATTGGTAATGACAGAACCGCACTGCGCGTTTCACCAGGTGCTTATTTCAATATGGCAGGTGACAAACGAGACCGCGGCGTATTTGACTACTTATTAGCTGAGCTTGAGTTGCGTAATTTGGCATTTTTGCACATTGGTATTTTTGATGATGCGATGGAGTTTGATTATCTAGACGGCAGTGCATCGAGTTACGTACGTAGCGTTTACAGTAAGACTCTGGTTGGTGTAGGCAGTTATAGCGCCGAAACAGGTAGCGCCGCTATCGCCGAAAATAAATTTGATCTACTCGCGATCGGCAGACCTTTTATTGCTAACCCCGATTATGTTGCCCGAGTCCGAGAAGGAGATGAATTAGTGTCCTATTCAGATGAGATGCTAACCAGCTTAGTGTAACCATTAAGCTTCCAACAAAATCATCAACCCTGTGTCTTATCCCTATTTTAGCTACCATTGAGACAGAAGAGGTTAACCCTTAGGTTAACCTCTTTTTTTATCTGTAAATACTGGCTTTTTTCCTAGTATTTGACCTAGAAATAGACCTAGAACTGCATAGTCAGTTACTTGCGATCAGCGATAGCTTTTGCCATGGCGGCATCGGCAATCTCTTCCAGCTTGACCAGATCGATGTCTTTATGGGATTCACAGATAAACCACGGCTCGCGAGAATCAGGTTCCAACATGATGCCACTCTTAATCAAGTGATGAGCAAACTCGGTATATAGGTCACTGTCGGTTTTCTTCCAATCTCGGTAGTTATGCGGTACTTCGCTGCCGAAATGAATGCCAAACATCGCATCAGGACCGGCAAACTTATGCTCAATACCGTGTTTACTGAATACCCGCGATAACAGCTGTTGAATATCAGCACCGGCTTTATTGATGCTGGCATAGGCATCGGTTTCATTCAAAATAGTCAACGTTGCCTTGGCTGCACTTAGCGCAATCATATTGGCGGTATATGTACCACCGTGAGTGACGCCATTTTTACCAAAACTAATCACATCCATCACGTCCCTGCGGCCACCAAAGGCCGCTACTGGGTAACCATTGCCCATCGCTTTAGCATAAGTCGTTAAATCGGCATGGATCCCGTAGAGTTCCTGTGCACCGCCTTTAGCGACACGGAAACCTGTTTTAACTTCATCCATAATCAACAAGGTGCCATTGGCATCACAGATATCACGCAATTTCTGCATGTATTCCTGGCTCGATGCAATGCTACCGCAGTTGCCTAAAATCGGTTCAATCACGATAGCGGCGATATCATCGCCAACACGCGCAAAGACTTCATCAATAGCGGCAAAGTTATTCAGTGGTACAGTTTCTAAGTGCTCACGACTCGCTTCAGGAATACCGCCACCAAAAGAGGCAATCTTCGGTGCTTCTTCAGTGGTGTTATCCCAATTGTCTACATCTGATTTCCACATCATCTCGTCGTATAGGCCATGAAAACCGCCTTCAACCACCACAATCTTATTACGATTGGTAAAACCACGGGCGGTACGTACCGCGCCAATGACAGCCTCGGTACCCGAGTTAGCAAAGCGCATCTTCTCGATATTAGGACACATCTGCTTGATCAGTTCGATGACTTGAGAATCAAGGTCAGTTGAAAAGCCAGAAATAGTGCCTCGTTCTGTGATTGCTGCGACGACTTCTTGATCGACTCGGCTATCGCGATAGCCCAAGATGATAGGCCCATAGGCAAGACGGAAATCAATAAACTGCTGATCGTCGGCATCGGTAATGGTGCAACCCAGGCTGCTTTTAACAAATACGGTATTTTCTTCACCCCAATAACGATAGCTATCAGCTACGCCTAAAGGCATGTTGTTGTGGGCTTGTTTTAGCAGCGCATTGGTAGCGGGTTTATTGGCATTGCTCATCTTGGCAGTCTTCATCATAAAATGTCTGGCACGCATGATACAGGGCAAAATAAGCATTGACTATATTAGTGCTAAATATCTACAGCAGAGCCATCAAGACTCAACTCGCTATTACCGATGGTCTATTCGTTCAAGTGGCTCTAATCCAACCTTTACACCCATGCGTACACACATGTATACTCATGAGCATCCAAAAACATATAAGAAATGAATTCAGAATGAAAAATTTAGTCCTAGTGAGTCTTGTTGCATTATCAATTACTGGTTGTGCCGTTAAAACCCCACCCGTTGC
>NZ_JAKIKR010000094.1 GCF_023284025.1 Shewanella abyssi | reverse complement strand
AAAGCAAATCCACCTCAGAAGTGGTGGGCCGTGAAGGATTCGAACCTTCGACCAATTGGTTAAAAGCCAACTGCTCTACCAACTGAGCTAACGGCCCTTTCTGGTATTGCTTGTATCATTAACGCTTCATTTAGATTAACCAAACAATTCGCTTAAATACCCTCCGAAAGACGGTGTCTCTCTGAGGGCGCCTATAATACCTTTTTCATTTGCTCATGCAAGTGCAATTTACCCATTTTTCATCGTTTGCATGAAAAACAGTCTAAGAGGTTGTTTTTTGAATAAATCGCAATCAAAGTGCTGAAAGTTGCTGCTGTGCAATACGGGCTGCTGCGCTATTAGCATATTCCTTCACAACTTTCTGGTAATAAGCTTTCGCTCTGGCTTTATCACCGGTTTTCTCAGCAATCATACCAAGCTTAACTAAACTCTCGCCACGCTTGCCAGAATTTTCAAATTTATCGACCACGGTTGTAAATGCTCTAGTCGCAGCAACAAACTCGCTTTTATTATAGAGTAGCTGACCTAACCAATAGTTAGCATTGGGTGCATAACTAGAGTTTGGGTAGTTTTCTATAAATTTGGCAAAAGCAGGAATGGCAGCTTCGTACTTTTTCTCTTTCAGCACTAAGTTTACGGCTTGCTCATAGCTAGCCGTCTCACCCAAGGTTGAGCTTGCGGTCGATGTATTATTGCCACTGGCAATGACCATAGGTACTGTGGGCTTACTTGAGATATTAGCAATATCCTCATAAAGCTGACGCTGTCTTTGTAGCATCTGCTCAATTTGATAAGACTGTTGCTCACTTAATCCACGCAAGTCGAGGACTTCTTGTTGCAAAGCGTCTAAACGCTGCTGCATAGCAAACTCAGTTTGCTGTCTAGCTTTTACAATTCGCTCAAGACGAGCCACTCTATCGTCTGAAGAGCCACCAGCAACATCCTCAACTGGAGCAGGTGCAGCATGAGCTACACTCGCTAGGATGATTGCCGCTGATATCACGGCGTATTTCATAGGGTAAACCTTTTACCTAAAATTAATATACAAGTACTGCACGACGGTTTTTAGCAAAACCATCGTCGGTACGAGTAAGATCCATTGGCTTTTCTTCGCCATAACTTACAATACTCATTTGGCTAGGTTGAACACCCATACCTTGTAAATATTTTGCTACGGCTTTAGCACGGCGTTCGCCTAGTGCAATGTTGTACTCAGGTGTGCCGCGCTCATCAGCATGGCCTTCAATCATCACTCGAACATTTGGATGTTCTACAAGATAGTCACCATGGGCTTCTAACACTTCAGCAAATTGCTGAGAAACTGAACTACGATCAAAATCAAAATAGATGATGTGTTCTTTTCTTAGCTCTTGAAACTTAAGTTGCTGCTGTTCATGTGGTGTTAAAACTGGCGCTACGCCACCGGTTTCAACGCCATTATTAGCAGACTCACTTGTTGATGTTTCAGTAGAGCTAGTTGCATCTGTTTCAGACTCAGAAGTCGAGCTACAGGCACTGATAGCCATAATAGGAAGTACGACTAACATGGCTTTAAATAGCTTATTCAGATCCATTTTAAAATCCTTAATCTTTATAGTTAGAGAAATGGTGACCAAGAAGGTGATTTAACTTCACCTTGTCCGGCGGGTAATCTAGCCTTAAAACGTCCATCCATAGACACTGCGGCCAATACCTGTTTACCTTGGTATGTTGTTCCGTATATAACCATAGTACCGTTAGGTGCTAGGCTTGGTGATTCGTCGAGTCGTGTACTCGTCAAAACTTGCATAAATCGGGTTTCAAGATCCATTCTGGCGATATTGAATTTACCATTAGTACGATTTACAAAAACAATACTGCGTCCATCTGGTGCAATTGAACCACCGAGGTTCCACTCACCTTCAAACGTCAGCCGAGAAATTTTTCCTGAGTCTAAAAAAACTCGATATAGCTGCGGGCGACCGCCACGCTCCGATGTCAGTAGCAATGACTTTCCATCAGGGAACCAAGACGGTTCAGTATCAATTGCGTAATGATTAGTGACTCGCTTTAGTGCACTGGTTGCGATATCGACGACATAAATATCTGGCTGACCATCTTTCGACAACGTCACCGCTAACTTTTTACCGTCAGGAGAAAACACTGGGGCGCCGTTAATGCCGTTAAAGCTAGTGACTTTCTTGCGCGCTTGGGTATATATGTTTTGTACAAAAATTTCAGCTTTACGATTTTCAAAACTCACGTAGGCGAGTTGCTGTCCATCTGGCGACCACGAAGGTGACATCAATGGCTCCGGTGAACGTAACAACATCTGCTCGTTATAGCCATCGTAATCGGAGATCATCAACTGGTAAGGTGACTTTTCGCCATGTTTGACAACAACATAAGCGATACGCGTTAAGAATGCACCGCGAATACTGGTTAACTTCTCGTAAACCACATCACTAATACGATGCCCATACTGTCTAAACTGTGCAGCACTAATCACGGTTTCGCGGCTATCGATGACTAAGTCTTTAGCTGCTTGCGGACCCAGGTCAGATTGTAATTGCGCTTTAACCAAGTCAATTAACTCAAAACTAACTAAGTATTTATCAGCGCCATAAGGCTTTATGGATCCCATCACTACGGCTTCAGCAGGTTGCAACATCCAAGCTTTAGCATCAAATTGTGCCAACGTACTGATATTACGTTGCGGTAAGCTCAGCTCATCCGTCGGACTGAATGTACCGCTACGCGCTAGATCTGACATAACTACATCGGATATTTGTGACGGCATTGGGCCAGTTCCTTGCCAAACAAAAGGAACAACTGCTATCGGTCTTGCAGCATCAACCCCTTCGGTAATAACGATATCTAATGCCGCTTTAGCAGGCATGCTACAAATGAGCAGGGTTACAAGTAACCATTTCCCCAAAATCTTCATGTAACTCCTTTAATTGAATGCAGGTCTATAAATAATATTTAATTCTTTCAGCTTTTCATATACTGCTGGTTCACTCGACACCGGCAACTTTTGTAGCCTTTGAATCGCTGATTGTGTCGCAGTACATAAAGCAGGATCACCTTCGATAATACGGTTGGTAGTAACAAAACCATCCTTTGCCAGACGTACTAGCACTTTACAACTCTTCCCTCTCATGGACTCTTCTTGACGCACATTACGAGCAATGGTTGCAATAATCATCGCTGTGTAACGCTCAACTTCACTGGTAACCTGTTTATTACGCGTTTGCGACAATGCCACCTGCTCTGCAGCCAAAGCATCTTGCATCATCTGCTCTTGCTGTCGCCGGGCTTGCTCATCTGCTTTGCGTTTACGTTCAGCTTCTGCCTTACGCTTACGCTCATTTTCTGCTTTTAATGCCGCGGCTTCTTCAGCCTTACGTTTATCAGCTGCTTTTTTTGCAGCCACTTCTGATGCTTGGCGCTCTTTATCTTTTTGTTTACGATCGGCTTCTGCTTTTGCCGCTTTCTCTTTCTCTTGCTTCTGCCTTAACTGCGCGGCTTTAGCGGCATCATTAGCATTTCTTGTTTCAATCTCTTTTTGCTTACGTTGTAGCTCTAACTTTTTAATCTGTGCTTGCTCGCGTTCACGCTCTTTTCGAGCCTCACGAACACGCCTATCGGCTTCATCTTGACGGGCTTTCTCTTTACGCAGGACTTCACGTTTATCCGCTTTTAATTTCTCAACATACTCAGCGACTTTTTGCTGATCAACTATCACAGCCTGCACTGCTGGCGCACTGGCCTGAGGTAAAGGTTTAGGCTTGTCAGAAAAATCGACACCTAGCGCTAGAATAACTATCACGCCAATATGAATTCCAGCTGAAATTGACACTGGAATGGTTAATTCTGATTTAGCCGCCACTACTTATCCTCCGGCGAATCGGTCATCAAACCAACAGAGGGCACACCAGCTCTTTGTAATGCCACCATTAGCTGGATCACTTTTTCATAAGCAATACTGCGATCAGCTTTAACAACAACCGGACGTTCAGGCTCTAATTGAATAATCGCGCCAACGCGAATAGCAACCTCTTCAAGTTCAAGTACCTCTTTAGTACTCGAACTGCCCACATCCAAATAGTACTCCCCCATGGCGTCGATTGACGCAACCACTGGCGGTTTACTATCTGCAGGCAAAGACTCTGCAGCGCCTTGGGGCAAATCAACTTTAACCCCTTGGGTTACAATCGGCGCCGTCACCATGAAAATAATTAAAAGTACCAACATCACATCGATATAGGGCACCACGTTAATCTCAGCGACGGGACGACGGCGCTTCCTTTGGTAGCCTTGATGCATTATGCCGGTTCCTTCTCGCTGTATGCTTGGCGATGTAAAATACTGGAGAACTCTTCCATAAAGTTAGCGTAAGACATCTCAATCTTATCCACTTGAGTAGTGAAACGGTTATAAGCAATAACGGCAGGAATAGCGGCGAACAGGCCCATTGCCGTTGCAATCAAGGCTTCTGCAATACCGGGAGCGACCATGGCAAGCGTGGCATTTTCAACCGCGCCCAGTGCGATAAAGGAGTTCATTATCCCCCAAACCGTGCCAAACAGCCCAATGTAAGGGCTAGTAGAACCTATCGTTGCCAATAGCGGCAGATGAGTTTCAAGTTTTTCCATTTCACGAGAAAGAGACACTCGCATTGCACGGTAACTTCCATCCATAACGGCTTCAGGCACTCGTCCGTTTAATTTATTCAAACGGGCGTACTCTTTAAAACCTGTCACAAACAGTGCTTCAAGACCGACGTTACGATCCTGACGCGCAGACAACTCTTGATAGAGTTTATTGAGATCAACACCTGACCAAAATTTATCTTCAAATTTGAGCGCTTCTCTTTTTGCTGCCGTTAATAGGTTACGACGTTGAAGGATCACTGCCCAAGAGGCAATTGATAAACTAAGTAAGGTCAGCATTACAAATTTAACTAAAAAACTTGCTTGTAAAAATAATCCAATAATAGAAATATCAGCTTCCACCGTTAAACTCCTGGGCAATATTTTGCGGAATGGCTCGGGGTCTCATACGTGATAATGCGATGCAGGCAACTAAGATTTCAGCCTCGCAATATGTAACGCCCTGTTCATCAATTAAACGCTGTTTAAACACTAACGACGCTTTCTTTAGTTGTATGACCTCGGTTTCGACCATAAGGTTCTGTTCAAAACGGGCAGCTTTACAAAAATCCACTGCGGCACGCTTTACAACAAAGGCGATATCATCGGCAAGTAGAGCCGTCTGACTTACCCCCATCGCTCTTAACCATTCAGTTCGCGCACGTTCAAAAAACTTTAAATAATTGGAGTGATAAACAACGCCACCCGCATCGGTATCTTCGTAATAAACGGAAATAGGCCAACGAAACATATAATGATATCGCCATTTAATCAGATAAAATAGGAGGCCCACTATACCTAGCCAGTATGCAATTGGGAATGGCGATATGAGATAAGCCGTGCGGTTCTTCATAAAATTTTGTTAATAATCTTAAAGGATTATTACATCTATACCTGTTCTAGCTGAAGAAGTGGGATTCTGCATGTTGACCAGTGACAACGTTAACTGAGGACCATTGCGCCAGTATTAACGATATTGCCACCGTTTGTTTTGGCCTTTACTTTTATGCTCTTGCTTTAACTGAGGTGCTTAGCTGTCGTTTTTTGGGCAAAAGAAAGGGAAGCCTAAGCTCCCCTTCTAATCAACTAACTTCCAAATCTAAGCCTGAATCCAAACCTAGCCCTAAAGCCAAAGCAAAACCTATTGCGCGATTTTGGCGGGAATATTTAGACCAAAGTTATGCCATAAGAAACTATAGATATCAGCAAACTCATCAATTTTCATTGCGGTTGGCTTACCAGCACCATGGCCCGCTTTAGACTCTATTCGCATAATAACAGCCGCATCGCCTTGTTGTTTCTCTTGCATCATGGCGGCAAATTTAAAGCTATGCAGTGGTACAACTCTGTCATCATGATCGGCGGTCATCACCATTGTGGCCGGATATGATTGCGCTTTTACGTTGTGGTATGGCGAATACGCATAGAGTGCAGCAAATTGCTCTGCATTATCTGCACTGCCATATTCACTGGTCCACGCCCAACCGATGGTGAACTTTTGGAAACGTAGCATATCCAACACACCTACCGCAGGCAGCACTGCAGCAAACAGCTCTGGACGCTGAGTTAATGCCGCCCCCATCAACAAACCACCATTACTACGACCATAAGCCCCTAGCTTTGTACTATTGGTGTAATTCTCATTGATCAAGTACTCAGCAGCGGCATAATAATCGTCAAATACATTCTGTTTTTTGTCGAACATACCTGCTTGATGCCAGCTTTCACCGTATTCGGCGCCGCCACGAAGGTTAGGCACGGCATAAACACCCCCCATATCCATCCATGCAATATTTGCTGGACTAAAACGTGGAGTTAATGAAATAGCAAAACCACCATAGGCATAAAGCAGAGTAGGATTGTTGCCGTCTTTCTTCATCCCATTTTTGTATGAGATCATCATCGGCACTTTCGTACCGTCTTTACTGCTATAAAACACTTGCTCTGAGGTGTAATTATCCGGCTCGAATGAAACCGTTGGTTTTGAATAAAGTGTCGACTCACCGGTTTTAAAATCAAACTTGTAAGTGGTTTGCGGTTGAGTGTAGCTATTGAATACATAGTAGAAGTAATCTTTGCTGCGTTTGCCATAAGGCCCAGCAACTTTTCCTTTACCGGGTAAAGCAACGTCTTGGCGCTTATCGCCATTCATGCTGTAAATCGTTAGTTTGCCAAGAACGTCATGCAGGTAGCTCACAACGATGTGGTCATTAACGATAGCAATATTGCTTATTGGGTCTTTCAGCTCAGGAATAATGGTCTGCCAACTGTCCTTGCTGCTTTTATTGACATCAATTGCAATCACTTTACCGTTTGGTGCGTGATAATCGGTCTTAAAGTAAAAAGTCGATTTATCGTTACCGATAAAGCTGTATTCCGCCTCCAAGTCAGGAATGAGTTCAACGACTTCTGCTTGCGGGTTTTTCAATGATTTATAAAAGAAACGGTTACGGCTGTCAGTACCTTGCGAGATATAAAGCAGCAGGTAATCGCCCTTTTCAGTCACTTCAATCCCAAAGCCCCAATCTTTATTTTGCGGTCTTTCATATACCAAGGTGTCTGCTGACTGGCTGCTACCAATTTTATGAAAGTACACTTTCTGATTAAAGTTAACATCGGCGAGCGCATTGCCACCTTCAGGCGCATCATAGCGAGCATAATAAACGCCACTGTTGTCGCTATTCCATACCGCACTGGAAAACTTTATCCAATCTAACTGATCCGTTAACTTCTTCCCCGTTGCAACATCAACAAAGTGCCAGGTTTGCCAATCAGAACCTGATTTAGAAACACCGTATGCCAGCGTTGTACCATCATCACTTACCGACGTACCCGACAGTGCAATAGTACCGTCAGATGAAAACGTATTTGGGTCCAGCAACACTTTCTCGTTACCCTTTGCATCTTTCACAAATAATACAGACTGTGCTTGCAGGCCATTATTGCGATAGTAAAAGGTGTTAGTGCCCTTTTCATTTGGCGCAGAAATTTTCTCAAAGTTCCACAACTCAGTAATGCGATCAACAATGGCTTGCTTATTTTCAATGGCGCCCAAGTAAGCTTTGCCATCTTGCTGTTGCTGCTTCACCCATTGCTGAGTTTTATCTGACTCAACTTCTAAATAACGGTAAGGGTCGGCAACCTGAATACCATGAATGGTTTCAATGACACTGTCTTGGTCCGCTATAACCGCTTCAGCCTGTGGTTCTTCTACAGATTGTGATTGGCATCCGACAATGGCAATCCCTAAACCGATAGCCAATAACTGTCTTTTGGCAAAAAAAGAATTAATTCGCATTATTTATATCCCTGATTCACTTATCCGTAGTGCAACACACCTGAAATGGCTGACTAGGTAAGCTTTTTTATTAAGTTGCCATAAATGGCCATTTTCAAGTTGCACTATACAAACTAATAAAAAACAGCGCAAAAAATTGTTGTAGCCCTAGTTCGGCTTATGTCACTGAACAATCATTAATAATCTAGCAACATAGATTAACGATATATTATGTAGAATTATGCATGAAACGTGACTAAGGACTCGTTAAGTGGCCTCCAGAGCGGTGAAACCGCCAAAACAGCCCCTTGCATTCATTAGTAAAACTAATGAATGCGTTGAATTATTCTAGTTTGTCAGCTTCGCATTCTCGCCCTATAATTCGTCTCGTTTTCAGGAAGTGTCTGCCTAGCAGATTCGGAAACAAAGAACTCTT
>NZ_JAKIKR010000093.1 GCF_023284025.1 Shewanella abyssi | reverse complement strand
TGGACTTTATTGAGCAAGTTCATGATCTTCCTAAGATTGAGTTGTGAGTTGCTTTTAAAAGGCGAAGTTTCTCAAACTAACAAATCACTGCAGGTTTATTATTAGTGGTAAAGGTGAACCTGAGGTACCACCATATTGATTTTTGTAAACTCAAGCTAACTTAAGTGCGGTATTTCAAGATAATAAGCATGATGAGTTAAGAGTTGTTGTGACCTGCGAGAGAGTGACGATAAAGACCGAATTACCTCCAGTTGCCAGAGGTACTCTGCATCGAGCCGAGATGATGGCAGCGGTTGAATCGGATGAAGAGGAGTTTGGTTTGCTCGTCAATTAATTCACAGCAGTAAAATTTTTTTACTAGACTTACGGCGCTTGAAGTCGATAGCTATATAGTTGTTTGTACCTCGGGCAGAGTTGTTGAGATTGTTAATATATTTAATTACAAAAGGAGATGTAATCATGACGGTAAAGGAAATAAGTTATCGAGACGCAAGAGCCCGAATGCAACCAGGAGATGTCATCGCATTTGGTGGCAAAGGTAATTTTTCAGAAATAATTAAATTTGCCACTTTTTCGAGTGTTTCTCACGTTGGAGTTATCCTGCAAACGAAAATACCAGAGGATGATACCGGAAGATTTTTCAATCAAATTATTGAGTCAACATCATTGAATGGGTTCAACGGGGTCAATGTCTCTAGATTTAGTGACAGACTCGATAGTTATCAAGGTGAGCTTTGGTGGTTACCACTGAAAAAGGAAATTCGAGAATTACGTTTTAATACAGAAAATTATTATAATTTTTTATTCAATCAAGCTAAAGAAAGAAAACCTTACGATATGCCGCAGGCAATCAAGTCGGCTATTGATGCGCTAGATAATCTGCCGTTTGGAATGCATGGACCAGCCTATAACAAGGAATATTTTAGTAAATTTTTCTGCTCGGAACTTGTTGCTGCGGGTTTGGAGAAGGCCGGAGCGACAGACAGTATAAATGCATCGGAAGTAACGCCTATTGACCTGTGTCGATGGAATATATACGCAGACAGCTATTATCAATTAAAAGGCGATCCAGATAAGCGTATTTCTCGTTTTAATACGGCAAACCCTACAGATTGGAATGTTTAAAGCGTGCTGAACACTTGAGGTCAGCAGCTATGTGCCGCTGACTTCCGCTATATGACTCAGCCGACGTTCTTTCCTCAATAGTCGCAATAGAGCCACAATCTGAACAAAGTACCCGCATTACAACCTCCCAAATTGATGAACGGCGTTCGTTTACTATGCTTCATCTATTGGCTTGTGGTAGTTTATTCTAGATTATTTATATAAATAACAACCGAGTAGTCATGATAAAGAGGGATCGCGGCTTTGACATCTTTACTGTCCAATGACACTAGTATCCATTTTTATAATGAACATGCGGCGGAACTAGCGGCACATTATTTGTCTATCCAGTTTGAAGCAGTCCATCAAGCTTGGTTACCGCACCTTCAACAAATTATCCAAGGTTCACGCTCAGCGTACCGAATCATAGATATAGGTGCAGGCTCTGGTCGTGACGTTAAATATCTTGCTGAATTATCGACAGATGAAAGACCGATAGAAGTCTATGCTGTAGAGCCTGCTCAATCACTTGCTGAAGTGGGTAAAGCCTTGACCTCTAAAGTTTATAGTGATTTAGTTAAAGTCGCTGGGGCTGCAAGCAATACCATCAAGCCTGTCACTTGGCTTGAAGATAAGCTGCCTCAGCTAAGAAAAACCCAAGCGCTTAATCTTAAATTTGACCTTATTTTACTCAGTGCAGTCTGGATGCATATTGACCCCTCTGAGCGTTGCACTGCACTGCATTCAATGGCAAAACTATTAACAGCTGACGGCAAAATCATTATTACCTTACGGCACGGGAAAAGTGATGATGAAAGAGTGATGCATCAAGTCAGTATTGAAGAGTTGCAGGTGCAGAGTCTTCGAAATGGGCTATCAATCATTGACCACACCATACTTGAAGCGGACAAATTAGGTCGAAATCAAGTTCAATGGCAGACAGCCATTTTGGCTCGAAATGAAACGCGAGAAATAGCATAATAAAAGGCTAAAGATGAAACCTAATAATAAAGAAATTGCCGACGCACAAATGCAGGTCGATTTCATCGCTTATCTGCAGCGCTTATTAGTTGAAGGAGACTTCAATGCCACCTACAAGTTTGCGCTATTGCATGCGTTAGCGGATATCTGCATAGAGCGGCCCCTCAACAGCGATTCTGATCTTTTTTCTGAGCACCTTTACCAACAAGATGTCATCACCCTAGATGAGCTAGCTGAGAAATTCATTGAGCTCTATTGGCAGCACTCATTGCCTTATACCTGTTCAGCTAAAGAAGTGTTTAGTTCAAAAGATAGCGCGTCCTTTATCTTGCTGCAAAACGCAGGAAATCAGTCTGCGATAATCAATGTTCTCAAAGTACACCGAGAACGAGGCGTTAGCGCTGTTTCTGCGCTGAAATCAGACCCTAAGGTATGGCGTGCTTTATGTAGTCATACGCGAAGAATAATAAAGGAAGGCCCACTGTGGCGACTACAAATACTGGCCGGCAGTGCAGAGTGCTATTACTACCCACACGACAATCATAAGAAACAGATAACACTTAACCCCGGAATTGCTTTTTGTTTTCGTCGTTTTTATGATCTTGTGGTGTCATTGGCGAGAACCCATTGGACACAAAAAATCTGCAATTACCCGATAAACCATACTGTGATAGGCGGGCAGGGGAATTTGTCAGACTTTCTGTTTGGTAGTAATCGAAAGTCTCTCATTCAGGCAAGAACAGTGCTCTATGATATTCAAAAAGGACGATGTTTTTACTGCGGTAAATCTATAAGTAAAGCTGCTATGACTAAGAATGAGGAAGATACAGCGGAGCAGGCAATGGCCCCAGAGGTCGATCATTTTATCCCCAGAGCTCGATACCCCAATGATCTAGGCCATAACTTTGTGCTAGCCCATCGTAAATGCAATAACGCAAAGCGCGATCATTTAGCCGCTGAAATATACAAAGAACGCTGGTTTGAACAGAACATTATGCAGCACTCAGCAGAGATCACTAATGCATTACAGGAGTATTTCACCTGTGATAAACAACGTTCTGAAGCGATAACAACATGGGCTTATCAACTAGCAGCCGACAATGGATCATCCTTCTGGCCATTCGATAAGACAAGTGAACCATTTAGTCCTACCTCATCAGATTTGGCCATTGAAGATTAGGGCGTGAGCATTTAGAACGTCAGTTTGTAGGATGATAGCAGAGGTGACGGTCGTTCTGGCTAAGCGGCTGGTTACTACTCACAACTTTCGTTCCTCTGTATCAGATCACTCACTACCAACTTGATTCAAAATGGCACTATGTCATTTTAATCGGTTTCTCTGTTGTTATTGTTTTGTGTATGACAAAAATGAATTCAGAGAATAGAAGACTGTGGTTGAGTATGCTTGGTATCGGCCTTACCGCTGGTATTGTATTTTTGACTGAACCTAAGTGGACACCAAGTGGCTTACTAAAAGATATTAGTTTAGCAGTTTGGCATCAAGATTCAGGTTTGTGGCCCTCTGACAGCCGATTTATGCTTATCGCTGCTTTAATTATTGGCATGGTAGTCGCGGCAGTTCATAAGAAAACATTTAATTTTATAGCACTACAAAAGAAAGATTGTGTACGTCATCTGCTTGCAGGTTGTTTGATGGGTGTTGGTGCCGCTATTGCAAGCGGCGGCAATGACAGTCAGTTATTGTTAGGCCTACCTTCTTTATCACCCGCAGGCATTACCACCATTTTGAGTATGCTAGTTGGGATAGCATTGGGAAGGAAGATTATAAGAGTTTAAAGGCTTTGTTACTGTCATTCCGGCACTCTTGTTGGCCGGAATCCATTTTTGTTTGGAAGCTAAGAATGGATCCCGGAACAAGTCCGGGAAGACGGCATAACAAGAAGCAGATTATCGTTCGCTGTTTGCTTAGCGGTATATATTATCCAGCTCGCCGTTATTAAGCTTTTTATTGACCGCTTTTAAACAGTGCTGCGCATGGCTAATCACCTGTTGCATGTTTTCATAACAACGACGCTCGTTTTTACCATAGGCAAAAAAGGTCAGTACTACTTGTTGACCCATGCCGCCGGTGTCTACTTTATCACCGAGCGCGAGGTAACAGGTGGTGGATTGTGATAAACAAATAGCACCAGCACGAAAGCCTACTTTGGTACTGGCAACACTTTGCAGTATATTTTGCATTAGCCAGTCGATGCTTCTCTGTTGACAGTTTTCTTCAATATCGCGGAACAGTATCATTAATCGCGCACTACATTTTTTGGCATAGGGATATTGTTTATCGGGATTTTCTTCAGCGGCATTAAAGGTGCAGTCATTGCTTTCCAATAGTGAAGACGAGCTATTGAGCCATTCTACCAGTGAATAAAAAGTGTCGGTAAAGGGCCAGTGATTAAAAGGCTTAAAATCTTCCAGAGAGCTACGTATCAGTTTTGGATTTTTCTTGAAATCCATATAAATACTGCTTTCGTCGGTTGTCATCGTCGTCCAAGGATGAGATCTTCCCTCGGTGTGCTCTGTTTGCTTGGCGGTAAAAGCGTCCACTATTGAATCCATTAATGCTGATATGAGGGTAATGTTAATGCGTTTTAACTAGAGATACAAAATGTATTTTTAGCACTTAAAGACAAAAGTAGTTAAGCGGGTCGATAATTTCTCCTGCATTATTCTGCCTTTGTCTATCCATGGACTCGTACCTCTTATATCCCTATAGTCGTGCAAAAATGACCCATAGGGATATGGGGAATGTCTGAATGATATAGGGCATATCACTGACCCGTGGAGGTCAGAGACATTAAGAAAAGGGCCATGAAATCTACACCTATCTCGTCTTTCCGGCATGCTTGTTGGCCGGAATCCATTTTTTAGAACCTAAAGACAAGAGTAATATAAAAGCCTGGAACAAGTATAAACAGTAGGTAATAGCGAGTCCGGGATGACGGCATAACAAGAAGCAGGTCGAGAATTACTCTTCCGGTGCTATGTGATTTGCTATTGGCTAGGCGAACGGTGCGCCAAGTAGCTGAATAGATCCTTAGTAATAGGGGTTGTAAGGCCGAAGCATTTTACTTCGTGAAGAATCGTTCGGCCTTTATTTTTAGTTTGCTGTATGTGCCATTTCTAGTGTCATCATTTCTCTAATGTTATTGATAAGCTCTGCACTTACATCAAGATCTTTGCATAGAATCCTAATCAAGCGGGTGACATGACGGCTAAACGGCTTGTCAGGATTAAATTCGTTGTACAGGCTTAACCAGGCGGCCACCAGCTTTTGTTCGTTATAACCGAGGTTTTCTAGCTGATAAAGTATTTCAATGATGGTTTCTTCTTCTCCTAGCTCTTCAATATCAAAGATATCAAACTCGCCTATGCCCATATTGTTATCTGGAGTGAACTCGTCGTTGAGGGCGTCGGCGAGTGTTGTTGATGTTGTTGTTTCTGCATCTTCTGCGGGAGTATCAGCAACTCTTCTTAAGAATGCTGGAATGTCTAGGTGGTCAAGATCTGAACTCTTCTCTGATAAAGGCTCTGATGAAGTAGAATAGTACATTGGTGCACTTTGGCATACTTGGTCACTACTCTGATAAACCACGCTGCCAAATCCACTTTGCCCTGCAGGTAATTGCTGAGGTACTGTACGCAGCTGAGGCAGTCCAACTGCAGTTTCAACTTCATTCACTTTGACCAAAATGTAACTGGTAGACTCGGTAACTAATTGGTATTTTTCTGCTAGATGTAATGCTTCCGCTTTGCTGACTTCAGTGAGCTTAGAGTGTGCTGCAAGGCGGGCTAATGTGCTGGCATTGGTATACGTTAGTGTGATTTTTTGTGTATGTGCTATATCGGTATTTTTGTAATCCTTACAAAAAAAATGCAGTTCAGCATTTTTTTCTAGCTCATCTTGTTTCGCTTCTTCTGGGTTTAACCAGGAGAATACATTGATGGTGTCACCGGCAAAGAGGCTACTCAGTTGCTGTGGTGATTGCTGTATCGCTTGGTTATTTTTAGGCCAAGATATTTGGCTATCGTAAAGCCTTGGCTGGTTGATACGTTCAAAGTGGCGCACGATACGACTGCTCATATTCTCATTAGGTGTGACAAACTCACTTGCTCCTCCCGTCTCGCGAGCGAGTTTAGACAGGAATGCTTCACTCACTGCGCTACCCACACCTATGACGAAGTGACGATGTTCTGAGGCTTGTGCATTTGTCAGTAGGTTGTCTTCATCCCATACTTGTCCGTCGGTGATTAACAGTATGTCTGTGGGGATATTTGTCGGCGTTTTTGAAGTATAAGTGGCTTGTAGTGCATCTCTCATTTCGGTGCCGCCTAAGTCGGCTCGAAGCATTCGTAGTATCTTTTCTACATGTTGTAAATTCTTTGCTGTTACTTGTACCGACTTATCAAAGATCAGTTTGTGTTGGCTACCGAACAAGATAATGTTAAACCAATCACCATCTTCAAGTTGATTCATTATGGCTTGTAGTGCAATTCGAGCTTGGTCAATTGAATCGCCACACATAGACCCTGAGCAATCTACTACCATTTTAATGCAACGCTGCTGATGTGCTTGCTGTATGTCTAGCTGGGGATAGAAAGAGGTTAACGCCACTGTCTTTTCGCCATCTTTCGCCCATAAACCTTCGCCAACATAGTCGCTAGGTTTGGCTATTTCGATGATTAAATCTCGGTCCATGGGTTGCGCTGCAGTCAACAAACCTAGGCGCAAGCCACCGGCATCTAACGCTTGAGTAATGGAGTGTGTTGGGCTGGTTACTGCCGCATCTGCAAGTTTGCCTTCAATATTGGCGTGAAAATCGAACTGGTAACGGGTGAATATAGAGTGACATGGCTCTTCGTGTTCGGCTAGACCTGCTAGGCGAGGCGTACCGTACTTCGGTGCTAGTGTTGTCGGAATATAAAATCTTAATTTGTCACCTTGCCACTCATTTAGCTGAGCATACTTAAAATGGATAACCGCGCTTTCACCTGCAAGTAGATTCCCTAAGTTAATAGAGTACAGTCCGTCTCTTATTTTTTTGAGCATAACGGCCGTATCACCACTGGTGATGGCTTCTTCATATTCTTCTTCGGCAATAGAATTGACTTTAACTTGACCTTCGAGTGTTTGGCCGTTGATCTCGACATGGAGTTGAAGTAGCACTGCGTCAATAGGAAGAGGGAAGGTGTATACGGTTTCGATGTTGGTGTCTTCGTTATTTTGATATTGCTGCCTAACATCGACTTCGGCAAGTATGCCGTTTAACGTTGCTTTGATGCTGACCGCTTTTAAAGCAACGTCTTCACCATATGGCGTAGTTAATCCTATTTCACTGTTCATTTCTCTTCCTTATCACTTGATGTGATGCGTTGATACAACGAGATGACTTCTAGTGTGAGTTGTTTCGCTTGCTGTGGTGTTAACCCAGCTTGGCTTGGGTTTAGTGTGAGTGTGATGCCTTCATCTATGTGTATGTGGCTACAGACTTCTATATCACCCGCTTTCGCGCGCTTGAGTGGTGGCAGAGGCTTGTTGTCACTTTCATCGAATAGAAGCTCGCTGATGCGATCGAGCGATAGCCCTGCGTCTTGCCACTTTTTAATTTCGAGTAGTCGCTCTAGGTGTTGTTGAGTATAAAACGCGCCGCGCCCACTGCCTTCTGCTGCAGGCATTAGCGCCTTCTGGATGTAGAAGCGCACAGTACGTGGAGTTAGCTCAATTAGCTGACAAAGCTCATTTAGGGTATAGCGCATATTATTTTGAGTAGGAATATTTTTCATGACACCAATACTAGACAGTGTTGATGTTTAGATCAACTGTTAAGTTCTATGGTGATAGAAACTTTTTACGCTTATTAAATAATTTAGCTCTTCAAGATAGTTAGTGCCGCGTCTTCTTTGCCATATCTAGACCTGGCTGTCGGGTTTATATTGTTTTAATTCAGTTGGTTGGATGTTTGGTTGAATACTGAGGCTAAGCTTTAGCTAGTTAAATTTAGGCATAAAAAAAGCCCCGATACTTTCGTATCGGGGCCTTCTGTATTTGTGGAGAGCGGGGCTCTGTTTCTGGTTGTAACCGACTGTCTTTACGATGTTTTAACTTAACCCCTTGGGCTGGGTGTTCCTATTGGTGTTAAAATGAAAGCGAGTCACTACGAGTTAGTGTAAGAATATTCAATAAAACTTTTAAAAAAAATCATCCACGGTCATCTTCGTATCTTCTAGCAATTAAACACGCTTCAACTTCATAAAGTCTAACTTTATGTACTTTATGCTTCCTGAACATACCTTTTGGCTAAAAGTCTAAAAATATAGACTTTATCGTGCTCAGCCTATAATCTGTTCTATAAGTCTATT
>NZ_JAKIKR010000092.1 GCF_023284025.1 Shewanella abyssi | reverse complement strand
AGGCCAAGATAGCTGTTGTTCATTTACCTGTATGGCCAACGCTTCGTAGTGGGTGATAATTTTTTCATATAGGCGCGGATCACTAGAGCGTTTTAGTCGCCTAGCGGCATAAGCTGCAACACCCGCTAAGCCCAGTACATATTCAAGCTCACCCTGCCACTGCGGCGTACTCACGGCGGTAATCAATAGCTCATCTAAGGTGTTGCAAAACTCAATATCATAGTCATCACCCTGTTGTTGATTGAGAAATTCCAGCGTCCAGCCAATGCCACTAAACCCGTCACTGATCCCCAGTGTTAATTGCTCAGTTGAAAGACGGGTGGTTAGCTTGTCGATATCACTATTAAGCGTTTGTTCTATTCTCGAGCTTGCCCCTTGAGTTATTTGGTCAGCTAAGTAAAGGTAGGGTAATACACCTGCTTGGCCTCCGAGAAAGTCGTAGTTAGTATTGGCAGTATTTAGTATGGCCTCAATAACACCGTGATGGATATTCTTAATCTGTTCTTTTTGAAACTGAGATAACGTGAGTGGCATAATAAGTGACATAGGTGTTTTTTTAATTCTATTTGGCTATGAAGCTATATTACAGAGTGATAGGTTGCAAATGGTATTTTTACAATGTAAGCGAGATGAATATATTTCATGTTTAAATGGTTTAATGAGTACTTAGTGGGTATTTCTTGATTTACTTAACCCACGTAGTTTATTTGTGAGTGGTGGCAATTCGTTATTTTGACGTCTTGACTTGTCACTTATTAAAATATAACTAATTATAGGGATAAACATGAAACTAGTACTTAAGAAGAGTCAGTTAAAGAACCTAACTAAAGACAATGCCGTTCTTCCTGACGACGCGACCGCTAAGATAGCAGGCGCTGGTGCTCGCCCTACTGCTGATGCTTATTGCATCTCAGGTAAGATTAATACTTGCGCTCCTCGATGTGGTCGTCCATAAGTAAACATGTGACTTAATTAAGGTCAGTATAAAAGCCAAGCAGCTATGTTTGGCTTTTTATTATATAGACTATCTATGACTATCTTTAGGCTGTAATTGATTCACACCTGTATTTTGTGCCAAAACCTAGACCTCGTAGCACATTGTTTTTGTACTTCCACATGTTTACTCCTTTATACCTTCTTAGAATCCATTAAACTCGTGCGAAATTAAAAATATTCAAGTAGAGCGGCATAAGTGATGAGATTAGTACTTATGTGGTATTTATTATTTCACTCGATGCCAGTAGCTTGATTGTGAAGTGACGATAAGTTGTTATTTTGATGTGACACTCTTCCTGACGACATGACCGATAAAATAGCTGGGGGTGACTCTCGGCATTCTTATGATGCATATTGCCGCTCAGGTTGGAATAATAGTTGTCCTGGTAAATGTAACCCACCATAAATCAAGGTATGACTGTTTTGTCGGTCGCTATATGTTTTTATTCGTGAACTAAATTATTGCTGGAGATATGTCTTCAGTATTACCAGCTTGCTGTAAACTAATCTCCCTATCAGCAGATGCGATTGTTTCTTTACGATGGGCAATAATGACTCGAGTTATTTTCATCTGTTTTATGGCTCGATTAATATCGGCCTCCAAGGCGGTATCTAGGTGACTGGTCGCTTCATCCATAAATAATATTTTCGGCCGTTTATATAGCGCCCTAGCAAGAATGATCCGCTGTTTCTGCCCACCCGACAAGCTTGAGCCCATATCACCAATGAGGCTGTGATAGCCCATTGGCATATTACTAATGTCATCGTGAATAGCGGCCATGTCAGCACAATAGACTAGGTGTTCCATATCGATTTTGTCATCAAAAAAAGCGATGTTGTCGGCAACGCTACCGGATAGCAATTCGTCATTCTGCATCACGGCGGCTATCTGTTGACGATAGCGTTTGTGACCGATTTGAGACAGCGGAATACCATCAATCAACACCTCACCTTTATAGGGTGTATCCAAGCCTAGCATCACTTTTAATAAGGTCGACTTGCCGCAACCTGATGGCCCGGTGATGGCCACGGACTCGCCGGCTTTAATGTTTAGACTGACGTCACTAAGTACATCGGGTGTGGCGTCACTGTATTTAAAGTAGAGGCTTCTAAGGCTAATAGCGCCTTGGATATCTGTTGTTACCTGCTGCTCGCTTAGTTTTTCTTTCGGCTCCAAGGCGATATCGGCGATGCGTTCGAAATGCAGGCTGAGCATTTTAAACTCAATCATTTTGTCGATGAGGTTTTGTGCCTTGGTCATAAATTGGGTCTTGTACGCCATAAAGGCGAACAGCATTCCGGTGCTAAACCCGCCTTGAATAACCAGTGTCGCGGCCACGTATATCACCAGAATGTTTTCACAACCGAAGAGCAGCCGATTAATCGCACTAAATGATAGCCTGAAATTACCTAAGCGAATATTTTGGTTAATGGCGTTGGCATAGCGATTTTGCCATTGGCCTTCGCGCTTGGCTTCTGAACCAAATAATTTAATGGTTTGAATGCCCCGTACCGTCTCCATAAAATTGCTGTTTTCCTCTGCATGGGCAATGATCTCTTGTTCGGAAATCGCTCTAAAGGGCCGATACATTGCCGCTCGAATGAGGGCATATAGCACCACGGCGATGAGTACAATGGCAGACAACTGCGGGCTGTAGTAGAAGATCATAAATAGCGTCAGCAGGGCCATGATGCCGTCAATAATTGACTCAACTACGCCTGTCGTTAACAACTCTTTCACCTGTTGTAATGAGCCGAAGCGCGAGACAATGTCACCCATATGGCGTTTCTCATAATATTGTAGCGGCAGCCGGATCAAATGGTGAAATAGATTTGATCCCAGCTGTATATTCATCAGGTTGCCAAAGTGCAGTAGGGCGAGGCCACGCAGTGCATTGGTGGCAATTTCAAATAGCAGTACCATAAAAAAGCCAGCTGCCAGCACAATCAGTAGCGAGGTGTCTTTACTGATCACCACGTCATCAATGACAAGTTGTATATAGTAGGGCGTAATGAGAGCAAAGCATTGCAGTAGTAACGACAACGAAAAAATAAGCACTAAGGAGCTTTTGAGGCCAATTATTTTGCTCCAGAAATCGGAGAATTTAAGGTTGGCTGCTGGTTTTTTTTGCTGGAATTCTTTGGTTGGCCTAAGCTCGAGCGCTATACCTGTGAAGTGCTTTGAGGCTTCCTCGATTGATAGTCTTTTGATACCGGAACTTGGGTCATGGATCACGATGTGACTGCGACTAACGGATTTAAGTACTACAAAGTGATTAAGATCCCAGTGTAAAATACACGGTACATCTAAGTAGGGTAGCTCTTCAAGGGCGATTTTTAGCGGTCGTGTGGTTAATGCCATTTGCTCAGCAAATTGCATGATGTCGAGCAATGTAGCCCCTTCAAGTGAGAGCTGAAAGCGCTGGCGCATCTCATTGAGTTGCATTGCATGGCCATAGTAGCCGGCAATCATTGTCAGGCAGGTAAGGCCGCACTCTGTTGCTTCTGACTGTCTAATCATTGGCAGCTTTCTTTTATTCCAGAAGCTCAGTTTGCTTGCTGAATTTGTTACAACGTCGTCCATGTTGGCAGTCCTGTCAATCTAGTGCTGTTAGAGTTTTCCATGAAGGCTTAAAATGGGATCAAATAACCAGGCTAATAATGATCTTCGCTCGACGATGATGTCGGCATCTAGCATCATATCTGCGCGTAGCGGGGTGCTTTTTCCGTAGGCGACGATCTCTTGTGCCGATAGACTGACAACCACTCGATAAGAGGGATCTTTAATCATTCCTGGCAGCTCAGTTTCTTCTGGCAAGATAACATTGGAGCTGACTTCAATGATTTCACCGTCAAAAATACCGAATTTTTCATAGGGAAATGCATGGTAGCGCAGCCTGACTTGTTGGCCTATTTCGATAAAACCAAATGCGGAGGTGGGAATAAAGAGTACTGCCTGCATCTTGCTATTTTCGGGAAGCACGCTCAATAAGAATTGCTGGCTACTTACTGACTTGCCAGCCTTAGTCAAAATGCCGGTAACCTTGCCACTCATTGGTGCCCTCAACTCTGCCAACGACTCTTGCTCAACAATTGCTAGGTTGAGTTGCGCTTCAGTGAGTTGACTTTGTAATTGGTCAAGCACTTTTGCGTGCTCTATTGGTAGCTGCGACAGCTGATTAACTATTTGGCTAAGCTCATTATTGAGTGTCAGTTTTTGCGAATGAGTGCTTGAACTCTGCTGCTTAATTGTTAGAGAGGCGTCTATCTGTCGGTTAAGATCGAGTTTGGAGGTATAGCCTTGCTCAGCAAGTACCGCCATCTGCTTGGAAAGGCTATTATTTATCTTAATACGCTGATTGATGATCTCACTCTGGCGCTCAAGCTCATCGAGTTTGGCCGCTATATTGCTCTTACTGTAGGTTAGATTTTGGGTTTGTAGGGTGTTTTGTGAGTGCTGTTTGTTGATTTGCAGAGTCAGCATATTGATTTGAAATTGATATTGATCGATACGTGAACGGTTTAACTCGAAACCATCGACCCCATGCTTTAGCGATTCTACTCGTAAAATGGGTTGACCTTTTTCTACACGCTCTCCCTCTGTCACCAGTACTATTTTGACAATTCCAGATTGCGGTGAAGTCAGCTTAAGCAAGCCGCTATCGGGTTGAACGACGCCAATGACTCGCTCCTTTTTACTGTATTCACCGGCGGCCAAAAATATAATACTGCAGACGATAATCGTCACCAGTAACAGTGCTAACCACTTGAACGCGGCAGGCTGTATTAGGCTAACCGTTCCGTCTAAACGGTTAACTTTATGTTGTACGACTTCTTGTCTAAATAACGGTTCCATGTCATTCCGAATCGCTGAACTGGCTTTAGTTGAGTGTTCAATCTATCTGAGGCGTTTGATTCTAGCCCACTGGAAACCATACCGAAAGTGAAACTAATTTGAGGTTATGAAGAGTAGCTGTAGGTTAATCTAGCGGCAGCCAAACTTGCGCGTGCAGGCCGCCTTCATTGCGATTGGTTAAAATCACTTTGCCTTGGTGGCGATCAACGATGCGTTTGATAATCGCCAGACCTAAGCCTGAACCGACGCTGCCGCGGGCGGTATCGCCTTGAGTGAAAGGCTCAAACAGTTTGGGGATCTGATCTTCGACTATGCCGGGGCCATTATCCTCCACACTAAAGCCAAGGTACTTACCGTTAAACTGTGAACTTATCTTGACCCAGCCATTGCCATAACGGTAAGCATTTTCAACTAAGTTACTTAAAATACGTTTGATGGCGATGCCTTGCATTGGAATGTTCGGACATTCACTTAACTCAGATTCAATGGTTCCCTCGCGGTTAGATTCTGCTTGGATCACGTCATCAATTAGGTCGTTAATCTGCTCGAGTTCACGGGTTCCCTCTTGATCTTGTCTAATATAGGCGATGAATTGATTGATAATGGCATCCATATCTTCAATGTCATGCACTATGCCATCTTTTAGATATTCATCCTCTGCGACCATCATTTCTGACGCTAGGCGAATACGGGTTAGCGGAGTTCTAAGATCATGAGATATCCCCGCCATCAGCAATGCTCTATCTTGTTCAAGCTGCTTCATACAATAGGACATCTGGTTGAAAGTATTGGTCACTTCAACAATTTCAGTAGAACCACTTAAGGGTAAAGGTTCGGGGTAATCACCGCGAGACACCGCAATAGCGGCCTTTTGTAACCGCCTTAAAGGTCTATTTTGTTGGCGGGCAAACCACCATCCACCGGCGACACTCAACGCTCCTATCACCATTAAGTAGAGCGTTAACGGCGAAAGGTTTTTTTCGTTTAAGCCTGTTAACGGGACTTTGATCCAAATAGAAGGGGCTTGCGGTGGGCGGATCCAAATTTGAAACTCTTCACCTTGAGCAATACGCACTTCGGCTTCACCGCCGAGGTATTCTGACATTTGTGATGATAGAAAACCGTAATAGGTTGCCCGTTCGATGCCAGCTTGACGTGCCTCTTTTTGATTATAAAACTGCATGGCATCGTCACGCACTTTTGCATTAAGTGCGTCCACCATGGTGAGATGTTCACGGCCAACATCGACTCCGTCGACAAACAGCAGTTTTACTTGGCGAGCAATGAGTTGGTTAATTTGTTGATAGCTGGGCTTAATAAAGTAAACCGCAACTGAGAGATAAGACACCAGCTGGTTCGTTAGCAGTAAACAGCCAATTAACATCACTGTTTGGCTGAATGAACTGCGAGGTAATATGCGCTGCCACCATCTCTTTTTCATCATTTATTAATTACTTGCGTGATGAGCCATCAGGCACAAACACATAGCCTAAGCCCCAAACGGTTTGAATATAACGCGGATTAGCGGCATCGGTTTCAATTAAACGGCGTAAGCGTGAGACCTGCACATCGATAGAGCGCTCAAGAGCTGAGTAATCTCGGCCACGGGCTAGGTTCATCAATTTGTCACGTGATAAAGGCTCTCGAGGGTGACAGACTAACACTTTTAGCACCGCAAACTCGCCGCTGGTTAGCGCAATAGCTTCCTCGCCATGATGCATTTCACGGGTCGCAAGATTGAGCGAGAACTCACCAAAAGTGACCTCCTCTTCTTGCTGAGTGGGCGCTCCTGGTACTTCAGGTGTTTGGCGACGCATTACCGCTTTAATCCGCGCCAGTAGTTCTCGTGGATTAAAAGGCTTGGGTAGGTAGTCATCGGCGCCAAGCTCAAGGCCAATAATTCTATCGACTTCATCTCCCTTAGCGGTAAGCATGACGATAGGGATCGTGTTACCTGTTTGACGTAGTCGGCGACAGATAGATAGACCGTCTTCACCTGGAAGCATCAAGTCCAGTACCAGCAAGTGAAAGTTTTCACGCTCTAATAAGCGATCCATTTGTTCGGCATTGGCCGCACTGCGAACTTGATAACCTTGCTCCATCAAGTAGCGCTCCAATAAGGCGCGGAGCCTCATATCATCGTCGACAACGAGAATCTTTGAGGTTTCTTGTCCCATGGGTAGGATCCTTTTCTGCTTGGAGGGCCAATAGGTATAGACAACTGGCTGATATTGAATATGAATTAGCCTAATATAGCCGCTTTAATATGTTACTGACCAGCGAGTTATCATCCAATAACAGATCTATTAGCTTAAGGCCAAATGAGTGAAGTGTTTAAGATATTGAAAAGTAGCGCAATAACCATTGAATTTAGCTGTTTTTTAAATTGTAACCAAATTGAATAAATCGCTAATAACAATGCTGGCGAACTGACATGACAATTCAGCTGCGCTGTAATGTCTCTCTCATCATGTAAATTACGAAAAGGCTTTTTTGCCAACATAGCGACTGAAAAAAGTAGGATCAACCCAACCAACATCTTAAGAGATAAAGAATCTGATCAATAAGCTCAGATCTTAAAAATAGGTACTTTGCAATTGGTTACTGATTGCCTAATCTCTCAAGGTAATGCACCATCTCAGAGAAATCACCACCATCGGCTTTGCGTAGGCCTGCTATGTAGGCAGCTCTTTCCTCCGATATATCTTCGAGTTTTACGTTCGCCCACCTGAGTGGCTTTTTGTTCAACAGAAATATTCTGACAATATCAGTGAATATTCTTGAGTGACGACCATTTCCATTTGGGAAAGGGTGAATTTGTACAAGTTTATGTTGAATTCTAGCGCTAAGCTCTAGATCTGAGTAATGGGAAAACTCAACCCAACACTTCGCATCTTCTAGAAAATTATGTAGGTCGACAGAGATATTCTTTGGATTGACACCGATATTAAGTTCCCGTAGTCGGAATGTACCAGCCCACTCCCAAATATCACCCAACAGGTTTTCATGAAGAGTAGTAACAAAGTCCCGACTAAAGATGTCATCCAAAGTCAGTACTTTGAGGCCAGACACCCAGATCTGACCTTGAAGAATATTCGCTGCTTCAACTTCATTTAACTGCGCGCGGGTTTGGATATGGGGTAGTTTTAACCCAAGGAGATCATCTGGGGAAAGGGGAGTAGCACCTTCTGGATCATCTTTTAGTAAACTCAACTATCCACCATTCCTTTCTCATTTTTCCAAAGCACACGGCCTCCGGCCTTTAGAAGATCTTGCTTTAATTCATTAACAAGAAATTTTTCCTTTTTAGGGCTAATGACTTGCGCTTCGAGGAACATATTTTGTGAGTTTGTCGATAAATGAGTCTTCGCCAACTTCTCCGCACGCTCTTCTAAGGTTAAATTTACGTTTTTCTTTGGCACCAAAGCGTAAGTGAACTCACAACCTAGCTTGTCAGCCAACTCCTTTAGTTGATTGATCGTGATTTGACCATCAACCTCACGGCGCTCAAGGATTGAAATGCGGTTTCGGCTTAGGTTCATTCGCTCGGCCAATTGCGCACCAGACATATCCAGTGCCTTGCGTATAGTTCGGACCCAGCCCTCAGCAGGGGTATCAGGTGCACCTTTAAGGCTAGCTGCTGAGTTCGCCATCTCTTTGTACTGCTCTCGCACCATTAAGCGAACCGTATCTTTCGGCTTTCTAACTTTAAAAGTGGTCATGGTCTTACCTAAATATCGGTGTTAACATGCTACAAGTGTAATCTTATTGGGTTACACTGACAAGTTATACGTATCTATTTATGGTTACTTATTTTGTTTTTATGTATCTTTATATGATTACAGCTATCGTGGTTATGTATGCTATATAGATTACTTTAAATG
>NZ_JAKIKR010000091.1 GCF_023284025.1 Shewanella abyssi | reverse complement strand
GCCTTTAAGTCATGGCGTTTACTGAAAGCTACAATTTCTAGCTTTAGTATTGGATATGCAAATGCCGAGAGTTTGCGCTTTTATAAGCAAGTGTAGATGCGGTTGAGGCCTTCGATGGCATGGATGCCATCGTAGAGCATTCAGGGACGAACTTGCTGCGAGCCTCAGTTGCGTCTGCACATACGCCTGCCGCAGGCAATTGGAACCACAATTGTTGAAAGTTAACTCCGTTTCGGCAACTTCGATAGAACTTTGTAGCTTTATGTTCGAAATTTGGAATGGTGATTTTTGCACTTTAAAATTGAACGTTAATAGTAACTAATCATGAGGACATAATTAATTGCTCTATATCTACTTATAGTACATAACAACTAAGTTCAACATTTTTAGTGAACACTTTTGCTGATAATTAATTAGAAGTTTGACATGGTAGCAGTAAATAATCGAACATGTTTGTGGTAAAACAATTAAAAAGTACAATGACAAGGTGAAACATGGATGAAACTTTTATTAAATACACTATTTGTTTTAATGTTCTCAACGTCAACTTTAGCTGTTGAGTTGGATGTAAATAGCAAAGAGTGGAAAAAGCTAGACCTTCCCAATCGATTCCCTCAGACACTAATTATATCAAATGATCTCCAGCCTATTTATTTTGAAACTGGGGAAAACTCTAGTGAACTTAGCGAGTTGCTAGTTTCATTAAATAAAAACACTTTAAGTATTGATGTAGATAGCGATGACATATTAAAAATTAAAAACCTGACTAATATGATTCTTGAAACTGAACAGTTAGGTGACATGGATAAAACAAAATACTACCTAATAAATGTATCTGTAAGTAAGCTCTTCGATTGCGAACCATGCATTGAACAGCAAGACTATATTAAGATATTAGATCTAAGACGATTTAATATGATTGACATAAATTTAATATAAAGAACTAAAATAATAATATTGACTTAAAACAAAACACTTAAAAGCAATTAAAAGTGAGATATTCACTACAACAGCTATATTAATAATAAGCGCTACATTTTCAGCGTTAGCAATAGCTGCTGAAGATATTTATAACCCAGTGTAGATAATTGGAACCACTTTGGTCAGCAGCTAACAAGTTAGAATTGCAGTGTGGGCTAGTTTGTTACTCGCCCATACTGCTCAAACTTATCGGCATTAGATCCTTTCTAACAAGTCTGCTTCAAACTGCTCTGCAGAGACATTCATATCCAACTCGGCAATTCTGGCGTTCAGCTGCGCAAGATCATTCTCTACAGTCGATATGGTTAAGGTGTTGTCGTCTAAGCTATAAACTTGCTTTAGGCTAGCAAAATAAAAACTCAAGATGATAAAAGCATTCTTGTCGTTGCTATCTGCTGCCCGTTTGATTTTGACCAACTTACGATAAATCTGGTTATTCAACTGCTTTAAGCGCCACACATAATAGACTTCTCGCATAAAGGGCTTATGCTTTTGCGAATGCAGCACCCAGCTGCAGAGGACTATCGCCATCATCACTCCCATCACATTTAAATGGAAATTGCCGGTCGAGCCATCACCCGCAACATCACTCGCAACATCAGCTGCACCAAAAAAATGAATCAATAAGGCGCCAAATACCAATGCCAGTATCGCTAAACTCGCGACAAAGCTGCTGATCACAATGTTAGTATTCTTGCGATAGGTTTGTTTATCTATATGCATTAATTGCATCAAAGGCTCTCAACGTTAAGCGGACAATAAGGCGGTTATTCTAGCACCTTAGTTAGCAGTAAATATTCGAAATATCCGCTTTGTCGCGGTAAAACGTTTGTATTTAGGCGTTATCCTTGGCAAGTTAAGTTCTTACTGAAGTAGCAGTGACTAACCCAACCTATGTCACAACTTTTGCCAAACCTTCACTTTGGAAGTAAAAACATCTAGACGTCTAAATTGACAGGCGCCGCTGGATCTCATATCCTCTCAACTATTGAGATGTACCATTCTGTGAGTTTAATCATTTAAAACACAGTTTGTTCCAGCTAGGAGGGCAATGGGAACAATGGTTCGATGACTGATTTAATAAGAAGAGAGATAACATTGACGAATTCCACTAACGCCCCTAAAGCTCCAGCCACTGACGTAATAGCGCCATCGTTTCTTGCGCTGACACCACTATTTCTATTTCTAACACTGTTTATTGGTGCTGGAGTTTACTTTCAAAGCCAAGGTGTCGATTTTGCTTTTTACCAATTGCCAAGCGTGGTCGCCATTCTCCCGGCCATCATCTTTGCGATTCTAATCTCTAAGCAGCAGCTTAACCAATCAATCGAAACCTTCTTAGCGGGTATTGGTCACTCCAACATCATTGCGATGTGTATGATCTACTTACTTGCCGGTGCGTTTGCGGCAGTAGCAAAAGCAACCGGCGGCGTAGACGCTACCGTTGCACTTGGTTTGTCGCTGGTTCCATCTAGTTTATTGCTGCCAGGCTTCTTTGTGATTGCCGCCTTTATTGCTACCGCAATGGGCACCTCAATGGGCACCATCGCCGCAGTAGCCCCTATTGCACTGGGTGTTGCTAACGAAGCACAAATTGATTTAGCGATTATGGCCGGCGCGGTAATATCTGGCGCTCTATTTGGCGATAACTTATCTATCATCTCAGATACGACCATTGCAGCGACGCGTACTCAGGGCTGTGAGATGAAAGACAAGTTTAAAGAAAACTTGATCTTCGCTATCCCAGCCTCTGTCATCACGCTTATCGTGTTTACATTGGTGGGGCAAGGCCAAGCTGACGTTGCAGCTCAAGAAATTGATTACATAAAAGTTATCCCTTATCTAACGATTTTGTTTCTAGCTGTCGCCGGCTTAAATGTATTTGTGGTGCTTACTGTCGGTATTTTGCTAGCCGGTGTTACTGGTCTACTCACCATGGATTATGGTGTCATCCAGTTTGGTCAAGATATCTACGCAGGTTTTGGCAACATGCAAGAGATCTTCATTCTCTCTATGTTGGTCGGTGGCTTAGCCGCGCTGATGCAGCAGCAAGGTGGCTTAGCGTTTGTTAGCAAGCAGATTGAAAAGCTAATTACTCGTTTCTCAAAAGCGAAAGGCGAAGCATCATGCCGCGCTTCAGAGCTCGGAATGGCAGGCATTGTGGCTGCAACCAACACTTGTGTGGCAAACAATACCGTGTCGATTGTGGTCACCGGTGATATTGCTAAAGACTTGGCTAAAAAGCATGGCGTCACCCCAAAACGTGCCGCCAGCATTTTGGATATTTTCTCATGCATTATCCAAGGTCTAATCCCATATGGCGCACAAGCACTGTTAATTGCATCAACCTTTAGCTTGTCACCATTAGAAGTGGTTACTCACGCTTGGTACTGCATGATCCTTGCTGTCGTCGCCGTGCTGATTGTGGTTTTTCGCAAGCGAAACTAACTGCTATTGCCAGCATAAGCTACAGCTAACCTATCGCTGATTGAAAGAGCACCTTAATGGTGCTCTTTTGCTACCGACTGCTATACCCCATCACTAGTGCGCAGCTCATCTACTTTTCGCACTTTAGCTATACCCAAGCTAATGCCTTGTTATTTATCATATCCATATACCTTAATTTATTTACGCCAAAAATATTATAACGTATACATTATCCATCCTATTTAATATCATGTTGCAGATTGTTATTAAATCGCTAAATAAAAGTGATGTGACTGGAGAGTAAAATGATTAGGAAATCAGCGATATTGTTCGCTACGGCAATGCTAACCGCTTGCGCAGCGACACCAACCCCAAGCGTCTCCCCCGAGGTGACAGAGGCTGATTACCAGCGCGCCGAAGCTTTTTTGCCGAAGAATGTCGGTAACATGGTCCGAAATCTTGCAGTTAAGCCTAAATGGATCGATAACAGTAGCCAGTTCTGGTTTAGCGAAATCGATACAGACAGCAACTATAGCTATTTCTTAGCTAACCCAGTGCAGGCTAGAGTCTCAGCGCTATTTGATCATGAAATACTGAAGGCCAATCTAGAACATGACGGTTCCAGCGCATTTCAGCTTAACGTTCACAAGGTAGACTTACAGAAAAATCAGCTGACGATGCGTTATAACAAGCAAGATTATCAATGTGACCTACTCAGCAGTCTTTGTGACAAAACCGCTAAAAAGAACAAAAAGCAGCAGCCAAGCTACTCCTCTCCTGACGGCCACTATGCATTGAGCGTAAAAGAGTGGAATCTCTACTTAACCGATAACCGCAGCAACAAAGTTAGCCAGCTGACATTTGACGGCACTGAAGGTTATCCATATGCGGTGCAAAACGTTAACCCTAAAGCCTATATCAATAAAGATCCCGCTAAGGTTAAACAAAAACTCAGTGTCTACTGGTCTCCTGACAGTCAAACTGTGTTGACCCATAGAATGAACCGCGAAAAAGTAAGTAAGCTGCATTTGATCCAATCGAGTCATGACCAAGGCCTACGCCCTAAGCTATACAGCTACTATTACCCCCTCGCTGGCGATGAGAACTTACCGTATGGCGACATATACTCCATTGACGTTAACAGTCAAAAGGTGACCAAGGTAGCGGCACCAAAGTTACTACAAACTTACTACGGTGGTCCGCTCTGGGGTTGGTGGGAAGATAACAACCGCTTCTACTTCTTTGAGCAGACTCGCGCTAAAAAACGCATCAGCTTCCATGAATATAATCCCGAGAATCATCAGGTACGGCTAATTACTGAAGAGACCTCTGAACAATTTCTTGATCCTTGGGCTCAAGATGCTTGGGTACTACCAGAGTCAGACGAGGTTGTTTGGAGCAGTCAGCGCTCAGGCAAGCAACAATACTACCTGTATGAGCTATCTAGCGGAAAGCTTAAGAATAAGATCACTCAGTGCGATTGCTTTGTGAGAACTTACCGCGCCTTAGACGAGAAAACGCGCACGCTATATTACGAGGCATCTGGCGGATTCGATGATCGCGACCCTTACCTACGTCACCTCTATAAAGTTAATCTAGATGGCACCGGCCACCGCTTGCTCACGCCTGAACCACTAGAGCACAGCGCTCGCATCGCACCTGACTTTAGTTACTTTGTCGATATTTCATCAAGTGTACAAACCGTGCCAACGAGCAAGGTGCGTAGCACGGTAGATGGCAAGATCGTGATGACGGTTGGCACACCGGATGTGAGAGAGCTAATGGCCACTGGCTGGCGCGCTCCAGAACCGTTTGAAGTGGTTGCCAGTGATAACCAAACCAAGTTATACGGCATAATGTACAAACCCAGTCACTTTGATCCGGCCAAGCAATACCCAGTAATTGATGCCACTTATACCGGGCCACACAACTTCTTCACTCCTAAGTCATTTTGGAGCTACTTTGAACAAGCGCAATCGCTAGCGGAGCTGGGGTTTGTTGTCATCAAAATGGACGGTCGCGGCACCAGTAAACGCGATAGAGCGTTTCATCTAGTTGCTTACGAGAACTTAGCAGCGGGTGTCGATGACCATGTGCAAGCCATCAAAGATCTAGCCAAGCGACACAGCTACCTTGATATTGACCGTGTTGGGATCTACGGCTTCTCCGCAGGTGGTTACGACACAGTTCAAGCGATGTTTAGGCATGCAGACTTTTTTAAAGTTGCTGTCGCTGCATCGGGTAACCATGACTTTAGAGTCGATAAAACCGGTTGGAATGAAACGTGGTTAGGCTACCCCGTCGCCAAACATTGGGACCAGCAAAGCAACTTAAATATGGACAGTATTGCCAAACTCAAAGGTAAGCTACTGCTAGCCCATGGTGAGCTTGACGATAATGTTAATCCCGCTGCCACGCTGCAACTGGTCGATAAACTGATAAAAGCCAACAAAGATTTTGACTTGATGATCTACCCTAACCGCAACCACTTCCTAAATGACAGTGACTATTTTGTGCGTAAACGTTGGGACTATTTTGTAGAACATCTGCTTGGCGCTAAGCCCGTAAAGGAGTACCAATTCCAACAAAAGTAATCATCGAGCAACAGCTACAACTAATGCGCTTTGGCCCACTTGATTCTGGGGAAGCGCATTTTTTATCCGCTAGCATCGATTGAACAGCTTGCGTAAGCACAATGAATGAGGCAGGTTAAGTATTAGGCCATTATCAATGGGAGTTTGACTGAAAAAAGAGTGCACCCAAGCAGTGCTTTTTGTCATAATGCCTAGCCCCACGCTTAGTAGCAGGATGAGTCTTTTATGGTGCACAAGTATGAAAGATAAGATGAAGTACCAATCGATGCAATATGACTTGCACCGCTTAGTCGTCATGGCTATTTTCTTTAGCGCTCTTATCGCCGCAACGGGTGTACTTATCTCGCTATGGGCTGAATATCAAAACATAGGTAGTGCAGTGTTTAATCGTCGTTCTGATTTCCTTGGCGACTACAACGATGCCAAGCTCGCATTCGTGTTCAACATCGCCTTAATGACCGCCGGTATGTGCATCATGCTGGCCATGCTAGGACTCTACTTACTTAAGCAAGGTTTTTTTAGTCACTACTTGTCCTTAATCGGCGGCTGGGTCGGTATGTCAGTGTTATTGATGGGGATGTTTCCAATCAATTATCTTGATATGCATCGTATAGCATCGACCTCTTTTCTACTCGGTACCGTGTTGATGTATTTCCTGTGTATTACCGATAGATTCAGTCAAAATTCTATTTGTAAGGGACCTATCTTTTTACTGAGTATTTTGGGCCTTATTACCGCATCAGCGCTCATTGTGCAGCTCGATTGGAATACACTCGACTTTGTTCCTTGTGAACATCCAGAAACAAGTCCTTGCTGGGTTGCGATCAGCATGTGGCTTCAAACTAATATCATTATGCTTTGGTGTTTATCTTTTGCATGGACTATCCGTAACATTGCGATAAAGAACTACCGAGAGCTGTCACAACGTTATCTCGCTGGAGAGCAATAACCCAGCCATGAGACTCGCTAAATATCTGTCCTTAACCGGTTGCTGTTCTCGCCGCGCCGCCACTCGCTTGATTAGAGATGGTCAGGTAATGATTGATGAACGCCCCGCGAACCACATTGATACAGTGACGCTAATCGACACGGCCGATGGCATGCGTTGCCAAGAGCAGATCTTGGTCAATGGTAAGTTAATCGCCGCGGTTGAAGCCAAAGCCTATTGGTTATTCAATAAAGCCGTCGGCACCGATAGTCGTTTGCTTGCTCATCTACCCAATAGCTTGCTGCATTTACTGCCTGAATCACCACGGCTTTATCCTGTTGGTCGACTCGACAAAGATTCTCGCGGCTTGTTGATATTAACTAACGATGGTGAACTAACCCACCAGCTAATGCACCCTGACTTTGGTCACAGCAAGGCCTATCACGTTACAGTGGATCGTCATTTCAGTGACGAATTTCTACTACTGATGGCGGCAGGTGTTAGCTACAAAGACATCACCACCCTGCCCTGTAAAATGAGTCGCTTAGCTGACGATAGTTATCAAATAATCCTCACCCAAGGGCTAAATAGACAAATACGCCGCATGTCACAGGCATTGGGGTATAAAGTTATCGACCTTAAGCGAGTGTCGATTCAGAGTTTGCAGCTTGGGGATCTCGCTGAGGGGTTGATGAGGCCTTTGAGCGCGGTAGAGTTGAGCCAGTTGCAATCTTCATTACAGGCAATAATGCCGGCAAACAGTTAGTCGTTCATAGTTCATAGCTCAGCTGTTATATACACATCTACCTGAAGATGCTGGACTCAATAGAGCAAGCTGCATATGCCGCCAGTTCACCACTACTAACTAGCGATCAGAATAGTTTACTCTATAAAAAACCACCATTGTTACGCTGGTTTTTTCATTCAATGAGTAATCATCAATCTAGGATCACGAATACTCAAATCAACCTGATCAAGCACTCTTCCCAGTCCTGTTAGGTTGGTTAAGTAGATACAACTGCGCTTAATTTCCACTAATTTTTCTTTTTCTAATTGCTTGATAACTTCATTCACTCGCTGACGGGAAATTCCAGTTATCTGGCTAATTTGTTGCTGAGATAGCGCAATCTTCGGCGTCTCACCTCGTATTAGAGGGATATGAGCTGCAAGCTCTAACAGCAGGTATACCACTCGTTTAAGTTTGTTCTCGCTCATCATCAATTGCGACTGCAACCATTTTTCTTTGGATTCTAACGATAACGAATGAAACCATTTATAAATCTCAAGGTTATCCTGAGCGAGGCGATGTAGATCGAAGTTGCTAAAGTGGATAAGGGTGACGGCATCAATTTCAGTAATGAAAAATGGCGTATATAAGCTATTACGACTGTCATAATTACCAAACCAATCACCTTTACCCATCACCATGTTATTGACGGTTTTAAGATTTGGAGTTTGCAGACATATGGTAACCGTTCCTGCCACTATGAAGCTGGCTCCTTGATGCGCGATCCTTGAACCATCCATTGTACTTGATGTTAACTGCGTTTTTAGCTGCGCAACCGACAACAGCTTTTCAATCAAATCAGCGGATAGAACAGTATTCCAATTAATTGCTTTAAAAAGCTTTGAGCCAATCAAATTAATACCTTAAATTAAAGAGTGCTACAGACGGCCGCCAAGTATCATTATGGCATATTAAGGACTTAATATTGATACAAGAAAACCGTCCACGGTGAACGGTTAGGCTAATAATGGCCTCAATGTTGATTGATAGTTTCAATGGCGCCCAGCGCTCAAAACACTAAAGTCTATCAGCGAACTTTTTGCATTTATGCAAGGGTAGCAACCACGCTTTATTCTTCTCTTTAATAAAGGCTTTAACGTAGTCAGCACTGATCTTATCTCTACCAATCTCATCGGCCTTAATTTTAAGCCCTAACGCCTTAAGCTTATAACCGTGAGTATCTTTTAGCTTTAATGCACAAACCTCATATTTAGCCGCAAAGGAAGCCGCGACTTTTTCGTCAAAGCTCGCCACGCTATTAAAAGCCACCATGCTAATCATGATCATTAAAAACTGTTTCACTCTATCACCTGTTAAAACCTTAAACCTAGCAGCAGTACTGAATTTAAGTTCGCTGCTAAGCGTATTTTCGATACCGAACAGGGTACGGTTTTACAAGCGAAATGAATGTCCGTTATCGGACAAACCTATTACGAAAAGTGCTTTATTTTTTGTTTGGTTAGACTATATTTATAGGGCTGACTTCACTCTACTGTGGTCCCAAGTATGAAGTAATGCCAAACTAC
>NZ_JAKIKR010000090.1 GCF_023284025.1 Shewanella abyssi | reverse complement strand
TTGCGGGAACCGTTGTACGACCTTCAAGGACTTCACCCTCAAGTTGAACTTCGCCGACTAATTGAACTTCCAAGTCAGTACCTGTCAACCTAAGTGAGTGAGCACTTACTTAGGTTGACAGGTACTGACTTGGAAGTTCAATTAGTCGGCGAAGTTCAACTTGAGGGTGAAGTCCTTGAAGGTCGTACAACGGTTCCCGCAAAGAAGTTTTTAGATATCGTTAAGTCTTTACCCGATCAGGTAGAGCTTAAGATTGAACAGCAAGAAAATCGCTTATTATTACGTTCAGGTCGCAGCCGTTTCACCTTGGCAACTTTGCCAGCTGAAGAGTACCCCAATGTAGAAGCGTTTGAAGCTGATATCGAATTTACCCTCAAACAAGGCACGATGAAGTCCTTGATTGAGGCTACTCAGTTCTCAATGGCAAACCAAGATGTACGTTATTACCTTAACGGTTTGTTATTAGAGACCGAAGGCAATGTACTGCGTGCTATCGCAACTGATGGTCACCGTTTGGCAATGAGCTATCGTACGATTGAAGCTTCTTTACCTGAAAAGCAGGTGATTGTGCCGCGTAAAGGTGTATTAGAACTTATGCGCTCATTCGAAGGTGATGATCTAGATGTCACTATCGCAATCAGCGATAACGCCATTAGAGCGACGACAGCGACGGCTACGTTTACCAGTAAGTTGGTAGATGGACGCTTCCCTGATTATCGCCGTGTGTTACCTAAAGGCGGCGATAAGATTGTTATTGCTAGCCGTCTGCAGCTTAAGCAAGCCTTGCTACGCGCGTCTATTCTATCGAATGAAAAGTTCCGTGGTGTGCGAGTGCAGTTAGAAAACAATTTACTTAAGATCACTGCTAATAACCCCGAACAGGAAGAAGCGGAAGAGATCTTAGATGTTGAATACGAAAACACCCCATTAGAGATAGGTTTTAACGTCAGTTATCTACTGGATGTATTAAACAACCTACCGTCTGATGATGTGCGTATTACGCTGATTGATGGTAACTCAAGCGCACTTATCGATAATCACGTAGAGCAGAACTCTATGTATGTTGTTATGCCTATGCGCTTATAGCCGAGCGTTTTATTCTGCTTTTTGATACCAGATAAAGTGTTTTGACACGCCGTCGGCTTTATCTGGTATAAATAACCACTTCGAAAATCACCTCCCCGTAGCACTTAAAGGGTATTAATGAGCCTTAATCGCCTTCATATTGAAGCTTTCCGTAATATTACCTCTGCGCAGTTGCAGCCAGGTGAAGGGCTCAATTTAATTTATGGCCACAACGGGAGTGGCAAGACCAGTATTTTGGAAGCTATCTACTTTTTGGGTATGGGGCGCTCTTTTCGCAGCCATCTGTCGCAACGAGTGATAAAGCATGACCAAGATGCACTGACTTTATTTGCCAATATGGTGACAGCAGAAGATGAGAGTAAAATCGGTCTTAGGCGGTTTAGAAGTGGCGAGATTGAAGTTAAGATTAATGGTGATAAAGTTAAACGTTTATCGACATTAGCGGAAACGTTACCGATTCAAGTGATCACTCCGGAAAGCTTTTCATTGCTTTTTGAGGGGCCAAAATCCAGACGACAGTTTATTGATTGGGGGGCGTTCCATTCAGACCCTCGCTTTTATGCTGCTTGGGTGAATGTACGCCGAATATTAAAACAACGAAATCAATTACTCCGGGATGAATCGCCCTATAGTTCGATACAGTTTTGGGATAAAGAATTTATTCGTTATGCTGAACTGGTCACTGATATACGAAAGCAATATGTAGACTCGTTAAATGAGCTACTTAAGGGTATAATCGAAGAGTTTTTACCTCAGGTTGATGTGAAGATTTCTTTTACCCGAGGATGGGATAGTAAAACAGAGTATGCACAGCTGCTCGAGACGCAGTATCCCAGAGATTTAGCCACAGGCTTTACTGTCAGCGGACCCCATAAAGCGGACTTAAGATTGCGGGTAGGAACACTGCCAGCACAAGACGCTTTATCCCGTGGACAGTTGAAATTGTTAGTCTGTGCATTGCGTATTGCACAAGGAAAGTTGCTCAAACAACAGATAGACAAAAACAGTATTTATCTGGTGGATGACCTTCCATCGGAATTAGATGCACAGCATAGAAAACTATTGCTACAGCAGTTAGCAGATACCGGCGCACAAGTTTTTGTCACGGCAATCGAACCAGCAGCAATAGTCGATTCGTTAATCACGCCGCCAAGTAAGGTGTTCCATGTGGAACATGGGCGTGTAACGGTAATTGAATAACCGACGAGAGAATAATATGTCAGAGAATAGTTATGATTCTTCGAGTATTAAGGTATTAAAAGGCCTTGATGCGGTACGTAAAAGACCTGGAATGTACATTGGTGATACTGATGATGGCACCGGTCTACATCATATGGTATTCGAAGTGGTCGATAACTCTATCGATGAAGCATTAGCGGGCCACTGTAACGACGTCATTATCAAAATTCATGCCGACGGTTCGGTATCGGTAACGGATGATGGTCGTGGTATTCCTGTTGAGATCCACCCTGAAGAGGGTATCTCTGCAGCTGAAGTTATTATGACGGTACTGCATGCTGGTGGTAAGTTCGATGATAACTCTTATAAAGTGTCAGGCGGTTTGCACGGTGTAGGTGTGTCGGTTGTTAATGCACTCTCTCGCAAGTTGCAGTTGATCGTGCGTCGTGACGGTAAGCTTTATGAGCAGTTTTATACTCATGGTGTACCTGATGCGCCTATTAAAGAGATTGGTGATTCGACTCATACCGGTACAGAGCTAAGATTTTGGCCAAGTACTGAAACGTTCACCAATGTTCTGTTTCATTTTGACATTCTGGCTAAACGTGTACGTGAATTGTCCTTCTTGAACTCAGGTGTCGGTATTCGTCTAATTGATGACCGTGATGACCGTGATGAGTTTTTCAAGTATGAAGGTGGTATCAGTGCATTTGTTGACTATTTAAACGTTAATAAAACACCGGTAAACAAAGATGTATTCCACTTTATTCACGAGCGCGATGACGGTATTACCGTTGAAGTGGCTATGCAGTGGAATGACGGCTTCCAAGAGAACATTTTCTGTTTTACTAACAACATCCCTCAACGCGATGGTGGTACTCACCTAGCGGGTTTCCGTGGTGCGTTGACGCGTAACCTCAACAACTACATGGAAAAAGAGGGTTATAACAAAAAGGGCAAGACCAACGCGACCGGCGATGATGCTCGTGAAGGTTTGACCGCTGTTATCTCGGTTAAGGTTCCAGATCCTAAGTTTAGCTCGCAGACCAAAGACAAATTGGTGTCGAGTGAGGTCAAAACGGCCGTTGAGCAGACCATGGGCGAGCAGTTAGGTGATTACCTAGCAGAGCATCCAAATGAAGCTAGGTTGATTGTTGGCAAGATTATCGATGCATCACGTGCTCGTGAAGCGGCGCGTAAAGCCCGTGAACTCACACGTCGTAAAGGCGCACTCGATCTAGGTGGTTTGCCAGGTAAGTTGGCCGATTGCCAAGAGAAGGACCCAGGTCTTTCTGAAATATACATAGTGGAAGGAGACTCTGCTGGCGGATCAGCCAAGCAGGGACGTAACCGTAAAAACCAAGCGATTCTTCCGCTGAAAGGTAAGATCTTAAACGTTGAAAAAGCACGTTTTGATAAGATGTTATCTTCGCAAGAAGTGGTCACGCTAATTACCGCACTAGGTTGTGGTATTGGCCGTGATGAATATGACCCAGACAAGACCCGTTATCATAACATCGTCATCATGACCGATGCCGACGTCGATGGCTCGCACATCCGTACCTTGCTGCTGACCTTCTTCTTCCGTCAAATGCCTGAGCTTATCGAGCGTGGTTACATCTATATTGCACAACCACCTTTGTACAAGGTGAAAAAGGGTAAACAAGAGCAGTATCTAAAAGATGATCCTGCACTAACGGAATATCTAACGACTCAAGCACTCGATAACGCCAATGTTTATCCTGCGCAAGGTGCACCAGGTATGTCTGGCCAGCCATTAGAGGCTTTGGTTAAGCAGTATCGTGAAGTGGAAGCGATTATTCAGCGTCTTGAAAAACGTTACCCAACTAACGTTGCTGACTTGATGTTGTACCATCCTGAGCTAACGAGTGAAATGTTGAGCGATGAAGCACAAGTTAAGGCCTGGTCTGATGCATTTATTGCTGACTTAGTTGAGAAAGAGTCTGGCGGCGTCTTGTACAGTGCTGAGCCTATTCTTGATCCAGAGCGTCAAGTGTATCTACCGAAGATCACCATTCGTAAGCATGGTATCGATACTAGCTATCTGTTCAGTTATGATTTTTTCCAGTCTACCGATTATCAGCGTATTGTGAAATTAGGCGCTGAAATTGATGGTTTAGTGGAAGAGGGTGGTTATGTTCAACGTGGTGAGCGCACTAAAGATGTAAGCAGCTTTATTGAAGCACTTGATTGGTTGATGAGTGAAGCTAAGCGTGGCCAGTATATCCAGCGTTATAAGGGATTGGGTGAGATGAACCCAGAGCAGTTGTGGGAAACTACCATGGATCCTGAGTCTCGTCGTATGCTGCAAGTGACTATTGAAGATGCGATTGGTGCTGATCAACTATTCACTTGTTTGATGGGTGATCATGTTGAGCCTCGTCGTGCATTTATTGAGTCTAACGCGCTGAACGTGGCTAACTTAGACGTCTAGTCTTATTGCGAAAGTACTTACTTAAAAATAGTAAAATCGGCGCCTATGGCGCCGATTTTTTGTTGTATGGCATATGGGTGTTTACCATAGCTTTAATTGGTCGACATTATTACTCCCGGTCACAGAAATTGTTCAAAAAAATATTTAAAAAACTGTTTAATATCAGAGATAAAGTAATTGTTGAGAAACCTAAAAGTTTCAGTGGCGCGGCAGAGTCTTACCAAACTAATTCATCGCCACCACCGATAAACAACACTCCTCCCCAAGCATCTGCTGTTACACCTACCGATATATCGGCATTATTCTATAGTTTGTTATTTCCTAATACTCAGCAAAATGGAGTGGCAAACGAGTTAGAAAAGAGTGTTTTTAGACGAGTAGAGGTGGCACTTTCTGCGCCCCAAGCCATTGCGGATCGGGTGTTGAAACTCCCCACGCAAGTAGCGGCGCTAGATAAACAGTTAGCAGATGAAAACAGCGACATTAAAGCGTTGTTAGCGTTAATAGAAAAAGACCCAGTGCTGAGTGTTGAAGTACTAATGTTATGTAATGCACCACTGTTTCGACGTAGTGAAAAAGAGATCACTAGCTTACAGCAAGCGGTTGTGCAGCTGGGTCGAGAGCAAATGAAACGCTTCATTACCACGAGTTTGTTACGTGGCTGCATTGAAATTAAACCGATTTATTTTCGCCGTTTTGGCTCACAAATTTGGCGTCACTCAATGCAAGTTGCTTACTTAGCAAGTGAGTTAACCGATGAAGATGCTGATAGTGCATTTTTGTTGGGGTTAATTCATGATGTGGGAAAAATCGCTATCTTCAAGCTGCTATTAGAAGCCTTTAAGCAGGCAGAACCGGGCGAGCAACCTTGTTCAAATCTGTTTCGACAGGTGATGACCACAAAATCATTAAGTCTAAGCGCCTTACTCGCCAAGCACTGGCAGTTACCTGCCATATTTGAGGCAGAGCTTGGTCATCTGGCTATTGTTGATTCTAAGCCTGCTGGTGGCTTAGCTGAAGCGGTGTGGCGAGCCAACTTGATCAGTGAGTGCTCTATGTTGTTTGAAGCCAAAAAACTGGATGAGTTACAACTTAATCGGTTGTTATTAGCAGCGGGTATCGATAGAGGTAAATTTGATGAGCTACAGCAAAAGCTGATCCTATTTTAGCTTTCACCTATGGCCAGACAATAAAAAGCCCCTGATTTAGGGGCTTTTTTATTGGATTGCAGCAACGAGGTTACTGCCGTCAGCTGTTACTGAAGTAGCGAAATGTCAGCTGCATGTAAGAACTGTTCACGTAGGCTAGATAGCAGCGCTAGGCGGTTATTCTTAAGGGCTTGATCATCTGCCATCACCATCACATCTTCAAAGAAGGTATCTACGCTTTCACGTAAGTTTGCCAGCAGTGCCAGCGCTTCTTGATAGTTAGCAGCAGCAAATAGCGGCGCTAATAGTGGTTGTAGCTCTGTTAGCTTAGTTGCTAGTGCTTTTTCTGCCGGTTCAACCAGTAGTGTATCGTCGATAGCCGTAGGAAGTTCACCTTCCACTTTAGCCAAAATGTTTGATACACGCTTGTTAGCTGCAGCAAGTGCCGATGCTTGCTCAAGTGTTCTAAAGTGAGCAACGGCTTTAATGCGGCTTTCAAAATCAGCGGGTGCGGTAGGGCGACGAGCCAATACGGCTAGGATCACGTCTACACTCACTCCTTGATCTTGGTACCAAGCACGGAAGCGACCCATAAAGAACTCGAGTACCTGCTCTGCAACCTTGTCGTTAGTTAACGTTTCACCGTGTAGCTCTTGTGCTTTAGCAATCAAATCAACAAGATCTAGTGGCAAGTTGTTTTCTAAACAGATCCGCAGTACGCCAATCGCAGCACGGCGCAGTGCAAATGGATCTGCTGCACCTTTTGGCGCTTGGCCAATACCGAAAATACCGACTAAGGTGTCGAGCTTTTCAGCCAAAGCAACACAGATTGAGATAGGTGCTGTTGGTACTGTATCGCCTGAGAACTTAGGCTTGTACTGCTCGGCAAGTGCCACGGCTACCGCTTCAGTTTCACCATTTAGACGTGCGTAATGCATGCCCATAGTGCCTTGAAGATCGGTAAATTCCATTACCATGTTAGTCATCAAGTCAGACTTACAAAGTAGTCCTGCACGGGCTGCTTCTTCGCTATTAGCACCAATGCTGGTGGCGATATAAGCTGCCATGGCAGAAATGCGCTCTACGCGTTGCTTGATCGAGCCTAACTGCTTTTGGAAAATAACGTTTTCTAAGCTAGTAAGGCGAGATTCTAGTGAATTTTTCTTATCTGTTTTGAAGAAGAACTCTGCATCGGCAAGACGTGGGCGAACTACTTTCTCGTTACCGGCAATAATCTGTTGTGGATCTTTAGACTCGATATTAGTGACAAAGATAAAGTTAGCCATAAGCTGACCCGCTTTATCAAATACTGGGAAGTATTTTTGATCACCCTTCATGGTGTAAACCAAGGCTTCAGCCGGTACGTCGAGGAACTTCTCTTCGAAGCTAGCCGTGAGTACTACTGGCCATTCAACCAGTGAGGTAACCTCTTCCAATAGGTCGTCTTCTAGATCGGCTACGCCACCTAGTTTAGTCGCAGCAGCTTCTGCATCGGCTTTAATTAGTGCTTTACGCACCTCATAGTTGGCCTCTACCTTCCCTTGTTCTTTAAGTGCTGATAGGTAGTTGTCGGCATGATCAAGCTCGAAGCTTGGGCTACCCATAAAGCGGTGACCACGGATAACGCGGTCTGACTTTATACCTAACAACTCTCCAGCAACAACGTCGCTGCCAAGCAGCATAGTCACAGTGTGAACCGGGCGAATAAACTGAGTGGTGTTATTACCCCAACGCATAGGCTTAGGGATAGGCAGCTTGTCTAGAGAGCGTTGTGCCATCGCGGCGATAAGACTTTTAGTTTCGACACCAACGACTTTAGCTTGATGTAGTAACCATTCGCCTTTATCGGTCTTTAAACGACCCGCTTGTTCAACAGTAATACCATTGCCACGAGCCCAGCCCATAGCGGCTTTAGTCGGGTTGCCTTCAGCATCGAATGCTTGTGCGACTGCTGGTCCACGCTTTTCTACCACTTTGTCAGCCTGAGCCAGAGCCAATTGGTTAACGCAGATAGCTAAACGGCGAGGGGCTGCATGCCATACCGCAGTTTCAAAGCTCAACTCAGCTTTTTTTAATTCATCAGTAAAGTTGCTAAGAAAAGACTCAGCTAACTTACGTAGCGATTTTGGCGGTAGCTCTTCAGTGCCTACTTCAATGAGTAAGTTTTCAAAATTCATCAGTTATTCCTCTACTTACCGATTGGGAAGCCAAGAGCTTCACGTGCTTGATAGTAAGCTTCAGCTACACCCTTAGCCATGGTACGAACGCGTAAGATATAACGCTGGCGTTCGGTGACCGAAATAGCATGGCGTGCATCAAGCAAGTTAAATGCATGAGAGGCTTTCATCACTTGCTCGTAAGCAGGTAATGGCAGTGGCTTTTCAAGTGTTAGTAGATGCTGACAAGCTTGCTCGCAGTCATCAAAATTTCTGAATAACACTTCAACATTCGCGTGTTCAAAGTTATAAGCTGATTGCTCAACTTCGTTCTGGTGGAAAATATCACCATACATAACTTTGCCCAATGGGCCGTCTGTCCATACGAGGTCGTAAACGTTATCGACCTCTTGAATGTACATCGCCAGACGCTCGAGGCCATAGGTGATCTCGCCAGTGACAGGCTTACATTCAAGTCCACCGACTTGCTGGAAGTAAGTAAATTGCGATACTTCCATGCCGTTTAGCCAAACTTCCCAGCCAAGACCCCAAGCACCCAGCGTCGGTGATTCCCAGTTGTCTTCAACAAAGCGCACGTCATGAATACTCATGTCGACACCAGCTGCAGCTAAAGAACCAAGATAGAGCTCTTGAATATTATCTGGCGACGGTTTTAACACGACCTGGAATTGATAGAAGTGCTGTAGGCGATTTGGGTTATCACCGTAACGACCATCAGTCGGGCGTCGACTCGGTTGAACATAAGCACAGCTCATTGGCTCTGGGCCTAATGCGCGTAAGAAAGTCATAGGGTGGAATGTACCCGCACCTACTTCCATGTCCAATGGTTGAACAATTGCGCAACCTTGCTGCGCCCAGTATTCCTGTAGGGTCATAATAAAACCCTGGAATGTTTTTACGTCGTGTTTCGTCGTCATATCCGCTTGTCTACTGCCTGGAAGCTTAAATAGAAAATGGTGTCGATTATACCTTGTAGGTTTACGCTTATATAGGTTATTTTTTATCTTACTAACGATAAATCTAGGATTAGGGCTATGGATGTAACGCGTTGCGGTTGGGTTGGTAAAGATCCCATCTATCAAGAGTATCACGACAAAGTGTGGGGCCGACCGGTATATGACAGCCATGAATTGTTTGCCAAACTCTGCCTTGATGGACAACAGGCTGGCCTGTCGTGGTTAACTATTTTGAAGAAACAACAAAATTACCAAGTGGCTTTTGCCAATTTTGATCCCGCCATTATTGCGACTTTTGATGACGATAAAATAGAGGAACTGCTGCTTAACCCGGGGATTGTTCGCAATCGTTTAAAGGTCAATTCTATTATTAAAAATGCTAAAGGCTATATGGCATATGTGGAGCAGGGTAATGATTTTTCAGAGTTTTTATGGAGTTTTGTTGGCGGTGAACCCAAAATTAATCATTTCACTTCGGTGGCTGAAATGCCGGCACAAAGCATCGAATCAGAAGCGATGTCTAAAGCGTTAAAGAAGCTGGGCTTTAATTTTGTCGGCCCGACAATTTGTTATGCGTTCATGCAAGCCGTCGGCATGTTTAACGACCACACAACAGATTGTTTTTGTTATGGCTTAGAAGGTCCTAGGTACTAGGACGTTCGCCAGCTCACTACTAGGACGGACTACGTCCTGCTAGGAAATCAACAGAAAACACCCTTTGGCTTTTGATGTTGATTTTATGCTTTGCTAGAACCTTCTTTTAAAGTAGGTCGGCATTTATGCCGTCGCTTTGCTCTT
>NZ_JAKIKR010000089.1 GCF_023284025.1 Shewanella abyssi | reverse complement strand
AGCCACAGCCACAGCCACAGCCACAGCCACAGCCACAGCCACAGCCACAGCCACAGCCACAGCCACAGCCACAGCCACAGCCACAGCCACAGCCACAGCCACAGCCACAGCTTTAATAAATTACAATGATTGAGAGTTAGTGACCCGGACTATTTAATATCTTTGGCCGCTAGCGGCATTTAAGGGTTTTTGGGCTCGCCCTGTCTATCGATTGGTGATAACAACCCATTTCTGCGGCCGTTTCTAGCTTGGAAAAAAGGGGAGGGCTTTGAGTTTTGGGACAGTTGCTTTTACGAAAGGCCAGCCAACAATTGGCAGAAGCAAGTTCAAGGGATGAGTAAGGCAAGCGCCCTCATTAATACTACTTAGATAATGTTGCAAGTAGGGCTGTTAGTTCATTGTTAGACTCAAAGGTACAAACCCATCCCACTAAATATATAGTCAACTCACCAACGCCCAAGCTCATCTATTCAAGGCGCATTGACGACAGAAACTGGCCAATGCAACGAATGCTAGAGCGCTTCCTGTGGAGTGGCAGAGGTCTTAAAGTAAATGGCAAAGCACGGTATGCCGCGGTGAAAACTCTTGATATACGACTGAATAGATTCTGGAGGTAGAGTAGCCATGGAGCAGCTACCAAGGATGTGAGAATAGGTGTCAGTTTTATTTTTAAGTGGCTATTGAGTACAGTAAATAAAAAAGCCCCCAATTAATGGAGGCTTTATAGCTTAACAGCAGCTCTAGCGATTAATAACCACCGGCCTTAGACTGGTTTTCATCATAATCGAGCTTTTCATGGGTTTGGCCCATCGCTTCTGCAACCTCTGGAGGCATGTAGTTCTCGTCATGCTTGGCAAGAACTTCAGTTGCTTGCAGTATACCAGGTGCTGATAGAACGCCCTGAGCAACGATCCCTTGCCCTTCGCGGAATAAGTCTGGTAATAAGTCATCAAAAGTAACAAGGATTTCGCCACCGAGTGAGTCATGAATGGCAAACTCAACATGTAGGCTTTCTGGGTCTCTGACCATAGAACCAATGGTAACCATGCCACCGACGCGGATGCGTTGACCTATTTCAGGCATTACACCAGTATCTTTTTTACCCTGAACAATTTCAGTTGGAGTGTAAAATAGATTTAGATTTGAATTTAGGGCATATAAAAGCAATGACCCTATTGCCGCGACACCACCGATTAAAGCAACTGCTAGGGTTAAGCGTTTTTTCCGTCTTGGGTTCACTATTTAGTACTCCGAGTTTCTTTAAGGCGTTCTTCTCGTTGAATCTTCTTTGCGATTTCAACTAACACTTTACGTTTCTGTCTGACACTTAAAGCGACTAGCGTTCCAAGAGAGAAGAAGGTTACTCCGTAAGCTAGCCATACATAAAAAGCATAGCCGCCCATGTTTAAAAATTCACTAATTGAGTCGAATTGCATTATTTGACCCCTTCTGCTTTAGCAAGTTCACGCACCCATGGACGCATTCCATTTCGTGCCAAAATTTCTGATCTAAATCTCACAATAGTAATCGCTGCGATCATAAGCCCAAAACCAAAGATATTGATAAGTAGTGGATACAGCATATCGGTCGACATGGTCGATTTTTCTGTAATACGGATGGTAGACGGCTGATGTAATGAGCTCCACCAGTCTACAGAGTACTTAATGATAGGGATATTGATGACACCAACAATAGCCAAAATGCCAGACGCTCTCGCGGCAAGTACTTTATCTTCAAATGAAGCGTAAAGTGATATTACCCCCAAATAAAGGAAGAGTAGTACTAGCTCAGATGTTAAGCGTGCATCCCATACCCACCATGTGCCCCACATTGGTTTGCCCCAGGTTGCACCAGTAACAAGCGCAATAAAGGTGATCACCGCGCCAATAGGCGCTATTGAGGCTGCAGCCCAGTCAGCAGACTTTATTTGCCAAACAAGACCGATGAACGAGCATGTCGCCATGCCCATATAAGCCGCCATCGACATTGATGCAGCAGGTACATGAATAAAGATAATTCTGTAACTATCACCTTGCTGGTAGTCAGTCGGGGCAAAACCTAAACCCCAGATAGTGCCTATACCGATAAAAGCGATTGCAAGTGTTGCAAACCAAGGTAATAGGGTGCTTGAAAGCTTATAAGCGCGTTCAGGATCCGCGTATGAATGTAACCATTTCCACATTTTAGTTAGTACTCACTCGTAAGGAAGCACCAATAGCGAATGGTGCTAACGTTAATGAACCGATCAACATAGCGCCGATTATAGCGAGCTGACCATCATAAGGTAAATTCATACCAGCAGCATCTATGGCGCTGGTAGCAAAAATTAGAACGGGGATATATAAAGGTAAAATGAGTAAACTTAACAACACACCACCCTTATGCAGTCCGACTGTTAACGCAACGCCAATGGCACCTAGAAGACTCAATACTGGTGTTCCAAGTGCTAACGTCGCGATGAGTGCCCCATAGCTATTGCTCTCAAGATGCAACAGCACTGCCAATAGAGGCGCCACTAAAATTAACGGTACGCCTGTTAATATCCAATGTGCCAGAACTTTAGCCAAAACCATTAATGGTAAAGGTTGCGGGCTTAACAGCATTTGCTCGAGGCTTCCGTCTACATAATCTGCTTTAAATAAACGTTCTAAAGACAGCATAGAGGCTAGAAGCGCCGCCACCCATATAATACCAGGTGCAACTCGTGTTAACACTTGTGGTTCTGGCCCAATGCCTAATGGGAACAGGGTAACAACAAGTACAAAAAACAGTAGTGGATTGAATATATCACCGCGATGACGTATTGCAATCTGTAGGTCTCGTTTCAATACCGTACCAAAAGCTTGTGTATAACTAATGCCTTTTTTCATTACTAACCTCTATACAAAGCGATAATCGAGACTGATTTTACGTAAGATATCATCGCTAATTACACCCATATCTTGATGAGTTGTTAGGATGACACAGCCGCCGCGTTTAGCATGAGCAAGAAACAGATGCTCAAGCTCTTCTACGCCTTTTTTATCGATTGCAGTAAAGGGTTCGTCAAGAAGCCAAATTTTACAGTTCGTATGCCAAAGTCTCGCTAACGCTGTACGTCTATGTTGGCCTGCCGAAAGGTGGCCAGCTAGTGCATCTTCAAAACCGGATAAGTTTACTTTTGAAAGGATTTCACGAGAGTCAAAACCATCATACCCGCAGAGTCTTAAATTGAAGTTAAGATTTTCTTCCGCGGTGAGTTCGCTTTTAACACCAGCGAGGTGACCAAGGTACAATAATTCGTCGTTGTACTCATCTCGACACCGAACGATATCTTCACCTTTGAAATTGATATTGCCAGCATAGGGACGAGACAAACCTGCGATGATCCGCAATAGGCTGGTTTTACCTGCACCATTAGGCCCCTCAATTTGAACTATCTCACCTTCTGTTATTTCAAAGGACAGATCGTCAAAAAGAATTCGCTCTTCTCTTATGCAGGTTAAGTTACTAGCTGATACCAGTGTTGTTGCTTTTAATTGTTCTACCACTGAGTCCTCTATATCATGCTGTATAAAAACACAAGTAATACTAACACATAGACTTTCAAGCGTTTAGTACGGCGTGGTGTTAAGTGTCAGCAATATGATGTAGTTCCAATATTAGAAACTTTTTGGGAACTTTTTAAACATTTGCTAATATATTAACGTTTTTGAGAATGATGTCTTGTTAAACAGTCTTTAACGCGATTTTAGTCACAAATAGATGCCATTTGGTGAAGTTTGTAGTAATCTAGCCGAGCTAAAATAAGTCTGCCGCATTCTATAAGGGCAGCGTGAGCCTTGTTAGAATTTGCATTAGGAACCTATAAAATGAAAAAATTATTAGCACTGACTGCAGTTGCAGCGTTAACTTTGTCAACAAGTGCATTTGCCCAAGACGGCAAAGCTGTCTATGACAAGGCATGTCAAGTTTGTCACAGCATGGGTGTTGCTGGCGCTCCAAAAGCACACGATGCTGCTGCATGGGAGTCTCGCTTGGCTAAAGGCGCTGACGCATTAGTATTAAGCGTAAAATCAGGTCTAAACGCAATGCCACCAGGTGGAATGTGTACAGATTGTTCAGATGAAGACTACAAAAAAGCAATTGAATTTATGTCAAAGTAAGCTTTTTGTTGATATAAAAAAACCGGCTAAAGCCGGTTTTTTTATGCGTGAAATTTGAGATTATTGAACTTGGGTATCAAGGATCAGTTGCCCAGTATCGCCAACCTTGAGCATTGAAAGTTTACCTTGAATGTCACCCGCTTGCGGCTTAACACTGCCATGCTTAGATAACACTGCAATGACTTCAACCGCTTTAGCATCACTCAACTTAACGTTACCGCCCATGTTAGTGCTGTCATCAAGCGTAATCGTTGCTGGTAATGATTCTGCTGACACCTTTGTTGCCGCTAAAGGGACTTTGGGTCCTTCGGTTGAGCGAGCAAAGATGAATAACATATCCGTGCTAGCCACTTGAGCTTGAAGTTCTGGAGAGATAGAGACTTCAATAGTGACCGTTTTAGGCGTTACATTCTTGTGAGCGTCATCATTAGGCATGTCGCCATCTGATTCCATTCTCATCTTAGCGCTATCGATAGCATTGATAATGGCGCTGCGGTCAACATCCTTACGTTCGCTGTCTAAAATTAACTGCCATGCATCAATAGCAGTTTGGTATTCAGCAGAGAAAAAAGAGTCCATACCAACAAGTAATAGTGTTGAAGGGTCTGAATCATCAAGTGCTAGTGACTGATCAATCAAGGCTTGAACCGCTGGCGTCATTTGCTGATTTGAACGGTAATATAAAGCGGTTGCTTTAGGACCCAGTAGCTCAGCTTGTACACCAACTAACTCCATTGTTTTGTCGAATGCTTTTATTGCATCGTCATAACGGTTAGCAGAAATGTATGTGTGGCCAAGACTAAACCATAACTGACTATTCTCGGGTTCAGCTTGAGCTTGCGCTTCCATCATCTGCACGCGCTGTGACATGATCTGAGCAGTGTCCATGCCTGCGTGTGGTTGATTGGCGGCCATAGGTTGGTCTAAGTTTTCATATGCACCGAGTGTTGAATACATATAGCCACTGATGCCAAGTATCACTGCAGACATTACTGCAGGCCATGCAACGCTCTTAGGCTTAACTTTATTGACAAGAGATTCGTCATCACCCTGCTTCATATCTTGAAGTAGGCTTATTTCAAGCTCTTGCTTAAGTGCATCAAATTCAGCTTGATCAAGTAACTCTTCGCTGACTTCTTTCTCTAATACAGAGAGACGCTCGGTAAATAATTCTAAGTTGGTGCTTCTACGAACACCGGCTTCTTCCGTCTGCAGCATTTTTTGCTGACGGAAATGTGGAAACCAAATCAGCGCTAGGCTGGCCAACACAAATAAGGCTATCAAGATCCAGAATGTGGTCATTATGTCTATTTCACTTTAGTTTGCGAAAAAGCGGATTCACCGCTGAACTAGGGGTCAGATTATACGTAAAGATTATTCATTGAACAGTAATATAACCTGAAATGGTCATAGTTGCGTACTTGTTCACAGATTGATTTTATTTGCAAAATAACTCGAAACTTAGTGGAACTTCTTGAGTCAGACTTAAAAATCCCACCAAATGTGCTTAGTTTATGGTGGAAATTTTGATCCACTGTTTATGTGTTGCTCGTACTAAGATAGGGGAAGAATGAGACAGGTCACCCATATTTGTACGAAATAGGCAGACAGGAACAATAGCAAATACTAAACTGAGCTAAATTTGTACCCTTTTTAGTAGTGTTAACTACGGACTCGTATGTAATGATATTAGCGCATGCTTATCAATACATGATTTAGGACTGAGGAAAACCAATGATCCCAGAATTAGGACACTTTTCGCTGATTATAGGCCTGGCATTCGCCATGCTTCTAGCCATCGTCCCACTAGTAGGTGTAGCTCGCAAAGACCAGTATTTGGTGCGCTATGCTTGGCCATTAACATACGGAATGTTCTTCTTTATTTTCTTTTCCGTTGTCGTGCTCGGTTACAGTTTTGCCGTCGACGATTTTTCTATCGCTTATGTAGCGCATCATTCAAACTCTGAATTGCCAATCTTCTTTAAGATTGCCGCAGTCTGGGGTGGCCATGAAGGTTCCTTGCTGTTTTGGGTTTTCTCATTATCAGCTTGGGCTGCCGCAGTCGCATTGTTTAGTAAAGGCTTAGAAGAGGTCTTTACCGCACGTGTACTTGCCGTATTGGCCATGATATTGATTGGTTTCTCGCTATTCATGTTGCTGACATCAAGTCCGTTTGAACGGCTGTTCCCTATCCCGATGGAGGGGCGTGACCTTAACCCAATGTTGCAGGATGTAGGCTTAATCTTCCATCCGCCAATGCTGTACCTAGGTTATGTTGGCTTCTCAGTTAGCTTTGCATTTGCAATTGCAGCACTCATGAGTGGGCGTTTAGATTCTGCTTGGGCTCGCTGGAGTCGTCCATGGACATTGGCCGCTTGGGTATTCCTTACTGGTGGTATCGCACTCGGTTCTTGGTGGGCATATTATGAGCTTGGCTGGGGTGGTTGGTGGTTCTGGGATCCAGTTGAGAACGCATCATTTATGCCTTGGTTGATTGGTACTGCGCTGGTTCACTCGCTTATTGTGACTGAAAAGCGTGGCGCATTCCGTAATTGGACTGTTCTATTATCGATTTTTGCTTTCTCACTGAGTTTACTCGGTACCTTTATTGTACGTTCAGGTGTGCTCACATCAGTGCACTCGTTTGCGGCAGACCCAAGTCGAGGTATGTTCATTCTACTACTACTCGGGTTAGCAGTGGGTGGCTCACTCACGTTGTTTGCTTTCCGAGCAAGCGAAATGAAAAGCCCCGCGCGCTTCCAGCTTAAGTCAAAAGAGACTATGTTGTTGGTGTGTAACTTATTACTCACTGTAGCGTGTGGTACTGTTTTATTGGGTACCCTTTATCCGCTACTCATTGATGCTTTAGGTATGGGTAAGATCTCAGTTGGACCTCCGTACTTCAACGCGGTATTTGTTCCAATTGTATTAGTACTATTTAGCTTCATGGGTATCGGCCCGGTGATCCGCTGGAAGAAGTCAAAAGATGGCGAGTTGAAGCGTCAACTTATGATCCCAGCCATCGTAGCAGCAGTGGTAGGTTTAGCTGCACCGTTCATCGCTGATGGTCAGTTCAATATCTGGGTTGTGTTAGGTACCGCTACCGCAACTTGGGTAACGCTTATGACATTCCGAGCGGCCTACAATATGGTTAAGACCAAAGAAGGCCCTGTCGATATGACGCGCTTAGGTCGCAGCCAGATGGGTATGCTTTTTGCCCACTTAGGTATTGCAGTGTCGGTCATGGGTGCAACTATGGTCTCTAACTACTCTATAGAGAAGAGTGTACGTATGGGGCCTGGTATTTCTCAAGAGCTTGCGGGATATACCTTCAAGTATCTAGAGACAAAAAATGTAGTGGGTCCTAACTATACTGCGCAGCAAGGGCAGATTGAAGTTTACCAGGGTGACGATTACGTCACATTATTGAAACCCGATCGCCGCCAATATAATGTTCGTACAATGGACATGACAGAAGCGGGTATTGATTGGGGTTTATTCCGTGACCTTTACGTCACAATGGGCGACCCTATCAGCCGTACAGAGTTTGCAGTTCGTCTTAACTATAAGCCGTTTGTTCGCTGGTTATGGTTCGGCGCGATCTTTATGATGATTGGTGGTTTCTTTGCTGCATCTGATAAGCGTTACAGAATTAAAGCAAGCAGCACAGATAAGACAGTTGTAGAAGACAGTGATAAATTAGCAACGGCATAATTGGAATAGGGTAAGTATGAAAAAGCTAGTTTTATTTATTCCACTAATTGTGTTTTTAGGTATGGGAGTGTTCCTTTATAAGGGACTCTTCCTTAACCCTCAAAAACTCGATTCTGCTCTAGAAGGAAAGCCTATCCCGGCTTTCCAATTAGAGGTTCTGGAAAAGTCAGGGGAGACTCTGACTAATGAGACACTTAAAGGAAAAGTTTCGCTACTTAACGTGTGGGCCACTTGGTGTCCTTCATGTAAATATGAACATCCTTTTTTAATGACATTGGCGCGTAAAGATATTTTACCTATCTATGGTATCAACTATCGTGATGAGCGAGCATTGGCAATTCGTGAGTTAAGCCGCGAAGGTAATCCATATACTATCAATATATATGACCATAATGGCCGTCTTGGGTTAGACCTTGGTGTCTATGGTGCTCCGGAAAGCTTCCTTGTCGACCATAAAGGGATTATTCGCTACCGATATGCGGGTCCTATTGATTCACGTATCTGGAAAGAAACGTTATATCCAATGGTTCAAGAGTTACAAGCAGAAGCAGCAAAGGATGGTGCATCATGATAAAGACAATAATTAAGGGTCTTTCAGCTTTTGTGCTTTTGCTGAGCATGGCATCTGTTGCTAATGCTACGCCAGTGGATACTTATGAGTTTAAGTCTCCCGAAAATCAAAAACGTGCACTTTCTTTAGCGAGTTCACTACGCTGCCCACAGTGTCAGAATCAAAACTTGGTAGATTCGAATTCACCCGTTGCTCAGGATCTTCGTTTAGAAGTATACGAAATGGTCGATGAAGGCAAAGGTGACGACGAGATTGTTGAATTTATGACCAGTCGTTATGGTGAGTTCGTGCTATACAAGCCAAGAATGGAAGCCAAAACCTATGTTCTGTGGCTAGGCCCTATTGGTTTGTTATTATTCGGCGGTATGATTGGTTTCCTATTTATTCGCAAGCAGCGTATTACAGGAACCAATACTGAAGAGCTCACAGCGGAAGAACAGCAAGAGTTAGATCGTCTTTTGAAGCGGGATACTAAATGAAAAACATAGTATCTGGATTATTTGCAATTGCCCTCATGTATACAGGGCTAGCGCAAGCTTACCCAGGAATGCAGAAACAGGGCGAAGTAGAGATCCAATCAAGTGTTGATCAAATCAGTGTATTGCCTAAACCATTCCCTATTGAAGCTGTTCCTTTTAAAGATAGTCAAGGCAACGCTGTGGACTTTAGCCAATATAAAGGAAAGGTCATAATGGTAAACATGTGGGCGACTTGGTGTCCTCCATGTGTAAGAGAGCTACCAGCGATTAGCCGTTTTTCTGCCAAGATCGGATCTGATGAATTTGAAGTTCTACCTGTTTCTATTGATTTTGATGGTAATAAGCAGGTTGAGCCGTTCTTAAAGTCATTAGGGATGGAGGGGTTCTCTACCTTCTATGATAAAGAGCAGAGTTTAAGTAACGTATTTCCTTTAGATACTATTCCTGCGACCTTTATCCTTAATAGAGAAGGTGAGTTAATAGCATTTGTTCGTACCTTTGTTGATTGGGATGACGACAAAGCCGTTACGTTAATCAAAGGTCTTTTGGAACAAGGGCAGTAATAGCGACAGAGTAAGTACAGAACGACTACAAAAAGGGGCTTTTGGCCCCTTTTTTGTACGTATCGTTTGAGAAATATCCATTTAGTCATATTATTCCGTTTTTATTAGCAAACCCTCTTGTGCTCTATCAGGATTTCCCTATAATGCGCATCCACTGACACGGCACAGCAGGCCAATTACTTTTAGCAAACGCTAGGTAGTACGGGACTTGCAGCGGTGTTAGAGAGTTTACTTCCTTAGGGAAAGAGACTCAGGTGACAAGCGCTTTAAGGGCTTCGGGTTTTGCTTCTTTTCACGAGAGTGATTAAGAAATCATCGCTTGAAAAACTTATTAAAATAAGCCCTTGACGCCGACACT
>NZ_JAKIKR010000088.1 GCF_023284025.1 Shewanella abyssi | reverse complement strand
GCGCAAGCGCTTTGCCCCTTGGCTCTGGTGTGGGCGAAGCACCACGACGTTGACGTTGATTCTGATTTGACAAAGCAATAACTGATATTGCAGCCAGCACGCTTTGGGGCAAAAGTGCGTTAGCTTCAGACAATGGTGGTTCCAATGACCTGCGGTCAGCGTATGTGCAGACGCAACTGAGGCTCGCCGCGAGCACGTCCTCGTGGGCTCAACGAAAACGTCCTGTTTTCGAAGGCCTCAGCCGTATCTACACTGGTTTTAAAAGCGCAATCGTTTAGCATTTTAGTTTTTAGTTTTTAGTTTTTAGTTTTCAGTTTAAGACTAAAAAATTAGATAGTTAATCTATAGCTGACAAGTAACACCCATCTTCCCCGTTGGAAATTTTGCTGTTTAAATTTCGCCGGGGCGCTGAGGGTTCGACTCTTATGAAATCAAGAGCGGGTACAAGCGCTTTACCCCTTGGCTCAGGTGTGGGCGAAGCACCACGACCTTTCTTTTGATTTGGATTTTGATTTAAAAAAAGCAATAGCTGATAGATCAGCCAAATTGTTTTGGGGCATAAACAGCCCACTACTGCCTAAAGTGGCTCAATAACCTGTGGTCGTTCATTCGCATTCATGGGATGACGACATTTGGACATCCTGTGCGCTATCGCTATAGGCGATTCGATTTACCTTTATCCAAAGGTAAACACGTTTGGGTATTTCTTGATGAAGATTCACTGTTCCCCATAAAAAACAATCTTATAAAAGTTAAAGCTGAACTAGCGACAAAGCTAGTAATTTACTTACCAAAGTCTGTATAATCCGCAACAAAATAAACCCTATCGAGTCAGTAAAATAGTGTGAATTTACCACTAGAATAGATAGGGAAACCCTCTGTGACCTGCGGAATACAACTTAAATGAATAATCAAACCGAGCTTTATGATATTGGTGTGGTTGGCTTAGGCGTTATGGGTAAGAACCTAGCGCTCAATATAGCGGATAACCGATACCGAGTCGCTGCATTCGACCTTGATACTGCCAAGGTACAAGGCGTTATTAGACAAGAAGAATTAGAACGGATTAAATATTTAGATGATAGCGTTAAGCCACGTATCGATGGCTGTAATAATATTTCTGAAATGTTAGCTAAATTAGAAAAACCACGCATTGTATTATTGTCCGTTCCGGCGGGTTCACCTGTCGATGGTGTGTGTAATTCATTAATTGAAGCCGGTATTGAGTCCGATGACATCGTTATCGATACCGGTAACAGCCTTTGGACGGATACCGTTGAGCGTGAAAAACGTTACGCGGATGATTTCTTGTTCTTTAGCTGCGCGGTGTCTGGCGGTGAAGTCGGTGCCCGCTTTGGCCCTTCATTAATGCCTAGCGGCAGCTTAACAGCATGGAGCCGAATCGAGCCGATTTGGCAAGCAATCGCTGCCAAAGTTGATGCAAAAACAGGCTTGCCCATTGAGCGCTTCGAGCCTGGAAACCCCGTTAAAGAGGGTGAGCCTTGTACCACTTACATTGGTCCAGCAGGTGCCGGCCATTATGTAAAAATGGTTCACAACGGTATTGAATATGCCGACATGCAGCTTATTTGCGAGGCTTACCAACTACTACGTGACGGACTTGGGTATAGCCCCGCAGAAGTGGGTGAGGTGTTTGAGCGTTGGAATAAGGGCGAGTTAAATAGCTATCTAATGCAAATTAGCGCGGACGTGCTAAAGCAAGCCGATCCGTTAACAGGTGCTCCGCTAGTCGATATGATCCTTGATAAAGCGGGTCAGAAAGGCACCGGGCTGTGGACGGCTGTCAGTAGCCTACAGATTGGCTGCCCGGCGCCAACCATTGCTGAAGCGGTTTATGCGCGCGCAGTGAGTACTCAAAAAACACAACGGGTTACCTTGAGTAAAATACTTGCAGGGCCGAGCAAGACACATCTACAAGCTACAGATAAGCAGACTTTCATCAACCAGTTAGAAAATGCACTCTACTGCGCCAAAATATCGAGTTATGCCCAAGGCTTCCAGCTGATGGCAATGATGGCGAAAGAGCAAAGCTGGCAGTTAAATTTTGCGGAGATTGCTAAGATTTGGCGTGCAGGCTGTATTATTCGCGCCACCTTCTTACAGTCGATTACTAAAGCCTTTGAGCAAGAATCGGATCTGGAAAACTTGCTTATGGCGGATGTGTTTGCACAGGCATTGTCGCATAAACAAGGCGATTGGCGCATGGCGGTATCTCAAGCGGTATTAAGTGGTATACCGACGCCTTGCATCAGTTCTGCACTGGGATATTACGATAGCTACCGCTGTGCGACGCTGCCAGCAAGTTTGCTCCAAGGTCAGCGTGATTTCTTTGGTGCGCACACATTCGAGCGCACCGATAAGCCAGCGGGCGAGAAGTATCATCTTAACTGGAGCAGTGAACAGCGAACTTTGATTAAGGTTTAGTTAGTATCAGTAATAAAACCATGCGGCGCTGTCAGTAGCATGGTTTTTTCTATGGCATTTCATGCAGTTGCTAGCAGCGCAGCCACTTGAGCATGGTGGGGTAACCATCGCTATGGTTTGGGGCATGACAAAGGTCATAATAGACTAGCATAGGAAAACCAAATCCTTGTCCCTGACTAAAAGCTTCTATGTAATTCTGCGAAGCCCCTTTGTAGCCATCTTGGTGAAATAAAACCTGACTAGGAAGGCCAATCGATTGAAGTGCTGCCCAAGACCAAGCGATAGCAGCCATTTCATCAGCAGGAGAGTGACCTGCTGTGTATACATCACCCGATAACTCGCCTCTTGCGGCAAACTCTGTAACCGCGATATGGCCAGCCTCATGCAGCAAATCCCCAGGGTTTCTCAATTTTTCTTTATCGAAAATAAGCTGGCCTTTATCAATCAAAATACCTGGTAAAAAAGTAGCCTGCTTAATGCTATCTTCTCTAGCTTCAATTTCTATTTTTGCCAGAAAAGCTAATATCTTCTGTAAAGTCGTTAGGTCATCCATGAGTTTATCTCTAGGTCGTAAATATAGGCTTAATCGATTGATTATTTATCATAAAGCAGTATTTTAAATTTAGCTAATGTTCAACTGGCGGACTTAGTCAGTAGCTTCGATTTGGTGCTTAATCGCTGAAGCATAATGCTTGAGAATCGAGTTTGGCTACCAAAGAGCGAGTCTGTTCAAGGCAATTGCTAGTCGGTATCACATTGGAGTGATAGTGGATTAAATGGAGTTAAGTTAATGATGTCTATAGATGAAGTTAGCATGCATGTTGGTGCAATTTTAAACTCAAACCCGAGTGAGATTGGTGCAGTTAAGCAGAGTATAGAATCGCTAGCCCTCATTCTATCTGAGGCCAGTGGGGTTGACGATCTTAAAGAGGATGATATTGCTTTTGGAGAGAGTCTTACTGCATGTGGATTGGCCGTGTCACCTACGGTTGCAGCAAAATGCGCGCAGGATCTGCTTCGAACTCAACAATTTATCCAAGGGATAGAACAAGCAATAGCGGATAAAAGTTTGCATTGCACTGAAGTTAATATTCTATATGCAGGTACGGGACCTTTCGGACTACTCATCTTACCGCTGCTCTGCTATTACAAAGTGATTCATAGTCCAATTAGGCTAACCGTCACACTCATTGATATCCATAGGGTGTCAATTGATGGCATCACTAAAATAATTAATGAATTTGAGTTACAAGATTATATCAGTGAAATTATTGTTGCTGATGCTACGACATTTTACCCTCGAAAAGGCGTTGAGTTTGATTTAATTGTGTCTGAGACAATGAAAAATGCTTTAAAAAAAGAGCCACAAATTTTTATTTTTGCTCATCTACAGCAGTTTTTAAAGGCCGATGGTGTTCTGATCCCTGAACGCATTCAGTTGTCGGCATGGCTGACTCATATGGGGCGTGAAACTGAGCAGCTGTTTACAGCTACTCAATCGCCTTTAGCTGACACAGAATTATCCCCAATTTTAATGGGAACTGTCTACGAGTTAAATAAACATTCAGCACTTATATTGCAGCAGCAAGGCATAGACAGTTTGGCATGTGAGCTGACTATTCCTGACTGTGACAGTTGGTGCCGCGTTCTATACCCTGATTTTAAAATTTCAACTGAAATAACGGTTTACAAAGGCTTCGCCATCACTGAGCGGCAATCTGATTTGACGATCCCAGAGATCACAATTGAACATCGATTTGTGGCTGGTGAAAAAATATCATTCGATTATATAGCGGAACCAGAGTGGCATTTTCGTTGGCAAACTGAACAGCTACCACAATGTATTAGATTAGCTGATTATAGCGCGGTTGGTGATAAGGCTATTGTTGGCATTAAAAGGATCTGGCACAAGGCAAAGCTGGACTTAAAGGGAAGGTTAGATCCCACTGTAAAGGGTGAGGAGTGGCCCAATGACGTCGCTATAATGGATAGGCTCGGGTGTGGGATAGAAGAGTGGGTTAGTTTTGTCTATGCGAGTCAGACGTTTGCTGAGTTTGAGTTGTGGGTATGGCAAAGAACGACCAAGGTTGAGCAAGACAAAGCAGATGATGAGATGCTGGAAATACGCCCCAAAAAAGGAAGTGGAGAGTCTTTTGCAACAACCGATATCCTGTCAGTGGAGCAGTTACAGCAGTTTGATAGACAAGGTTACCTAATCGTCGAAAATGCTATCCCAGCTGAGCAATGTGAGACAACCTGCAACGCAATATGGCAGTTTCTAAATAAGCGTGCCGACGATATCTCATCTTGGACTGAGCCACATTCTCAGTGGCAGAAAACAATGGTACAGATGTTTCAGCACTCTACATTGACAGCTAATCGGAATGCGTCAATCATCAGCCAAGTTTACCAGCAGCTATATCGGCATTTTGGTATCAATCGCCGGTTGTGCACAACGACTGATAGGGTGGGCTTTAACCCGCCAGAAACTGAGTTATGGTCCTATCCTGGCCCATTGTTACATATAGATGTTGACCGTGCCAAAGCAACGACTTTTGGCTTACAAGGAATACTCTACTTAACCGATACCAAGGCCGAACAGGGGGCGTTTTGTTGCGTTCCTGGTTACCATAATAAGCTGAACGAAGTCGCTTCATCTCGCTTATTATCTGCAGCTGACGGCGATGATCCCTACCACTTCCCAAATCTCCATGGGACCGCTATTGCCGCAAAGGCTGGGGATCTTATTATTTGGCATCATGCTTTACCCCATGGAGGCAGTCCTAACAAGGCCAATACTCCTCGTATTGTGCAATATATAAACATCTATCCAGAGCAAGATAGAGGAGACTGCTAACTCCCCCCCAACTTGAATACGCTTAATGTCGTAGGAGGTTGACTTTCTGGTCATACTTTTGGTTGATTTTGTGGTTAGTGCGGCGCTCGCTGTGCTTGTACGTTGTACTTCTAGACTCGCCTGCAATAACTGGCTCGTCTAGAAGTAATAAAGTTAAATTGAACCCAAGGTTATTGTACTAAAGTATTACGAATTTCTGTTTGGCATTGTTTAAAGCAATATTAAAACAATCAATTAGGTATCTATAATAACGGCTGGAGTATGAAAATGTTCATTGCTTTGATGAGCGAAAAGCATGCTTCAGTTGATTTTTGGTTTGATTCATTAAACGGAATTGATGATGGAAAAATTACATTTTAATAACGGTTTAGCGCTAACCCCTTCGCGCTCAACAGATGCACCGTTTATTGAAGCGCTATTTCGCAGTACTCGTTCCTTTCTACTTAATGCAAGTACTAACACTGATTATGCCGAATCGCTGGTTGAGCAGCAACTATGTTGGCAGACTTCCGGTTATGGCCATCAATACCCAAATGCAATGACTTTTATCGTGCTGCATCATAGTGATCGCATCGGTCGAGCGGTTGTGGACTTTAGCGCAAATGTGGCCCATTTAGTTGATCTGATGTTTATCCCCCAAGCCCAAGGGAAGGGGCATGGTAAGTCAGTTGTCAACGCGCTACAGCAAGCAGCTGCAAAAGTGAGTGTGCCGATGACTTTAGTTGTCGATTTAAGTAATACCGCAGCCATATCGATGTACCGAAATCTCGGTTTTACAGTCGAGTCGGTAAAGTCGCCCTCTCAGTTAATGGTTTGGTATCCAACAAACTAGCAAGCTAAAAATAATTCAAAGAGGAGTTGGAACATGAAGCCGTTTACTTTCGAGAATATTAAGTCGTTAGTTGGCGAACAGTTTGTTGTTAAAGATCAACTGGGGAATCAACTACCCGCATCACTCACCCATATAACGGAATCTAAACGTGAGTCGACAACATCGTTTAGCGCTATTTTTGAGTTTGTAGCCGGTGGCTTGTTAGAAGATGGCGGCTATTATGTCGAACACCCAAAAATTGAAAGAAGTTACTTCTGTTTGTCACTTAATTCGTCAACAGAGTTTGAGATCTTAGTTAATTCATTAAAAGCATAAGACTACAAGGTTATATTTTACAAGCAGTAACAACCGAAACATTAACTGTTTATAAGGATATATTATGGCTGACCCGTTTATTGGAGAGATAAGAACTGTTGGATTTACTTTTGCGCCTAGAAATTGGGCTCTTTGCCGAGGGCAACTGATGGAGATCAGTCAGAATAGTTCTTTGTTTTCCCTGTTAGGGACTAATTATGGTGGCGATGGTCGGACAACTTTTGGCATAGCCGATCTGCGTGGCCGAGCTGTCATTGGTCAGGGCCAGCCTGTAGGCCAGAGTGATAGGCGTATCGGTCAGCTGGGTGGACGGCAGAGTATTACCTTGCAGTCCGCCCAACTTCCCTCCCACAAGCATACTCTCTATGCCAGCTCAAAAGAGGGCACCACCAGTGTTCCTAGTGATGCGGTACTTGCAACTGGCAGTGGTAGTTCTTCGGTTACGGTGTCTATTCCTGTAGGTATTCCTGTTAGTGGCCAGATAGGTTCAGGCCCAACGGCTGAAAAATTAGAAAACGGAAAGACCTCTGACTCCGCGACGGCTAGCGGTTCTGTGACAACTCAAATGTATACTACGCCGAGTAATCTGACTCCAATGTATGAAAATACCATTGGCAATACAGGTGGTGGTGCATTTATAGGGGTAGAGCAACCCTACTTAACGCTTAACTATATTATGGCGTTGGACGGGCTCTATCCGTCCAGAAGTTAGCTTGAAGTAAAAAGTTTTGAACCTTAATCGTTAACACATGGAAGTGCGTCCGTTATGAGTAAACTACTCCTGTCCGTTTTGTCATTTGCTAAGCAGCTAGGCTGTTCAGTGCTACTGCTATTATCATTTTTCAGTATTTCAGCTAATGCTGCCACGAGTACCATCTTAGCTGATGTCGGCGGTATTACCGGCCCACAGAAGTCTTTTTCAGTTACCAGTACTTATCATGGCAATTTTGACTTTAAATGTACCGATGACACCGACAGCGTAGCGTTTACTGCGTTAACCGATTGTGCGACAGGTACTATAGCTGGTTTTTACGGTGCAAATGAGTACGATCCTATTAACGGTACTGATCCAGGAGTTGCAATCTATAGCGCTGATGGTGGAGATTGGTTCGTTGCTATCTGGGTCGTCCTTAGGCAGCAATCTGGAAACGAGTTTGATTTTGATAGCTTTGAAATTGCGGAGATCTCTGGGGTTGTCGATACTTTAGAGATTGTTGGTTATCGGGATGGTGCAATAATTGCGAGGGAGCAAGTATCAATTAACGTCGGTGGGCTACGTATTCGAGCCGATACATTGGTTAATTTACCCAATGATTTTGATAATGTTGACGAAGTTAGGATCCGGCAAGCCACTGTGTTTCCTGATTACCCAGACGCTAAGGGGTTTGCTGGGCAAAAATTTCATGATTTTATAATAAATGATGCCCCTGTTGTTAATATCGCTCCGACTATTACAGTTGATGACGCAACAGCAAGCTACACTGAAAATGCGACCGCCACTCAGATTGATGCCGCTGCAACGCTGTCTGATGCCGACGGTGACACCGACTGGAATGGCGGTACGTTAGAGGTACAAATAACGGCCAACGCTGAAGCTGCCGACGAAATAAGCTTAAGTGATTTAGATGCAGACGGCACAGCCATCACTGTTTCCGGCACAAACATTTTGGCTAACGGTACAGATATTGGTGACTTAAGTGTACCTGGCGCAGTGGTGACCCATGGCGCAGCCTTAACCATTACTTTTGATAGTGATGCCACCAACGCAAATGTACAGGAAGTGCTGCAGTCCTTGCGCTATCGAAATACCTCAGATAGTCCGGGTACCAATAATCGCACTATCACTTTTACCGCGACGGATACCAATGCAGCTGCAGTAAACGATACTCGCAGTATTTCTGTTACTGCAATGAATGACGACCCAATACAAAGCGGGATATTACCCACAGATCTAGTTGTAAGTGAAGATGTGACAGGTAATTTGGATTTAAGCGCTGTCAGCCTTAGTGACGCAGATGCTGCCAATATTACACTGACGTTGAGCGTTACTGGTGGCGTATTAACCGTGAGTGATGGTGCAAGTTACAGTCTCAATATTACAGGTTCTGGCACCACTGTAGTGTCGATATATGGTGCACCAGCTAGTATAAATGGCTACTTGGATACAGCCACGAATATAAAGTTTCTCGGTGCTGCCAATGCTTCCGGTGATAACGCTGGAGTATTAACTCTAGTTGGAAACGACGGTGGTCATAGTGGTGCCGGTGGTGGCAGTAATATTTCTTTCGGCGCTATTAATATTGATATCGCAGCTCAAAATGATGCGCCAGTGGATATTAGTTTAAGCGCAACGAGCATTAATCAAAGTTCAACTGGGGTGGGCACTCAAATTGGATTGCTCAGTGCGGTAGATATCGATAGCGGCAGCTTTACCTTTAGCTTAGTTGCTCAAGGCACCTCTGTTAATGGCAGTTGTGGCGCTGGTAACGATGCAAATAATGGCATATTTCAAGTCACAGGCTCTGCTTTTGAAACTCAATCGGTAACAGCGGCGGGCAGTTACAAAGTCTGTTTGCAAGTCAGTGATGGTGCGACCAATTACCAAGAGGCGTTTGGCATAACTGTTATCGATAACGGTGCGCCTGACGTCACTATTAGTGGTGCTTCGGGTAATATCAACGCCGCCTTTATCGCGAGCTTCAGCTTTAGTGAATCGGTGACAGGTTTTGTGATTGGTGATATTTCGGCAAGCAACGCATCTGTCACCAACTTCAGTGGCTCAGGCGCAAGTTATAGTGCGCTGATCACACCAACGGCCGCTAATGTGACGGTAGATGTTGCAGCAGGTGTTGCTAAAGATGCCGCGGATAACGGCAATACAGCGGCAACGCAACTGAGCGTTAATTATGATGCCGGTAAGCCAAGCGTGGCGATTTCAGGTGCTAGCGGTAATATCAACGCCGCCTTCACGGCAAACTTCAGCTTTAGTGAACTGGTTACTGGGTTTGTGATTGGCGATATTGCAGTGAGCAACGCATCTATCACCAACTTCAGTGGCTCAGGTAGTAGCTATAGCGCAACCATTACTCCAACTGCTGCAGGTAGCGTGACAGTAGATGTGGCCGCAAACGTAGCAATCGACTCTGCCAGTAACGGCAATACTGTGGCGGCGCAGTTAACCGCGACCTATGATGTCAGTAAGCCAAGTCTTACGATCACAGGTGCTTCGGGTAATATTAACGCCGCCTTTACCGCAAGCTTCAGCTTTAGTGAGTCGGTGACTGGTTTTGTGATTGGTGATATTTCGGCAAGCAATGCATCGGTCACTAACTTCAGTGGTTCAGGTAGTAGCTATAGCGCAACCATTACCCCTACTGCTGCAGGTAGCGTGACGGTGGATGTGGCCGCAAACGTAGCAATCGACTCTGCCAGTAACGGCAATACCACCGCGGCGCAACTGACCGCAACTTATGATCCCAGCCAGCCAAGTCTTACGATCACAGGTGCTTCGGGTAATATTAACGCCGCCTTTACCGCAAGCTTCAGCTTTAGTGAATCGGTTACTGGTTTTGCGATGGGTGATATTTCGGCAAGCAACGCATCGGTCACTAACTTCAGTGGTAGCGGCGCAAGTTATAGCGCAACCATTACTCCAACTGCTGCAGGTAGCGTGACAGTAGATGTAGCCGCGGATGTAGCAATGGACTCGGCCAGTAACGGTAATACCGCGGCGGCGCAGTTAACCGCGACTTATGATGCCAGCCAGCCAAGTGTGACGATTTCAGGTGCCAGCGGTGATATCAATGCCGCCTTTACTGCAAGCTTCAGCTTTAGTGAATCGGTTACAGGTTTTGCGATGGGTGATATTGCAGCTAGCAACGCATCGGTCACTAACTTCAGTGGTAGCGGCGCAAGTTATAGCGCAACCATTACTCCAACTGCTGCAGGTAGCGTCACAGTAGATGTGGCCGCGAATGTTGCAATGGACTCAGCCAATAACGGCAATACCGTCGCGGCGCAACTGACCGCGACTTATGATGTCAGCCAGCCAAGTCTTACGATCACTGGTGCTTCGGGTAATATTAATTCCGCCTTTAGCGCAACATTCAGTTTCAGTGAATCGGTTACAGGTTTTGCAATTGGCGATATTTCGCTATCCAATGCATCTGTCACTAACTTCAGTGGTAGCGGCGCAAGTTATAGCGCAACCATCACCCCGACAGCCGCGGGCAGTGTGACGGTGGATGTGGCCGCGGATGTTGCAGTGGACTCGGCCAATAATGGCAATACCGTGGCGGCGCAGTTAAGCGCAACTTATGATGCCAGCCAACCAAGCGTGACGATTTCAGGTGCCTCGGGTGACATTAATGCCGCCTTTAGCGCAAGCTTCAGCTTTAGTGAAGTGGTTACTGGTTTTGATGCTGCCGATATTTCGGTATCCAATGCAAGTGTTTCAAGCTTTAGTGGCTCAGGTGCAACATATACGGCACTAATCACCCCGACAGCCGCAGGTAGCGTCACGGTCGATGTGGCCGCGAATGTTGCAATGGATTCGGCCAATAACGGCAATACCGCAGCGGCGCAGTTAACCGCGACTTATGATGCCAGTCAGCCAAGTCTTACGATCACAGGTGCTTCGGGTGATATCAACGCCGCCTTTACCGCGACCTTCAGCTTTAGTGAATCGGTGACAGGTTTCGATGCTTCCGATATTTCGGTATCCAATGCCAGTGTTTCAAGCTTTAGTGGCTCAGGTGCAACATATACGGCACTAATCACCCCGACAGCCGCAGGTAGCGTCACAGTGGATGTGGCCGCAAACGTAGCAATGGACTCTGCAAATAACGGCAATACCGCAGCGGCGCAGTTAACCGCGACTTATGATGCTAGCCAGCCAAGTATTGCGATCACTGGTGCCAGCGGTGATATTAATGCCGCCTTTAGCGCAACATTCAGCTTTAGTGAAGTGGTTACTGGTTTTGCGATTGGCGATATTTCGGTGAGCAATGCTTCGGTCACCAACTTCAGTGGCTCAGGTAGCAGCTATAGCGCAACCATTACACCGACAGCTGCAGGTAGCGTGACAGTGGATGTGGCCGCAAACGTAGCAATCGACTCGGCCAATAACGGTAATACCGCGGCGGCGCAGTTAACGGCGACTTATGATGCCAGCCGACCA
>NZ_JAKIKR010000087.1 GCF_023284025.1 Shewanella abyssi | reverse complement strand
ATTATCACTGGTAGAGATTAACCTATGACCACATTGCAGATAAAGTATACCAATATGTTTACCGCAGCCCTCTCAACTATGATTACCGCTTTAAGAATGGTGTTCGCATTATTGTGGAGCAACTATCGGAAAGTAAGTTCTTAACTGTTAATCAGCTAAAATATACCGTACCATCCCATATAAATGGTGTAACCATAATTAAAAAATAGAGCATTGAAGTGATGAGTGATACCAAGCAAGAGTGGCAATATCATGATGTTAAACCGACAAGGGGCAGGAAGTTGTTGCTGCTTGAAGCAACTGAACTTGTATTTGCCTTGCCACTTATTTTTAGATTGATCCCTAAGGCCAAGGTGATACAAGGTGAAACATGGTTTGTCGCTTTTGAAACCGAACAAGAGTTTCAATCTCAATATTTGGCGCTAACTGAAAAACTATCAGCAATGACTAAGAACAGCAGCGATGATAAAATTCTTAGTGCTGACTTGTCGGAGGTTAACCACGCACTGAACCGTTACTTCAGTGATTATGGTTGGCGTAGGGTACGTAAAGAGCTATCGCAAATTAAAAAACGGAAAAAGAAATCCCACATCGAAGTTAGCAATGATCTAATACATAGGTTAAAAGCATTTATGTCGTTGCAGCAACTGGATAGCTTTGATCAAGCGCTTGATTATTTACTCAGCGAAGCAGATCAAGCTAATATGCAAGGAGATGATTAACGTCCCTGGAAAGCTGCCTTTACTTTATGAACAAAGGCAGTTAGCCAGTGTTTTTCAAGGTAGCTATTAGGATAACCTAAACATATTGATAAGGAAGAGCAAAAAAGTAAATTTATAACGTCGCAATAGCAGCAAGGGTTATCTTATGCGTAAAACATGTACGCTTGGCATGCGTCGGTGCCCAACCGGCAAGAAAACGTTCGAAATCAGCCCAAGCTATGTTTACCTGTGGTCGCCATTCTCGTTCAATTTCATGATTATAATATGGACTATTGAATGACATAAGCGCTGAATGAAGTTCAGTAAAGTAGTAATCTATTAGTTGGTTAAAATTAAGCTCTAGAGTCATTTCATCTAAGCAACTACCTAGAAAATAAATAACATCTTTTACTCCACAACCACCGCCAACATATTGAAAATCAACAGCCGCAACTTGAGATAAATCCTCAGAAAAACAAAAGTTTGCAATCTTAGCATCACCATGGACCAAGGTTTTATATCTGCAACTATTTAAGCTTGCATCAAGCTTAACGGCAGCATTTTTTAACACTCCTTCCTCCATAACATTAAACTCTTTTTCTCTGGTAGCAAGGTGCCAATACGTACCCAATGGCCAAAGGTTTTGAGGCCAACTATCTGCAGGATTGTGTTGCATATTTAGCGCATGAAAGCGTGCAAGCCAACGTAAACACACCTTTGAGTTTTCGGCAGAGATAGTGGTTAATCTAACGGGAAAACCTTCGCTATCTAAGTCTGACATAACGATCATTTTTGATGATGGACAAGACTGACTTAAGCTGGCTTGGCCAATAAAGAGTGGTAATGCGCAAAAGGGCTTTATGTGATTGGCCCAGTTCCGATAAAACTCAGCTTCAACATCATAAGAGGTTAACTTTCGTTGATGTGATATATCACCATTCCAGCCTCTCGGGTGCTGTTGAATTCCCGGCGGATTAATGTGTTTAACGACAAATGTCATGGCGCTGCTATTACTTTGAGCACTTAGGTATTGCGGAATAACTCTTTCGAAGCGGGCTATTTCACCATAACCAGACCAGAGTCTTTGTATCACCTCCGTTTTAACATAGCGAGTTGTTTTGACTATATCCGAGAGTAGCTGGTTAAACTCGTGCTGATTATTTTTCAATTTTCTGAACCTAAGTCGCGCCAATGCGCCATAATTTAAAGGACTAGTAATTTTACGAGTGTACGAACCTATCATATCTAAATAGGGTATCAGTCACTAAATATACTTGGAACTAAATAAAGGATATCTTATGAGTAAAACAGTATTAATGGCTATTCTACTTTTTGTTTCATGCAATGCGACGGCAAATATTATTGTAGATAAAACCGGTGTAGATGAAAAAGATTATATTTACGATCTGCATCAATGTACCGAAATATCGACTCAAGTGGATAAAAAAGACTCCACTAGTAGTGCAGTCGGGACGGCGGCCAAAGGTGCTGCAATAGGTTCCGCCGGTAAAGCAATCGCCGGAGGCTCAGGTACCGATGGTGCCAAGCAAGGAGCTGCGATTGGCCTAGGTGTTGGTATTTTATCCAATAGCCGAAATAGGCGTCGTGATGCTGATAACTTCGAACAAGATAAACAAAATGTAGTAAAAAACTGCATGATAAATCGGGGCTATGTAGTATTAAACTAAAGTGTTGTAAATAAAAAAAGCTAAGCCATTATCTGACTTAGCTTTTTTATTGATGACTTTTCTATTCTGATAGTGAAATAGATAGCCAATTATCACTGCTATCAAAAAGCAGTGACTGTAGCTGGCCTTTGCCCTCTATATTCACTAGATTAATTTGGGCTGGCCACAGTTCTTGTAATGCACCATTGGAAATAGACAGGCCTGATAATTTATCAGGTATGCTCGTTTCCTGGTAGATCCACAGGTATCTTCCATCTAACTCTAAACCGACAAAGCTTAAAGGTACTGACTTACCTTCATTAGTTTCAATTGCAAACTGTTGTTGAACATAATCAGCAAAGGTATTTTGCGTGGCCTTGCTGCTTAGGATATCAGCACCTGAGTCAAAAAGATCTCTTACTGCGTGCTCGGCGTCATGTAGATAGAACTTATGCATGACTTCAATATTGTTCACTCTGTGGTTAAAACTAATGGTAGTGACTGCCGTTTTTTGCTGATGAGCAGCAACAGTACTCACCAATAAGCATAAAACCATAGCGATTATGAGATTTGTCTTCATCTACTAAGCAGCCTTTTCGATTTCTAAAGTGCTTTCATCTTCGTCATTTTTAAGCTCTGTCTTAATATCTTGCATGATGTCGCGTTTAACTTTGCTTTTACTCTTCTTCTCTTTATACGCTTCAATTCTTGAAGGGATAATGCGACGCGGAAAATAGTTATTATTAAGATCAACATCAGCGGTTTCCCAACGCGGATCGATCTCTACTTCTTTAAGCACTTTATCAGATACGATGAGTTTATTAACAGACTTAGGGCTCCTGCGCCAAACCTCCGCGGGAATGTTGATTGTTTCTTGAGTGCCATCTTCGTAGCTTAGCTGCAGAAGGATCGGCATCACGAGACCACCCAAATTTGAAAACTCTAGCACGTAATAGTTTTTATCTTCTTTTACGGCTCTTTGGATAACCTCGCGTTCCCAGGGCTCTAGCTCTTTCATGAACTTGTTGTACTTATTTCGCTCTTTGTTGGTAACGGTATATTCGTCATTTTCCTCATAAAAATCAGTGATATCTTTATTTAATTCTACCCAAGGTTTTAGGCCTTCTTGTCTGTTTCTTTCGATCGACATCGGCATTGGTTTGTCTTGCTCCATTTGACGCTCTCGGTCAAAATCAATATCTGGATTCTTAGTGTTCATTCTCAGCTTATAGATCTTATCTATCGAGATATCAACATGATCCGTAGTGTAAAACCAGCCTCGCCAGAACCAATCTAGATCAACACCTGATGCTTCTTCCATTGTTCTAAAAAAGTCGGATGGAGTGGGGCGCTTGTACTTCCAGCGGGTGGCATACTCTTTAAAGGCAAAGTCAAAAAGCTCCCGACCAAGTACAACTTCTCTCAAGATATTCAAGGCTACGGCAGGTTTAGTATAAGCATTTGCACCAATTTTCAGGATACTATCTGATTGAGTCATCACAGGAACCTGCACCGTTGACTTCATATACTCAATAATATCTCTAGGTTCCCTTGCCCAGTTTGATTCTGTTTCCCACTCTCTTTTTGCAAGAGAATCTAAAAAGCTATTGAGCCCCTCATCCATCCAGGTCCACTGACGCTCATCAGAGTTAACGATCATCGGAAAGTAAATATGGCCAATCTCGTGAATAACCACTCCAATTAGGAAACGTTTCTCTGACAAGGTATAGGTGCGGCTACCATCATCTTGTAACTCGGTACGTGGTCCATTAAAAGTGATCATTGGATATTCCATACCACCGACCGGTCCGTTGATGGATTGGGCTGTAGGATATGGGTAATCGAAAGAGTACTTAGAATATACCTCCATGGTATGGATGACAGATTCCGTTGAATATTTTTTCCACAGATCTCCACCTTCCTTTGGATAGAATGACATCGCCATTACTAATGGCCGTTCTGATGATTTTTGTTGGTAACCTTTAGCATCCCAGATGAATTTTCTTGAAGAAGCCCATGCAAAATCTCGTACATTCTCAGCTTCAAAGTGCCATGTTTTTGTTTTACTGCTGCCTTTTTCTTCGTTTTCTAATGCTTCTGCTTCAGTGACGATAAAAACGGGTCTTTTACTGGTTTTTGCTTTTTCAAAACGCTTTCGCTGCATTTTATTTAGTACAGAACTGGCATTAGTTAATTCACCGGTCGCCGCAACAATGTGATCAGCTGGCACTGTGATTTCAACATCATAATCGCCGAATTCTAACGTAAACTCACCACTGCCAAGAAATGCTTTATTGGTCCAAGCTTCATAATCAGTATAGGCGTGAAGGCGTGGAAACCATTGAGCTAACTGGAAAATATCATTTCCACCTTCACGTTTATCTTTAGGGAAGTGCTCGTAACCAGCACGACCACCAACCGCTTTTTGCTCTGTGATGTTAAAAGCATAATCAAGCTTAAATTCAGTCGTCCTACCTGGCTTTAATGGCTTAAGTAAATCAATACGCATATTAGTGCCGACGATAGTGGCTTTTAATTGCTCGCCGTTGCCAGTGATTGTTCCGATCTCATAACCGACGTCATTATCGGTTAGAAATTGTTGTTTACGTAAGGTATTCAGGCTTATCTTTGTTGGTTTTCCATCGACACTCTTTGCCAGCTCCGATGGGCTAGAAAAAGTGCGAGTACGACTCGCAATGGAGTCTGCCTTGTAATAGTTTTGGTCCAGCTGTAACCACAAATATTTAAGAGTATCTGGAGAATTATTAGTGTAAGTGACCGTTTGTGTCGCTTCTAGGCGTCTTTTGTCTTCTAAAAGTGATGCTTTAATATGGTAATCGACTTGTTGTTGCCAATACTCATGCCCTGGTTCTCCGGCGGCATTGCGGTAAACATTCGGTGTTGGCAGATCTGCATCTAATTGACGGAATTTGTCTTCGAAATCGCCTTTAGACTGCTTTATAGCTGAGGCGTAGGCAGGAAGAACCGTACCTGAAAAAATCGTAAGCGCTACGATTGATGAAGTTAATAATCTATTCACTGAGTTACTTCTCATATTTTATTGCCCTGACATTGCATCACGACTTGTTATTATTTTGTTTCTTGTTAGTGAAATGATTATACAATAGACAATAGGGTGGCAGTCAATGTCACTTAATACTTTGTAACGATTATTCCACGATACCTACTCGTTACTTTTAATGCTTTTAGCGATTTATGGCTGCGAAATTGTATAAGCTGTTGTCAGTTGGTTGTTGCTGAATACAGCAAGTTAATTGATAGATACAAAGCCGACTCCCTTTGGTTCAGCAATATGATTGCCGAACTAGGATTTTGCTGGAAACGCTGGAGATATGCAGGTTCTGACTTCAAATTTATAGCCGTGTTTCTTGTTACTATCCGGCGTTATTTGCAAAATTTCATAGTCATTTAGTTCCACCACATGGGCATTATCAGTGATGAGACAACGAGATTTTTCATCCGCTTCCAGTTGGTAGGCAAAGTGCGCAATGAGATCCCGTGTCTTTTGCGAATAGTAGGTCTTTAGTTTTACCGAGTTCACCACATCTTTTTTAATATTCTTCGCCAATGCTGACATTTGTTTATCGTCAGCACCGCTAGTAACATCAAGACTAATGCCAGACTCTGGAGCCTCATTGGCTGATGTGAATTGGACGCTGCCCACATTATCATTGCTCTGGGCAGTAATAATGTTGTCTATAGTATCTTCTATTGCGACAGCGGTATTTTCATCGGTGAGTTCGAGAGAGGGTGACGCTGGTCGCTCCTTTGTCCGAAAGAGTGCAGAGCCATCAAGGTTGTCTTCTATGACAGTATCAACATCACTCAGCAATGATAGGTTGTAAATAACAATACTCGACAGTATCAAGCGGATAAACATGGTCCACTTTTGAAAATGTTGATGGTTAGTGATCCTAAAGCCTTTAACGCCAAAGGGCCTTGCTATAAGCAATAATAATAGATAAATCGGCGCTATTATCTGTAGCAAAAGTAATGCAACAATACTCATGGCTAGCGCCCAAGAGGGGAGAAATAGCAATATGGCAAAGTTATGAGTGTAGTTAAAGTGTGACGAAGAGACTCCGACGACTTCATTGACGACTGAAGCAGCTCCAGCTAATGCGAAATTGGCAATAATGGCATAAAAAAGTAACAAAACGGCTTTTCCAGCCAGAGAATGCCATACACGGTTAAATAACGGCCAAAATTCAGCGGTTAGCCCAATGACAGTAAGCACGGCAACAAACACTAAGCTATCAGAAAAAATGAGTACTGCTATTGCTAGTAGGTATAGTTTTTGAACTGCACTAAGTTTTCCTGAAAAAGTGGTAATGGCATCATAGACTCTATTGTTTATAGCCACTAATTTTTTAGCTAAATTGAAAGTAGGGGGCTGAATTTTCCTTGTTGTCACTAATATTTTCCTTGTGATCTCACATTTAGTTTGAATTTATCGAAAGGCTCAGGTCATTACGATAATGCAAATGAATAGTTTAGTTCAAGCTGAAGTCGGTGAAAGGCATAATTTAATGTGTTTTATAAGTAAGTTAATAAAAAAAGCGCATGTATAATGCGCTCTTTAGCGTAACCATCTTTAAATCTGACCTACTTAGATCTTAGGGTAGTTAGGGCGTATATCCGTCGGTATGTTTTCCATTTTACTGTTTAACTGCTCGACTTCTGCTGCGAGCACAGCGTAGGTTTCTAAGAATAGCTTTGACTGTTGATAATCACCTAATGCTTGGATCATACAAACATCGTGGACTAACTCTGTAATCGCTATGACCATTTTGTCAAAATTAACGCTGTAAGTTTGTGCGGCAGCATCAAAGGTAAATGCCTGTTTTTCCTTGAAGTAATTGTACTGAAATGCGGCGCCGGCACCATGAGCTTCATGGACACCGAAACGCATAGAACGAAATAGACCCGCAAAATAGGTGACTAACATATTGTCTCTTTCTGCGATGGGAAGTTCACCTTTATCCATTAAGAACAACATATTATAGGCACCCATCACATCTGCTTTTCCCTCTTCAATCTTCGAATAGGTTTCTAAAAGCTGCGCGGAGACGGTGGTTGTTTTGCCATCGACAATAATCGTACCTGGGCCTAAACCATGGGATAGTTCGTGAAAAAGAGTTTCATTGAAAAAGTACTTTTCCATCAACAGTGACTGCTGAGATCCGGCAATGATGAGATCAGAAATGGGTTTCATAACGGCTCGATACTTTGCATTAAGCACGTTTTTTAGCATTACTTTTTTACTGCCTTTCACTTCCCTAACATATTCATCATTAGGCAAGTTAAAGGCTGTTGTCTGTACCCCAGGTTTGTTATCACCACCACCAGCGACCTGTTCTACAACGGAAATGGGAGACTCAGAGCCTCTATTGACATTTTTATGTTCATCAGGGATAGGTAAATTGGATTCCATAGCGGTTAGGTATTTTTTATAAATGTCTAACTTAGCGCTATCTTCAGGGTTTCGTACGGTAATAAAGGCTTCAAAAAATGTTTTATAACCAAAGAGTTTATCGGTATAGGTTTCGTAAGGCCCAATGGCTATCTCTAAAGAACCATTCAAATCCATCCATGCCATTTCTGAATCACGGTATTCATCGTTAAGAAAAGAATCAGCGCGTTTAGACAAGAATGTCTTTAGTGATTGATCATTGGTTAACTTAGCAGCCTCTCGCATAAGCTTCGCAGCTTCGGTAAGCTCTTCTTTATAGTAGATACTATAGGGAATGGCTTTTAGTTGTTCTTTATCTCTGACAATGACGGTATAGCCGCTTTTAAAGCTTTTTTCATCTTCTGGATGTACCGCTATCCATTGATTAAATTCACTCTTTGTCAGATCAACGGGATAGACACCTGCGCCATCAGGGCGCGCAGTGCTACCAAAAAATGCTTTATCGCCGTCTAAGGTATCCCATGCACCATAATGAAGATCAAACAAGGACAATAATTTGCTCTTATTGATATCACTTGAGGCCAATATCTGTTGTCTAACCTCGGCATTATTTTCAAACGTTTGCTTGAAGTAGATCCCATCTAATATATCGGCAACTTCGATTATTTTTCGCAACACTAATGTGTCTGTCGGGGTAAGGCTTGAAAGATCGGCCTCCATATCAATATCTACAAACTGATCAAGCATCGCTTGGTATGTTACAGATTGATTTGTTCCCTTGACAGCTTGGTTAACTGTTTTGGCTGAAGTCGTGTCATTTGCCGCCAGAGTTTGCTCTTTTTGAGAACAACCAGTAATGGCAACGGCGAGTGCTAAGGTGATTAATGAGAGTTTCATGTAATAAGGCCCCTGTATTCTTTCTACTATTTTTTATCGTTATTGTTACTTTTCCAGCAAACAATCTACACCTTCATAAAAGCAAGTAGAAGCTAATATTTGCAGTAAATGTGGATCTTGAGATTGTCGGTACAGTCATTAAGCAATATGGGCCGTGCAGTTGGGATGACGTAATCCGTAGACAGCATTCGAGTTACATACATCGAATATGGTAAAGTGAACGGCATATAAGAAGAATAAGAAGACAATATATGATCCAGCCCCTTGAACAGAAACACTTTAACGATGTGATTGAACTAGGAAATTTAGTTCATGGCAACGGCTACTTAGACGACAATTCACTTCAAAGCATTGTCGCTAAAGGTAATAAGAACGGGATCAACAGTTGCTTTGTCGCCATAGAGTCAAATCGTTTGCTGGGTTTTAGACTCACTTATGCAGCGCAGCAATGGCTCATCGACAAATGGTGCACGCCAAACCGTTGGGGAGTAAGCCAAGAACAAGTTGGCTATTTTAAATGCAATACTGTTGCTGCAGATGCTCGCGGCAAAGGGATCGGTGGCTTGTTACTTGATGCTTCTATTACCGCACTAAAGCAGCAAGGAGCAACCGCCGGCGTAAGTCATTTATGGAAGCAAAGCCCGAATAATTCAGCAGTTCGCTACTTTACAAAAGCCGGCGGTGTACTGATAAAAGAGCATCCTGAGCGTTGGAATGATACCGCAGAGCATCCAGACTATATATGTGTGCTTTGTGGGCCGAGTTGCCACTGCGCGGCATGTGAAATGCTACTCATCTTCTAAAGAAATTAAGTTTTTAGAAACATATGAATCCAATCGTTTAAAAGCATCCATTATGAACAGTAAAACATTTGATCCTTTGAAGCATGCTTCACCTGCCAACTTAACGCCCTGCGACTCTTATTGGGCGAGTACTGTATCACTCGGGGCCGCGAATTTAAGCCTCCGAGGAAGTCACACGGCTGACGTCGCCATCATTGGTGGCGGGTACACAGGTTTATTGACCGCTCATTATTTGGCGGAACTGTATGATGTCGATGTATGTGTTCTCGAGGCAAATCAAGTCGGTTTCGGTGCTAGCGCACGCAATGCAGGATTTGTGCTAAAAGGCTCTGGCCGTTTAGGTTATTCACAAATGGCTAAACGGTGGGATTTAGCGACGGCGAAGGGCATTTATAACGAATTTAGTCGGGCTGTCGAGCGTGTTGAAGGGCTCATCGAAGCGTTTGACATTCAATGTGAACCACAGCAGAAAGGTTACATAAAGGTCGCTCATAATCCAAAAGCACTTGCACAATTAAAAGACGCCGCAGCATTTATATCGACACATCTTGGTGGAGATGCTCAATTTATTGATGCAACAACGCTTAAAAACCAATACATGGACCATCACCAAGCTTATGGTGCGTTACGACTCGAGGATGGATTTGGCTTAAACCCACTCAAGTTACTGTTGGGTTATAAATCAATGTTAAATAAGCGTAATGTGAAAATTTATGAACATAGCTGCGTTGAGCACTGGATAGAGGAAAATGGAAAGCACCGTTTGATCACCACAGACGGAGAGCTAACAGTCAATAAAGTGATCAGCGCGGGTAATGCATATACACCTAAGAAATTTAACCCGCACATTGATAATCGATTTCTGCCGATATTAAGCAATGTAATAGTCACTGAACCATTAACCGATATTGAGTTAAAGGCTTGTGGATTAAAAACTCACCAAGTCATTATGGATACGCGTATTCTAAAATACTATTACCGCCTATTACCGGGTAATCGCTTGTTGTTTGGTGGCAGAGGCGCTATATGGGGCAAGGATGCTTATGACCCTATTTTTCAGAGCCGATTGATGCTTGCTATGAAGCAATGCTTTCCCGCGTTAGCAAATAAATCGGTTGCTTATAACTGGACTGGGTGGATAGCGGCAGCTTTAGATGATATTCCCCATGTTTTTTGTCATAATAGCGTTGGTTATAGTCTAGGTTACTGCGGTTCTGGTGTATCATTTAGCACGCAAGCTGCTTTTCGATTAGCACAACAAATTACTGGCCATCAAGTTCCTAGTTTGCCTTTGTACGATAATGCGCTGCCTAAGTTTCCATTGCCTAAATTTAGACGAGTAGGGCAATGGGGTTACTATCATTATGGTTGGCTACGAGATAGGTTTTTATAACCCTAGTCAGCCAGTTTTAAGTAGCTGTGCTACATTTATAGATTACAATTTTTTGAGGAACCGTTAGTGAAGAAGCATCCTGTCGATAAAATGCTAGAGAAACACGATGAACTTACCCACTCTGAGGACGTGAAGGTGTTGTCTCATATTCAAAGAGAAAAAGATGAATGGGTTTTGCATACCGTAATGATTGAAGGTTGTGACACACCGTTCAAGTTTAAAAGACGAAAAAAGTACAAAAGTCTTAAAGATGCAAACGTTAACATTACCTACTACAGCGGAACAGAAGGCATTGCAGGCTTCGAGATAGATGTTTTTAACGTTGTTAGAATAAAACGTAGCTAACTCATATTTTAGCTGCACTAACGTTGTACAAGGTTTTTATCGGTTATTCAGTGTTGTGTATCCAAGCATTTGGCTGCTCAATATGGAAGTCATCATTATTCTTCCAGTATTTGTTATATGCGCACTGAAGATGCCCGTTACCCCAGCTTACTACCCTGTCAAAGTACTAGTACAATAGCTTAACTCATTCAGCACGGATACAGCTAGATCACGATAAAATCCTTATCAAAGGTGGTTTTATTCCATTGATGATAAGGGATGACAGATGTATATTACGCAGCATAGTCAATTGCAACATACAGGGCTCGCAGTACAGATCGTCAATGACGAAAGGTTAGCAATGTTAACTAATACTGTAAAAATCTCAATAAAGCTGACACAAGCTGCATTATTGAAGCGTGCTCTGAATCGTGTCCATATCTCATCGCTTATTCTACTCACGCATAAATCAGAATCATTAGAACTCCATAGAATGGTATTAGACTCTCAAATTGGCAATACAGAAAAATCAATATTGCTTGGCTATATTGATCAAAATATTGAGATTATTGACGAAGCGTTATGTAAAACTAGAGTTAGTTAGCCAACAGATTCATACTGTATCTTCGTATAAACAGAATGACACTAAGCAATGTTCACTAGCCAATGATTTTTGTTTGAGTTAATGGTTCTCAATAATAGGCTTGTCATCACAGCATTAATCCCATACGGATAATGGCTGATAACATTTTTAGTGATCAAGCTTCAGATAAAAGAAAGCCCAGCATAAAGCTGGGCTTTTTTACTCAATATAATTGAGATTTTATTTAGCTGACATTATCGCTACAGCGTTATCTAGCATGCGGTTACTGAAACCCCACTCATTGTCATACCAAGACATCACTTTAACCAAACGACCGTTGACACGGGTCTGAGTGGCATCAAAGTTAGATGAGAATGGGTTATGGTTGAAATCAATGGAAACCAAAGGTTCATGATTAACCGCTAACACTTCACTCATAGGTGCTACAGAAGCTGCTTTCTCGATGATAGCGTTAACTTCTTCAACAGTCGTATCACGAGATGCAACAAATGAAAGGTCGACGAGAGAGACGTTAACAGTAGGCACACGAACCGCCAAACCATCGAACTTACCAGCAAGCTCTGGAACCACAAGACCCACTGCTGCAGCTGCACCAGTACGTGTAGGGATCATCGATACTGCGGCAGCACGAGCACGGCGCAAATCAGTATGATAAACATCAGATAGACGCTGATCATTGGTGTAAGCGTGAATCGTGGTCATAAGACCCGATTCAATGCCAATCTCGTCATTTAACGGCTTAGCAAAAGGTGCTAGACAGTTAGTAGTACAAGATGCGTTTGAAATTACCGTCATATCGCTAGTAATAACATCGTTGTTAACACCGTAAACGACAGTAGCATCAACGTTCTTACCTGGAGCAGAGATAAGCACTTTCTTTGCGCCTGCAGTAAGATGCGGCTGTACTGATTCTTTAGAAGTGAATATACCAGTACATTCAAAAACGATATCAATATCGAGTTCTTTCCAAGGCAGTTTTGAAGGATCACGCTCTTGGAACGTTAGGATTTTGTCTTCGTTAACAAAAATAGCATCATCTACATGTTCTACTTTCGCATTGAAACGTCCGTGGACAGAATCATACTTAGTTAGGTGAGCATTGATTGAAGCATCACCAAGATCGTTTAAAGCAACTATCTTGATAGGGTAGTTCTTTTCGCTTTCATATAAAGCACGTAGAACATTGCGGCCGATACGGCCATAGCCGTTAATTGCAACTCGGATAGTCATCTCATATCCCTCAGGTAAAATTATAAATAGAATCTGGTTGTAAAATTACCAAACTGACAGCTACCGTCAAGCAATATCGGCCAAAAAGGGCAGATTCCCTTAACAATTTTGGTAATTTTTTTACATGGATCGCGTATTGAGCTATTTTTCAGCTAAACATTGGAATTAACTGTAAGTTGGCAAACATATTGCCGAATACAAATTACACAAAATAGCTT
>NZ_JAKIKR010000086.1 GCF_023284025.1 Shewanella abyssi | reverse complement strand
CGATAAGCCTCCTGAGAAATCAGGAGGCTTTTTTCGTTTTGGATAGGGAAATATTCGAATCCAGCAATTAACGACCGACCACTTTACTAGAAAGCCCTTCGAGAAATCGAGAGGCTTTTTTGTTGGCTCTTTATCTTTGTTAGAGAGGGAAAAGATTCGAATCCAGCTGTTATGACCGACCATTTTCGATAAGCCTCTTGAGAAATCAGGAGGCTTTTTTCGTTTTGGATATGAAGAGATTCGAATCCTGCAATTAACGACCGAACATGCAAATGAAATAGCTTTAGTACTAGGCAATAATTCCCACATTTAATGCATAGGGTCAATAATAGAAGGCAATTCGATAAACTGCAGGGGCTTTAGCTTGATAGCAGGTAAACAAAAGGCCTCTACAGAGGCCTTTATAAATTTACTGATGTCGTAGCTTAGCTATAGTTTAATGTCTACTGGCGGTGATACATAGCCCATATAAGCATGGGTTTTTAGAGGGGTAAAGCGATCAAGCAGTGCTTTCTCTTCTATGCCAGTGACTATCACCTCAATATCTAGCCCTTTGGCGACATTGATTAAGGCGCGGCAGAGCTCACTGCTATGTTCACTTTCATCGTAATATGCAAATGATTGATCCAACTTGACATAACTTGGTCTTAAGCTCTGTAAGTAGCTCATTGAGCCAAACTGACGCCCAAAGTGATCGATACCAAAATGGGCGCCATTATCTCTAATGATGGTACATAGAGCATCACAAGCCTCTGGGCTGCTATACACAGCGGCTTCAGGGATATCAAAACATATACGCTCTCTTAATGCTGATGAGCGCAGTAGTTTGTTGAGCCACTGATGAAATTCAAGGTCATTGATGCTTTCAAAGGTTAGATTGATAGCAATAGGTTCAAAGTTGCGACCTAGCAAGTCCTTTGCACTTATGGTTTCTATTAAACATTTATCGAGCAAAGTCCCCAGTGACAGTAATTCAATGTAAGGCATGAATTGCCCTGCAGAGATCATTTTGTCACCTATTTCTAGCTGACAATAAAGCTCTCTTTGAAGTACGCAATCATTGTCATTAAGCAAAATGGGTTGCCACTTAAACTTAAACTTACCACCACTAATCGCGGTACTGAGGTGTTCTCGCCATTGCTCACGCGTAAACAGCTGTTTTTCATTGGTCTCAAACCAATGGAATACTTTATTTTCTTGTAGTGACTTTTGTAGTGCATTATCTGCCTGAGCCAAAATATCACTCACGCTCATTTGACCTATCCGCTGCGCTATACCGAGAGCAAACCCTTCATTTGGCTTGCAACCCGCTTTTGAAACCTCTTGATTGATTGTGCGAATAAGAGTCTGCAAGTATTTGCTTGTTTGTTCATGTTCGGAGCTCGTAATAAGAAACGCAAACTCATAGGCCGCGATACGCGCTATAACAGATGTGGTAACACCCTCTAAATGCTGTTTCATTTTTTCTGATAACAGCTTGATGGTTTCATCTCTTACTTGATAACCATATTTACTGTGGACCTCTTCAAGCCAGTCCATTTTAGCCATAATAAGCGCGCCGTTCTTAGGCTCACTTAACCAACCATTAAGTCTTCCCATCATGTATTGACGATTAGGAAGGGTAGATACTTGGTCGACTAGATTTTTCTTTCTTAACTCGCCAACTTCTTCATCCAGAGAGCTAAAGATCTGTTTGAGTTGCTCAGACATACTATTGAAAGCTTGAACCACTGACTTTAGCTCAAGGGTCTTGGGTACTGCCATATCAGGGCCAAATTTTCTATTGGCTATCTCTTTGGCGTGTTCAGCGATTTCATGTAATGGTCTCAATATCCAGGTTAGTCCAACGCGGGCCAATATAATCGCAATTAAAAACAGTACTGAAAAAACCATAATAGCATTGGTCATCGTTCGCCAAAGTTCATGGTAACCAAATCCTGGATGAGCTGTGATCTCTAATCGTGCCAGCTGGATCCAGCCCGAAGTAATCGTGCTTTCTCGTCGAATTTTTTTGAAGAGATCAAGGTCAATAAACCACTGAGGTACACCAACGATAGTTACCGGGTTTTGCCACGTTTGCTGCTTGCCATCGACCAACCAAGTCAATTTTACCTCTTGGTAATAACCCCCTTCGAAGATGACATTGATTAAGGTTTCGGCGCCGACAATGTCGCCAGCTTCAAGATCCGGCACCAGCATGATACCGAGTGAATTACTGGTATTATTGAGATCAGACTCCATTTGCTTGGTCAGAAAGCTTTGAGTTTCGGTAAACTGCACATAGCCTAAACTCGCGACCACGAGTAAAAATAGTGCAAACAGTAGTGTGTATATCTGTCGAAACAGTGTCATCTTGTTAACTACTCCAGTTTTAGTTTAGGTTGTTTTAATCGCTCAACACCTAAACGATGTTTTAGGTCATTCCATTTCGCCAGTTTCGATGATGATCCTGCTAGAACGCCGCGTCCTTTTTCTTTATTTAGCCACAATTGTCGACCGTTAAAACTGTATACCGGTATTAGATCTTTACGCTGTGTTGCTGGTTTTATGGATTTATCAAGATTGTCTAAAACGAGGGGGATGGAAGAGGGCGTTTCATAGTAGGCAAGTACCATATGGTATTGGTTTACGCTGGTTGCCTTTACCATAGTAATGCGTAATTTATCTTCTGAAATGCCAAGTTGGAGCAGCGTGAAATACTTTGCGATAGAAAAATCTTCGCAATCGCCGCCACTAACACCAATAAATTCCATTGGCGTAGCCCAGTAATTCTTATTTCCCCAAAGTTTTATATCATCGATAAAATGAAATAGGTTAAAAAAGTTATTAACCATTAGTATTTTATCGCTATCTTCTAGGTCCTTAGCTTCATCAAGGATTTTAAACCAAGCTCTAATGCGTTTACCCGCACGCTCTCCATACTGAGATTCTATTGTTTGGGTAATATGTGCGTAGTTTAGTTGTGGTATTGGATCTGCCTCTAGATAAAGAGAAGACGCAGCCAAAGCCAAAATCGTCAATCTAAATTGGCAGACTTTTATTAATTTCTTTAATTTACAAAGTCTGCCATTCATACGACGTTAGTTTGTTTCCTAATTAACAACTTCATCTACGGTATAGATATGCCATTTCATATCTGCAGTGGTGTCATCACCAGTGAGTTCAGCAATGACTCGGCGATTGACTCTATGTGCAGCAGAGGTATGAGTGGGATCGATAGGACGATCGAAACTATATCCTACAGCACTTAATCGAGATGATTCAATATTAAAACGCTCACTAAGTAATGCGCTTACGGCATTGGCTCTATTTTGCGATAACATTTGGTTATGCTCGTGGCTGCCCGTTTTACTGCAGTGTCCCTCGATAACAGCCTGTGTATTAGGGAACTTTTGCATGAAACTGGCAATAATTTCTACTTGGGTATAGTACATTGGATCTATGTAATCAGAGTCATTAGCAAATAAGATTTTTAGCTCTTGGCGCTCATTGATCGGTTTGATTTTACCGCAGCCATAGTTATCGATAGTGGCACCAAGTGCGGTTTCATTACAACGCTCTCTTGCAACGATGACACCATCATGGTCAATATCATTTAAATCGTAAACTTGCTTAGTCGGTGTATCCATCGATACTGTATCACGCATTGAGCAACCGCCTAATATGGCTAAACTCAATATTATTATTAGGGTTTTCATTGCGGTACTCCTCCTTCGTAATCTCGCTCACCTTGCCATACATCTGGGCGAGTCACTCTTAATGAATCAAGTAATTGACCTGTCGCATTAAGAATGCGGTATCGTGATACTATTTCGTCATACTCAGATTCTAAATAGTCTTTTCTTGCTTCAAACAACTCATTTTCGGTATCGAGCAGATCCAGCAATGTACGTTGGCCTAAATTGAACTGTTGGCTATAGGCCACTTGCGTGTCCTTAGCGGCAATGACATGGTCACGAATATACATTTTTTGTGGTGTTAGCATTTCGTATGCGTTCCAAGCCAAGTTTACGCCTTCGATGACTTGTCTATGTGCACGTTGACGGATCTCTTTCGCTTCACCTATTTTGTAGGCCGCTTCTTTTTCTCGCGCCAAATCACGGCCACCTGCAAACAGGTTGTACTTAACTCGGATCATGGCGACGAGGTCGTTACTGTGTCCACCTACATCGGTTTGGAAAACGCCTAGCCCAGAAATACCATCTTCACCGTCGAGATCGTTATTCCAGTTGCCATCAAGCTCTAAAGTGAACTTAGGGTAATAATTCGATTGAGCTGATTCGCGTTCATTCTCCGCTGCATGGATATCACTAGCAGCCGATTTTAGAATAGGATGGTTATCTTGCGCCATCATCACGCTGGTGTTGAGGTCGCTCGGTAACATATCAGCATCAGGCACTGGCACTATCATATCTTCCGGCTCTTGCTCTACGACGCGAACGAACTGTGATCTGGCATCATAAAAATTATTGCGAGCCGAGATAACATTTGCGTTTGCACGGGCTAAACGACCGGTGATCTGAGATAGATCCGCCGTTGAGCCTAGTCCTGAATCGGTTCTCTGTTTAATCTGTTCATATATATCTTTGTGGCTGGCAAGGTTTTTTTCGGCCAGAGTGAGTACTTGTTCACTGCGAATGTAGTTGGTGTATACCTTAACCACATCTAGTGCCATATCTTCGGCTGCCGCAAACAGTGCCCACTGCTCTGCACTTGCTTCAAAACTGTATCTATCGACTTCGCTACTGGTATAAAAACCATCAAATAGCATTTGCTTGATACTAAAGCCAGCTTCACCACGCTCCAGTTCAATCACGCCATCACTGTCAACTTCGCCAACACCAGCGCGACGACGAGTCGATGGGCTATTGGTTTGCTCCCATCCGTAACCGCCTGAAATATCGATCGTCGGCATATAGCCTGCGACTGCTTGGTTAACTTGCTCTTCACGTGCTTTAAAACGGTTAAATGCGATCCGTATTTCAGGATTAGTATCTAATGTGTGCGCTACTGCTTGCTCTAACGTTTGGCTATAAGCCGACGCGGGCAATATTAGTGCGCCGACGGCGAGTGCAATTGCACTACGTCTTACCTGCCGCATTGTGCTGCTGTCCATGTTAACCCCTCCAGGTCGTTTTTTATAGGGCTTCAACGCTCTCTAAGCGCGGTATCTTTAGCCCGTAATATTGGATTAAGTATGTACTCTAAAACAGATCTTTGCCCAGTAATCACATCAACCGAGGTCAACATCCCTGGTATGATAGGCATTTCCGTGCCATCGTCCTTCGTTAGGCTAGAAAACTCCGTTCTAACTTTTACAATATAGAAACTATTTCCCTCATCATCTTGGGTTGTATCGGCACTAATATGTTCTACGACCCCATTAAGACCACCATAGCGAGTGAAGTCATAAGCGGTGACTTTGACAACAGCAGGCAGCCCTGGATGCAGGAAGGCGATATCTTTAGGCACAATTTTGGTTTCGATGAGTAGCTTGTCTTCTGATGGGACAATTTCGATAATATCAACGCCAGGCTGCACCACGCCGCCGAGCGTATTAATATGAATTGTTTTAATGGTGCCGTTCACTGGAGAGACTATCTCAGCCTTACTCACTTTGTCTTGTGCGCCCACTTGCGCTTCATTCATACGTGAGAGCTTGGTTTGCATCTCATTTAACTGAGCGCGGGTATCAGCCGCAAACATCAGTACCGTTTCTCGACGCTTTAAAATCGCCTCATCCATTGTCGACTTCACTTTTGGACGCAATAATCTTAGTGACGACAGCTCGCCTTGAATGTCGTTTACGACTCGCTGCAGCTTGAGCAGTTCAACTTCGGGTACAATCCCTTTGTCTGCTAATGGTCTGGTGAGTTCTAACTCTCTAGAGATTAATTGAAAGCTGGTTGTGAGCGTTCTTATTTTAGAGGCTAACTCTTGGATCTCTTGATTTCGTTGTTGGATCTGTCTTGCTTGGATCTCAAGTTGGTTACTGAGATTATCAATGCGGCCTTGATACTCTTCTCGTTGCCTCTTGGTGAGTTCCGGCTCATTGGCTTCTAAGATTTCTGGAAAGATCAGCGCATGAGCTTGTATTTTTACCTGCTCGCGCCAGTCAGTGCCGATATTAGAAATCGTGATGCTATTTAATTCAGTTTTTAAGCGGATAACATTGGACAGCAAGCTATTCACTTCCTGCTCCTGCTGGGCAAAGTCAGACTGAAAACGGGTGGCATCAATACGAGCGAGTGCTTGGCCCTTGGTGACAGTCAAACCTTCTTGTACGTACATATCTTGCAATATGCCGCCATCTAAACTCTGTATTATCTGAATTTGCGAAGAGGGGATAACTTTACCCATTCCAGTGGTGACTTGATCCAACTCAGCAAAGTAGGCCCAAATTAAAAATGTTATAGCGAGAGATGTAAGTGCCCATATCGTTAATCGATGACTCGTGGGGGCATCGGTCATCATGGCGCCATAGACATCGTCAACCATGTCTAAGTCTTGTGAGGTTAAATGCTTACTCATCTATTTACCGCTCCTGCAAGCAAGCCTTCATTAAGCTTTTTCAGTACATCTGCTTTGGCGCCATCAGCAATAATGTGGCCGCGATCTAATACGATGATGCGGTCTACTAAATTCAATAGGTGCATCTTGTGAGTAATCAGCACTAAGGTGCGATCTTTACTGACATTGTGCATCGCTTGAATGAACTGCTTTTCGGCTCTAGCATCCAAGCTGGCTGTCGGTTCATCCATTAGTAATACCGGGGGATCGTTCAGTGTTGCGCGTGCTAAGGCGATGGTTTGTCGTTGGCCACGAGAAAGCTCCCGCCCTCCTTCACCCACTTGTTGATCGAGTCCTTCGGATTCTAGATTAGTAAACAAGTTAACCCCTGATAATTGCACGGCCCTGATCAGTTGATGCTCGGTTACTTGCCGCGTCCCAAAGAGGATGTTGTCGCGGATAGTGCCGTGAAACAGGGTAATATCTTGCGGTAGATAACCAAAGTTACGTCTAAGATCGCTTGGATGTATCTGCGCAGAATCGAGGCCATCATAGGTTAGGCTGCCTTTGCTGGGCTGAAAAAGTCCCACAAGTACTTTAGCGAGGGTACTCTTGCCTGAGCCATTACGACCTATTATCGCAATTCGCTCGCCCGGTTCTATTTTTATCGATAATGGGTGCAGTATTGGCCGCTCTGAGTTCGGATAGCTAAACGCTAAGTGATCTGCATTAATCTGACCTCGTAGTCTTTGTCTGCTGACCAGATGCCCTTTGTTCTCAAACTCACTCTCTTGGGCCATGATTTCATTAAGTTGACGCAGTGCACTGGCAGTTTGGTTGCCTCGTGTCATTAATCCTGCTAACTGCGCCATTGGGGATATTGCCCGACTGGATAAGATAACGGCCGCAATGATGCCACCCATGGATATCTCATTGTCAGCGACACGATAAACACCGAGTATTACGACGAAAATTACGGAGGTTTGCACCACAAATGTCGCGACATTAGTCACTGACGTCGAGATCTTTTTCGATTTTAACTGCCAGCTAGCGGTATGACCAATCATCTGCTGCCAGCTTTTTTGCACTAAGCCTTCGGCACCGCTAGATTTGATCGACTCTAATGATGAAAGTGACTCGATTAAATGGCCATGTTTTAAGCCTGAGAACTTATTGCTTTCCTCTACTGCAGCTTTTAGTTTTGGCTGCATAATCAAGGTATAAACTATGATAATAAAACCACCGACTAAAGGGACAAATGCCAGATCGCCAGCGACTATATAAATAATCGTTAAAAAGAACAGAGCAAAAGGAAGATCCACTAAGGTGGTGATGGTAGCCGACGTCAGGATATCTCGAATGCTGTCAAATTCGCCAAGCTGCTTGGCCATGCCACCAACACTCGGCGAGCGCTTTTCCAATGGGATGCCTATGGCCTTTGCGAACAGTTGCGAGGAGACGATAATATCGACTTTCTTCCCCGCGACATCTATCAAGTAACTACGCAATTGACGCATCACTAAGTCAAATATGTAGGCTATGCCGGCACCTATCGCTAACACCCATAAAGAGTTAAATGCTAAGTTTGGCACGACCTTGTCGTACACATTCATGATGAATAATGGCGACACAAGTGCAAATAAATTAACTAATACCGATGCGATTAACGCGTCGCGATAGATGGGAGCAGAGTCTTTGAGCGTCTGTAATAGCCAGTGAGATTTGTTCTCATGAAGATGGACATCAAAGCCCATGTCACCACGATACTCCTGTTTAACTAGAAACAGGTAACCCACATAAATGGCTTCAAGCTCTTCAATGGATAGTGTTTCTTCGCCGCCAGTCTCCGGTAACTGAATGATGGCTTTATCTTGCTCAATATCCAGCTCTCGAAGCAAGCAGGCCTTTTTATCTTTAAGGAGTAATATGCAAGGCAGTAAGATAGGGATTATTTCATTAAGCCCCTTACGAGACAGCTTTGCTGTTAATCCCGCTCGGGCAGCTGCTTGAGGTAGCAGCTCAGGTGTCATTACATGACCTTGCATGGGCAGGCCTGCCGCCAAAGAATCGCAGGAGCAAGGGCTGCCGAAGTATTCAGTAAGTAAAACTAAACTGTCTAGCAATGGGTCAACAATAACGCGCTGAGATGCCGAAATGGTCCATTGCTCAGTTTTCTTAGAAGCTGAGACGGTCACGTGGGATAGCTATCCTTTAGTTTTTATTATTTTAGTATCGGACATGAGGGGCGTGTTTGCCACGCCCCTTAAGATTTAGCCCTATTCATTACAGTGAATTCAATACACCATTGATATCTAAATCATGGCGGGGCTGCTCACTTGAATCAATAATTAAGGTCTCCCCTTGAGTATTGCTTACAATGAGTGGCCCATCGCCATTGTCACCGAGTAAACTGCTAATAATCTCTTCAGACGTGTCGCCAAGGAGAGAAAGGTCGACACCATCTAGTACTATGTGTTGATCAAATGTCCCATCTTGGTCGGTATCGATATTAATGCTGGTAGAGCCTCCTATATCAGTGAAGTTGATATATTGACTCAGTTCATTGGCGTTATCGCCCTGCAGTATATCGCTTAGATCGAGCTTGTCTTCTGCGAGATTGAAGTCGGTAATGTGGTCGGTGGTATCTGTACCATCGACGGAACCGGTGGTCCAGACGAAGATATCCTCACCAAGGCCGCCAATCAGCATGTCGTCACCGGTGCCGCCGATGAGTATATCGTCGCCGTCACCGCCGAGCAGAATATGGCTACCCGCGCCGCCAACGAGGATATCATCGCCGTCACCACCGCTGAGCCCATCGCCAAATAACATGGTGCTTTGAGCACCGCCGGCACCATCAGTGAGGTAGACCCCTGTCTGAGTAGAGCCGTCACTCAGGGTGACGGTAAAGGTGACTGCTTTATTGGCGAAGTCGCTGCCATTGTTACCACCTAGTTTATTGGTGTCGATGGTGAACCAGAGTGCCTCTCCTGAAGTGAAGGTGTTATTGTCAAACTCGGCGGTTAGTACAGAGCTGGACTGTGACAACGACCAGCTGACCTCAGATTGGTTTATATTGCTGTCGCTGCCGAGGTCATAGTCTTGGACTGTGGCATTGTTATCATTGCCGGCTCGCAAGTTTATACTGATACTTGCAACGAATAAGCCTGCAGCTAATGTTGTGAAGCTAAAGCCAAACTGGTTATCCGTGTTATCTGTCTTGCCCGATGTCACCGTCGCGACAATATGTGCGTCGTCGTTGACGCCTGATGAACTTATGATGATGTCGTTCTCCGCCGTGCCCGTTAGCTTGCTCGACGTCGTATGAACGATATCGACGTTGGTGGAGTCCGAGGCGCCATTGCCTTCTAGGGTGTACTCGAAGTGAGTGCCATCGGTGAGACCATTTATACTGATGTGGTCATTCACTAGGCTAGCATTGCCGCCCGTGACATCGGTAATGGCCGCGTCGTATGGCGTCTTGTCACCATGCATCAAGTATTCGAGCGGAATATCTATGCTGCTGCCCTGAGTCAGGTTAGTGATGATGTTATTGGCATTGGCATCCAAGCTAGCGTGATAATCGATATCAATTTGAAGCTGGAGAGATGCCGTGTCACCATCGTTATCGATGAGGGTTACTTCGAACGACTCATGCTCGTTGAGCACGTTGCGATCCACTTCGATAGTGTAACGGTATTCTCCGGTATCGAAGTTCAGACTTATCTGCCCTCCGAGGGCCGTGGTGAATACCTGCAGTGGATTGTCGGCATCATACAGATGAGTTTGGCCATCGATCTCTATGCTGGCAACCTTACCGCCATCGGCACCGATCAATACTCCATGGGTACTTGATGAGCCGAGCAGTCCCAAACTGCCGCTTAGGGCATTGCCGTCGAAGTAGTTGAGTATGGTGCTGGTGAGATCGTCGGCGTTATCCACCTTGACCGCGTAATCCTCTTGGCCATTGACCTCGGGATGGGCGATGGGCAGTAAATATGTCAGCGATGCGCCGCCGATACCTATGCCGAAGGAGATGTCGTAATGCTGGTCGTCTCCCGCAATATTTGACTGAGTAGAGACATCAGCGAGGTAGTTCTCCCAATCCTTCTGCAAATCGGGATCGACCTCGTAGCCACTGTTGGGCTCGCCATCTGAGATGAAGTATACCAGGCTCTGATCCGCCGAGGGCAAGGGACCACTAGCCATGACGGCCTTCAGCGCCGCCTCGTAGTTAGTGCCGCCGCCATCGCGTAGACCTTCGAGGTAACCTATAGCACCGGCAATATCATCGACCAACCAGCCAGTGGTGTGAGCGCCATTAGAGAAGCTGACAATCTGAATGTTGACGTTACCGGTAGCGTCGACTTCGCTGATCAGCGCCTTCAGGGACTCGATAGCGGTCTCGAGATAGGTCTTGCCATTACCTGCCATGCTGCCCATGCTGCCGGAGACATCCAGTACTAGGGTGAGGTTGGTGGTGATGGGGGCCGCGCTGGTTTGTAGGTTCTGACTGATGTCACTGGCTATCGGTGCATCATCTGTGATATTGACCGTCAGGCTGGCTGAACTCTCGTTACCCAAGCTATTTGCTAATAGATAATTGAACGACTCACTGGTGTTATCGCCACTGGTATTCTGTGTCAGTGTGTATTGATAATCACCGGCTCTGTGCTCGGCGCTGTCCTCGGTATACACAATTAATTCACCGCTCTCCGTGGTCACAGTGATGACGCCATCAACTGCCGTCTCGCCTTCGACCTCAGTGATCAGAGTGGATCCGCTGATCCCGGCATCGTTATCGAGTAAATTTCCGCTGGCAATATTACTGCCATCGCCTGCGGTGGTGCCGCCTTGGATACCGGCATCAGCGTCTGCAATTATGCCTGACTCAGCCACGATCGCTGTATCGTTGGCCGCATCGGGCTCTGAGTCCTGGGTGACGGTCAAGGTTGCCGAATGGCTGTCATTGTCGGCATCAGTCAGTGTGTACTCGAACTGATCGCTGACCTGAGGATGGTTAATAGCTGTTTGTAACGAGGTTAGCGAGAAATAGGCGTTAGATCCTGCTGTGATAACCACATACTGATAGGGTGTATCAGAGTTTATGGTTAAGCTGTCAATGCCTGAGAAATTCCCATGGGCCACTTCCTCACCGTTTGCATCATAGGCGGTCCACTGACCATGCGTATAGTACGATTCGCCGTCCCATCCATGCAGGCCGAATGAAACCTCATTAAAGTTGGCTTCTAAATCGATGACCATAGACTCGCTGTTATCCATCCAGCCATTACCTCGTACGCCTATGCCTGCAGAATTTGTGGAGATACCCTCGCCGTTTCCGGTTAAGCTTGATTGATCAAGATTTCCATTATCTAAAAAATCGGTAACGCTATTAAAACCATACAGGTGAACTCCCTGGCCATTGTACAGTTCAGTTGAGTCTAGGTTTACATGCTCATCTAGACTCGACTCATAACTATAGCTACCGTCACTACTCATCACCAGTACGCCATCATCTGTGATGATAGTAATATTGCCATTGGCATCAGAATCGGTATCAAATGAATAGGTTTGGTCGCCATAAGTGACGGAGCTAACACTGGTCGCATCCGCTCCCAAATTATCGGCACCGTTGCCGTCGGTGCCAGCCCCGGTGATCACGTTGCCATGTGCCGTACCACCAAAACCTATGCTGTCGATATCATCATTAGCAACAGGTGCGGTATCGGTAATATTGATAGTAAAGGTTGCGATACTGCCGTCAGCATTGGTTACACTGAAGCTATCTTGGTCTGAAACATTATCACCATGATCTCTGACTGGTGCTGTGTATACATAGGTACCATTTACTAGCGATATTGAACCTCCAAGAGTGGTGGTTCCCTCAAAATCTATACCATCTGGTAATGTTAATATGTTATCGGTTGAAGCTTCTATAACTTGGCCAAGAAGAATTTCTGTATCATGACGGACTGTAGCGGTATCTTCGCTTGATTCTGACTGATTTCCAGCCTCATCAGTTTGGGTTGCTGTCACCTTTAGAGACTGCCCATTGTCTGGTGTTGTCTCTGTCCAGCTGATGATGCCTAAAGCTGCATCGTAGCTGAAACCATCAACTGAAAGTCCATTACTATCTAATGCAATGATACTAATTCCGTCAAGCGCCAAACTCAACGTTAGTGCAGTGACAGAAGTTCCATTATTTATCGTTAATTGGACTGTTCCTTTCGATGCAAAGTCAGTGTTGTCTATTTTTACTTGCACTTGAACATCATCATCACCGATTTCAGACTCTGATAAGACCTGGTCGTCAGGATCATTATCATCATTAATGGTGACGATTGGTGCGGTTGGCCTAACCGTATCCACACCGTAGGTTTCGCTGTCGTTAACCGTGGCGCTGTTGCCCGCATCATCCGTGGTGGTGACCGAGGCTGTAATACTGTTGGCGTTGGCACCCAGTAATGCACTGGCATCCACATCAGTACTGAAGCCGAGTTGACCGTTGCCTAAATCGACTACAAGTGCGGTCGCAATCGTATTGCCATCGAGCGTCAAGGTGACGGTATCGCCGAGCTGCACATCGCCGCCAACGGTACCGCTTAAGGTGACTTGGCCGGCGCTTTCAGCACTGTTGATAATGTTGTCATCACCGACTTCAATTGGACTGAGGTTAATGGTGGCTGCGATCTGCGTATCCACACCGTAGGTTTCGCTGTCGTTAACCGTGGCGCTGTTGCCCGCATCATCCGTGGTGGTGACCGAGGC
>NZ_JAKIKR010000085.1 GCF_023284025.1 Shewanella abyssi | reverse complement strand
TTACAATCAAGTCAGGCCACATCAGTATAACGGTGGTTTGACACCAGTTGAGTCTGAACGGTTATTTCAGGAAGACTCTAAGTCCGTGGCCAAAATTAGTTGACCACTTCACTTCTCACATAACGCACCTTAGGTGGATTCACATATGTTCATCATACTGACTCCCTAGCACTTACCCGACTGTGGTTATCAGGAAGAACGTCCTCTCACGATTCAGTTCCCATTCGGCATAAAGCCAAATATCGTTACATTGTCAGACTCGCTACTTTATTCAGAGTCCTAGGGTCATCTGGTGATACAGATGGTTCACTCTTATCGTGGTGAACAACGCTTCATACGACTTCACGTCGCACGGGCAGATGTGAGTTACCTTTAGGCCAAAGTGGTTCCAATAACCTGCGGTCGGCGTATGTGCAGATACGCCCGTGACACGCTGCAAGTCCGTCCATGGAAGCTCGACCATGACATCCATGTCATGGATGTCATGGATGTCATGGATGCATCTACACTAGGTTAGAAAAGCACAGACTCTTAGCATTTAAGTTTTCATTTTTCCAGTAAGAAATAACTGTCTCTTAGTAAACATCATGGCTTAAATACATTAACCAAACGTGCAGAATCAAATCTCCCCCGTTGGAAATTTCGCTGTTTAAATTTCGCCGGGGCGCTGAGGGATTACCAAGGGGTACAAGCGCTTTACCCCTTGGTTCGGGTGTGGGCGAAGCACCACGACTTTGACTTTGATTTGGATTTGGATTTGGATTTGGAAAAAATAGCTAATAGAGCAGCCAAATCACAATGGGGCAGAAATGCGTTAGCTGCTGACCACAGTGGTTCCAATGACCTGCGGTGCAGGGAAGGATGTCTGAATGTCGTGATCCAAGAGGGGATTGCTATTGTTCCCCTTTTGGCCGGGGCGCTGAGGGATTACCAAGGGGTACAAGCGCTTTACCCCTTGGTTCGGGTGTGGGCGAAGCGCCACGACTTTGACTTTGATTTGGATTTTTAAAAACACCATTGCTACGGCAGCAACAAACTGCAGCCACAAAAAAGCCCGACGCATCGGGCTCTTTAAATATTACTCAACCATTACCTAACTATTACTAAAACTAAAGTGCTAAAGTGCTAAAGTGCTAAAGCTGAAGATTAACCTTCAATACCTTTACTCACAAGGAACTCATCGTAAGTGCCTTTGAAGTCATTCACGCCGTTTGGCGTAACTTCAAGAATACGGTTAGCAATTGATGATACAAACGCACGGTCATGGCTGACGAACAATAATGTACCTTCATACATTTCAAGTGCGTTGTTCAATGACTCGATTGATTCCATATCCATGTGGTTAGTCGGCTCATCAAGTAGCAAGATGTTTGGCTTTTGCATGATTAGCTTACCAAACAACATACGCCCTTTTTCACCACCAGAAAGCACTTTAACTGACTTTTTAATATCGTCAGAACCAAACAACATACGGCCTAAGTAGCTACGTACAGTTTGGTCATCATCTTCTGGTTTACGCCACTGGCTCATCCACTCAAACAATGTCATGTCATTTTCGAAATCTGACTCATGATCCTGGGCGTAGTAACCAATCGCAGAGTTTTCAGACCAATGAATCGTACCTGAATCCTGTGGAATGTCGTGTACTAAGGTGCGTAACAATGTGGTTTTACCGACACCGTTATCACCCAAGATAGCAATGCGTTCACCGACTTCGGCAATCAGATTAAGATCTTTAAACAGCTGAACGTCAAAACCTTTGCTTAAGTCTTCCACAATTAATGCGTTACGGAACAATTTCTTTTCTTGTTCGAAACGAATAAATGGATTCACACGGCTTGACGCTTTAATGTCATCAAGCTTAATCTTGTCGATTAGCTTAGCACGTGAGGTTGCTTGCTTTGCTTTAGACGCGTTAGCAGAGAAACGTGCAACGAAGCCCTGAAGCTCAGCAATTTGTGCTTTTTTCTTAGCATTGTCAGACATCAATCGTTCGCGTGATTGTTGCGCTGCCATCATGTACTCATCGTAGTTACCTGGGAATACGCGCATTTCGCCGTAATCCAAATCAGCCATATGAGTACAAACAGAGTTCAAGAAATATCTATCGTGCGAGATGATAATCATGGTGCTGTTACGTTGATTCAGCATATCTTGTAACCAACGAATGGTGTCAATATCCAAGTTGTTGGTGGGTTCGTCTAGTAGCAGTACATCTGGATCTGAGAACAAGGCTTGCGCCAAAAGTACACGTAGCTTAAAGCCAGGTGCGATTTGGCCCATAAGACCAAAGTGCTGATCGACACCGATACCGACGCCCATTAACAGTTCACCGGCACGAGATTCGGCGGTATAACCGTCCATCTCGGCAAATTCCATCTCAAGATCGGCCACTTTGATGCCGTCTTCTTCAGTCATTTCAGGTAAAGAGTAGATACGATCACGCTCTTTCTTCACTTCCCAAAGCTCAGCGTGCCCCATGATCACGGTATCAATGACGTTAAACTCTTCATAACCAAATTGGTTTTGGCTCAACTTACCTAAGCGCTCATTAACATCCAGTGAAACGTTACCTGAAGTTGGCTCAAGATCGCCCGCAAGGATCTTCATAAAGGTTGATTTACCACAACCGTTGGCGCCGATAAGACCGTAACGGTTTCCGCCGCCAAACTTTATTGAGAGGTTTTCAAACAGTGGCTTAGCGCCGAACTGCATGGTGATATTAGCTGTAGTAATCAAAGTAACTTTCCGCTTTTGGTTATATGACTTATAGAGATCATAGATAAAACAAAAACCAGTAAATAGATATGAACCATTAGTTCTATATCAACTTACCGGTCGAAGACTCACGCAAGTCCGCGCATAGCCTATAAAATCAAGCGCGATACTATAGCATTTTAGCCTAAATTATCAACTGTGATCCGCGCTGTTAGATGACAATCTTATTAAAATAGTTCGCACTAGGTGGTGCTTACCTCTAGCTGTTATACCATGATGCTTAAACAAGCTTGGCTTTGCGCAATCGATTAGCATTACTCACCACGGTTAATGATGACAATGCCATGGCGGCACCTGCGATAACAGGACTGAGTAACATGCCGGTAAACGGAAACAATACCCCTGCAGCTAAAGGGATCCCTAAGCTATTATAGATAAAGGCGCCAAATAGATTTTGCTTGATGTTTTTCATGCTGGCTTTTGCCAGTAATAGCGTTTCGGCCACCACCATCAGTCTTGCTGAAAGCAGTGTAAAGTCTGCGCTTTCTATGGCGATATCCGTGCCACTTCCCATCGCTAGACCAACATCGGCGCTCATCAGTGCTGGCGCATCATTAATGCCATCCCCGACCATGGCAACCACTTCACCTAGCTGTTGCAATTCGATCACTTTTTGCTGCTTTTGCTCAGGTAAAACATTGGCAAATACAGTTTCAATACCCACGGCATTAGCGACAGCCCTTGCCGTTTGTTGGTTATCCCCCGTTAATAGCACCACTTTCAGGCCACTGCTTCTCATGGCGGTTATCGCTGCAACGGCATCTGCCTTGATAGGATCGGCTATGGCGATGATGGCGATAAGCTTTTGCTCCCTTGCCACAAATACTGGTGTTTGCCCTTTACTTGCCATTGTCGATATTTGCTGCTGATAAGCAGATAAGTTATCTAAACCAACTTGTTGCATCAGGCTCTGGTTACCAATCGCATACTCAATGCCTGTTACCAGCCCCGTGATCCCCCGACCTTGCACGTTAGTAAACTGTTCCGGCTCTTTAATAGAGAGTGATAATTGCTTAGCCTCTGCAATAATCGCGCTGGCAAGCGGGTGCTCGGAGTGTTGCTCTAACGCGGCAATATCACTGAGTAAACTTTGTTTATCGATTTGCGATTGCAGCACGATTAACTCAGTGATTTTAGGCGCGCCCTGGGTAATGGTGCCGGTTTTATCAAGCACTACTGTGGTGACCTTACTCGCTGTTTGCAACGCTTCACCATTTCTAACTAATACCCCCATCTTTGCGGCGCGGCCAACTGAAACCATAATCGACATCGGCGTAGCAAGTCCCAAAGCGCATGGGCAGGCGATAATAAGCACACTGGTTAGCACGACCAAGGCATGTGACAAAGCAGGTGCTGGCCCATACAGATACCAAATAGCCGAACTCAGCAGTGCAATAATAATCACCGCCGGCACAAAGTAAGCGGAGATTTTATCCGTTAAGCGTCCTATCGGTATTTTGGATGTTTGTGCTTGCTGAACTAACTCAATAATTTTGGCCAGTTTGCTGTCTTTTTCAGCGGCGGTAACTTGATATATAACACTGCCATTGCCGTTAACGGTGCCGGCGCTAACATTATCAGTAGGCTCTTTGTGCACGGGCACGGGTTCACCCGTTAACATCGACTCGTTAATCAAGGTATGTCCGCTAATGATCTCACCATCGAGCGCCACTTTATCACCGGGGCGCAGACGTAGATGGTCACCGAGATTAACTTGGCTGATCTCAACCTCTTCATCGCCGACATCGGTAATACGTATCGCGGTATTAGCTTGCAGTCCGAGTAGGCGCTGCACAGCTTCGCTGGTTTTACCTCTTGCCCTAAGCTCTAATGCATGGCCTAAATTAATTAAACCTAAGATCATCACGCTCGCTTCAAAGTAGACATGCCGGGTATCTGCAGGGAACCATTGCGGTGCAATAACAACCAACATCGAATAAACCCAGGCAGCAGAAGTACCCAATGCTATAAGAGTGTCCATATTGGCGCTACGCGCTTTTATTGCACGTAACATGCCCTGAAAAAAGTGACGCCCTGTGGTTGCCATTACGATTAATGTCACCAGACCCACTACGCCCCATGCCAGTTGCTGACTGGCGTTATTCACCATCATTTCACCGCCGAGTAGCCCCCACAGCATTAAAGGCACCCCTAGACCCAGGCCAATGGCAGCTTGTATTACTCGAGTTCGATACTCTTTAACCTCATCGGCCTCTTTCTTTGCCGCGCCTTTTCGCGCATCAAGCAACTGTTCGCTGTCGTATCCAACGGCTTTTATAAGCTCAATTGCTGTTGCAGGCGGGATATCACCGAACACCTGAACCTGCTTGTCGGCAAGATTCACTCTGGCGCTAATTGCACTGCTGATATCATCTTTGCTACTGGCTTTGGCAAAAGCAGACTCAATTTTGGCCACACAGCTTGCACAGCTCATATTGGGGACATATAGATTAATCGTTTGCATAAAAACGCTCCCAGCTCATTTATATTGTATCTTTGATGTACTAAGGGTATTGTCTCCTACAAGGGGAGAGTCAAACGTCAATTCAAATTATTTTGCACCGGAGAGACAATGAAAATTGGTGAAGTCGCTAAACTGACTGATTTATCAGTAAAAAGCATACGTTATTATCATGACATTAGCTTGGTGGAGGGTCGAAAGAACGATAACGGCTACCGTGAGTACAGCCAAAAGGAGGTGGATTCGCTGGGTTTTATACAGCACTGTAGAGCACTAGGGTTTACTTTAGAAGATTGTAAAGCACTGCTCGATTTGCAACAAAACACCGATCGTAATGCTGCTGATGTAAAAGCACTCGCTCAACATCACCTCGATGATATTGAACAAAAGATCGATAAGCTGAGTAACTTAAGTCGCCAGCTGCGGCATTTAATCAAGGACTGTAAAGGTGGCAAACAGCCCAACTGCGCCATTCTAAACGGCCTTAACCCTAGCACTGATGTGGTCGCCTAGCACCTAGCACTATGCTAAAGCTTACCTGCGCCTTAAGTTATCAATATTTTCAATGATGAGTACAGGCGTATCTCCTGCTGGTGTAAAGCCGAAAACTTGACCATAAAACGACAGTTCAGACTCTAAAGCGCGCTTTTTACTTTGCGGAGATACTCGATTGGCAGCATCGTTAAACTCTAAATAGGCTACCGGCCTACCCCTTTGTTTAACGGCATTATAGAGCTGTAGCGTTTGCTCTGCAGGGATCAGTGAGTCGTTGACTCCTTGAACAAGCAGTAAAGGTTCATTAATTCCTGCGAGATTGTTCATCGCAGAGCGGCGTTTATAGTTATCAAATTCGCCAATGAGTTTCTCTAAATAATAACTTTCAAACTTATGGGAATGACGTTTAAATGACTCTACGTCGCTAATACCTGAATAGCTTACTGCGGCGCCAAACGTACTGTAATAAGCAACGGCTGATAATGCAGTAAAGCCACCCGCGCGAGTTCCTTTTATGGCTAGTTTTCGGCCATCGACATCGCCACGATTGACCAAGAAGCCTGCGGCTCTAACCGCATCTTCTACATCTGACTTACCCCAGTTACCATAAAGACTGTTGCGATAATCCCGGCCAAAACCGGTACTGCCACGGTAGTTGAGATCAAACACTGCAAAACCGCGACTCGTCCAATACTGAATATCACGCCTAAATGCTCGGTTTGCCTGAGCTGTGGGGCCGGAGTGCAAAAACATCACTAACGGCGGTTCTTGCCCTGCTGGCGCTTGGAATTTAGGATTTACCGGTTGGTAAAGATAACCATGGGCGGTATCATTATCGCCCGTTTTAAAGCTGACACTCTCGGCTCTTGAAATAAAGTGGGGGTCCATTACCGTAAGTTTGGGCGCATAAATCAGCTGGGCAGAACGTCCTTGTACTTTATAGATCCCTTTTTCAGGCGTTTCTTTCGCGCCGACGAAAATAACTTCGTTCTCGCTTTTGGTTACATAAGTAATTTCTGCAAAATCGACAGCAATAGGATCCGTGATGCCACTTTCGGTATCAATACGGATAAGTCCAGCTTCACCTTCACGGTTATAACTGGCGATTAAGGTATGTTCATTTTCGAATGCGAAATTGTGATGACCTAAGTGCCAAGCAGCAACAGCAAACTCAGCTTCTTGCGCTAGTACGACCTCAGCTTGATCAAACTCATTTAGTCGATAAATATTCCACCAGTTAGTGTAATCGGCAACAAAATAGAGCTGTCCATTGGGGCTAAAAAGAGGTTGAGTGATTGAAGCTTTTTGCGCTAAAGCGACCTGTTTGACATTAATCAGCGCGCCTTTGTTATCAAGATCTGCCAGCCATAGTTTAGTGTTATCCCACGGCATGTTTGGGTGATCCCATGTTATCCACGCTAATTTGGTTTGGTCTGGAGAGATAACCGGTGTGGAGTAAAAATCAGCGCCAGTAGTGAGCACTTTACCTTCATCAGCATAACTTAAGTTAATGCCGACGAGCTGATTAACCACGTTATCTGCAGCTCTATGGTCTTCTCTGACACAGATTAAACGGGAAGCTTTTGAGTTTGATATACAGTCAGCGTGCCGAGTGCCTGAAGGTGTTAATGGAAACGGCGCCTGATTGGGGGCAATGCGATACAAGAGTTGATCTGAGTGTTTAGCGGCAAAGAGGCTATTACCTATCGCAACAAAAGGTGCACCGCCGTACTCATGTACACGGCTGCCAATATCAAAATTGGAGGGGATTGCTTCAACGACCACACCAGCACCGTCTATCCGTTTAACGCCACGCTGGCCCTCACTGCTAGCATCAAGAATGGTAAAATAGATGCGACCAGCGGTGACTTGGATCTCACCTATACTGTCTGACAGATCATAAACATGCTCAGCAGTAACAGGAGATTTCCAGCTACCAAAATCTGCTATTTGTACGCCATCGGGTAATGATCCAGCGGCTACAGTTTCAGTATGCTTTGATTTAGGTGCATCGCAGCCAGCCGTTATCAATAATGTTGCACAAGTCAGGATTGATGCAATTAAAAATCTCATTCGTTGCCTAAGTACTGTCTAAGTTCTGTCTAAATAAAAGATGAGTTAATGAATCTCTTAAGCTTTACGCTCTAATAGCGATAATAATGCCAATACGGCGATTCTTGCTGAGATCTAGCATCAACTCCATTAAGTATCTATTAATACAACTTGTGTTAAAAGCAGTTAATCTAAGACTTACGATCCCTTAAACAAATAAAGTAATTTAACCCCACTAAGAACAGATTTTGAAAACGACAATGGGAAAGTAAGGGACTAATTGCGGGTAAACTTGTTAATAAACCACTGCATAATTTCAAATTGAGTACGCTTGCTTAGTCCAAAATAGATGCAAACCCAAGGTGATAGCAAGATATACCATGGAATAATGGCGGTACTTTCCCCGCTAAATATCAAATAAAAAAAGCCAAAATAGATCACTAACAATCCACTATAACCGACCACTAGCATCATCACTTTGGTTGTTTTCTCTAACCAGTCCATTGTAACCCCATACTCCTCTTCTAACACAAATCTAGCCTGCTAAACTTAATTATGACGTATATCTCGCCTATATATACCAATTCACACCACTAATGAACAGTTATAAAAAAACGGGCAAATGCCCGTTAATTGTTGCCGAGAGACTCGATATTACAAACGTATACCGCCATCAATCTCAAATACGCGACCGTTCACATAATCGTTCTCAATGATAAAACGCACCGTAGAAGCTATCTCTTCCGCCTGACCTAAACGGCCAACAGGCACCATTTTCTCTAATCGCTCAAGCGCTTCCGGCTTCATTGCCGCTGTCATTTCAGTTTCGATCACGCCCGGTGCCACTGCTGCACTGCGAATATTATGACGTGCAAGCTCTTTAGCCCAACCGACACTCATGGCAGCTACGCCCGCTTTAGAGGCTGAGTAATTTGACTGACCCATGTTGCCTGCCCGAGCAAGGCTAGAGATGTTGATAATCACCCCCTCTTGCTTGGTCTCAATCATCGCTGCTGCCGCTTCACGGCCACAGAGGAAAGTACCTGTTAAGTTGACGTTGATAACCGATTGGAACTGATCATAAGACATACGGTCAGTCACCTGGCCATCTTTGGCTTTTACCATTAAGCCATCACGTAAAATGCCCGCGTTATTAATCAGCACATTAACTTTGCCGAAATCTTCTTTAATAAACTGAAAACCTGAAACGACATCTTCTTCATCGGTAATATCTAATGCATAACCTTGAACTTCAGTTGTTGCACCAATGTTTGCACAGGCTTTTTCCAACTTCTCTTGGTCAACATCGATAAGTGCTAGCTTGGCACCTGCAGCCGCTAAAGTCTCCGCCATTGCGTAGCCTAGTCCACCCGCACCACCAGTAATGACTACAACCTTATCTTTTAAATCCATTGAATTACCCTTTATTTTTTATCTGTTGATTACTCTGAGGATCTAGGAGCAAACTGCTCAAAAATACTCGAAAAATCGCGTTTACCGTTACCTTGACGCCCATGATTAACATAAAGACTGCGCGCTAAAGCGCCCATTGGCGTGCTTGAGTTTGATAACAAAGCCGCTTCTTGAGAAAGCCCCAAATCCTTTACCATCAAGTCAACCATAAAGCCGCCTTGATAATCGTTTGACGACGGAACCGATCCCATCACTCCTGGACAAGGATTATATTTATCTAGCGTCCAATTACCACCACTACTGACTTTCATTATATCTGAAAGCACCTTAGGGTCGAGTCCATGGTCAATACCCATCTGCAACGACTCAGATGTCGCCACCATCAATACAGACAGCAGCATATTATTACAGATCTTAGCCACTTGCCCAGCACCGGGGCCGCCCGCATGAAATATATTGGCGCCCATAGCCTTGAGCGCAACCTGTGCATGCCCAAATCCGCTGTCGCTGCCACCACAAATAAAGGTCAGCGTGGCCGCTGCGGCGCCTGCGGTGCCGCCTGAGACTGGCGCATCAACAAACTCTAAACCTTTGTCAGCCGCGTGCTTTGCCACAAAGCGTGCACTATCAGCATCGATAGTTGAGCAATCAATGAGTAATGTCCCTGCCGCAACCACATCGACTAAGCCTTTATTGTCGCTATCGCCAATATAGAGGCTACGAACATGTTTGCCAGCCGGCAACATCGTCACCACGATGTCAGCACTGGCAGCTGCGCCACAGGCAGTCGTTGCGGTGAGTGCGCCTTGCTCGGCCAACGCTTGCATCGCAGCGGGAACCAAATCAAACACTTTAACGGTAAAGCCCGCTTTAATCAGATTAACGGCCATTGGGCCGCCCATGTTTCCTAAGCCAATAAATGCAACAGTACTCATGTTTTGCTCCTGCGCACCCTTAACAAGTGCAGTATGGTATTTGTTTAAATCAGTCGCCTTAAAGCATATCCCTCAGAGGGTGGCTAGTTTCATTCCAAGGTGAGTTCATCAGTGATGACACTAACTCATTGGGCACTGAAGCCACATCCTGATATAACCATTTCGGGCTTCTATCCTTATCGATAAGTAACGCGCGTACGCCTTCAGCAAAATCGCCGCGAGCACAACAATTAACACTTAAGCCTAACTCAAATTTAAACACCTCAGCTAAGCTCATTTCTGTGCCCAACGTTGATTGTTTGTGTACCAAAGCCAGACTAATAGGGCTACCGGCCAACATGACTTTGCAGGCTTTAGCGAGCCAAGGCTGTGCCTCTTTTTGTTCATCGTTTAGCGAACCGACTCGCGCAACAATTGTTGATAAGTCGCCAGCCATTAACTCATCTATCATTGCTTGATTTGTTTCAAGCTGACTTGACGCTAACGGTGTTGCACATTGTGTTTGCATGTCATCAAGCAGCCCATGCAGCATTTCATGGTTAGTCGCTTTATCATTTGACCATGCCACCGTTGCCATCGCATCAAACAGTAACTCTTTGTCATCGCGATTAAGGTAATGGTTACCAATACCCACATAATGCGCATCGGCGCCATTCATGTTGTAGGCGGTCATCCCTAAAAATAGCCCAGCTTTACCCGGCATACGGTTAAGGAAATAGCTGCCGCCAACATCCGGGTATAAACCAATGGTCACTTCAGGCATGGCAATCCGCGAATGCTCGGTCACCACACGATGACTAGCTCCGGCCATTAACCCAAGGCCGCCGCCCATGACAATGCCATCGCCCCAAATTAATACCGGCTTACCAAACGTATGCAGTAGGTAGTCGAGCTGATACTCTTGCTTAAAAAAGTCAGTCGCTTGCGCAGTGACTTCCCCCGGTGTTGCCACGGCTGCATGATAGATTGCACGCACGTCACCGCCCGCACAAAAGGCTTTTTCGCCAGCACCATCTAACACTATAGCGGCAATATTATTATCGCTACGCCATGTTGTTAATTGACTCGTTAACCGCTGAACCATCTCAAGATTAAGCGCGTTAAGGGCTTTTTCGATATTAAGCGTTGCCACGCCAATCTGCTTACCCGATGCCGTGCCCAAGGTTTGGAACACCACACTATTGGTTACAGTATTCGCTAGCGTATTTGTAGTGGTACTTAATGTGGTCGTCATTAGCCGTTCTTCCAAACTGCTTTACGCTTATTTAAAAAGGCGCTCACGCCTTCAGCTTGATCTTCAGTATCAAACAGGTCTGCAAACTCTTGGCGCTCTATCGGCAATGCTTGAGCACGAGGCATTGTCCGACCCGCTTGAACTAAACGCTTACACGCGGCAACACTGCTCGGGCTTTGGTTAGCCACTCGCTCTGCCAAGGCCATCGCCGCATTAAAGCTATCACCCGTAGCGACAACCTCCTCGACCAGACCTATCGCTTCCGCTTTAGCAGATTTAATACGCTCGCCGCACAAGATCATCCGCTTAGTCCAGCCTTCGCCCACGAGTGCGGTTAAGTTTTGTGTGCCACCGGCGCAAGGCAGTAGTCCGACCGTCGCTTCCGGCAGTGCCATCTGTGCTTGCTCTTCACAAATTCGAAGATCGCACGCTAATGCCACTTCAAGGCCGCCACCCATCGCGTAGCCGTTAATCGCGGCAATCGATACACCACGAAAGGCACTTAATGCTTCAAACGCTTCACCAAAGTAACGCGCCATATCTGCGGCGTTATTCTTATTGCCATCAGCAAACAGCTTTAAATCTGCACCCGCAGAGAAGAACTTGTCTCCTTCGCCAGTGATAACAAGCGCGTAAACCTCTTTGTTATCGTTTAGGTTAAGTACCTTTGCTTTAAGCTCTTGTAAGCTTGCTGCGGTCCATGTATTCGCCGGCGGGTTGTTCATGCTGATAACCGCGGTATGGCCGACGATCTTCTCTAATAATAGTGACATGGAAACTCCTTTTAAATAGTTTTGAATCAATGATTAAACGGCTTTGCGATTCTATTAAGTGATCGCTTTAAACGATCGATTTAAAAGAATGCTTATAAAATCGCGCCTGCGTTTTCATCTAATAAACGGCGAGAGATAATCAAACGCATAATTTCGTTTGTTCCCTCTAGGATCTGGTGCACACGCACATCACGTACATAGCGCTCTAATGGGTATTCACGGATATAACCATAACCACCGTGGATCTGCAGCGCAGCATCACACACTTGGAAACCAACATCGGTAGCAAACCGTTTGGCCATGGCGCAGTACGCCGTCGCTTCGGGATCTTTTTCATCCAATTTAAAGGCGGCTAAACGCACTAATTGTCTGGCGGCCACGAGCTCTGTTGCCATATCGGCTAACTTAAACTGCAGCGCTTGAAACGCGGCCAAAGGCTTGCCAAACTGCTTACGCTCATTCATGTATTGTGTTGCACGTTCAAGCGCCGCTTGTGCAGTACCAATTGAACAGGTGGCAATGTTAATTCGACCGCCATCGAGCCCCTTCATGGCGAAGGTAAAGCCTTGGCCCTCTTCACCCAGTAGATGGTTCACAGGGACGCGGACATTGTCAAAGGTGATTTGGCGAGTTGGCTGGGCGTTCCAACCCATTTTATCTTCCGCTTTACCGTAGATAACCCCTGCAGCGTCGGCAGGAATGGCAATCGCCGAGATCCCTTTGGGACCCGCTTCGCCGGTACGGCACATCACCACTAACAACTCAGTTGCACCTGCACCAGAGATAAACACTTTTGAGCCTGAAACAAGGTAGTCATCACCATCACGCACCGCTTTGGTTTGCAGTGATGCGGCATCACTACCTGCGCCCGGCTCGGTTAAACAGTATGACGCCAGGTTTTGTCCGCTAGTCAATGATTCTGACCACTCGCTACGCAAGCTTTCAGAGCCAAAGCTGGTGACCATCCAAGTCGCCATATTGTGAATCGTTAACATGGCCGTAGTCGCAGTACACCCCATCGATAACTGCTCAAAAATAATCGACGAGTCTAAACGAGATAAGCCCATGCCACCTTCAGATTCAGGTGAGTACAAAGAGCAAAAACCCAGTTCACCGGCTTTTTGAATCACGTCTTTGGGAAAGTGGTGTTCTTTATCCCATTTGCTAGCGAAAGGGGCGAGTTCCTCTCTTGAAAACTGGCTGGCTAACTCTGCGAATTGGCGTTGGTCGTCATTCAGATTAAAATCCATCTGTTTAC
>NZ_JAKIKR010000084.1 GCF_023284025.1 Shewanella abyssi | reverse complement strand
CGCTTTGCCCCTTGGCTCGGGTGTGGGCGAAGCACCACGACTTTGATTGTGATTTTGATTTTAAAAAAGCAATCGCTGATATAGCAGCCAGCACTCTTTGGGGCATAAATGCTTTAGCTGCAAACAAAAGTGGTTCCAATTGCCTGCGGCTGGCGTATGTGCAGACGCAACTGAGGCTCGCCGCAACTCTTTATAAAAGAAAGGGTCCCTGTGGGCTCAACGAAAACGTCTGACCTCCAAGGATGGAGGAAATGCCAAATTATGTCTGGAACATAATTGGCCTGTTTTCGACGGTCTCAGCTGCATCTACACTGGTTTCGAAAAGCACAAACTCTCAACATTTGAGTTTTCAACTTTATGGTAATAAGCAGTGGCACTATCAGTTAACGCCAGAATAAAGATAAATAGGCTAGCTTGCAGAATCAAATCTTCCCCGTTGGAAATTTTGCTGTTTAAATTTCGCCGGGGCGCTGAGGGTTCGCTAAGGGGTACAAGCGCTTTACCCCTTGGCTCGGGCGTGGGCGAAGCGCCACGACCTTTTAGGCCGTAAGGCCTTAGCTTCATTATCAATAGATAAATTCAAAGGCTTACTCAGCCAAAATTGGTTCCAATTGCCTGCGGCAGGCGTATGTGCAGATACGCCCGTGACACGCTGCAAGTCCGTCCATGGAAGCTCGACCATGACATCCATGTCATGGATGGCCACGGCCGCATCTACACTGGGTTTCGAAAGCGCAAACTCTCAACATTTGAGTTTTCAACTTTATGGTAATAAGCAGTAGCACTATCAGTTAACGCCAGAATAAAGATAAATAGGCTAGCTTGCAGAATTAAATCTCCCCCGTTGGAAATTTCGCTGTTTAAATTTCGCCGGGGCGCTGAGGGATTGCCAAGGGGCGCAAGCGCTTTGCCCCTTGGCTTGGGTGTGGGCGAAGCGCCACGACTTTGATCTAGACTTTGACCTTAAAAACTAAAAGCTGATTTCCCAGCCCAAACTACTTTGGCGCTATCTGCTCTACCATCAGCTGCAGAGTCTGATTACCTCTAAACTCGTTTACATCCAATTTATAGACGATCTCAGCATGGTTAATAGTGGCATCAGGCCATGTTTTCAAATCAACATTAAACGCAATCGCATCGAGCATCACCCGGCCACACTCAGTCTCTAACACTAACTTAAGATGTTTTTCGCCGACAATACGTTGCTGAATAATTCTAAAGTGTCCGTCGAACAGAGGCTCGGTGAATGACTGCCCCCAAGGGCCAGCATTGCGTAACTCCGTTGCTAACTCCAACTTAAACTGCTCAGGTAGTAACTCACCATCGGACACCAGCTCTCCGGTGAGTAACTCCGGCGCCAACACCTCACGTATCGCTTTATCATAAGCCTCCGCAAATAGTGCAAATTGCCCTGCTTTAATCGATAACCCTGCCGCCATTGCATGGCCACCAAACTTTAAGATGAGCCCTGGATGACGGCTATTAATCAACTCTAACAGGTCACGCATATGCAGGCCTTTAATGGAACGAGCCGAGCCTTTTATCTCCCCCTCTCCAGCATCAGCAAAGGCAATAACTGGGCGGTGATATTTATCTTTAATCCGTGAGGCTAAGATCCCAATAACGCCCTGATGCCAATCCGCTTGAAACAGTGCAATGCCCCAAGGCAGTTCGCGCTCATTAAGCTCAACGCTTTCAAGACTCTTCAGCGCTTCTTGCTGCATTCCAGTTTCGAGATCCCGCCGCTCTGCATTGAGGCCATCGAGTTCAGATGCCATTCTCCTTGCCTGCATGATGTCTTCACACAATAGTGTTTCGACCCCCAGAGCCATTTCATCCAGGCGACCTGCAGCATTCAATCGAGGGCCAACCGCAAAACCAAAATCAGATGCAACAATACGTGATGGCGTACGTTTAGCCACTTCTAATAGCGCGGTGATCCCAACGCGGCAACGACCCGCTTTGACTCGCTGCAATCCAGCTTCAACCAAAATTCGATTATTAACATCCAGAGAGACAACATCGGCAACCGTGCCCAAGGCAACGATATCCAATAGATGGCCAAGGTTAGGCTCGTTAATACCTTGCTGCTGGTACCAGTCTCGCTTTCTCAGTTCAGCCCTAAGTGCTGACATCAAGTAAAACGCCACACCTACCCCAGCGATTGATTTACTGGCGAACTGGCAACCCTCTTGGTTTGGATTGACGATGGCATCGGCTTCAGGCAAAGAGTGACCGGGTAGATGATGGTCGGTGATCACCACTGTCATCCCCAAGGCTTTCGCGGCTTTTACGCCCTCAATTGAGGAGATACCGTTATCAACGGTAATGATCATTTCCGCCTTTTTCTGCGCTGCAACCGCAACAATTTCAGGACTTAAACCATAGCCATAATCAAATCGATTCGGGATTAGGTAGTCGATATTTTTGGCGCCCATCATTTTAAGCGCCAGCATACAGACACAGGTAGAGGTAGCACCATCAGCATCAAAGTCGCCCATAATAAGGATCGACTTCTGTGCTGCTATGGCGTCGGCAACCAGCTCTGCAGCTTGCTCTATTCCCAACATCGTATTAGGCCTGAGTAGCTTAGCTAAACTAAGCTCACACTCGTTAGCACTCACACCTCGGCTGGCATAAATCTGCTTTAATAACGGTGAAAACGAATCGGGCAAGTGGCTATCGTCTACTTCTGCGCGGCGAATAATCTTATGGATCACAGGGTTAACTACCTCAATAAAATGGCACTGCTAGCATAACAAAGACTGCTAAAGAAGGCTTTCAAATGAACACAAAAAAGGTGAGCTTAAGCTCACCTTTTTCCGTACTACACTGCTTAGTGCTGCTGCCACATGATTACTGCGCAGCTTCCAACGTTCTTAACAGATCTTTAGGTGGCTGGTAGCCAGGAATTAGGCTGCCATCTTTAAGGACAATCGCTGGGGTTCCATTGATACCAAATGTTTGACCCAGATTATATTGCTCAGCAATTTTCGCATCACATTTTGCGCTTTTAATACGCTTACCTGATTTAGCATCACCCATCGCTTTTAGCGGATCTGCAGCACACCAAACGGCTTCCATCTCATCGGCGTTAGCTGATGGCACACCTGCACGGGGGAATGCTAAGTATCGAATAGTGATACCGAGATCATTATATTCATCCATTTGATTATGCAGCTTACGGCAATAGCCACAGCTTACATCGGTAAATACGGTCACAACGTGCTTTTCATTTTTGGCTTTGTAGACCAGCATGTTCTCTTCGAGAGGCTTCATCATGTCGATACGAGGACCGGCCATTGCAGCTTCGGTGAGGTTTTTCATGCCTTTATCCAAATCGTAAAGCGTACCGTGGAACATCTTGGTGCCATCTTTACTGATATAAAGCACACCGCGATTGGTTAACGCTTCATATAACCCAGCAATGGGTGATTCTTTTATTGACATAACATCAACACTTAATGCTTCTGACAGCTTCTTTTCTAACGCTGCGGTATCATCATTTTGGGTGTTAGACCCGGCAAGGGCTGCTGGCGCAATAACCATTGCAATGATCAAAGAAAATGCTCGGGTGAACTTCATTGGATATCCTATTCTACGTAACAATCAATTTAAGGGTATAACGATTAGACCTAGTCTGGAGCTGAAAAGTTACAGTCTCATGCAAATGAAAGCAAACTTTTTGCTGTAACGAAATCATACAGACGTGAAACTTATCAAATTATGGGCAAATCTCCGAGTCAGAAAGTTTCATCATTGCGACCTAATCCTCATTCTCGAGTATTAATATTGCTCATTCTCAAGTATTAATATTGCTACTACCCTCTAGGGTGATGTTCGCGATGAAGGCTAGCTAAACGAGCCGTCGCTACGTGGGTATAAATCTGGGTGGTTGATAGATCACTATGACCCAAGAGTAACTGTACCACTCGAAGATCGGCACCATGATTGAGTAAGTGGGTGGCAAAGGCATGCCTTAGGGTATGCGGCGAGAGGGCCGTGGAGATGTTGGCCCTTAATGCATAAAGCTTAATTCGATGCCAAAAGGTTTGCCGCGTCATCTGTTGCGCCCTCTTCGATGGGAACAACACATCACTTTGCTTACCTTTAAGCAGTTCGACTCTGGCGTACTTTAGGTAGTTTTCCACTTCAGTTACCGCCAGTTCGCCCAAGGGCACTAAACGCTCTTTACCGCCTTTCCCCACAATACGCACCAACCCTTGGCGCAGGCTAATCTGCTCCATGGTGAGCCCAACCAGCTCAGACACGCGCAGCCCGGTGGCGTACAACAGCTCAAGCATCGCTTTGTCACGGCACTCTAGCGGATCCTCTGCATTCGGTTCTGACAATAAGCGGTCGATATCATCTTCACTCAGGGAGTCGGGGAGTTTTCGCGACAGTTTAGGTGAGTCTAGCAATGCGGTTGGGTCGGCATGAATCTGTTTTTTTACCACTAAGTAGCCGTAAAATTGTCGCAAACTACTCATCATCCGAGCACTGCTACTTTTGGCAAAACCTTTATCGAAACGAACCGCTAAGTAGTCACGAATATCCAGCTGATCGCTACTAATAAGCTCGCTAGCTTTAAGCTGAACATGGCGGTCAAAGTGACGTAGATCGGTACGGTAAGCATTCAAGGTATTGTCACTTAAGCCTTTGGTTGACCATAAGTGATCTAGAAAAAGATCGATTGCGGGATCGGGCTTGTAGTCTGCTGGCACCTAAAATCACTTCCTTAAATCAGATATAAAAACGGCGGTGGATCAATGATCCACCGCCGTTATCTTAGGGTATCAAGCGTGTAGATACCATCTCACGCATCCATACAACTGCTATTGATTTAACTTAACGCAACTGCCGCTTGCTCTTTCTTCATCATCAAGCAAGCCAGTATTGTTATTGCAACGGGTAATAACCAAGCCATACCTTCAGCGTGCAATGGCATAAAGTTAAACACACTAACATCTACGCCAGCCGCTTTTAGGCCATCAATAATACCGAAGAAAAGGGCAACGCTAAGCACGATTCGGTGAGCGGCTTCAGGCTTAGAGAAACGCTCTGTTAAGAAGGTGACTGCCACTAACGCAATCGCGACTGGGTAAACTGTCATTAGCACAGGGATACTAATGCTAATCAGCTGCGCCAGACCGACGTTAGCGATTGTCGCGCAAATAACGCTCAAGATAACCACAAAACGGCGATAAGAGATCTTAGGCAACAGCTCGTTAAAAAACTCGCTACAGGCGCTAATAAGTCCTACTGCGGTGGTTATACAAGCCAGTGTCACTACCGTAGCCAATAGCACTAAGCCTGTTGTGCCAAACTCATGAGTCACATAATTAGTTAAAATCACGCCGCCATTTTCAGCACCTGTCGCTAAGTCACCGGCAGTAGCACCTAAATAGAATAAGGCGATATAAACGAATGCTAAGCCACTCGCGGCAATGAGTGCGGCCTTAATTAGATAGCCGGTCTGTGCTTTAGCATCTGTGACACCTTTTTTACGCAAAATATCGATAATTAAAATACCAAAGATCAGCGATGCTAAGGTATCCATAGTGTTGTAACCTTCCAAAACTCCCTTAGTTAACGGGTGAGTCTGGTAGTCTCCAACAGCCGCTGCAACAGGGCTTCCAGGCAGAATCATAACCGAAGCGGCTAAGCCGACAAGCAACAATAACAGGATTGGGGTTAACACCTTACCAACGTTATCAAGCAGCTTGCCAGGGTAAAGTGCAAATACCATGGCGATACTGAAAAATACCAAGGTATAAATAAGTTGCGCTACATTTAGCGTAATGCCGGCGATCATAAAGGTCGCTTCCGCATTTTCTAAGAAAGGTTTAAAACCAACTTCAAAAGCAACTAAACCTGTTCTTGGTGCCGCAAAAGCAGGACCAATAATGATAAAAATAGCTACTGCTAGCATGGTTGCTGCGATGGGAGGCAACAAGTCCATAATTTTACCGTTTGCTTTGGCAACGGCTATCAGCGTGATTAGAGGCAGACCTACAGCTGTCACCAGAAAGCCTAACATGGCTAACGTCATATTTTCGCCAGCCAAAAATCCAGCTAACGGAGGGAAAATAAGGTTACCCGCCCCTAAGAAGAACGCAAAGGTCATGAAACCTAACCCTAACGTATCTGCAATACTCAATTGATTATTTTGCACTTTATGCCCCATCTTGATTTTTTGTTGTTAACAATTTCATGCCATCACGCCTTTACGGCACCACTTTAGGATGGCAGCTATTAATGTGTAATATTTGGTTTACACAACCCAGTGGTAAATACGACCGAAGTTTGGCGAGTTTATGAACAGCAGCGAATAAAGCGAACACTGAAATTGCTATAAAACTGGTTTACCGTCCCTAAAACTAGGCTTTACCCTAGCTAAGAGGGGCATACTATTATCAGACTCGCAACGATTTAACAAGAATCGACACCGAATAAACGCCACTCTCGATACGAATAGCAACAACTGATTAACACTTATTCTTCATCACTTACATTCAACCCGTTTGTCTGCTAAGCAAGAAACATCTAGGGGCCCACCTAGCAAGCACTTAAAAGCGAGTAAACACTTACCTTCATCATTTGCAAAAAACAGGAGTACCTTATCTGGAGCGTGCTTATTACTGACTGAGATGATTTAGCGTACAATTATGCCACTGACCCGCATTGTGTAAATTTCATGCCATTTAGCTTTAAACAATTTCATATCGACGACAGCCGTTGCGGCATGCCCGTTAGCACCGACGCTGTTTTACTGGGCGCATGGGCACCGTTAACGAATGCCAAAACCATACTCGATATCGGCGCAGGGAGCGGCTTGCTGAGTTTAATGGCCGCGCAGCGCAGCCAAGCCCAAATAACCGCTATCGAGCTGGATCAAAGCGCGGCACTCGATTGCCAGTACAACTTCAATCAAAGCCCCTGGTCAGCAAGTTTGACCCTGCTAACCAGCTCAATTCAGCAGTATTGCATCACCGCCGTAAAACAGAGCTTTGATCATATTATCTGTAACCCTCCCTATTTTGATAATGGTCCACAGTCGAGCAGTTCATTGAGAGCGACAGCGCGCCATTGCGACAGTTTAAGTTTTGATGAGCTGTTAAGGGCTATCAGCTATTTGCTCTGTCCAGCAGGTAAAGCGAGCCTTATATTGCCAACCACTGCAGCGGCTCAATTGCTTAGTCAACTCGATCAACACTCATTAGCCTGCGAGCACGCAGTGGCAGTCTCGAGCGTTGAAGGCAAAAGCCCCAATAGACAATTGTTATTGCTTAACAAAACAGACGACACAAATACGCTATTGGATCAGAAGCTTGATTCAGTCTCAACCTTAGCGATCCGCCAGACAGATGGTCAGTACACCGATAAGTTGGCGCAGTTAACAAAAAGTTTTTATTTAAAGCTGTAGCGATCGGCGATCTAATCGTTTCAAGTCGCCCGCGAAACCTTTATAATGTTCGGCTATTATTTATTGAGATGCCAACGCATGCTATTTGAAGATCTCCAGCTTGACCCTCGTTTGTTAGAGTCACTAAAAGCAATGGGCCACAACAAGCCCACTACGATACAACAACAAACAATTCCAGTTGCCATGGAGCAAAGAGATATTCTTGCTCGTGCGCCAACAGGAACAGGGAAAACAGCAAGCTTCCTACTGCCTGCGATGCAACACCTTCTCGATTTCCCGCGTCGATTCGGCGGCCAAGCTCGGGTATTAATTCTGACGCCAACGCGAGAGCTTGCCAGTCAAATCCATCGCTATGCATCTCATTTAGGCACTGGCTTAAACTTCAATACCTGCATCATTACCGGCGGCGTTCCCTACGCGGCTCAGGAAGAAGCATTAAAAGGCAATGTCGACATTTTGGTCGCCACGCCAGGCCGCTTGATGGAATACCTTGATAAAGGGTTATTCAGTGCCGAAGAGGTGGAAGTTCTCATTATTGATGAAGCCGATCGCATGCTTGATATGGGCTTCTCTGCCGCTGTTGAAACGCTAGCGATCGAATCTGTTGGCCGTAAACAAACCATGTTGTTCTCAGCAACGCTTGAAGGCAGTGATGTAGGTCGTTTCTCGCACCAGTTATTAAACAACCCTGCCAAGGTTGAAGCTGAAGCGCCACGTAGCGAAAAAGCCAAGATCCACCAATGGGTTCATATCGCCGACAATAAAGAGCATAAATTTGCCCTGTTGTGCGCGATCTTGAAACAAGAAGAGGTGCAGCGCACTATCGTGTTCGTCAAAACACGTGAAGCGGTAGCAAGCCTTGATGGCTTATTACAAAAACAGGGGATCACTTGCAGCTTTATGCGCGGTGATATGGAGCAAAAAGCACGCTTCCAAGCCTTAGGACGTTTCACTAAAGGTGAAGTTAATGTGCTACTCGCCACCGATGTAGCCGCTCGTGGTATTGATGTCGATGACATCACCCATGTGATTAACTTTGACATGCCACGTTCAGCAGACACCTATGTTCACCGTATCGGACGTACTGGCCGTGCGGGCGCAAAAGGCACCGCGATATCACTCGTTGAAGCCCATGATGTTCGTGTTGTCGGCAAGATTGAACGCTATATCGATCAGCCATTAAAACGCCGTTTTGTGAAAGATCTTCGCCCTAAAAACAAAGAGGCTAAGCCTCCAGGGAAGAAGAAAGTAGTTGATACAGGCAAGACTTATAGCAAGAAAAACAAGAAGAAGAAAAAGAAGTAAATCTCGCTTACTCTCTCTTTTAAAAGGATCACCTCAGGTGGTCCTTTTCTGTTTCTGGCCCTATAAAATCCCACCTATAAACGGCAATTTCACCTCGTTAAAAATTTCAGCAAAACAAACTCAGCTTAGAAACTGACACTTGTTTACCTCAACACCACAAAATGAAACATTTTATCTACAAAAAACAATATCGTGTGAGCGCTTAGTCTGGTAATTTACCCCTTAGGTAACGTATTACATGGAAGAGCAAAAATCATAATGATAAAAAAAATACTTAGAAGAGCTTCCCCACTCTTTATTCTCATTTTCTTTGTTGTGGCTGCGCAAGTACTTATCAGCACCAAAGAGGCACCTGAACAAAAAGCGGATGAAGCGCCGATCCCCATTGTTGATGTGATGGAAGTTCAACAACAAACGGTATCGCTAAACCTACCCTCTTACGGCATTGTTAGCCCCAAATATAAAACCCAATTGGTCACCGAAGTTCAAGGGAGAATGCTAAACATCTCCAATAAATTTGTCGCTGGGGGCGTGGTTAAAAAAGGCGAACAACTGGCGGTGATTGAGCCTTCTGACTACGAAGCCGACCTGATGCAGGCACAAGCTTCATTAGCCCAGGCTAAAGCCGCCCTTGAAGAGGAGCGAGCTAAAGGCGAGGTGGCTAAAAATGACTGGCAAGGATACGACGGCGGCATTCCACCTGAGTTGGGACTGCGGCTACCGCAGTTAAAGCAGGAGCAAGCCAATGTTAAGTTTCAACAAGCTGCACTTGCCAGAGCCGAACGAAATCTTGAGCGCACCGTTATTCGCGCTCCTTTTGATGGCATCATCAAGGCGAGAAATGTTGATCTTGGCCAATATGTTACCTTAGGCACAAACTTAGGCGAACTCTACGACACTCGAGTTGCTGAGATCCGCTTACCGCTGTCAAACAGTGATTTAGCCTATTTAGAATCGGTTGACAATCCTGATACCGAGGTCACCTTAAGTGCCGATCTCGCCGGTAAGCTTGTCACTTGGACCGGTAAAATCATCCGTAGCGAAGGCGTGATCGACGCAGAGAATCGCATGGTTTACTTGGTTGCTGAAGTCAAAGACCCTTACCTTCGAAACACTAAGGTTGCCGGTCAACTGCCGCTTAAATACGGCAGTTTTGTCACCGCAGTCATTAAAGGCCGCACTGTTGAGGGCATTGTAAAACTACCACGTCACCTTGTACGCCATGGCAAAGTTACCCTAATTACTGAAGATAACAGCGTTGAGATTAGAGAGGTTAATGTGGTGCGCACCGATCTAGAAAATGTCTACATCAAAGATAGCTTAGCAAGCGGTGAGCGCATTTCGGTGACCAACCTTAGCAATGTTGAGAATGGTGAATTAGTCAAAGTTCTAGGCGAAGAGAACAGCTCGAATAAAGACCGTGCTGATGAATCTTCAGCGCAAGAACAACTCGCTAGCACAGGTGAACAATAATGGCTGTTGAAAAAGGTATTATTGCTTGGTTCGCTAAAAACAATGTCGCTGCCAATCTATTGATGTGGATCTTGTTGATTGGCGGTCTGTTTAGCACCGTGATTATTAACAAAGAGATTTTCCCTACCTTTGAGCTTAACTACCTCAACATCTCCGTCGCTTACCCAGGCGCTGCACCACAGGAAATTGAGGAAGGAATTAATATCAAGATCGAAGAAGCGATCCAAGATATTAATGGCATAAAGAAAGTGACTTCAGTGGCCAGCGAAGGCGTTGGTTCGGTGACGATTGAAGTGGAGGATAGCTATGATCCTCAAGATATTCTCGACGAAGCCAAGCTACGAATTGACGCTATCTCGACCTTTCCTGTCAACATTGAAAAACCCAATATTACCCGCATAAAACCGGAAAATAATGTCATTTGGATCTCAGTCTATGGCGACCAGTCTCTTGTAGAGATGAAAGAACTTGCCAAGACCATTCGTGACGAAGTCGCTGCACTGCCAGCCGTCACACGTGCACAAGTCACCGGTGTGCGTGACTACGAAATAGCGATTGAGTTATCGGAAGACAAGCTGCGAGAGTATGGACTGACCTTCTCTCAAGTCGCACAAGCGGTACAGAACTCGTCAATCGATCTGCCAGGCGGCTCAATTCGCGCCAAAAATGGCGATATTTTATTACGGACAAAAGGCCAAGCGTATACCGGTGAGGACTTCTCACAAATCGTGGTCATTAGCCGCCCCGACGGTAGCCGTGTGATGCTGCCACAAGTGGCAACCATCAATGATGGTTTTGAAGAGCGACTTGAATATACTCGTTTCAATGGCCATCCAGCGGCCATCATTGAAATTTTGAGTGTGGATGATCAAAACGCGTTAGATATCTCTGAGCAGGTCAAAGAGTACATAGAGCAGAAGCGCGAATTTTTGCCGACCGGCGCTAAACTCGATACTTGGGGCGACTTAACTCACTACCTTAAAGGCCGTTTGAACATGATGTTGTCAAACATGTTTTATGGTGCCTTGTTAGTGTTTGTCATCCTAGCGCTGTTTTTAGAGATCAAGCTGGCATTCTGGGTCATGGTTGGTCTACCCGTTTGTTTCTTGGGAGCCATGTTAGTCATGCCATTGGAGCCATTTTCGATGTCGATTAACTTGTTAACGTTATTTGCATTTATTCTGGTGCTAGGGATAGTGGTGGACGACGCCATTGTCATTGGCGAAAGTGTCTACAGTGAAATCGAGCGCCATGGTCACTCACTAGACAATGTTGTCAGAGGTGCCAACAAGGTCGCCATGCCAGCAACTTTTGGGGTACTGACTACCATAGCCGCCTTTATGCCGATGTTGATGGTGTCGGGTCCTCAGGGGATTATTTGGAAGTCTATCGGCATGGTGGTCGTTCTCTGCTTAGCATTCTCGCTAGTGGAGTCTAAACTCATTTTGCCTGCCCATTTAGCACATATGAAACCACCCAAGCCACGGGCACAACTGGGTAGGTTGGGCCGCTTCAAAGCCGCTTTAAACGACAAGGTGCAGTACTTTATTCATAACAATTACCGCGCATTTTTACAGCGCTGCATTGTGCATAGATATAACACGGTTGCCATCTTTATTGGGGTGCTAATCCTGTCTATCGCACTGGTTCAAAGTGGACAGGTCCGCTGGGTATTCTTCCCCGATATTCCATCAGACTTTATCCAAGTTCAGCTGCAAATGGATGAAGGCAGTTCAGAAGAAAATACCCTGCAAGTGGTTCAAGAAGTAGAGGAAGCACTCTACCGCATGAACGATGACATGGAAGGCGTACTAGGCTACCCCGTGGTAAAGCACAGCTTTATCAATATGAGCTCTCGTACCTCTGCATTTATTTTTGCCGAGTTAACCAAGGGTGAAGAGCGTACAGTCGATGGCGAAACTATCGCTACCGCTTGGCGTGAACAGCTGCCTGAACTGCTTGCCGTCAAGAAGCTTAATATTAATGCCAGTACTAATGACACCGGTGGTGATATCTCGTTTAGACTGACCTCAAGTAACCTTGAGCAACTGTCACTCGCCTCTGCCGAGCTTAAGCAAAAGCTCAGAAGCTACGAAGGTGTTTACGACATTGCCGATAACTTCTCCTCTGGTAGTCAAGAGATCAAGCTGAAGATCAAACCAGAAGCTGAAGCGCTCGGACTGACGCTGTCAGATCTGGCTCGACAAGTGCGGTATGGCTTCTACGGCTATGAAGCACAACGGATCTTACGTAATAAAGAAGAAGTTAAGGTGATGGTTCGCTACCCACTTGAGCAACGCCGCACTATGGGCCATCTGGAGAATATGCTGATCCGTACGCCCACAGGTGCCGCCGTACCTTTTGCAACGGTGGCACAAATTGAGCTAGGTGATTCATACTCTTCCATCACCCGAGTGGATAGCAGGCGTGCGATAACCGTTACCGCCAATGCGGATTCCAACAAAGTGGAGCCCTCCAAGGTTGTAGCAGAGATCCAAGAGGATTTCTTACCCATGTTGGCAGAAAAATATCCCAATATCTCGACAGTACTGGATGGCGGCAGTGCAGATGAACAAAGCGCGTTAGTGAGCCTAATGCAAGGGTTCTTCTTTGCCCTATTTACTATCTACGCGCTAATGGCAATTCCATTAAAATCCTATAGCCAGCCACTCATCATCATGTCGGTGATCCCTTTTGGTATGATTGGCGCGCTATTTGGCCACCTTGTCTTGGGTCTCAACATGAGCATTTTGAGCCTGTGTGGCATTGTTGCCCTTGCGGGTGTCGTCGTGAACGATTCATTGATCTTGGTCGATTTCGTCAACCGTGCTCGCGCTGAGGGCCATTCGATAGTGCAATCTGCTGTTGATTCTGGTTGTTATCGATTCAGAGCGATTATCCTAACCTCACTCACTACATTTGTAGGCTTAGTGCCTATTTTGTTAGAGAAGAGTCTGCAGGCTCAAATCGTTATCCCAATGGCAGCTTCTCTGGCATTCGGTATTTTATTCTCCACCGTGGTAACGCTCATTTTGGTGCCTTTACTTTACATCATCCTTGATGATATCAAACGCACCTCTCGTCGATTCTACCGGTGGTGGTGGCAACCAAGCCCTGAAGTAGAAGTAGAGCCGGCACAGGGAACAAACTAGATACCCTTTGTTGAAGTATTAAAAGGAGGCCAATTGCCTCCTTTTTTATGCATCTGTGGTTTCAATGACCTGCGGTGGTGCTGGACAGGAAGTCCGAATATCGTGATCACATGGTCGATGATGTTCCCGACATCAGAACGACATTTCCCATATCCCTATGGGTTAGATGTGAATGCACGACCTTATGTGCAGATACGGCTGAGACTCGCCGTGAACACATCCCTGTGGGCTC
>NZ_JAKIKR010000083.1 GCF_023284025.1 Shewanella abyssi | reverse complement strand
ACACTTGTTCATGAATACGATGATGAATGGTACGCCAACCTGACGTGAAAGCAGGATGTGCTCACGTGTTTGTGGCATTGGACCATCTGTAGAAGCAACTACTAGAATCGCGCCATCCATTTGAGCAGCACCAGTAATCATGTTTTTAACATAATCGGCGTGACCAGGACAATCTACGTGTGCGTAGTGACGTGCAGGTGTGTCATATTCGATGTGAGAAGTATTAATTGTAATACCGCGCTCACGCTCTTCTGGAGCGTTATCGATTTGTGCGAAATCTTTGATTTCACCACCGTAAGTCTTTGCTAAAACAGCAGAGATAGCAGCAGTCAGAGTTGTTTTACCATGGTCAACGTGTCCAATGGTACCAACGTTTACGTGCGGTTTATTACGTTCAAATTTTTCTTTAGCCACGATATATTCCTTTCTTTTCAGAAATGCTCGGCTAAAAACCGAGCAATAGCAATTAAGTATATCAACAATAGCGCGAGTCGGCTTAGCCTCTCGCTTCCATTATTGCTTTAGTAACATTTTGCGGTGCATCAGAGTACTTCAAGAACTCCATAGAGTATGAAGCACGCCCCTGAGTGGCAGAGCGCAAATCAGTTGCATAACCGAACATTTCAGATAATGGTACTGTTGCATGCACAAGTTTAACACCTGCAATTCCATCGTCCATACCTTCAATCAGGCCGCGACGACGGTTTAAGTCTCCAACTACATCACCCATATGCTTCTCAGGTGTGGTAACTTCGACTTTCATACAAGGTTCAAGCAAGGCAGGGTCTGCTTCAAGCGCACCCTTTCTAAAGCCCATTGAACCGGCGACTTTAAAGGCCATTTCGTTCGAGTCCACATCATGATATGAACCGTCAAATAACGTAACCTTTACGTCTAGAATAGGGAAGCCGGCTAATACGCCACTCTTCATCTGCTCTTGAATACCTTTATCTACCGCTGGGATGTATTCCTTTGGAACGGCACCACCAACAATTTCGTTGACAAATTCATAACCAAAACCCTCTTCTTGCGGTTCCAGCTTCAACCAAACATGACCGAATTGACCTCGACCACCTGATTGACGTATGAACTTGCCTTCAACTTCCACGGTTGCGCGGATAGTCTCACGATAAGCAACTTGAGGTTTACCTACATTACAACTAACACCAAATTCTCGACGCATACGGTCAACAATAATGTCTAAGTGTAGCTCACCCATACCAGAGATAAGTGTTTGACCTGATTCTTCATCAGTCTCGACACGGAACGATGGATCTTCGGCAGCTAACTTTTGTAGTGCCATCCCCATCTTATCCTGGTCCGCTTTGGTTCTTGGTTCAACGGCGATCGTAATAACCGGCTCAGGAAACTCCATTCGCTCGAGTACTACTTTATGATCGATATCGCACAATGTATCACCCGTTGTCACGTCTTTCAGACCAATAGCAGCAGCGATGTCGCCAGCGCGTACTTCTTTAATCTCTTGACGATCATTGGCGTGCATTTGCACCATACGACCAATACGTTCACGCTTTTGCTTAACAGAGTTATATACGCCTGAACCTGCTGCCAATACACCTGAATAAACACGCATAAAGGTTAAGGTTCCCACGAAGGGGTCTGTTGCAATCTTAAATGCTAGTGCTGCGAAAGGCGCATTATCGTCCGCTGGACGTTCTGTTTCTTTCTCATTGTCATCCACTCCCTTAATTGCAGGAACTTCGACCGGTGATGGTAGATAATCTACCACAGCATCGAGCACCGCTTGCACACCTTTGTTCTTAAAAGCAGAACCACAGGTGACCAAAACGATTTCGTTATTTAAGGTACGCTTACGTAATGCCTCTTTGATCTCAACTTCTGAAAGTTCTCCATCTTCAAGGTACTTTTCCATCAGTTCGTCAGAAGCTTCCGCTGCACTCTCAACCAAATACTCGCGCATCTCTGCTGCTTTATCGGCTAAGTCGGCTGGGATCTCTTCATAGTTGAAAGTCATTCCCTGATCTTCTTCAGACCAGTTAATTGCTTTCATCTTGATCAAATCAACAACACCTTTGAACTCCTCTTCTGCACCAATATTCATTTGAATAGGGACACAAGTTGCTCCAAGACGGTTACGGATCTGTTCGACTACGCTATCAAAGTCTGCGCCTGCACGGTCCATCTTATTGATGAAAACCATACGAGGGACATGATACTTATCAGCTTGACGCCAAACAGTCTCAGATTGAGGTTCTACCCCAGATGAACCACAGAATACCACCACAGCACCATCTAAGACTCGTAGTGAACGTTCTACTTCAATAGTGAAGTCAACGTGACCAGGAGTATCAATGATGTTGATACGGTGTTCAGTAAACTGCGCATCCATTCCACGCCAGAAAGTAGTCGTTGCGGCTGATGTGATGGTAATCCCACGTTCCTGTTCTTGTTCCATCCAATCCATAGTGGCTGCGCCATCATGGACTTCACCGATCTTATGCGACCGACCGGTGTAGAATAAAATACGTTCAGTAGTGGTGGTTTTACCAGCGTCAACATGAGCGACAATACCGATATTACGATAACGCTCAATTGGAGTTGTACGAGCCACGATTTGTACCCTCTTAGCTAAAACCTGAGTGTTAGCAATGCAAGTAAGGCGTGGGACAAAGCCCACGCCAAGATATTACCAGCGGTAATGAGCAAACGCTTTGTTTGCTTCTGCCATACGATGCACGTCTTCGCGCTTCTTAACAGCAGTACCTTTGTTTTCTGATGCGTCTAACATTTCACCGGCTAGACGTAACGCCATAGATTTTTCACCACGCTTACGTGCAGCTTCAACCAACCAGCGCATCGCTAGTGCGTTACGACGCACTGGACGAACTTCACATGGTACCTGGTATGTAGAACCACCAACACGACGAGACTTAACCTCGACTGATGGACGTACATTGTCCAGGGCTGCTTCAAGGATAACTAGATGATCTTCGCCTTTCTTTTCGAAAGCGGTATCTAGTGCCTTGTAAATAATTTTTTCTGCAGTCGACTTTTTGCCGTCCTGCATAATGACGTTGATGAACTTAGCCAGCAACTCACTGTTGAACTTTGGATCTGGTAGGATTTTACGTTGTCCTACAACGCGACGTCTTGGCATAACAATTTCTCCGTATGCTTCAGGGACCCCAAAACTGGAATCTCAATAAAAACTAGCTTGGCCTTACTTAACGGAAAACGTTAAGACTTAGGACGCTTAGCACCGTACTTTGAACGACCTTGACGACGTTCACTTACGCCAGCGCAATCTAAAGCGCCACGTACGGTGTGGTAACGCACACCCGGTAAGTCTTTTACACGACCGCCACGGATTAGAATTACACTGTGTTCCTGCAGGTTGTGGCCTTCACCGCCGATGTACGAAGTAACTTCGAAACCGTTAGTTAGACGCACACGAGCTACTTTACGTAGTGCAGAGTTAGGTTTTTTTGGTGTGGTTGTGTATACGCGAGTACAAACACCACGTTTTTGTGGACACGCTTCCAACGCTGGCACATTAGTCTTATCGACTTTAGGTGCGCGTGGCTTACGTACCAACTGGTTTACAGTTGCCATGTATAGCTCCGAATCAGTTGACTAAATCAACAGTAAGGTGTGAAAAATCTATATCCCACAGGTGTGGGACGCGAAATTTTAGAAGTGTATGGCGTTAGTGTCAAGAAATAGACAACTTTTAACCAATTTAAAGTAAAAAAAAGGCGCTAAAGGCGCCTTTTTTACAATCTATTTACTTTTCAGACTGAATTAATCAGAACTTCCAGCTAGATTTAGTAGATCAGCAAGGTTCTGCTCAGCTTCACTTGCACTAATTGTTGGTGCTTCAGTCGACGTTGGCTTCGCCGCTTCTGCCGCACGCTTCTGGTGGTATGCGTAACCCGTACCAGCAGGGATCAAACGACCCACAATTACGTTCTCTTTAAGACCGCGCAATTTATCTTTCTTACCACCAACAGCGGCTTCAGTAAGAACACGAGTGGTCTCCTGGAACGACGCTGCAGAGATGAAAGATTCAGTTGCTAGAGACGCCTTGGTAATACCAAGAAGTTCGCGATCAAAGGTCACTAACTGCTTACCTTGTGCTTCAAGTTCGCGGTTAGCGATCTTAACGCGTGCTACTTCAGCTTGCTCACCGGCAAGGAAGTCACTATCACCGGCATTAGTGATCAAACACTTACGCAGCATCTGGCGAATAATCACCTCGATGTGCTTATCGTTGATCTTAACACCCTGTAGACGGTAAACATCTTGCACTTCATTTACGATGTAGTTTGCCACATTGTGGATACCACGTAGACGTAGAATGTCGTGTGCAGCTTCTGCACCATCAGCAATAACTTCACCACGTTCGACTTTTTCACCTTCGAACACGTTAAGGTTACGCCACTTAGGGATCATCTCTTCGTAGTGATCGCCACCTTCAGCAGGTGTTATCACTAGACGACGCTTACCTTTGGTTTCTTTACCGAACGAGATAGTTCCCGAAACTTCAGCAAGAATAGCAGGCTCTTTTGGCTTACGCGCTTCGAACAAGTCGGCTACGCGTGGTAGACCACCGGTAATATCACGAGTCTTAGACGATTCTTGAGGAATACGAGCTAATGCGTCACCAACGTTAATTGATGCGTTATCGTCAAGGTTTACAATCGCATTGCCAGGCAAGAAGTATTGCGCTGGTACTTCAGTACCAGGGATCTTCAAGTCGCCGCCATCAGCAGCAACTAGACGGATCATAGGACGCATCTCTTTACCGGCTGTTGGACGTTGTGCAACATCTAATACTACGATAGATGATAGACCCGTAAGTTCGTCTGTTTGACGTGTCATAGTGACGTTTTCAATCATATCGACAAACTTAGTACTACCCGCCACTTCTGTGATAATCGGGTGAGTATGTGGATCCCAGTTAGCGATGATCTCGCCAGCTGCTACAGCTGTATCTTCTAGTTTTTCTAGAATAGTACCGTATGGCACCTTATAACGCTCTTTCTCACGACCTAGCTCATCAATAATGGCTAGCTCTGACGAACGCGATACGATAACCAATTTGCCATTGCTGTTGGTTACATGCTTAGCATTGTGCAGCTTTAGAGTACCCGCGTTCTTAACTTGAACGTTGTTCTCTGCTGACGCACGAGATGCTGCACCACCAATGTGGAAGGTACGCATCGTAAGCTGTGTACCAGGCTCACCAATTGACTGAGCCGCAACAACACCGATTGCTTCACCTTGGTTGATGATATGACCACGAGCCAAATCACGACCGTAACAAGCAGCACACACACCGAAGTCTGTATCACAGCTAATCACTGAGCGAACAATCATTTCATCGATAGAGTTCTCTTCGATGATGTTACACCAAGCTTCATCAAGCAGTGTATTACGTGGCACAAGTACTTCTTCAGTACCCGGCTTAAATACATCTTGAGCAACAACACGGCCTAGAACACGTTCGCGTAACGGTTCAACAACATCACCACCTTCAATAAGCGGTTTCATTGTTAGACCTTCGAACGTGCCACAATCTTCTTCAATGACAACTAAATCTTGTGCAACGTCTACTAGACGACGAGTCAGGTAACCAGAGTTAGCTGTCTTCAATGCCGTATCCGCAAGACCTTTACGCGCACCGTGAGTAGAAATAAAGTACTGAGATACGTTAAGACCTTCACGGAAGTTAGCGGTAATCGGTGTTTCGATAATTGAGCCATCAGGCTTAGCCATCAGACCACGCATACCCGCTAGCTGACGAATCTGTGCAGCACTACCACGAGCACCAGAATCGGCCATCATGTAGATACTGTTGAAAGACTCTTGCTGCTCTTCTACGCCATCACGGTTAATCACTGTCTCTGTTGACAGGTTATCCATCATCGCTTTAGATACTTTTTCGTTGGCACTTGCCCAGATATCGATGACCTTGTTGTAACGCTCACCGGCTGTTACTAGACCTGACTGGAACTGCTCTTGAATCTCAAGAACTTCCGCTTCAGCGTCTGCAACTAGCGTGTACTTCTCATCTGGAATAACCATATCATTGATACCTACAGAGGCACCTGACACAGTTGCATAATGGAAACCGGTATACATCAATTGGTCAGCAAAGATAACGGTATCTTTAAGACCTAGTTGACGGTAACAAGTATTCAATAGCTTAGAGATCTGCTTCTTACCCATATTCTGGTTAACCAGATCATAAGATAAGCCTTTAGGCAGAATCGTTGAAAGCAATGCACGACCGACTGTAGTATCAACGATACGACGAGTCTTAACTTTTTCGCCAGCTTCGTTAATCTGGGTTTCGGTAATACGTACCTTAACGCGAGCATGCAATTCAACAAATCCGGTGCGGTAAGCTTTTTCAGCTTCAGCCACATCAGCAAATGCCATGCCTTCACCCTTGCCGTTAATTCGCTCACGACTCGTGTAGTACAGACCCAATACAACATCCCGAGACGGTGTAATCACCGGCTCGCCGTTTGCTGGCGATAGAATGTTGTTAGTAGACATCATTAGTGAACGCGCTTCTAGCTGAGCTTCCAGCGTTAGCGGCACGTGCACAGCCATTTGGTCACCATCGAAATCGGCGTTGTATGCCGCACAAACCAATGGGTGAAGCTGAATCGCTTTACCTTCGATGAGTACTGGCTCAAATGCCTGGATACCTAGTCTGTGCAGTGTTGGTGCACGGTTAAGCATCACTGGGTGTTCACGAATTACATCGTCTAGAACATCCCATACTTCAGGTACTTCACGCTCAACCATCTTCTTAGCAGCTTTGATGGTAGTCGCTAAGCCACGACCTTCTAGCTTGCCATAGATGAATGGCTTAAATAGCTCTAGTGCCATCTTCTTAGGAAGACCACACTGATGTAAGCGAAGCGTTGGACCTACGGTAATTACCGAACGACCAGAATAATCAACACGCTTACCTAGCAAGTTCTGACGGAAACGACCTTGCTTACCTTTGATCATATCGGCCAAAGATTTAAGCGGACGCTTGTTAGAACCCGTAATAGCACGACCACGACGACCGTTATCTAATAGCGCATCAACAGATTCTTGCAACATACGCTTTTCGTTACGTACGATGATATCTGGAGCAGCTAGATCTAACAGACGCTTTAGACGGTTGTTACGGTTGATGACACGACGGTAAAGGTCGTTCAAATCAGAGGTAGCAAAACGTCCGCCATCTAGTGGAACTAGAGGACGTAGATCAGGTGGCAGTACTGGCAACACTTTAAGGATCATCCACTCAGGCTTGTTACCTGATTGGAAGAATGCCTCAACAAGCTTAAGACGCTTAGTGATCTTCTTACGACGAGTCTCAGAGTTGATTGATGGCAATTCTTCGCGCATCATCTCAATTTCTTTCTCAAGCTCGATAGCACGTAGCAATTCTAGAACTGCTTCAGCACCCATCTTAGCTTCGAATTCATCACCGTACTCTTCCAATGCATCCAGATAGTTTTCTTCTGTTAGCATTTGACCGCGTTCAAGACTGGTCATGCCAGGCTCGATGACGACGAAAGATTCGAAGTAAAGTACACGTTCGATATCACGAAGAGTCATATCTAGCATCAAACCGATGCGAGACGGCAGTGACTTCAAGAACCAAATGTGTGCCACTGGGCTTGCAAGATCGATGTGACCCATACGCTCACGACGTACTTTAGTCTGTGTAACTTCAACGCCACACTTTTCACAGATCACACCACGGTGCTTAAGACGTTTATACTTACCGCATAAACATTCGTAATCTTTTACTGGACCAAAAATACGCGCACAGAACAGACCTTCACGTTCAGGCTTGAATGTACGGTAGTTGATGGTTTCTGGCTTCTTAACTTCACCAAAAGACCAAGAACGGATCAAATCAGGTGACGCTAAGCCAATCTTGATTCCATCAAATTCTTCAGTCTTGCTTTGCTGTTTCAGAAACTTTAATAAGTCTTTCACGTTTCTCTCCTGAAGGAGTTAAATCGGGTGCCCTGCTAATGCAGAGCACCGATTTTGCCAAATAGAGGCGGGAACCAGTTTTACTTGGTATCCAACTCAATGTTGATACCGAGTGAACGGATCTCTTTCAACAATACGTTGAAAGATTCAGGCATACCTGGTTGCATCTGATAGTTACCGTCGACGATGTTCTTATACATCTGAGTACGACCGTTCACATCATCTGACTTAACAGTTAGCATTTCCTGAAGGGTATATGCTGCACCGTAAGCTTCAAGTGCCCATACTTCCATCTCACCGAAACGCTGACCACCGAACTGTGCTTTACCACCCAATGGCTGCTGAGTAACAAGACTGTACGAACCGGTAGAACGGGCGTGCATCTTATCGTCAACCAAGTGGTTAAGCTTGAGCATGTACATGTAACCAACGGTTACTTTACGCTCAAATTCGTTACCAGTACGACCATCACACAGCGTTAGCTGACCTGATGTAGGTAGACCAGCAAGAGCAAGCATCTGCTTGATCTCTTTCTCTTTGGCACCATCAAACGCAGGTGTCGCAATTGGCACACCACCTTTAAGGTTTTTAGCAAGACGCAAGATTTCATCATCAGTGAATGAATCGATATCGACTTTTTGAATTACTTCGTCGCCCAATTCATAAACTTCTTTGATGTATCCGCGCAGTTCTGCCAATTCGCGCTGCTCTTCAAGCATTTCAGCAATACGGTTACCGATACCTTTAGCTGCAGCACCCATATGAACTTCAAGTACTTGACCAATGTTCATACGTGACGGTACACCTAGTGGGTTCAATACGATATCCACTGGGTTACCTTTGTCATCGTAAGGCATGTCTTCAACAGGACAAATCTTAGAGATTACACCCTTGTTACCGTGACGACCTGCCATCTTATCACCAGGCTGGATAGTACGCTTAACTGCAAGGTAAACCTTAACAATCTTCAGTACGCCAGGTGCTAAATCATCACCTTGAGTGATCTTACGACGCTTAACTTCAAACTTCTTATCGAAATCTGCTTTTAGCTCTTCCGCTTGCTCAGCTAATTGCTCTAGCTCAGTTTGCTTACCTTCATCATCGATGGTTTGAACCAACAACTGTGAACGTGGAATCGCATTAAGTTGCTCTTCGGTAAAACCTTCACCTAATAATAGGTTGCGGGCACGACCAAGAACACCTTCTTCAAGAATCTGGAACTCTTCAGTCAAATCCTTCTTCGCTTCCGCGATGTGCAACTCTTCGATTTCAACAGCACGCTTATCTTTATCAACGCCGTCACGAGTAAATACTTGAACGTCGATGATAGTACCTTTAACAGAGTTAGGTACACGCAATGAACTGTCTTTAACGTCAGAGGCTTTTTCACCGAAAATAGCTCGGAGGAGTTTCTCTTCTGGAGTCAGCTGTGTTTCACCCTTAGGTGTCACTTTACCAACGAGGATGTCGCCACCCTTAACTTCTGCACCGATATAAACGATACCTGATTCATCTAGCTTAGAAAGCGCAGACTCACCGACGTTTGGAATATCAGCAGTGATCTCTTCGCTACCCAACTTAGTATCACGAGCGATACAAGAAAGTTCTTGAATATGGATAGTCGTGAAACGATCTTCCATAGCCACACGCTCAGAGATAAGGATTGAATCCTCAAAGTTGTAACCGTTCCAAGGCATGAACGCGATACGCATGTTCTGACCAAGAGCCAAATCACCTAAATCGGTAGATGGGCCATCGGCTAGTATGTCACCAACTCTAGTCTTTTGGCCTGCTTTATTGCGCAAGAGACCAACAACAGGATCGCCAACAGAACAACAAGGGCGCTGATTAATACAGGTGTTCTGGTTAGAACGGGTGTATTTAGTCAAGTTGTAAATATCGATACCCGCTTCGCCAGGAGTCAGCTCAGCTTCATCAACTTTTACAACAATACGACCAGCATCGACATAATCGACAACACCACTACGTAGAGCTTCAACAACCACGCCAGAGTCAACAGCTAGAGTACGCTCAATACCAGTACCTACTAGTGGCTTATCAGCCCTAAGTGTTGGTACGGCTTGACGCTGCATGTTTGCACCCATCAAGGCACGGTTAGCATCATCGTGTTCTAGGAACGGAATTAGCGATGCCGCAACAGAAATAATCTGTTGTGGTGAAACATCCATATACTGGATATCAGCTGCACCCATAAAGGTAGAATCACCTTTATGACGACAAGCAATAAGCTCGTCCATCATGCGGCCTGTCTCATCAAGCTGTACGATTGCCTGTGCAATAACGTAACGGCCTTCTTCAATAGCTGACAAGTAATCTACTTCGTCAGTTACGACACCATCAACGACCTTGCGGTAAGGTGTTTCAAGGAAACCATAGTTGTTTGTACGGGCAAAGGTTGCCAACGAGTTGATCAAACCAATGTTTGGACCTTCCGGCGTTTCGATTGGACATAGACGACCATAGTGCGTCGGATGCACATCTCGAACTTCGAAACCAGCACGTTCACGCGTCAAACCACCAGGGCCAAGCGCAGAAATACGACGCTTATGCGTCACTTCTGATAGCGGGTTGTTCTGATCCATGAATTGTGAAAGCTGTGAAGAGCCAAAGAATTCTTTAACAGCGGCAGAGATTGGCTTAGCGTTGATCAGATCCTGAGGCATAAGCTCATTTAGATCGCCAAGGCTCAAACGCTCACGTACGGCACGTTCTACACGAACTAGACCAACACGGAACTGGTTTTCAGCCATTTCACCAACACTACGGATACGACGGTTACCAAGGTGATCAATATCATCAACTTCATCAAATCCATTACGGATGGCGATGATGTTTTTCATCACGGCAACGATATCTTCTTTAGAAAGGATACCCGTACCTTCGTCATCATCAATGCTGAGACGACGGTTGAACTTCATACGACCTACTTTAGACAGGTCATAGCGTTCTTCACTGAAGAAAAGGTTATTAAATAACGCTTCTGCAGCATCTTTAGTTGGTGGCTCACCTGGGCGCATCATACGATAGATTTCAACAAGCGCTTCTAAGCGGTTAGTTGTTGAGTCTATACGTAGAGTGTCAGACATATAAGCACCGTTATCAAGCTCGTTGATAAACAGTGTGCTTACTTCTTTAATGCCAGCAAGTGAAAGCTTTGCAAGATCTTCTAGGCCAATTTCTGCGTTTGCAGAAACCAAAACTTCACCGGTATCTGGATCAATATAGTCTTGACCAGAAATCTTGCCTACGATGTACTCAACTGGTACTTCAAGCTCGGTAGTCTTAGTCTTTTCTAGTTGACGAATATGACGCGCAGTAATACGGCGTCCTTTCTCAACAAGAACAGTTCCATCGGCTTCTTTAATATCATAGCTTGCTGTTTCGCCACGTAGACGGTCAGCAACAAGATCCATGACTAATGAATCTTTCTTGATCTTAAAGTTTACCCGATCGAAGAACAGGTCAAGAATGTCTTGAGTCGAATAATCTAATGCGCGCAGGATGATCGTGGCAGCCAATTTACGGCGGCGGTCAATACGAACAAACAATGCATCTTTAGGATCGAATTCAAAGTCTAACCAAGAACCACGGTAAGGAATAATACGTGCATTATAAAGCACCTTACCTGAAGAGTGGGTTTTACCACGGTCATGATCGAAGAATACGCCCGGGCTACGGTGTAGCTGAGATACGATAACACGCTCAGTACCATTAATGACAAAGGTACCGTTGTTAGTCATGAGAGGGATATCTCCCATGTAGACTTCTTGTTCTTTAATATCTTTTACTGTGCCAGGTGCCGCTTCACGGTCATATAGCACCATACGCAATTTAACGCGCAATGGAGCCGCATATGTAATACCGCGGATTTGACACTCTTTCACATCAAAAACTGGCTCGCCTAGTTTGTAGCTGACATATTGCAGCTCCGAGTTACCAGAAAAGCTCTTGATGGGAAAAACGCTACGGAAAGCGGCTTCAAAACCACGCTCACCTGTAGGATCTTGATCGGTGAACTTCTTAAAAGAGTCCAACTGGATTGACAAAAGGTAAGGGATGTCCAGAACTTGTGGACGTTTACCGAAGTCTTTGCGAATACGCTTCTTTTCAGAATAGGAGTAAACCATGGGTTTCCTCTGATTGCGAGATGTGACCAAGACTGAAACAATCATCATGATTGAAACAGCGCGTTTGCCCATCACCGTTGAAAGCAAGAACCTAACCAGTAATCTCTGTTAGGGACTGCGAAATCTGGCGACAAACGGTGAAAAAAAAATCGCCTACGCTTACAGCGCAAAAAAGGCCGACGGTTAAAAAACCGCCAGCCTCCGCCCGATAAATCGGGTGGTCGTAAGTTAGAGTATAACTTACTTGATTTCTACTGAAGCGCCAGTGGCTTCAAGTTCAGTCTTAAGAGTTTCAGCTTCTTCTTTGCTGATAGCTTCTTTAACTGGAGTTGGAGCAGCTTCAGCCATAGCTTTTGCTTCTTTAAGGCCTAGACCTGTAGCGCTACGAAGAGCTTTAATGACTTTAACTTTGTTCTCACCGAAAGAAGTAAGAATAACGTCAAATTCTGTTTGCTCTTCAGCAACAGCAGCATCGCCACCACCAGAAACAACAGCAGCAGCAGCTGAAACGCCGAACTTCTCTTCCATTGACTCGATTAGTTCAACAACATCCATTACAGACATTTCTGCAATAGCTTCTAAGATTTGGTCTTTTGTGATAGACATAACAAAAAATTCCTAATTGTACTGAATTCAATTTAATTAAGCGGCTAATAAAATTATTAAGCTGCTTCTTTCTGATCGCGTAGAGCGGCCAATGTACGAACCAACTTGCCAGCAGATGCTTCTTTTAGAGTCATCATGAACTGAGCTAGTGCTTCTTCGTATGTTGGTAGCTTTGCTAAACGATCAATATTTTCTGCAGGGATTAATTCCCCTTCAAAGGCTGCTGCTTTGATTTCAAACATCTCTTGTGACTTGGCGAAATCTTTAAGAAGACGCGCTGCTGCACCTGGGTGCTCAGTAGAGAATGCAATCAAAGTAGGACCAGTGAACGTATCGCTAAGGCACTCAAAATCAGTACCAGCGACAGCGCGTTTAACGAGTGTGTTACGTACAACTCTAATGTACACACCAGCTTCACGAGCTGCTTTACGAAGACCGGTCATATCACCTACAGTTACACCGCGTGAATCGGCTACAACTGCAGACAAAGCACCTTTGGCAGCTTCGGCGACTTCAGCAACAATCGCTTTTTTGTCTTCGAGTCCTAATGCCATTGGCTTTACTCCTGGATTCTATCTAGGGAAAATCCCTAGCAATTACCATGCTAAATATCTATTGATACCTAGCGACTTACGGCGCGAAAAGATCCAGCAGAATAAAATCTATCTGGGGTCCGACACCGTCTACGTAGGAGATTAAGTTAGTTATTCAACTAACACCTACGGTCTTGGACGGAGACTAATTTCCAATCAATAAAGATTAGATCAAAGTCTCAACCCTACAAAGCTCGCGTATTAGTCTATAATGCGCGCACTTTGTAGGGTTGAGACTTTGATCTAATCTTTATTGATTGGAAATTAGTCTCCGTCCAAGACCGTAGGTGTTAGTTG
>NZ_JAKIKR010000082.1 GCF_023284025.1 Shewanella abyssi | reverse complement strand
TTTTAAAGTAGGTCGGCATTTATGCCGTCGCTTTGCTCTTTTCTAGTTTTTACCGTCTTTGCTAGAAGGTCCTAGGTACTAGGACGTTCGCCAGCTCACTGCTAGGACGGACTCCGTCCTGCTAGGAAATCAACAGCAAACACCCTTTGGCTTTTAATGTTGATTTTATGCTTTGCTAGAACCTAGAACCTAGAACCTAGAACCTAGAACCTAGAACCTAGAACCTAGAACCTATTCTGAACTTAAAAGCTTCGCTCCCAACCGGCATAAAGTGTCGCATCCCAGTCGTTGCCGCCAGAGGTGACATATTCACTGTAACTAACCGTGCCACCGACTTTTAAGGTGCCTTCATAAAAAGGTCTATGGTAGCTGGTGTCATATTGGTATACCCGCTCATATTCACCAGGTGAAACAGGATTGCCGCCATCAACATTACCGCTGTCAATACCATCAGTATTGAGGCGTAACCAACGTAGTTTATTGGTAATATTTTGACCGCCACCGAGCTGGGTAATGCCGCCAATAACCAGCGTTTCGGCATCATTATCATAAGTGCTGCCTAAGCTGCGGCCATAATAGCGAGAGCCACTCTGGTAGAATCCGTGTTCGTAGAGGCAGTTATACTTTTGAGGGTCAATACCACAAGATACTTTGGTATCTGAGTACTCCAAGAATACTCGAGTATCTAAATTGGTTAACACAAAATCAATACCGCCCATGTTGGCTGAATTTATCAATTTGTTTTTACCATTGTGATAGTCTTCGTGAATACGCTCGTAGTAGATCCCGTAAGGAACGCCGAAGGCGGTATCTGACCAGCGAAAATCGTAGCCTGCCAACATGTTTTCTTGGCCATTTTCAAGCTCGCCTTCATACTCGCCGCCATTAAATAAACCATCCCACCAATCGCTCAGACTATTACCGTAACCTTCGCCGCCCCATTGCATAGTCCATGAAAAACCAACCTCTAGCTTTGAAATAGGTCTAAGGGTACCGCGTGCGCCCCAGTGCTTAGTCTCTGGTACATAACGGTCACTTTCCATCTGGCTAAAAGCGGTAGTAAATGTCCAAGGGCCAATCCAGTTAAGCCAAGGCGTTACAAATGCTTGACTGTTATTACGGCTTAAGGTCACTCCGGGCATTGGTCTGGCATTGGTGGTTTGAATGAGGCCAGTGTCCCAGCTAGGTCCCCAGTATTTTTGCTGCGCACCGGCACTGACAATCCAATTACCCAGCATAACAGCGGCAAAGCTGTTATCTAAACGGGTACTGTTACCATCAATAGGATCTGCATGATAGCTGGCTGATAGACGGCCACTGAACCAGTCTTGGGTGAGTTCAGCACTCACAACCCCTTCGCCTTTATCGCGATAGTCTTGGCCAAAGCCGATGAAACGAGTGGTGTCGGTTGCGCCAGCAAGTTCAACTTTAGTGCTAAATGCACGATGGTCTTTATCATAGGCACGATTAACTCTGTCAAAAGCACTGCGCTGAATATTTGAAAGTTGAGCAGGCTGTGCTTTATCTAAATCTTGTTTTAGACCATCCCACATCAATGGGTAGGTGGTAATGGGTTGGACAATAATACCGGTATCGGAAAGTAGTTGGATATCGGCTCTAAGTGCCAAATCCGTCGGTTCAACCCACCATGCTGCTTGCACTGAGCTACAACCGAAAAGAAAAAGTCCTGCTAATAATTTGATTTTCATTGGGATCCCTTATGTCAATGAAGCGCATTCTAGAGTATTTCGCTATAGGCTAACAGTCTAGAGTGATTTGTTATTCAAAATCAGGGCTAATAACGATCAATTGGTGAATCAATTATTCATGTTGTTACTATTACGACATAAATAGTGAATAGGAGGTTGATTGTGAATTATAGGTACAACGGAATGATTAATTTTTTTGAGTGAGGGGGCGGCTTTATTCTATGGGGGACAAATACTAAGGTTATTTTTTATAATTTACCCAAAATGAGAATGTTTTAGCAAGTACTCTCAGCAATATTGCCAAGAGTACTTGCTAAGTTTGATTGCTAAGTTTACTTGAGAGTGAAGGTCTCTCGCAGATGGATGTAATCCAAACTGGTGCCTAATAAAACGTCAAACTCACCCGCTTCAGCCAACCAATCATTTGTTTTATCATCCCAAAATGACAGGTCTCGTTGGGTCAGTTGCATGCTGATCTGTTTGCTTTCACCAGGCTTTAACATCACTTTGGCGAAGCCTTTAAGCTCTTTTTCGGGGCGCTCTACACTGGCCTTTTTATCATGCAGGTAGAGTTGCACCACTTCTGCTCCGGCTACTTTTCCTATGTTGGTCACTGTGACAGCAACGTTCAGCGTGTCACTTTGGCTAATACTTGCAGCTGAAAGCTTAATATTACTGAGAGTGAAGTTGGTGTAAGACAAACCATGGCCGAAACTAAACAGTGGTTTTATATTTTGCTGCTCAAACCAGCGATGGCCAATAAATACCCCTTCAGAATAGAGTGACTCAGTGGCATTGTAATCATTGAGTGCAATAGGGGCTGTATCGGCAAGGCTTTTCGGCAGGGTAAAGGGCATTTTCCCACTGGGGTTCACATCACCAAACAGCATATCCGCCACAGCATATCCGCCCTCCATGCCGCTATAGGAGTTCCAAACAATGGTTGAGGCGTTGTCTTTCCAGGGCATTTCAACGGCGCTGCCAGCGGTCAGAAATACAATCGTATTTGGGTTCGCTTCAATGAGCTTAGCGATCATCTCATCTTGTTGATTGGGTAAGACCAAATCGGCTCTATCAATTGATTCTCTATCATCACTATGGCTGAGGCCACCAAAGTAGATCACAGCGTCAGCCTTTTTGGCGGCACTGAGGTATTCAGCTTCACTATTAAACAGTTTGTTGGGAGTATCCCAGCCTAAGGTATAACCATCTGTGCCGTTATAGTCGATTTCGAACTGGTAATCTTTACTTCCCATAAGCGAGATATTCTTAGTCACAACTTCTAAGGAGTCTCCCTCATACTGCATGAAAGGTTTACCATCGATTTTAATATTAATCTTGCCTTTTGCAGTCACTTTCAAAGTATGAACACCAGATTCAAGGGGCTTGATGGCCGCTTTCATGGTGATAAATTGCTGAGCATCTTTTGCCGTAAAGCTTGAAGGCTTGAACTCTGAGTCGGCTATCCATGATTCATGGATGAGTTTTTGGCGACTGTCATCGGTAAAGTAGCTGATGTTCCATGAGGGGGTTCCGGTCCAATGTCTCGTGGCTAAATAGTCGTTGCTAATAGGTGCTAACTGACTGCTTTGTGCGCGCATAACGGTTATGTTTACTCTGTCTCCAAGCTTATCCCTGAGCCCTTGTAATGGCGTGATCTCATAAAGGGATTTTACTTCTGAGGAGCCGCCACCTTGGCCGTGTTTTTTATCAAGGTTTGGACCTAATACTAAAATATTACTGACCTTGCTCTGATCTAACGGCAACACTTGGCGGCTGTTTTTGAGCAGTACGATGCCTTCTGCTGCAATCCGTCTGGCAGCCACTCTGTGAGCAGCGATATTACGCTGCCCCCCAAGGCGATGGTTATCCATCATGCCGATACTTAGCTGCACTCTCAATATGCGTGCGACCTTGTCATCTAATGCGGCTACTGGCACCTTGCCAGCGTTAATCATTTTAATCAGAGGCTCAGCGAGATAGTAATCCTGGTAGTTTGCTACATCGGTGCCCATTTCAAGATCGAGTCCATTGATTGCGGCATCAACAGTATTAATATCGACATTCCAATCGGTAACGAGTAGACCTTTATAACCCCATTCACCTTTTAGGATATCCATAACCAAGTGCTTGCTTTGGTTGGCGTTAGTCCCTCTGAATTCATTGTACGAGCCCATCATGGCATAAACGTTTGCTTGTTTTACTGCAGCTTCAAAAGCCGGCAGGTATACCTCTCGTAATGTGCGCTCATCAGGCTTGGCATTAACCCCGGTTCGATTTAGCTCCTGGGTGTTTAATGCGAAATGTTTGATGGTGGCAGCGACATCATTTTTTTGAATGGCTTTAATTTGTGGCACAACCAGCTTTGAGGCTAAATACGGATCTTCACCCAAATACTCAAAATTGCGACCGTACAGCGGCAGGCGGGCTAAGTTTACCCCCGGGCCAAGGATCAGATCTTTACCGCGATGGCGAGCTTCACTGCCAAGTACTGCGCCATGCAAGGTTGCCATATCGATATTCCAGCTAGCAGCCACAGCGGTTAACACGGGCAGGTAAGTCGAGTCATCGCTGCTCCAATTCGCCGAGTTCCAACTGTCACGTTCAATTTCATGACGCACACCGTGTGGGCCATCGGACAACCACATTTCATGGATCCCTAAGCGCTCAATCGCTGCAGTAGTGAACTTGCCATTGGCGTGCACTAATGACACCTTCTCTGCTAACGTCATTTGTGGGATCAGCGTTTTAATGGTCTGTTCAACAAGATCTAAGCGTTGTTGTAACAATGGACGTGTTGGCTCTACCAGGCCCACTTCATCATAAATACTCAGTTTGGAGGCTGGCGCCTCTGCGGCAAAAAGTGGGGCGGTAACAAAGAGGCTGCTCAGGGCAATGGCAAAAGTCGTGGGACGCTTCATTCTAAATTCCATATTAGTTTGTTGACGTATCATTCGAGTTAAATTGGTGTATAGCGATAAAGTGACAAAGAGCGTTATCTCATGAGGTTACATCACTTGAAATCGATAAATATATTGGCGGTAAGTCGGCCTGTATTTGGGTTTGAGTCTATGTCCTGAGCTGGTCTTACTATGCTGGAGTGTAGTAAATTACCGGGATAAATCACTAGCCTGTTCTGGCGGTATTCTATCTGCTCGTATAGGTCAAAATGATGATCACTCTCGGTGCAGTAACCCGTTTTAGGTTCACCATTTACCTCAATATGGCGCTGCGCAGCATCAAAATAGGGCTGACAGCGCTGCGCCGTTATCCGTTCCCATTGGGTAGGTATATGCCGAAAAAAACCGGTTGACCCATGTTGATTGGGATTGAGGTAATGCAAAATGGCAAAGTGATAGGGCTTTGGCGTATCAAAGTGTGGCATTTTTTGCAGTGCTGTAAGCTTGCTTTCATCATGGGTGATAAGAGATAGAAACAGGCTTTGGGGCTTTAATCTCAGCTGGTGCGGAATGTTGTAGCACTGGTATATGCCTTGGTATACGGCATCAATGACGGCTTTAACATATTCTCGCGGCAAGGCTGCACGAATACCTGGGTAATATGAATTGCGGTCTGCCTTAAAGTCGGCATGGTCTGCAGCGTAAGCAATAATATCGTCAGTGCTTAGGGCAAAATCATCGATAATGACAATCGGCGTTTTCTCATTACCTATCATGACTATTTTTGGCTTAGCGACGGGGTTAACCTTGATCATATTCTGCTGCATATGCATTTTTCCACTTAGCCCTCTTTTGAGAAAAACCTCCCCATTTTAAAGCGCTAAACTGATTAGTTTCACGTTCAAACTCAAACAGCGCCCTAACCATGTGAGTGGTAGGGCTGCTGATCCTTTAAGGCTTACATCATCGGCGACTTGCAGTAGTGCTGAATAAAGTCGTAATGATGGGGTAGGTTTTCATTTTTACGTTTCACCACGCTCTTGATATTATTCAAAAATGCTTTTAGTTCTTCATCTTCCATCATGTCGACAATCGGATGATACTGTTTAGGCTCTATGCCTTGCCCCAGCATGACTTGGATCCATGAGCTTTCACCAAACAACTCATTGGGATACTTGTATACTTTGGCTGCGGCCTCAAACATCGCTAATCTGTGTGCCAGTGATTCAGGTATTGGCATATTGCTACAGTAGCGCCAAAACTTGCTATCACGTCTTTGGGTGACGTGATAGTGCAAGATAATAAAGTCGCGTACGTTATCGGTTTCAAATTTGGTTTGCGCATTAAATTCGTCGATATCAGCTTGAACTAAACCTTGGGATGGAAACATCTGCATTAAGCGCACGATGCCGCGCTGGATAAGATGAATGCTGGTGGATTCAAGTGGCTCAATAAAACCACTGGAAAGACCAATTGCGACGCAGTTCTTGTTCCAATGTTTACGTCGAGTACCGGTTTTGTATTTGATCACGCGAGGCTGTGTAAGCAGATCACCCTCGATGTTTTGCAGTAGTAACTGTTTTGCTTGCTCATCCGTCATGTATTTGCTGCAAAACACCAGACCATTGCCGGTTCTGTTTTGCAATGGAATACGCCACTGCCAACCCGACTCGCGGGCTATTGAACGTGTATAAGGAACGGGTGTGCTGGTGGTCGTGGTTTGCACTGCGATAGCGCTATCGCAAGGCAACCAGTGTGACCAGTCTTCAAAACCGGTATGCAGGGCATCTTCAATGAGTAAGCCTCTAAAGCCAGTACAATCGAGAAAGAGGTCGCCCTCGATTAATTGACCCGAGGCGAGCAGAAGGCTCTCTATTTCACCGCTGTCTCGATCAAGGTTGACCTCGGTGATCTTGCCCTCAATGCGCACCGCTCCACTTTTCTCTGCAATTTTTCGCAGAAACTTAGCGTACAGCCCCGCATCGAGATGATAGGCGTGATTCAGATCTTGGTTCGGCAATACGGCAAATTTGCCGGTTCGTGATGCTAGATGTTCGGCGCAGTAATCGCCAATCTCGCTGGCAATGCCTTTTTCGCGACCTTTTAGCCAAAAGTGCTGAAAGCCAGCAGCCCAGCAATCTTTACCTAAAAAGCCAAAAGAGTGGAGATAGTCTTGATTTTCATCGCGCCAATTCTCAAAAGAGATCGCCAATTTGAAAGTCGCGTTGGTGGCGGCCATAAACTCTTGTTCGTTGATACCGAGCAAGCGATGAAATACATGCAGGGTTGGAATAGTGGCTTCCCCCACACCGACGGTGGGAATATCGTCGGACTCAATTAAACGTATATTGAGGTGCTTGCCTAACAACTTTGACAGAGCCGCTGCCGCCATCCAACCTGCGGTACCGCCACCGGCAATGACGACGTTTTTTATTGGTTTTTTAGTCTGCATCATATGTCCTTCTCTGATCATTACCTTAAAAGGTTAACGCTTTAGTTTGTTCAGTAGGTCGGCTCGTAATTTACGCGCCGATAACTCATCTATTGGGTGAGATAACATCCCTTGGGCATGTTCTGCAATATGGTCTGTATCATGCAATTCATGTTCAAAAACATAGTGGTTGAACATGGCTTGCCACGCTTTACGTTGCGCTATGGGTAAGCTACGCAGGCTCAAGATTGCATGTTGCAGTGCATTTGTCGGTCTGCCCATAAAAGTTGGGGTGTCACGCCACCAATGGGTTACCAGTACGTTAATGGCATCGAGCGCTTCAACATGATGCCACCACATACTGGGTATGAAGAGTGCGTCGCCAGGTGCAAGTTCTGCCACTTGAGCCGCTTTGAGTGCTTGCTCAAATTTTGGATGTTTGTCAAAGTCAGGTGCATGAAAGTCCACCAGACTAATATCTTGGCCACCGGGAGAAAACTCCATTGGGCCAACGTAGAGGTTATCTATCTGCTGCGGTGGAAACAGCGTAAAACGGCGATGACCAACGGCTGAGCAGGCAAGGTTATTGGGGAAATCAAAATGCGCGGCAATACGACTCTGATTACCAATCCAAACGCTGGTCAGTGGATGAATATCTTCAATGGCTAATGGGTTAGCTGCTGCAAAACCGGGCAACCAGCGGTTAACTTCGGTTGAACCGACATACAAGGTGGGCGGCGCTGCATCATCAAGGTGTGACAACAGTTTGTCGAACACCTGCTTAAGGTCGACCTGGCTGGCGCGAAAATTAAAACCCGTTAGCTGCTCGTTATAAAATACTCTTCCTTGCTGATCATTGTCGCTGTAGCAAGCGGTGACAGGGGTACCCGTATAAAACTCAAGCAGGTAATCAATGGCAGTCTGGGCCGATTGCTTACCGGCTTTTACTAACGGCCAGTCGGCGGCAAAGTCTTTCAGAATGAGCGGCTGAGTCGACGATAATACAAACTCAGGAATATCTCCTGGTTTGCAATTACATATCTGTTTAACGCTATTTTCGACGGTTAGCATGGGGACACCTTGTTCTGTAAACGCTTACATCAAAAGATAAAAAATTATCCTTCGAGTCGGTTATTTTTCTTATTCAATAATGTGCGAATGTTTGCTTGTGAGGCTATCGCCATATATATCGCTTGGAGGTAGCCTTTGTCATGCAGTTCAGCCAAGCTTGCGCTAGCAAGGGTTTTTAGCTTGTCTTCATTAATGGTGTAAAAGCCGATCATTTGGTGCTTGTTGCCGTTATTAAGCTCAACATCCAAGGTGAAAGACTCTAGTAATTCGAATTTTAGCAGCGCATCTATAAAATGTTCGCTGTCTTCAAGACCATGGTGAATAACATCTAACATATCTGCCGCGGTATCAAGGAACGAGGTGTTACCGCCAAACTCCAGAAATAGCGGCTCGCCCTGTTGGGTGCTTATCCGTGGATGACTAATATCGATATGCAGTACTTGTTGTACCTTCTGCACGCCGTCTTCGATGATCTTTTGGCTGCCAATTAAAAATGGCTGACGTTTGATTGCCAGTGGAATATAGGACGCTTGCCATTGACCCTTGTCTAAAAACAGATTCTCTCTATCTTTAAAGCCAAACAGCGCGACAGAGAAGAAGCGACCCGTCTGTGGATCTTTTTGGAAGAAGATAGGGTAGTGGGCCTGAACGCTTCTAAATTCAACCGGGAAGGTCAGTGCATACCAAACATTGTCACCATATTGAGCTCCATGGTCGGTGATGACTTTAAGGTCTTTATGCTCAACACTGTTCAACATTACATTGTTGTTTTGCTCTTGAGTAACCGCTTGAGTGGCCATTTTGACTCCTTTTCTTATTCGTTATAGCTGTTTTATTCGTTATATTTGGGGAAAACCAAACTGTTTAACTTTATCGAGTAGGGCTCTGTTGCTCGGTAATACCTTAAGCAACTGTTGGCTACGCTGACTATTTTGTTGAAATAGCGCTAAGGCTTGATCTTGCTCGCCTTGGCTGAGGTACTTGGGCACGGCGCTGTTAAACCCCATACCAAACAGCACATACTGAAAGCTAGCGGCAGGAAAAAGCGCTTCCGTTTGATTGATATCATAGGAGTATGGCTGTTGATGTTGCCACAGCATGAGCTGCTCTTTTAGCGATTCGGGGATTGAGCTGTTATCACGATTATCGCGCCAATAGTCTGAGTCATCTCGATGACTGATGGCGTAATGCAATTTGAGAAAGTCGATGATCTGGCGCCAGCGCTGCTGAAATTTAGCATTGAAGCGTTTAGCAATAATATCCATGACCTGACGGTTACGCGGTAACTGTTCACTAATCATCTTGGCCGATTGCTCAATAAGTGCTAATGCTGATGCTTCTAATGGCTCAATAAATCCCGCTGCAATACCCACTGCGACGCAGTTATGTGTCCAAAAGCAGGCTCTGTGTCCAGGGTTAAATGCTATTTTTCGCAGTGATGCTGACTCTGCTTGCGCCTTAGTCATACTTTTTAGCAGGTAACTGCGCAGTTCATTTTCTGCATTGTCGTCGCTGATATGGGCACTTGAATACACATGGCCAACGCCGCGCCTAGATTGCAGGCCTATATCCCAAATCCAGCCTGATGATTGCGCTGTCGAGTGAGTATATGAGGCGATAGGGCTGTGCTCATTGTCATAGGGAACTTGTACCGCTAACGCAGAGTCATTAAACAGTACCGACTTTTGCTCAATGAAGGGAACTTGGTAATGCTCGCCGAGCAGTAAGGACTTAAAGCCGCTGCAGTCGATAAATAGATCGCCAGCGACGCTGCCGTTAACTTTGGTGGTGACTGATGCAATATCGCCGTGATCATCACTGCTGATGTGTTCAACATGGTCGATAATGTGTTGTACACCTAGTTTTTGGGTGCAGTGACGTTGTAAAAACTGGGCAAATTTGCCAGCATCTAAATGGTAACCGTAGTTAGCATTACACTCATACTCAGCGGTTATTATCTGCTTAGGTGCCGAGCCTTGGTCGCACAACCGGCCTTGAAAGCTAACAGCATTGGTAAAGGAGACGTGCTGTTTATGTGCCTGCCAGTGAGCGGCAAGATTTATCTCGTTGAATTGACTCGGGAGAGAAAAGGGGTGGTAATAACTGTCACAACTTGGCTGCTCCAGGGAGATAGTCTGCTGTGGCGCATGTGACCATTGACTGAATCTGGAGCCCTGTTTAAAGCTAGCATCACACTCAATAATAAATTCGGTTTCAGAAATGCCCATTTTTTTAAGCGTGCCACGCATTGATGGCCAAGTCCCTTCACCTACGCCAATGGTTGGAACTTGAGGAGATTCAATTAAGATAACTTCAATGGCTCGTTCAGCAGCGGGTAATTTAGTATTAATATGCTCGGCTGCAATAATACCTGCAGTGAGCCACCCACTGGCCCCACCGCCGATAATAATGATTCTGTTAATGTCGTTATTCATACCGCTCGACCTATTATTATTGTTCTTATTGAGACACTCTTTTGTGTTCTATGTTGGCGCTTTTGTAAGGAATGAAAGGGATCCGATATCCGTTACAAATATTTAACCTGAGCCAATATAACCTTGTCATTTCAGCAGATCCAGTCTCTTTATGTATCAAGGGCTAGACTGACTGCCTTAGGCTGAAACAGATTGATATAGCGCTAAAAGTGTCTTAATAAAAAAGTGCTTTTGTAGCTTTATTTTTTAAAGGAAAAGATGAAGCCACAGCATTGGCTTCATCTTTTAGTGACACACTTAGAAAGTGTATCGCGCACCGATACTATAGCGAGCACCCGTTTGAGTCAGGTTAAGTACCTGTTGAGTCGCACGGCCATGAGTTCGAGTGTATTCGTTAGTAATGTTCAAACCTTCGACAAACACAGTTAAGCCTTCAAGTGCCTCAAAGTCGTAACCAATGTCGTAGCTGACGTTAAAGTCGACCTGAGAGTAAGCTTCGGTATATTCAGGGTTTGCGCCTGTACCTTGACCTTTAGAACTTAAAAACTCATCACGCCAGTTATAGGCTATACGCGCCTGAAAGCCGTAGTTGTCGTAGATAGCAATAAGGTTAGCGGTATCACTGATATTGGTTTCTACTGGCTGGTCTTCTAACAAGTAGTTGTTATAGGTAGCGCCAGCATCAACCAAGGTGTAGTTACCAATCACCCCGAAACCTGATTCACCAAAGAAGTGCTGTACCGCAAATTCCCAACCATCAATAGTGGCTTTTTCTTTGCTGTTGGCAGGCGTATCTAAGTCAAATAACAGCGTATTATCTTCAGCAGGGTTACCTGTGATCACACCGTTGGCGGCATCTACAAATGGGTCGTTAGGGTAGTTATCAAAGATCCACTGACGTATGGCTCCGGCATCAGTACCTACCGCCGCTACGGCTGCATCGTACTTAGCACCATCGGTTGGGTTAGCGATGTTATAGATATCAGATTTAACTTTTACATTGTCGATGCCATTTACGGTGTCTTTTCTGAAGTAACCTACAGACACATAACTGCTTGATGAGTAATACCACTCTGCTGATAAATCGTAGTTTGTTGATTCTAGCGGTAATAAGCTTGGGTTACCTGTGGTACCACTACCACCAGCACGGTTTGCCAATGTACCAACGACGGTGCCACCTTGGATGGAGGTATAATCTGGACGTCCAATGGTTTCACTATAAGCTGCACGTAACATCACATCTTCAACCACTTCAATGTTGAAGTTAACATTTGGCAGATAGTAGTCGTAATCACCTGTTTGAGTTTGGAAGTCTTGCATACCGGTTGCGACGAGGGCAATTTCAGTTTCTGCAATCCAATCAGCTCCATCGTAACTGGCCACTGCCGATGTTGATGTTACATCGGTCTGCTCATAGCGTAGGCCAACATGAATGTCATAAGGCATATCGCCAAATTCTGATTCGAAATTGTACTGAATATAAGCAGAGGTCGATTGCTCCTCAGTATAGCGGTCGACGTCCATCACATATTGAGTTGATGGGCAGAAATCGGTACCACAATCACCGGCGCCCACATAACCTGCTGCGGTGTAAAGCTCTTCGGCTCGGCCACGAACAGCGTCGAAATCCCAGAAGAAGATGGTATCTAGTAGATCAAAGTCGCCATCAGCGGCTGAGAAATCACCTTTATCAGCATCAAATTTGTCGTGTATACCTTCTGCTGGGAACCACTCATCTTCAAAGTCACCCTCTTGCCCAACACCGCCCCAATCGTTTCGCTGCACGTTAACGGCTTGAGAGTGGTTGTTAACGTCAGTTAGCGCGATACCAAAGTCGATGCTACCGGCGTCATCAAATAGGTATTCACCATCAAGTTGGTATTGCTCTATTTCCGATTTATTCCGTGAATTACCAAATACACTGCCGGTTACGCGCATGTCAGATGGCTTGATATTGTTACCGTTACCAACGGCTAGGGCAGGGAGATCTTTTGAGAAGTCTGCCGCTGCACTAGTACGGATAAAACCAGCGGTACTTAACGTGTTGCTACTACCGTAAATATGATTTGGTTTATTCTCAGCATCTGACTTATGTACATCTAAGGTCAGGTTTAAGCTGTCATTGACTTGCCAGTCTAGGTTCAATCCTAAAGAGCCACTTTCGTTACGTACACCGTAGTCACCCGCTGCCATCGATATATCGGCTGGGGTGTCGTAGGTTTCAGAGTAAATGAGTGGCGAAGATACCGGGCCGTCTGTCCAAACGTTTTCAGAAGGGGCGAAGGTAAACCAAGCTGATACATCGTTATATTGTGTATCAATGTCATTACGCATGTACGTATAGTCAAGTGTCGCGACTAATGAGTCCACAGGACTATATTGCAGCACTAGCTGGCCATTGGTACGGGTGCGTTGCTGCTCTTCAAACCGATAAACCGTAGTTTGTGGCACGGAATAGATATCATCATCACCTGGTCGGTTAACTTGATTATCTTTTTGTACGCCGCCCCAATCAGTGGTGTTATCTGCGCTTGCTGGGAAACTTCTCCAGCCGGTACCGACTTGCGCCTGCTGGTTGCCGCTTTCACGCTCTTGGTAACTTGCAGATATCGATATGCCAAATTTATCATCGGCAAAAGTGTTGGAATAAAGCCCTGATAGCTCAGGTGTAATACTACCTTTATCAGTAGAGGTGTCATCAACCGCTTTTGCGCCAAAGGTGGCTTTTAGGCCTGGTGTATTGAATGGACGATGGGTTAATACGTCAATTGTTGCGCCGATACCACCTGTCGGACTTGATGCCACACTGGTTTTTCTAATTTCCACACCGCTAATTGAATCAGAAGCGATGTTGGCAAAGTCAAATGAGCGAGAGCCTGTTGTTACTGGCATCTGACGACCATTTAACAACACTAGATTTCGGTCTGCACCGAAACCGCGAACTGAAACACGACTACCTTCGCCATTTTGACGGTCAATCGAGACACCCGGTATACGTTGCATCGATTCTGCCAAGTTAGAATCAGGCATTTTACCGATATCTTCAGCAGAAATGGCATCGACAATGCCATCTGATGATTTCTTGATGTCCATTGATTTGACTAAACTGCCACGAATACCCGTAACGGCAATGACTTCCATATTCTCATTTGCAGCATTTTCGGTATCGACAGCTTCAGCAGCATAAATGGGTGCTATCGTTGATGCGCTAAGCACCAATGATAGGCTTGTTGCCAGCCTCGTCTTCTTAAATAGTTGTTGTTTCATCTCAATCCCCCAGAGTCATTCAATCATAGTTTTATTTATATTCGAAATGTAAGCGCTTACAAAACACCCAAAAGTGGCTTAAGTATTTTTTTTAACCTTGAGTGTAAGCGCTTACATTTCGAATATAAATAAAACTATGATTGAATGACTCTGGGGGA
>NZ_JAKIKR010000081.1 GCF_023284025.1 Shewanella abyssi | reverse complement strand
CGTGAAGGTGGTCGTACTGTTGGTGCTGGTGTTGTAGCTAAGATTATTGCTTAATAGCGACGAGTCTTAACTCAATATCAAAAAAAGGCAGCTTAGGCTGCCTTTTTTATTGTCTGTAATTTGTCGGTTACATGGGTTGGTGGTTTTCATCCGGCGGGGTAGAATATTGCCACGTTGTTGAATAACACCTGTTATGATATCGAGTCAGCAGTTTGCTTGATGCTGCTATTTGGTTGAATAAAGTCTTCTTGGTGTTATTTCAGACAACGGGGTTGATCTGAGCGCTAAAATCAGTATAATACCCCCTCGCCTTAACCATTAGGCGAATTAAATTAGTCTACCCTCGAGGTTGACGTAAAAAAAACAGCGGCTCCGATTGTGAGTCGAACGGTTAAATCATCTCGCTCTGCTTTTCCAATTGGAAGAAGCTAGAGGGTGATTTTTTATGTGTACATTTTAGGAGCTCTGGTCAATGCAGAACCAAAGAATCCGTATCCGCTTAAAAGGATTTGATCATCGTTTGATTGATCAGTCTACTGCGGAAATCGTTGAAACTGCTAAGCGTACAGGCGCACAGGTTCGTGGTCCAATTCCACTACCTACGCGTAAAGAACGTTATACCATTTTGACTTCTCCACACGTTAATAAAGATGCGCGTGATCAGTACGAACTTCGTACTCACAAGCGTCTTGTTGATATCGTTGAGCCGACTGAAAAGACTGTAGACGCACTTATGCGTTTAGATCTTGCAGCGGGTGTTGACGTTCAAATTAGCTTGGGTTAATTGAGCTTAAAAGAGGTTTGAGAGATGGCTATCGGTCTTATCGGTCGTAAAGTAGGTATGACACGTATCTTCAATGAAGATGGCGCGTCGGTACCTGTAACAGTAATTGAAATTGCTGCTAACCGTGTAACCCAAGTGAGAACTTTGGCTACAGACGGTTACCGCGCACTTCAAGTAACTACTGGTACCAAAAAAGCTAATCGCATCACTAAACCAGAAGCAGGTCACTTTGCTAAGGCAGGCGTTGAAGCCGGTCGTGGTTTATGGGAAATGCGTTTGGCAGATGATGAAGGTGAAGGCATTGAAGTTGGTGCTGAGCTTAATGTAAATATTTTTGCTGAAATTGCGAAAGTAGATGTAACTGGTCAATCAAAAGGTAAAGGCTTCCAAGGCGGTATTAAGCGTTGGAACTTCCATGCCCAAGATATGACACATGGTAACTCTTTGGCTCATAGATCTAACGGTTCTATTGGTCAAAACCAGACACCTGGTCGCGTTTTCAAAGGTAAGAAAATGTCAGGCCACATGGGTGCAGAGCGTGTTACTACTCAGAATCTAGACGTTATTCGTGTAGATGTTGAGCGTAACTTGCTACTGGTTAAGGGTGCAGTTCCAGGCGCTACTAATGGCGACCTGATCATCAAACCAGCTGTTAAAGCTTAAGGTCTGAGGAGATAGTAATGGAATTGGTATTGAAAGACGCACAGAGTGCTCTTGAAGTTTCCGAAACTACCTTCGGCCGTGACTTTAATGAAGCACTGGTTCATCAGGTAGTTGTAGCTTACGCTGCAAACGCGCGTCAGGGCACTCGTGCTCAAAAGACTCGCGCAGAAGTAGTTGGCTCTGGCAAGAAGCCATGGCGTCAAAAAGGTACTGGCCGTGCACGTGCTGGTACTGTTAAAGGCCCAATCTGGCGTGGCGGTGGCGTAACATTCGCTGCTAAAGCACAGGATCACAGCCAAAAAGTTAACAAGAAGATGTACCGCGGAGCGCTGAAAAGCATATTCTCTGAATTGGTACGTCAAGACCGTCTTATCGTTGTTGAGTCGTTTAGTGTTGATGCTCCGAAAACTAAAGAGCTGAAAGCTAAACTTGCTGAAATGCAACTTGAAGACGTGTTGATTGTTACTCCAGAAGTTGACGAGAACTTGTTCTTAGCTGCTCGTAACTTGTACAAAGTTGATGTTCGTGATGTTGCTGGTATTGATCCAGTTAGCCTTATCGCATTCAACAAAGTACTCGTAACTGCTGAAGCTATTAAGCAAATCGAGGAGATGCTGGGATGATAAGCGAAGAACGTTTGTTAAAAGTTATTCTTGCTCCACATGTTTCTGAAAAGAGCACTGTGAACGCTGAGAAAACCAATACAGTTGTTTTCCGTGTAGCTATCGATGCAACTAAAGCTGAAGTTAAAGCTGCAGTAGCACAGCTATTCGAAGTTGAAGTCGATTCAGTTCGCACTTTGGTTAACAAAGGTAAAACTAAGCGTCACGGTGCCCGTACAGGCCGTCGTAGCGATTGGAAAAAAGCCTATGTTACTCTAGCTGAAGGTGCTGACATCGATTTCGTCGGCGGCGCTGAATAAGCAAAGGAGAATTATCGTGGCAGTTATTAAGTGTAAGCCAACCTCTCCAGGTCGTCGCCACCTAGTTAAAGTGGTGAACAACGATCTGCATAAAGGTAAACCTTTTGCAGGCCTGTTGGCGAAGAAATCAAAAAGTGGTGGCCGTAACAATACTGGTCGTATCACTGTCCGCCACATTGGTGGTGGTCATAAGCAACATTATCGTCTAATCGACTTTAAGCGTAATAAAGACAGTATCCCTGCGAAGGTTGAACGTTTGGAATATGATCCAAACCGTACAGCTAACATCGCTTTGGTACTTTACGCTGACGGTGAGCGTCGTTACATCATTGCCGCTAAAGGCATGAAAGCTGGAGATGCAATCCAGTCTGGTATCGATGCAGAGATCAAGAGCGGTAATGCATTGCCTCTACGTAATATCCCTGTGGGTAGCGTAGTGCACGCAGTCGAAATGAAGCCTGGTAAAGGTGCTCAGATCGCTCGTTCTGCAGGTGCTTATGTACAAGTTATTGCTCGTGATGGCGCATACGCCACTCTACGTCTTCGCTCTGGCGAAATGCGTAAAGTGCCGGTTGATTGCCGCGCGACATTGGGTGAAGTTGGTAACGCCGAGCATATGCTACGCCAGTTAGGTAAAGCAGGTGCTAAACGCTGGAGAGGCGTACGCCCGACAGTTCGTGGTGTTGCAATGAACCCAGTTGATCACCCACATGGTGGTGGTGAAGGCCGTACATCTGGTGGCCGTCACCCTGTTTCACCTTGGGGTATGCCTACTAAGGGTTATAAAACTCGTAGTAACAAACGCACCGACAAGTACATTGTACGTCGTCGCAATAAAAAGTAAGAGGATTCGCCATGCCACGTTCTCTCAAGAAAGGTCCATTCATTGACCTACACTTGCTGAAGAAGGTAGAGAAAGCGATGGAAGCTGGAGACAAGAAGCCTATTAAGACTTGGTCTCGCCGCTCTATGATCATCCCTAATATGATTGGGTTGACCATCGCTGTCCATAATGGTCGTCAGCACGTACCTGTGTTCGTAACTGACGAAATGATCGGCCACAAGCTTGGTGAGTTTTCACCAACACGCACTTATCGCGGCCATGCTGCAGATAAGAAAGCGAAGAAGCGTTAATACGGGAGGAATAAGATGGAAGTTTTAGCTATACATCGTTTTGCCCGTACGTCGCCTCAAAAGTGTCGTTTGGTTGCAGATCAAATCCGTGGACTGCCTGTTGCAAAGGCTCTCGAAATTCTAACTTTCAGCCCTAAGAAAGCTGCCGTACTTGTTAAAAAAGTACTGGACTCTGCTATCGCTAATGCTGAGCACAATGAAGGTGCTGACATTGACGAATTAAGAGTTGGAAAGATTATGATCGATGAAGGTCCAACTATGAAGCGTATCATGCCACGTGCCAAAGGCCGTGCTGATCGCATAATCAAGCGTACCAGCCACATTACTGTGGTTGTATCAGATCGCTAGGAGTTAGCAATGGGACAGAAAGTACATCCTAATGGTATCCGTCTGGGTATCACTAAGCCTTGGATCTCGACATGGTACGCTGACAAGTCAGACTATGCCAATAACTTGAATAGTGACTGGGAAGTGCGTAAGTTTCTTGAAAAGAAGCTTAAGCAAGCATCAGTTTCTAAAATTGTTATCGAGCGTCCAGCTAAAAGTGTTCGTGTTACTATCCACACAGCCCGTCCAGGCGTTGTGATTGGTAAGAAAGGCGAAGACGTAGAAAAGCTACGCAATGCAGTTGCTAAATTGACTGGTATTCCAGCTCAAATTAACATCGCTGAGATCCGTAAGCCTGAGCTAGATGCTAAGCTTGTTGCCGATGGCATCGCTTCGCAGTTAGAGCGTCGTGTTATGTTCCGTCGTGCTATGAAGCGCGCAGTTCAAAACGCAATGCGTCTTGGCGCGAAAGGTATCAAAGTTCAAGTTAGCGGCCGTCTAGGCGGCGCTGAGATTGCGCGTTCGGAATGGTATCGTGAAGGTCGCGTACCTTTGCATACTCTTCGTGCTGATATCGACTATTCTACTTCTGAGAGTCACACTCAATACGGTGTGATTGGCGTTAAAGTTTGGGTCTTCAAAGGTGAAGTTCTAGACGGTATCGTTCCTCAGCATGAAGAGCCGAAACAGCAGCCGAAGCGTAAGCCTCGCGGTAAATAGGAGAGCTGGCAATGCTGCAACCAAAAAGAACAAAGTTTCGCAAAATGTTCAAAGGCCGTAACCGCGGTCTAGCGAACGGCACTGAAGTTAGCTTCGGTGAATTCGGTTTGAAAGCTGTTGGACGTGGTCGTCTAACTGCTCGTCAAATTGAAGCTGCGCGTCGTGCTATGACACGTCACATTAAACGTCAAGGTCAAATCTGGATCCGCGTTTTCCCTGATAAGCCAATTACCTCTAAGCCTCTTGAAGTGCGTATGGGTAAAGGTAAGGGTAACGTTGAATACTGGGTTTGCCAGATTCAACCAGGTAAGGTTCTTTACGAGATGAATGGTGTATCAGAGGAGTTAGCTCGTGAAGCTTTCGCTCTTGCTGCTGCCAAGTTACCTCTGAAGACTACCTTCGTAACTAAGACGGTGATGTAATGAAAGCGAGCGAACTAACAGAAAAGAGCGTTGAAGAATTGAACGCTGAACTGCTTGGTCTGCTGCGTGAGCAGTTTAATCTGCGTATGCAACACGCCACTGGTCAGTTGACTCAGACTCATCAGCTTAAAATCGTGCGTCGCAACATTGCGCGCGTTAAGACCATTATTACTTCTAAGGCGGGTGCATAATGTCTGATAATATCCGTACTTTGCAGGGTCGAGTACTTAGTAACAAGATGGACAAGTCTATCACTGTTGCTATTGAGCGTAAGGTTAAACATCCTTTATACGGGAAGTTCCTTAAGCGTACTACTAAGATCCATGCACATGACGAACAAAATCAGTGTAATGCTGGCGATGTCGTGACTATTCGCGAATGCCGTCCGCTGTCTAAGACTAAGTCTTGGACGCTGGTTGAAGTAGTAACAAAAGCCTAAGTTTATTAGGCATTTAGTTAAACGGCTCCAGTTGTTGGAGCCGTTTGTATTTTTAGTACTATCTATTCCTATTATTGGGTGTTACACTTGCGCGCCATTTTTGACTAAATTAAAGTCGAAAATCGGGCAAAAAATATACCCCCTTTTGTGGGATTGTGAAGTAACGATAGCGGAGCACTTAAAATGATCCAAATGCAATCGACTCTAGAAGTCGCCTGTAACAGTGGCGCTCGAAGAGTTCAGTGTATTAAGGTCTTGGGTGGCTCTCATCGTCGTTATGCCGGAATCGGCGACGTCATCAAGGTTTCTGTAAAGGAAGCTATTCCTCGCGGTAAAGCGAAGAAAGGTGATGTATATAACGCGGTGGTAGTCCGTACTAAGAAAGGCGTACGTCGTCCAGACGGTTCTGTCATTCGCTTCGATCGGAACGCAGCGGTTTTGCTTAACGCAAACCTTGCACCGATTGGTACTCGTATCTTTGGACCAGTGACACGTGAATTGCGTACAGAGCAATTTATGAAAATTGTCTCGCTGGCACCAGAAGTACTGTAAGGAGCTTCAAAATGGCAGCAAAAATACGTCGTCAAGACGAAGTAATTGTACTAGCAGGTAAAGATCAGGGAAAACGCGGTAAGGTTTCTCAGGTTCTTACTACTGGTAAATTAATTGTAGAAGGTCTTAACCTTGTCAAGAAACACCAAAAGCCAAACCCACAATTGGGCGTAGCTGGCGGTATTGTTGAGCAAGAAGCACCGATACAAGCATCAAACGTAGCGATTTTTAACTCTGCCACTGGCAAAGCTGATCGCGTTGGTTTCCGATTTGAAGACGGCAAAAAAGTCCGTTTCTTTAAGTCGAACAGTGAACTCGTTAAGTAATTGGAGTAAACGATGGCGAAACTGCATGATAAATATAAAGAGACTGTTAGTCCTGAACTTGTAACCAAGTTTGGTTTTACCAGTGTCATGCAAGTCCCTCGGATTGAAAAAATCACCCTTAATATGGGTGTAGGCGAAGCTGTAGCAGATAAGAAAGTTATGGAGCATGCGCTTCGTGACATGACTGCTATCGCTGGTCAGAAGCCAGTAGTGACTGTAGCTCGTAAATCAGTTGCTGGTTTTAAAATCCGTGAAGGCTACCCAATAGGCTGTAAGGTTACACTGCGCGGTGAGCGTATGTGGGAATTCTTAGAGCGTTTAGTTGATATCGCAATCCCGCGTATTCGTGACTTCCGTGGTATGAGTGTTAAATCATTCGACGGTCGTGGTAACTACGCAATGGGTGTACGTGAGCAAATCATCTTCCCAGAGATCGAATACGATAAAATCGATAAGATCCGCGGCATGGATATTGTAATCACTACTTCTGCGAAGAATGACGAAGAAGGCCGAGCTTTGCTCGAAGGCTTTAACTTCCCATTCAAGAAATAAGGGTAGCGTAATGGCAAAAAGTTCAATGAAAGCACGTGAAGCAAAACGTGCCAAGCTCGTAGCTAAGTTCGCTGAAAAGCGTCTAGCTCTTAAAGCTATCATTAGCAGCTCAACTAGTTCTGATGAAGAACGTTGGGATGCCGTACTTAAGTTACAAGCTCTTCCACGTGACTCTAGCGCAGCGCGTCAGCGCAATCGCTGTAGTCAAACTGGTCGCCCACATGGTTTCCTACGTAAATTCGGCCTTAGCCGTATTAAATTACGTGAAGCAACTATGCGCGGTGAAGTTCCTGGCCTACGAAAAGCCAGCTGGTAAGCACTTGTCACGGAGTAAGCTAATATGAGCATGCAAGATCCTATTGCGGATATGTTAACACGTATTCGTAACGGCCAAGCTGCTAAACACGTATCTGTGAAGATGCCTTCTGCTAAGCTAAAAATCGCTATTGCGAAAATGCTAAAAGAAGAAGGTTATATCACTGACTACGCCGTAGCAGATGAAGCCAAGCCTGAATTGGAAATTACACTTAAGTATTTCCAAGGTCAGCCAGTCGTTGAGACTATCCAGCGCGTTAGCCGTCCTGGTCTTCGTATTTACAAAAGTAAAAACGAACTTCCAAAGGTTATGGGCGGACTGGGTGTCGCTATCGTGTCCACTTCTAAAGGTTTGATGACTGATCGTACTGCCCGCCAAAATGGCATGGGCGGTGAAGTTATCTGCTACGTAGCATAAGGAGCTAGCAATGTCTCGTGTCGCAAAAGCACCAGTCGCTATTCCTGCAGGCGTAGAAGTGACTTTAAACGAACAAACTATCACCGTAAAAGGTACTAAAGGTAGTTTGACTCGAGTAATAAACGCTGAAGTTTCTATTGTTGTTGAAGACAATGAAATCAAGTGTAGCCCAATTGAAGGCGTGAAAACCGCCGCTCAAGCGGGTACAGCTCGAGCTTTAATCAACAATATGGTTGTTGGTGTAACAGCTGGTTTTGAAAAGAAACTTCAGTTAATTGGTGTCGGTTACCGTGCGAAAATCGCTGGTAAAGGTATTGATCTAACGTTAGGTTTCTCTCACCCACTAGTACACGAACTTCCTGACGGCGTAACAGCAGAATGTCCTAGCCAAACTGAAATCGTACTTAAGGGTACTGATAAGCAGTTAATTGGTCAGGTTGCTGCTGAGATTCGCGGCTACCGTCCACCAGAGCCTTATAAGGGCAAAGGTGTTCGTTATGCTGATGAACAAGTACGCCGTAAAGAGGCTAAGAAGAAGTAGGTAACGCGATATGGATAAGAAAACATCTCGCTTACGCCGCGCACTACGCGCCCGTAAGAAGATCCAAGAGCTGGGCGTTAATCGTCTGGTTGTACATCGTACACCACGTCACACTTACGCTCAGGTCATTAGTCCTGAAAACGTAGTGTTGGCGGCAGCTTCTACTGCTGAAAAAGCGGTATCAGAGCAGCTAAAGTACACAGGTAACGTAGATGCAGCTAAAGTAGTGGGTAAAACCGTTGCTGAACGCGCTATCGAAAAAGGCGTAGCTGTAGTTGCATTCGATCGTTCCGGCTTCAAGTATCACGGACGCGTTGCTGCATTAGCAGACGCCGCTCGTGAAGCTGGCCTCAAGTTCTAAGGAATGATGAAAAATGGCTAAATTTGAAGCTCAACAAAAAGACGATCTGCAAGAGAAGTTAGTTGCAGTTAATCGTGTTTCTAAAGTAGTTAAAGGCGGACGTATCTTTAGCTTCACTGCACTAACTGTAGTCGGTGATGGTAATGGTAAAGTTGGCTTTGGCTATGGTAAAGCGCGTGAAGTACCAGCAGCAATTCAGAAAGCGATGGAAAAGGCTCGACGCAACATCGTATCTGTTGAATTGAACAACGGTACTTTACACCACCCTGTAAAGGGTCGTCATACTGGTTCTCGTGTTTACATGCAGCCAGCCTCTGACGGTACCGGTATTATTGCCGGTGGCGCAATGCGTGCCGTATTGGAAGTCGCAGGCGTTCATAACGTTCTGTCTAAAGCATACGGTTCTACTAACCCGATTAACATCGTTCGCGCAACTGTAGATGCGTTGGTGCACATGAAGTCACCAGCACAAATTGCAGCTAAGCGTGGCCTGAATGTTAAAGAAATTCGAGGTTAATGCACCATGGCTAAGAAAACTTTTAAAGTAACTCAGACTAAAAGTTCAATCGGTCGCTTACCAAAGCATCGTGCAACTTTACTCGGTCTAGGTCTGCGCCGAATTAACCACACTGTTGAAGTTGAAGATACTCCTTCTACTCGCGGTATGGTTAACAAGGTTTACTACATGGTTAAGGTGGAGGATTAATAATGCGTTTAAATACTCTATCTCCAGCAGCTGGTGCTAAAACAGCAGCTAAACGTGTAGGTCGCGGTATCGGTTCTGGGACTGGTAAAACTTGTGGCCGTGGTCACAAGGGACAGAAGTCTCGTTCTGGTGGCGGCGTTCGCATCGGTTTCGAAGGTGGTCAAATGCCACTTAAGATCCGTCTGCCTAAGTTTGGTTTTACCTCGCGTAAAGCGTTGGTATCAGCAGAAGTTCGCATTAGCGAACTTGCTAAAGTTAACGGTGATGTTGTCGACTTGAATGCACTGAAAGATGCGAATCTTGTTACTCGCAACATACAGTTTGCTAAAATCGTTCTTTCAGGTACCATTGAACGCCCTGTGACCGTTAAAGGTCTAAAGGTAACCAAAGGTGCACGTGCAGCTATTGAAGCTGCCGGTGGCAAGATCGAGGAATAATACGTCGATGGCAAAACCAGGACTTGATTTAAAAAGCGCGAAGGGCGGTTTGTCTGAACTGAAAACCCGTCTGTTGTTCGTGATTGGTGCAATTATCGTCTTTAGAGCCGGTTCGTTTGTACCAATTCCTGGTATTGACGCTGCTGTACTAGCAGAGCTGTTTAATCAGCAAAAGGGTACCATCTTGGGCATGTTTAACATGTTCTCTGGTGGCGCCCTTGAACGTGCCTCTATTTTTGCATTAGGTATCATGCCGTATATTTCGGCATCGATCATTATGCAGTTATTGACAGTCGTTCATCCTGCTCTCGCTGAATTGAAAAAGGAAGGCGAGTCAGGACGAAAGAAGATCAGTCAATATACTAGATACGGCACGTTGGTCCTGGGTACATTCCAGGCAATCGGTATCGCAACAGGTCTTCCGAACTTAGTTCCAGGTTTAGTAGTAAACCTAGGATTCGGATTCTACTTTGTAGCGGTTGTGAGTTTAGTCACTGGAACAATGTTCCTAATGTGGTTAGGTGAGCAAATTACCGAAAGAGGCATTGGTAATGGTATCTCGATATTAATTTTCGCAGGTATTGTTGCAGGTCTACCATCTGCTATCGGCCAAACGGCTGAGCAAGCGCGTCAAGGCGACATAAGTGTACTAGTATTGTTGTTGCTGGCAGTAATCGTTTTTGCTGTCACATATTTCGTGGTATTTGTAGAGCGTGGGCAACGTCGTATCGTTGTCAACTATGCTAAGCGTCAGCAGGGCCGAAAGGTTTTTGCAGCGCAAAGCACGCATCTGCCGCTTAAGATAAATATGGCTGGTGTTATACCGCCTATTTTTGCGTCCAGCATAATTTTGTTTCCAGGCACACTGGCTCAGTGGTTTGGTCAAAATGAGTCCATGTCATGGTTAAGTGATTTTTCACTTGCTGTGTCACCGGGACAACCGCTGTACTCATTGTTATATGCAACAGCGATTATCTTTTTCTGTTTCTTCTATACTGCGTTGGTATTTAACCCTCGCGAAACAGCAGATAACTTGAAAAAGAGTGGTGCGTTTATTCCAGGGATTCGTCCTGGAGAACAGACTTCGCGTTACATAGATAAAGTAATGACCCGCCTCACATTAGCTGGTGCGTTGTATATTACGTTTATCTGCTTAATTCCGGAGTTCATGTTAATTGCGTGGCAAGTACAGTTCTATTTTGGCGGTACTTCACTACTAATTATGGTAGTCGTAATCATGGACTTCATGGCTCAAGTTCAGACCCATATGATGTCTCATCAGTATGAGTCTGTAATGAAGAAAGCTAACTTAGTAAACAAAGCGAATTTAGATCGCTTTGGTCGCTAAGCTAGTAATCTCGGAGTATTGAAATGAAAGTTCGAGCTTCCGTGAAGAAGATCTGCCGTAATTGCAAGATCGTAAAGCGTAATGGCGTTGTTCGCGTACTTTGTGTTGAACCTAAACACAAACAGCGTCAAGGCTAAAAGAAAGATTTGACCAGCCCAGTCGGGGCTGGTCAAAATATTATTTGCTAAATTGTCGTCTGTCGAGTATCCTACCGGGCTTTTCACAGATGACCTTTAACTTGAGGAGTGCATAGTGGCCCGTATCGCTGGCATTAACATTCCTGATCAAAAGCACACAGTCATTGCATTGACTGCTATTTTTGGTATTGGCTGTACTCGCGCACGAGCAATCTGCGCGGCTACTTCTATTGCTGAAGATGCTAAGATCAAGGAATTGAGCGAAGCTCAAATTGATATACTACGTGAAGCAGTTGCCGAATACACAGTAGAAGGTGATTTGCGTCGTGAAGTTTCTATGAACATCAAGCGTCTTATGGACCTTGGTTGTTACCGTGGAATACGTCACCGTCGTAGCCTGCCCCTTCGTGGGCAACGTACTAAGACCAATGCGCGTACGCGTAAAGGTCCACGTAAACCAATCAGAAAGTAACGGGGTAATCCAATATGGCTAAAAGTCCGTCACGTTCTCCGCGTAAGCGTGTACGTAAACAGGTTGCTGATGGTATGGCGCATATCCATGCGTCTTTCAACAACACTATTATTACCATTACAGATCGTCAAGGTAACGCACTATCTTGGGCAACTTCTGGTGGTTCAGGTTTCCGTGGTTCACGTAAATCTACCCCATTTGCTGCACAGGTTGCTGCTGAGCGTGCAGGTACTGCTGCTCAGGATTACGGTGTTAAGAATCTTGAAGTTTTTGTGAAGGGTCCAGGTCCAGGGCGCGAATCAGCGATTCGTGCACTAAATTCGGTTGGGTATAAAATTACCAACATTACCGATGTGACGCCTATCCCTCATAATGGTTGTCGTCCTCCTAAGAAACGTCGCGTTTAATTCGTCGTTTTTAATAGGATAGTTGGAGAAAGAACATGGCAAGATACTTGGGTCCAAAGCTCAAGCTCAGCCGCAGAGAAGGTACAGACCTTTTCCTAAAAAGCGGCGTGAGAGCAATCGATTCGAAGTGTAAGCTTGATACTGCACCTGGACAACACGGCGCTCGTAAGACCCGTCTGTCTGAGTATGGCGTACAGCTACGCGAGAAACAAAAAGTTCGTCGTATTTATGGTGTGCTAGAAAAGCAATTCCGTAACTACTACAAAGATGCTGCACGTTCTAAAGGTAACACTGGTGAAAACCTACTTACTCTTTTAGAAACCCGTCTTGATAACGTAGTTTATCGTATGGGCTTTGGTGCAACACGCGCTGAATCACGTCAGCTAATTAGTCATAAGTCAATTATGGTTAATGGTAGCGTCGTTAACATTCCATCATTCAAAGTGTCTGCGAATGATGTAGTGAGCGTTCGCGAGAAGTCACGTACTCAAGCTCGTATTAAAGCGGCTTTAGAAGTGTCGGCTCAACGCGAAAAGCCAACATGGGTTGAAGTTGACAGCACTAAGATGGAAGGTGCTTTTAAGCGTCTACCTGAGCGTAGTGATTTGTCTGCGGAAATTAACGAACAGCTGATCGTCGAACTTTACTCTAAGTAAAGTTAAAACAAAAGAGAGGACACAATGCAGGGTTCTGTTACAGAATTTCTTAAACCGCGTCTCGTAGATATCGAGCAGGTTAATCCAACACGTGCCAAGGTTACACTGGAGCCGCTAGAGCGTGGTTTTGGTCACACTTTAGGTAACGCGTTGCGTCGTATCCTATTGTCGTCTATGCCAGGCTGCGCGGTTACCGAAGTAGAGATCGATGGTGTACTGCATGAATACAGTAGCAAGGAAGGCGTGCAAGAAGATGTCCTTGAGATATTGCTTAACCTTAAAGGTTTAGCCGTTGTTATCGAAGGGAAAGACGAAGCTATGCTTACGCTTAGTAAGTCAGGCGCAGGCCCTGTTACTGCAGCAGATATCACGCATGATGGTGATGTTACTATCATGAATCCTGACCATGTTATCTGTCATTTGACAGGTAATAATGACGTCAGCATGCGTATCCGCGTAGAGCGTGGTCGTGGTTATGTACCGGCTTCTGCCCGTGCACAAACTGAAGACGATGATCGCCCTATCGGCCGTTTGTTGGTTGATTCTTCGTTCTCACCTGTTGCTCGCATTGCTTATAATGTTGAAGCGGCACGTGTTGAACAGCGTACAGACTTAGATAAACTCGTTATCGATATGACCACAAACGGTACTATTGATCCCGAGGAAGCTATCCGTCGTTCTGCAACAATTTTAGCTGAACAGCTAGATGCGTTCGTTGAGTTACGTGACGTGACTGAGGCTGCACCAGTAGAAGAGAAACCGGAGTTCGATCCGATTCTGCTGCGTCCTGTCGACGATTTAGAGCTAACTGTACGTTCAGCCAACTGTTTGAAGGCTGAAGCGATTCATTACATCGGCGATCTGGTACAACGCACTGAAGTTGAGTTGTTGAAAACACCTAACTTGGGTAAGAAATCTCTTACCGAAATTAAGGATGTTCTTGCATCTCGCGGACTGTCGTTAGGTATGCGTCTCGAAAACTGGCCTCCAGCTAGTTTAGCAGACGACCTTTAAGTCCAGATTAGTACAGATATAGGTAATAAGGATTAGGTCATGCGCCATCGTAAGAGTGGTCGTCAACTAAACCGTAACAGTAGTCATCGTAAAGCTATGTTTCGTAACATGGCATGCTCAATAGTTCGTCACGAAGTGATCAGAACTACTGTAGCTAAAGCGAAAGAACTGCGTCGCGTAGTTGAACCTCTGATAACACTCGCTAAGAGTGATAGTGTTGCAAACCGCCGTTTGGCATTTGCACGTACTCGCGACGCTGAAGTCGTGGGTAAATTATTTACAGAATTGGGTCCACGCTTCCAGGAACGTCCTGGTGGTTACACTCGTATTCTTAAGTGCGGTTTACGTACTGGTGATAAAGCGCCTATGGCGTATATTGAACTAGTAGGTCGTCCTGAAGCAGCTGAAGCTGTTGAAGACACTGCAGAGTAAATAAGTCTTAGTTATAAAAGGTCGAACAATATGTTCGGCCTTTTTTATGTCTGATGCATTAATGACTTGACTCGTTTAGCTGTTTATTTTTATCTGAACAGCCACAGCCACAGCCACAGCCACAGCCACAGCCACAGCCACAGCCACAGCCACAGCCACAGCCACAGCCACAGCCACAGCCACAGCCACAGCCACAGCCACAGCCACAGCCACA
>NZ_JAKIKR010000080.1 GCF_023284025.1 Shewanella abyssi | reverse complement strand
GTCCAATCCGCATGAGAACGTTTAGCCATATTAACTCCTGATGTAATAGTCAGTTGTTAAGATAGAACTTCAAAGCGGTAAGCTGAAGATGTACTTGGCCGGACGGTTACCTAGTACCTGCTATTCCTAGCACCTGCTTTTCCTAGCACCTGCTTTTCCTAGCACCTGCTTTTCCTAGCACCTGCCATTCCTAGCACCTGCCATTCCTAGCACCTGCCATTCCTAGTACCTGCTATTCCTAGCACCTGCTCTGCCTATAACCTGCCTTTCTTTAAAACGCTTGGCAGAAAACGGTAAAGCTGGCGATGATAGCGACAAACCAAGACAGGCTTCTCAAGCTGCCCATATTTTTTAGATATAGCACTTGGTAAGCCACCCGAGCGGCTACATGCACAATGGCGGCAGTCTCAGCGACCATGTTCACCTTACCCGTCGCGAGTACCACCAATACAGCAAGGCCGAAAATAAGCAATGACTCAAAGGCATTTTGGTGTCCCGCAACCGCTCTTGCACCAAAACCTGTTAGCCTTGATTGCTGCTCACGGGGGTGACTATTGTCATAGCCACCCAGTTTCGCCATCGCGACCGCCACAGGCCCCTTAGCGACATAAGGCAGTAACATCGCAATCAGCAAACAGGTAAGTAAAGTGGTCATATTCAGATCCTTTTTAAATTTATTGTTCTAGTTCTAGTTCTATCTTTCTAGTTTGAGCAGCACCTTAACATGACCGACAACATTAAACACTGCAGAGCTGGAGCCTGTACCAAGCCATAAACACTAGAATATAAGGAATCACTAAAGCTATTAATTTAATTGACTTTTATACACGAAAATTAATAGTATGTCACCATTATGCCTTACTGAGTCCAGCGCAAAGCATGTAAGCAGTATTATGGCGACGGAAGCCGTTTTTTACGGATAATCAATTATAAAGGACTATAGATGCAGCACTGTTCTAGCCCACTTTTTATCAATGATAGTTTTTGCCCTGATTGCGGCGATAAAATTGACAACACGCTATCCATAAAGTCTCTTGAGCAACACTACCCAGATATTATTGAAGCCCTGTTAAGCCACTGCCCTGATGCGAATATTTATACTGGTTGGGTTGAAAAGACTCACCATTACAAACGCGTATACCGCAGTGGCGGTAACAATAGCGAAACCCTGTATTACTCATACTGGTTTCTTACGCTTAATAATGAGAAAGATGAGCCTTTCACTATCAGCATCAGTTCAGAGGACAGCTCTTTCGATAGCGTAACCAAAGGCGATGTCATGACCTTTCTGCAGCCGACGAGCTATAACCTAAACTACAAGCTCGCCGATGCCAACGACAAGCACATAGTGACCCACACCGAAGCCGCTACCGCAGTTGTTTTTCATCGTAATTCAGGCCAAGAGTCAATTCTAAACCCAGTTTATCAGCCTGAAGCGTTTTCAAAGTTCGGCACCTTTGGCAGTACGCTTTTCTTCTCAGCCATCGCCGCGATATCAGGGCTGTTTTTCGATCTTTATAACCTTGAAGCCGCTGCTGTTATTACCGCGCTACTCACCCTATTCGGTTCAATCTATAGAATTAGTAGCAAAACCAAGACATTTGCAGCTGAAACCGCAAGACTTGATGAAATCAAACGCACCGTCAAGCAGATCCTTGGCGTGTCAAACTCGGATATGGGCTATGATCGCCGTGGGCGACAAGCCAAAAATGACGACGTGTACTGCATTTGCTGCGAACAGCTAATCAATAGTCACTATCATTATTGTCATTGCTGTGGTCAATCTCAGCTAAATGAAGCACCCGCTATATTCATTGAACCAACGCCAAAGCTGGTATCCACTAGCGGTATCGACAATGAAACTGCAAGCGCTGACTCTGCAGCGATGACGGCAACCACCACTAGTACAGGGCTAAGCAGCGAGCAGTCCCATGCTATGACGGCGACAAGTGATAATGTCACTCCGATCACCAGTGCTCGACGTATGACTCGCCGCGACAAGATATTACAAGTTTGTGCACCATTTTCTACGGTCGACAATATAGAGCATCAACACAAGCACCTCTTCGCCAAGAATTATCAATGCACGTTATCGACCTCGTCGAGTATTGTACGCGTCACCGATAAAGAGGTCGGCACCAGCGTCAGCGATGATACAAATGTCACCACCAGAACAACCCGTACTGATTACAGAAATGGTTACGGTAGTGTCCGCTCCGAATATAGAACAGAGACCTCTAGCCATAGACAAAGAAACTCCAACCTCTACGGTGAACTCACTGTTGAAACGCCCGAGGGCGAAGTGCAAAGCTTTAAGGCAGCTCGGTCGCTGCTAGGCTCTGCCGACATAGGTGATTGGATCTTGCTAGGCAGCAGCAAAGTTGAAGGGGCTGCTTGCCGAACTGATTATGACGAGTTCTATTATAATATCAGTAAAGATAACCTGATTGAGCCAGAGTCGATGACCCGCTGGGGACGCATATCGGGCAAAAGCCAAACTATTGTCATATTACTGTTTGCGCTAGCCATTGGCAGTACGATTTACTTCCACGATATGATGAACCTGCTCGCCCCACTGCTGCCTAATGCCGTATGGAATGTGGTGTTTGGCTTAACCAACTCGCTCACCTTGCCGATTAGCTATACACCTATGGTGCTATTTAGCCTGTTTTTTGTAGCTGTATTAGTTATCGCCAGAATGAGCCGCAACCACACCAAGAGAAAGCTGCACTTAGCACTAAAGCCACTACATGAAACACTTGAAAAGTGTCAACAAACACGAGAGTCCTTCGATAAAATTTAACTTTTACCAAAAAAAATAGCGCCTAATAAGGCGCTATTTTTTTATGTGTCATTGAATTAGATTGCAAACGCTAGCAAAAACGCAATTAACCTGAAGTAACAATAATTCCAATACAGTTTGTCACTTTCTTTTGGGATCTGACACTCTTGCGCGCAAGATTAAAAGCTATACGCTAAACCTACCATGTAGTGATCATCGTTAAACTCGTGATAACTAGCTTCGAGCATCAGATCCAGTTGGGCTAGTAAAGGATAGTTATAACGCAGCGCGATATCATAAGCAGTGTCAGCAACTTCACCATTATCATCAAACTCATAGGCTTCAGCATCGGTATACAGGCCTACGTGGGCTACCAGGCTGCTGTCGTTAAATAGCGCGAATGAGTAATTGAATTCGCTATACCAGGTTTCTAAATCCTGATCGTAGTTGGCCGCTAGATTCATCGCTTTATAATCAACAGATAAAGCATACTCCACAGTGTCGCCGCCATCGCCATAGGTGTACTTCATGGCATTGAAGCCAAAGCCAAGATCGTCAGTGGCCATCAGATAATAACCGGCGTAGTAGTCGATCTCATAATCCTTGACCACAGTATCCGCGTCCTCATAGCGATAGGTCTCAAATGAGGTTCCTAAATAAAAGCCACTATCGTGTTCGACCATTAGATCGGCTTGCAGCGATGGCTTATCATCACTAATTGTTTGCCCACGCCAGAGGTAGTTACTCAGCCCCATCATTACTCCTGATGTCGTAAATTGACTCTCTTCGGCTGCAACGGTCTGACTGGCACTCATCGCTATTGCCATAATGCACGATGATAATAGTAATTTTTTCATCATTAACCCTTATTTAAATGATATTTTATTTGCAATGTTTATTTCATATTAATTCCATCAGCATTTACCTTACAATTTTATAATTATATTTATCAAATTTAATTGTAAAAACGTAGAGACGATTACAACTTTATATTTATTTGTGGATGCGGTTTTTATTTTCACATTACAATAAAGGTACTTTTCATTTTTCGAGATATGGTTTTTATTACCAATGATTTACTTTAAAGTTAATCACCTACCTACTAACAGAGCAGCAAATCGATAACTAACAAAGACTTAAGCTGGGGCGTGCTTTTGCAGGATTTCGGAAAATGTATTTATTGGATTTATCAAAAAATGGTTTAAGTCTAACAAATAGATTTGAAATACATTATTAATAAGTTGTGTGACTTGGCAGTTCTTTATATCCACTTATGTTCTGTATTATTTACCCCAAGATCTATTTTGATTTTTCTTTCGATATCACTTTCTCGTTTCATTCATCCAACTTATTTTAAATAGGCTGAATAGTTACAATGAAGTGAGAACAATATACTAAGGGGTGTTTATGCACGAAGTTCATTGGGGGTTGTTAGTCGCAGCTTATCTATTTTTAGCTGGAGCTGGAGCGGGAGCACTTTTTATTAGTGGTTGCCTTGTGCTATCGAATAAAGTTCAAGTGCCGCATCACTTAAATACCGCAAAAATAAGTGCCATTGTGGGTACCTTGTTACTAATGCTTGGCACGGGAATGATCGTATTCGATCTAACCACATTCCAATACGGGATTGCTAATGTTGATGTCGTTAAGTTTTTCCGATTCTATCGCCTGTTTATGACCATTGAGCCAAGCTCAATGATGAGCATAGGTACCTGGCTACTCACTTTGGCGATTATTTTTTCCTCGCTATTTTGTTTGTCATTTAGAGCTAAAGCTGATCAGCCGGGCTATAGCCGACCGTTTGCTGCGATCAATGTGATTTTTGCTGTCTGCATCGCTTCATATACCGCATTACTAATCGGTGATATCAACCATAACTTGGTTTGGTCAAACAGTATTTTAGTGGTGATTTTTTTACTGTCGGCACTCTCTTGTGGCGCAGCTGTAGTGTTAATCATTAAAACCCGTCTGAAGATCGTCGATGTTAATCACACTTTCGCTAAATCAGATTCTGCGCTGTTAGCTCTCGAGGTTCTTACCGTCTGTGTGTTCGCCTATTCAATTTACAGCATAAGCATATTCAACGGGATGGACAATCTGCTTTCATTTTCAAGTACTGCTGGTGCTATTTGGTGGATTGGTGCCATTTTGATCGGATTAATCATGCCGTTACTGCTGAACTTTACATCAATCATTAGCAAGACCTCAGTGTCTCATAGCAAAGAATATTTGTTAGCTGTGTTGATATTAATGGGTGCATTTTGCTTGCGCTATTCGGTTCTACTCGCCGGTCAGTATTATTAGGAGTCTAGGATGTTAGATAGAAGAAGAGCCCTCCGCTTTTTAGCTGGCGGCGCAATTGCGACAACTAGTGTCATGTTCATGCCTGCGGGCAGTGCCATAGCCGCAGTCCGTCAACAAGGGAAAAAGCGTCTGGCCATGGTGATCGATCTTAGCCGATGCAATGGTTGTAAAGCGTGTGTTGTCTCCTGTGGCATGGAAAATGGCACCAAACCCGATGAACATCGCACCCAGGTTATCCAAACCAGTGCGGAAATTGGCGACAAACAGTTCGCATTCAATTTGCCCATCATGTGTAACAACTGTGAAGACCCCTCATGCGTGTCTGTGTGTCCGACGGGCGCGACATTCAAGCGTGAAGAAGACGGCATAGTCGTAGTCGATTCTACGCTTTGCATCGGGTGTAACTACTGCATTCAGGCCTGCCCATACGGTGGGGTTCGTTTCACTAACTCGACAACCGGTACCGTAGATAAGTGTAACTTCTGCATTCAACGTACTTCCAGAGGCTTGCTGCCTGCGTGTGTCGAAACCTGTACCGGTGGTGCACGTATCTTTGGTGATATTAACGATGTGAATAGTGAAATATCCAAGCTGCTCAGCCAGAGTAACCCTATGGTGCTACAGGCGAGCAAACAGACTTCACCTAATGTTTTTTATATTGGCTTGACGCAAGAAGAGAGCAACACCGCGTTCAGTATACATTCTCCTCAATTGTGGCAGAGGTAGCACCATGGATCGTAGAAAATTTTTAAAGGCAGGTTCAGCTGCCGCTGTAGTAACTGCTGGTACCGTCAGTACTCAGGTGTTGAGCTCAGGCCCCAGTAAAACCACTGATGCCGATATTAGCAGATATGCACCCACTTCATTAACGCCTGAGTATCGCTTCGACGCGGACAATAAGATGATTGAAAACCCGGATCAGCGCTTCGCGTTTTCCAAGTGTTATGGTTGTTTCAATGTCTGTGGTGCGCGATTAAGCATTGATAATAAGACCGACAAGGTGTTACGTGCCGTGGGTAACCCTTACACCTTGACCAATAATGCGGGTCAGCCAATGACCATGGAAACATCGCCTAAAGATGCAATGTTCCAGCTATCTGCGGCCAGTGGTCTGAGTCAGAGCAATCGGGCAACGCTGTGTGGTCGTGGTAACGCGGTTCCCGATGCGTTTGATGATAAACACCGCATTACCTCTTGTATGAAACGAGTCGGTAATCGTGGTGAAAACAAGTGGCAAACCATCTCCTATGAACAATTGCTGCAAGAGGTCGTTGCTGGCGGTGATCTCTTCGGTGAGGGTCATGTCGAAGGGTTAAAGGCGATTCACTCAAACCCGGCATTGGCTAATCCGGCTTACCCTGATTTTGGTCCGGTAAAAAACCAGTTGCTGGTTTCAACCTCATCAGAACAAGGTGCGCGGGCCGATTTTATGCACCGTTTCGTTGCTGAATCATGGGGAACACCCAATATCGGCACCAAGGATTCTTACTGTGGCCACCAACAGGTTGCGGGCTGTGCCTTAGGTTGCTTCGACGCTGTCGATGAGATGGCGCTACCTCAAGCCGATTATGAAGAGTCAAAGTTTGCTATCTTCATCGGCACTAACCCTGGCACCAGCGGCAATGGTTTGAATGTGGGTTCGCGTCGTTTATCTAAGGCGCGTAGTGATCGTGATGACTTTAAATATGTGGTCATCGATCCTATTCTGCGCTCATTAACCTCGGAAACCGATACCGCAAATGGTGAGTGGCTACCGATCAAATCCGGTGGTGACACCGCGTTAATGTTCGCTATGCTGCAGTACATCATTAATCATGATCGCTACCGCAGGCATTATCTGGAAGCGCCCAGTCAGGCAAGTGCCGATGCCGTCGGTGAGATGAATTACACCAATGCCACTTACCTAGTGGTAAAAGATAAAAAACACCCTCTTTATAACCAGTTCCTGACCGCAGAAGCTTGTGGATTAGGCAACGCAGACGTGAAGATGGTGATAGATAAGCAAAGCGGAAAACTGGTCACGGGTGATAGTGAGCAGGCGGCAGCATTATTCTATAACGACAGCGTCACCCTAGGCGATGGTTCACAAGTGCAGGTTGAAACGGCATTTTCGCTGCTCAAGCAACGCGTCAACAGCCATTCCATGCAAGAGCTTTCAAAGCGTTGTGAAATACCGGTGGCGAAGATAGAGGAGCTGGCCAAGGAGTTTACCTCCCATGGTCGCAGTGTCTCTATTGAAACCAATACCGGCTGTAATGCCACCGATGGCGGCCAGTTTGCCTTTGCGATGATCATGCTGGCGACGATGGTCGGCGCGCACAATGCTAAGGGTGGCATGATGCATATGGGCGGCGTGGGCTATGCCACCATGTATGATATCTATGACGGTCCTCTATACAACTTAATGGACTTTGAACACACAGAGGTGGTCGGATTTAATGCCGAGCGTTCCGGTGATTATGAACAAAGCCATGAATACCAGCAGAAAGTGGCGCAAGGGCTGGATCCATATCCGGCAAGTGAGCCATGGAACAACACCTTTGTGCAAGATAACAGTGGCGAGTTGCTGGTTGCTCATGCCAATAAAAACCCGTTCAACTTTAAGGCATGGATCACCTGGTCTACCAACCCAATTTACGGTTGTTCAGGCCTGCAAGATCAGGTTGAAGACTCCATCAAAGATCCTAAGCAGCTGGGCTTGATCATTGCGCTTGACCCTTATATCAACGAAACCAATGTGTTCGCAGATTATATTGTCCCGGATACGCTTCAATATGAGGCATGGGCAAGTTCACGTATGTGGGGCAGCGAATATATTGGTGATGTGGCTTGTGTTCCAGTTGTCGAAGCGCAAACCGCTAAAACTGCCAAGGGTGAGCACGTCAATATGGAGCAGTTCATCATCGACGTCAGTAAAGCCATCGGCTTAAAGGGGTTTGGCGATAACGCATTTACCGATGTTGCAGGTAGATCATACCCGCTAAATACACCAGCTGATTTCTATGTACCGCTGTTTGCAAACATCGCTCATACCGGCACGGTATTACCTACGCCAACGGCAGAAGACATTAAGTTCACCAGTGTCGATCGCGCCTTGCCGATGTTCGAGGCACGCTTAAAGCCGCAAGAGATAGGGCCAACCGCATTCATGCTGACTCGTGGTGGACGTTATGAGCGTGTCGATGAGCGCTATGAAGGTGAGTTTTTCAACGCAGCAATGCGTATGGATACTCAGTTCCAGATCTATAACGAATCATTAGCCAGAGTAAAAGACTCCTATAGCGGAGAGTACAATGATGGTCTGCCTGTCTATGATGTCGATAGATTCTGGGATGGTTCAGCGGTTAGAGATCACTGGAATGAGACAGACTATCCGTTTAACTTCTCCACTTTTAAGTTGCACCTACGTAGCCCATATTCAGTCTCTCTGCCTCGCATCACAGCATTAGGAGATACAAACTATATTCAGTTACATCAGGATGATGCAGCTAAATATAACCTGAAATCTGGCGATAAGGCACAAGTGCTTTCACCTAAGGGCAAGTATTTAGAAGGGATCGTTCAGGCGGATAAAACGGTTGCGCGTAATACTATTGTTATCGGCATGGGTTATGGCCATACCGCATTCGGTGCCAGTGCGGTTGAGGTGGATGGTATGGTTCGTCCTGGGATTAAAGAGCGTGGTACAGGTATTTGCCCCAATGCGTTTAACGTAGTCGACCCAACCCGTAAAGGCGCCAGTCTTTATCGTGATAGAACCTTCGGTTCAACGGCGAGACACGGTGTTCCGGTAGGGCTCAAGAAAGTATAAAAGACAGTGCGGATCAGAGTGTCCGTTTATAAGTGCTGGAGAGTGCTGGAGAGTGCTGGAGAGTGCTAGAAAGAGTGACTCGTTGGAGATTTAGCGGCTAGCAAGGTTATTGCCCTTCACGCCCGCTCTACAGCATATTCTAATAACCTCTATTTACCTGATTAAAGGATAAATAGAGGTTTTTTTATGTCGTCTAAATTATTGAGGCTTCATGGCTTGGTACCACTCATCGCTAATGGCGTTAAACAATTGCTGCTTGAGCCAGTGATGGGTCGCAGACTGATTAATTTCAGAGTAAATCAGATAATTACCGACTGTACGGCCCACATTGATGAGGCCAAGAAGTTGTTCGGTCAACTCCTGTGGCAGAGTGCAAGTTTGTATACCCGAAATCAAGTCATAGAACTCACGGGTAAATACGTTGCAGCTCATCGAAATCGACCCCGTATCGATAATATGACGACTTAGTGCGGCTATATTGTCTGTGGCCCCGGTTATATTAAGAGTCTTGCCCTGTTTTTTCGCCATCTGCGCCAGTAGTGGAGAGCAGAGATCGTTAAAATTATCCAGCGCAAAATAACCATATTGACATAGGTTATCGAGAGTCAGTGCATTATTAAAAACCGGATGTCCTGCCTTGGCGATTAGAAAAAGCTCTTCGGTGGGGGAGAGCATTTTGCTGATAATTTTGTGATCATTAAAGTTCTCATAGACCACGGCAAAATCTATTTCACCGTGTTCGATGGCTCGGACACAGTCACTGGACAGGGTTCTTATCTCGAAGGTTAAATTTGGCGCCTGGGGTAAAATTAACTCATTGACCACTTTATTGATCACATAGGTAAATTCGTTGAAGGCATAGATTTTAAAATGCCCCTTGGCTGTCAGCGGGTTAAACTGGGTATGATTGTGTTTGAGATCTTTATAACCACTTAAAAGCTGCTTAATGAAAGGTAAAACCTGAATCGCTTTCTCGGTCAGTACAAAACCTTGAGCTCGACGAATAAATAAAACATCCTGAAAGATGTCTCTTAGTATGCCTAAGTGCCGACTCACCGATGAAATGCTCATGCCTAATTCGTTAGCGACTAGCCCTGCATTGAGGTGGCGACTTACTGATTCAAAAACAATTAAAGAGCGATAGTCTAATTTTGCAACATCCATCTTCATCATCTCTTAAGTGTTAAAACATTATTATCAGTAGATACATAATAAGCTGCAAATATACTGTCCAGTTTCGCGGCATAGACAGCATTTTTGCCAACTATTAGGCCTTTTTGTAGCCCATTAGCAACGGCCAACCGATGCCACCAGCGTATAAATACCGACGCCATATTGTGCTGGTAGATCAGCCGATACAATATCCGCTTAAATAGCGTGAGCAAGTATGACGACTATGGCTAGCGCACTTTATCAAGTGCAGCGCATAACGCTTCAACACCGAGCAAGGCTCTCGGCGCAGCACGGTGCAGTAGGTCGGCATTGAGCTGATAAATATGTTGCTGTTTCACTGCGGGGATCTCAGGCCACTGGCTCCAATCAACACCCGAAATATTGCCCTCATCTTGGCTTTGTAAGATGACATCAGGCATTTTAAGCAATACCGTCTCTAAACTCACTTGTGGGTACTCACTAGCCCCATCAACAAAGACATTATCACCATGGCACACGGCAATAATTTGCTGGATCCAACTGTTTTGCGCCACTGTCATCAAGGGCGTTGACCAAAGCTGATAGAAAACGCTCACCTCGGTTTTAGCTGCATTGTCAGCGCGTAACTGTGTTAACGCTTGACGATAATCTGTTGCTACCTCAAGCGCCTGCGCTTGCTTACCCGTGAGTTCACCCAGTGCCTCTAATTCATCAGCAACCGCTTCGAGAGTTTTAGGATTACTATTAAACACCTTAAAACCTAGCGCTTTGATGCGGGTAATATCTTCCGCTTTATTACCGCCTTCCCACACCACAACCAAGTCAGGGTCTAGCTCAAGAATTCGCTCAATTTGAATACCATAATAACCACCAATACGAGGGATTTGCAGCGCAGCTTCAGGAAAATCAGCATGATCCGTGGTCGCCAAAATCGACTCCCCCGCCCCAATGGCATAAAGCATCTCAACCGCATGGGGCGATAAGGCAATAATACGTTTAGCAGGCTCAGCAGCGAAAGACGCCACAGAGATAAATAGGCTCAACGCAACTAATAATCTAAACAAGGTTTTCATAAAGTCCTTTTAAAAATGGATTAACGCTAAGACGGTAATGTCGATTGAGAGCCGGTAGAAATCCGATTAGAAGCCGGTTTGAAGCCGATTAAAGCTAAGACGATACAAGCAAAGACGGGAGAGCCGATAACGGCATACAAAGCATTCCCATCGGCGTTCTATCGTCTTGGCTTATCCCGGCTCTTAACCGTCTTGGCTTATTCCGACTTCTAACCAGCTCTTAACCGTCTTAGCTTATCCCGGCTCTCAATCGGCTCTTAACTGGCTCTTCAACTGTCGCTGCAAGCATAACCTGACATAGGTCGCTTCCAACTTTCAATAGCTTAGCTAAAAAATATAACCATATTCTGACATAAAATATAACCATAAGCTGACAAATTTGGATAAGCATTAGCAACCTACTAGATATAGTATGTACTTTTATTACGACAACAAATATATCTAGTGGCGCTGGTGTTAATTGCACAGACCGCTACTTCTAACTGACAGCTTCTACTGGTGAGTACGGCTCACCGTGCTGGTAAATTGACAATCTACAGGCAACAAAAAGCCCCAAAAAAATGGGGCTGATTAAGAGGGGGAATCACTAGCTATCTAAGTTTAATTTCGCAGATCAATACTCAGCCGATGGGTTTCTCTGTCAACGCTTAACTCGACACCTTACGATGCAGAGCCCATGACTCAGGGTCTTGGCTGCCTGCTAAGCATTACCAAGCAGAGGACTTTCACCTCCAATCTTCTACCGATTTATCTCGGCGCACTGGGTGACACCTATTTTCTATTTTCACCATTCATAGAATGGTTTTATTTCCCATACCCACTCTCCTGTAATTAAAAAGAAAAGTGCAAAGCAGAATGTTGCAAACAATATGATTTTTAGTGTCGTCTCTATTGCATAGCGACTCAATGCACCAGACTGGATTTTAACCCGTACTAACTTTAGTAATTCATCAATTAAGTTGAAGGCACTAAGACTACCAAAAATCAAAAACAAACCAGTGAATCTACTTATGCTTACACTTTCCATTAAAATAGTTGTTAGGCCCATCCATAAGCACAGTACTAATACTGAAAAATGAAATGCTGCATCGATTGAATTGTCTTCCTGAGTAACAGACTGCTTTTCTTTACTGCCAATAAGATAAAAAATGGACAATAACAGTTTAAAATAAAACCCTTGTGAAAATGCATTTTCATCATTCTTATAGTCAATTATAAAAGTATCACAAATAAAATATAGCACCACTAGAAGTAGAATATGTAGTAGCGCTTTACTGTTGTAGTAATTTTGAAATTTAGTCCACAAAAATCGTCCCATCCTTATTGACTCTTATTTTTGGTTTACCTACTGTCGGGCCAACTCTCATTCTTGGTATTAGGGTTTTAGCTCCTTGCATAACTGCAGCAGCAGAGCCATCAACACTTGTAGCTAAGGAAGCAGCTTCACCTATTATGCCAAAATAAGCTAGTTTTTCACTCCCCTTTAAAAAAGCCCATTTCGCAGCAGATGCTGCAATAATTTCTGAGCCGATAAAGACAAAAGTTCCATACTCTACTGCTTTATAGCCATTTTTAGCAACTTCAGTTTGAGATGTATAATAAGCTTTTCTCATATGGAACATCTGTAAATCAAGCCGTGACACATTGAATTGATGCCCGTCGGCCGCCGCTTTTTGACAAGATGACCCACAACTTACATTGGCGTTAGTTATATTACCGCTATCGTCTTTAGTTATACTTCCCCAACTTGCATCAACACTCCCTTCCGAGCTATAGCCTAAATCTTTACCAACAGATTGTATCCCTTCATGAGCCTGCTGTTTAATCTGATCTTGCAAAGATCCTTTATAGTTATCTTTACTGTTATTGTCGGATCCGCTTTTAGCAATACTGCCTTGCCCGCCAATTTTATCAACCTGCACATCAGCCTTCAGAGCTTGTTGTGACTTGTCTGCATTAACTATGGCTGTCTATGTAGTTCTATCCCAACTGCAAAATCCAATCACTTTCGGCAGGCATTCCGAACAAAGTCAGCATGAGATCCAAAGTAAACTGGCAGACTATTCCAAAGCGTTTCGGCAGGTGTAGAAACATAAAACTGCCAATCCAGACCTTACGGTGAATAGAGTGCGAAGTTTCTGTTTTAACTCAAAGGTGGCTTAAAAGCAGTCAAAAATAAAGCCCCTTACGGGGCTTTGGATTCTAATTTAACTTTTGATGTCTAGGAAGAACTGTAATAAATCACAGATTAAAGCTTAATGTTCTACTACATAATGCTTTTGTTCATTTCAGCAATTCTCCCACCAAAAGATATGCCAGCCAGCCCCAACAATATACATAAGATTGATATCATCACTATTGATGCGATTAGGTTACGCCTATGTTCGAGTACTGATTTCAATGTCCTAACTGGTACTTTCCCAACGTGAACTGAGTAGATCTTTCCGCTATCAGATTGGTCAAAATAGACTAATAAATCCACATTGTCATTAATTTTTTTACTAAGAAATTTGGTGACATTTGTGATATCTCCATTCCATTTTTCATAAGTCAAACTTAATGAACCAATAGAAATTATAAATTGATTATCGGTATATTCTATCTTATCAATTGGGCCATTGATCTCCTTCAGCATACTTTCATTAGGAGGAGATATTTTTAACACTAGAAAAAAGCAAATGGATACGCTAAGTGTGACTAAAAGTGCTCCGCATACTTGATAGAAATATTTAGTGATTAAAGTGTCCACTATTTGTTTATTTCCTTTTCCATTGATACAGCTATAGCTGTACCAACTACATCCGTTGCAATAGAAGGACCGGCTACAGCAGCAGGTATGCCAGCTGCAAGCCCTACAGCAGCCCCTTCTATACCTTTAGCTATCACTTTGCTCATATCCACACTTGGCACCTCCCCATTCGAAATATCTCCACGGCATTAACAACTTAGCCAGCCATTGATAATCAATAACATAACTAGCTTTCAAGCAGATATCAATACTCAACGTCTTTCAAATCATCAGATGAAATGCTTTCAATATTGCGGCTGCTAAATGTTGTGAAAAAGGAGTAAATTACGCGGGTTTAGTGAGTTTTAAGGCGTTGAATATTAACTCTGCGAAATAGCAAAGCTAAGTGGTCTTGAGGTGAGCTGTTGGAGTCTAGTCTACTTGCATATACTG
>NZ_JAKIKR010000079.1 GCF_023284025.1 Shewanella abyssi | reverse complement strand
AACTCTCGCGCCGCTATTGACTATATAAAGGTATCACTTCCTGCAATCTCGGGCTTGTTCAACACTTGGGATAAGGACGCGGCTGCGCGCGGCCTATCCTTATTCGTTATATTTATATTTATATTTATATTTCTACGAGGCTATTAGAAATTTCATTTATTCGTAAAATTCCTAATAATTTCAGCATCACTTTTTTCTCGATCACTCTTTGGTGAGTAGCAAAAACTAACTGTATTATCATCTTTGAACTTTTCGTATAGCTTAGGTTTCAGTAGCCTAGATTTATTATCATTGAATATTGATCTTGTCCCATTATCCGAGTTTCTACGAACTCCGTAACAATATATTTTATTTGGGTCTTCACTATCGCTTTCAGAAAGTGATTTATTCATAGCCTTTTTAAAAAGATTACTCTTTGATAAATCTACTTTATCAGGAATAAATTGAGCAAAGTGTTCATTAAACTGTCGTAAAATACTCCCAAGATTTTCTGTCCACTCGATACCAAAATACTCTCTCAATTTTCGAGCATTAGCGAAAAGTTCTCGGGCATTGGCCTCAACAATTAAGTTGTCATCAATATCATGTGCCTTTAAGAATTCAACTTTCAAAAGAGCATAAGGATTTACCTTAACTTCATGATCTTGGTATAGCTTAACTAGGACTACATAATCTACATTTTTGTAGTTAAAAGAAAATGCTTCTATTATCCATCCTTTAACTTCCATATCTGATTTAAGTAGTCTGAAATTCTCAAATATATTCATACCTAGCCTTTGCTCAAGTGTTTGTTATAAGTAGTAAAACCTAGAAAAAAAGATAAAGTACAGCTTGATGATGTGACGCATGAGTGATTAGCTTCACATTCTTGAATTTGAGGTATGTTGACGCCAAATAAATATAACATTTTAATATACGGCTTGCGCGTTTTGCCAAGCCATGTTGAGAAAGCGTGCACAGTAAAAAGCCTGAAAAAAATCATTAATAACAGCTTATTAAACCTTTACGCTTAAGATTGTATCCAATACACCTAGGGAGAAAAGTGAGTCGCACACTTTGCTTTCCGGTTATCTGAACTTTTCATGAACGCACACTTACATCTTACTGAATTTACGCCTATTTCTCTTTTCACTCAATAGCAAACCGTGAACTGATTACGCAAAATTTAGAGATTAACCGCACAAAACCGATACGACTGTATAAAAGTACAAACATTGGTTAACTAAAAGGTTCTCGCTAGGCGGAACCCATACTTTTCCGACTGATGAGAAAAAGTATTGCAAAGAGGTCAGTGCTGCATAGGGCCAATTACTGGAGATAACACGTAATGGGGCATAAATACTTTAGCTGCTGACTAAAGTGGTTCCGATTGCCTGCGGCAGGCGTATTGAAGACGCAACTGACGTGCGCAGCAAGTTCGTCCCAGAATGCTCTACGATGGCGTCCATGCCATCGAAGGCCTACACTGGTTTCGAAAAGCGCAAACTACCAGCATTTGAGTTATCAGCCTTCAAAAAAGAAATAGCAATCTCTCAGTAAACATCATGGCTTAAATACATTAACCAAACGTGCAGAATCTAATCTCCCCCGTTGGAAGTTTCGCTTCTCAGAAATTTCGCCGGGGCGCTGAGGGATTGTCAAGGGGCGCAAGCGCTTTGGCCCTTGGCTCAGGTGTGGGCGAAGCGCCACGACGTTGACGTTGATTCTGATTTGAAAAAGTAATAACTGATAATGTAGGCAGTATGGCTAGTCTTTATCTGGGGTCATGGCTTCTTTGATTTCATCACTGCCAAAGCCTTTGCGCGACAAATAGGCATAGGCTTTAGATTTGTCTTTATAGTCCGATAAGTCATAGCGCTTTTTAGCGAGCTCTTTTTTACAGCTTTGATAGAAATCGACATCTTCTGCTAGTGTTAATTGGTACAGGATATCTTCAAAATCGCTTAGATCGATTAGGCGCTGTTTTAGCTCTTGTCGGATGAGTGTTTCGCCTTTGCCTTTATTAAACAGTTTTATGATCTCAGTGCTTAAGTCGACTTTGTCTGCCTTTACGGCCAATTTGCTGCGCAGTGTTTCTCGTTCGGGGTGTTGTGCTAAGGCGTGATCGATTTCTGCTCGTGAGAAGCCTCTCGTGGTCATCTGTGAATAGACCTTCTCTTTGTTGGTGCCATAAAAGTTATCAAACCTGCTGAGTAACCGAGAGGTGGCCATGGCATAGGAATCGACTTGCTGTTCGTCCATCACCTGTTCTATTGCTGTTTCAATCTCGGTAACGGCTATGCCGCGCAGTTGTAACTTACGTTTTATCGCGCCTTTACCAATTTCATTGCTAAAGGCCAGTTCGCAATAGCGTACTGCAAAGTCATAGTCATTTTTTAAATAGCCGCCCTCTATTAACCTGGCGAGTACGGTATCTACCCACTCTTGGTTCTCGGTTTTACGCTCTAGCTTGGTGCGGATTTCATTAATGGTGAAATCTTGTTGTCCAAGGTGCCAATAAGCACTATTAAAAACGTTATCGATGGTTTTGGCTTGACGTAGAGGAGGGCGCTGCATAACAAATTGATCTTATGTTGAAATAACCAAAAGCAGTGTAGCAGAACATTGCGTTTTTGAGTACGCGCTATAAGTATGAGGACGACCGTGATGCTTCTTTTATTGACGATTAAAATGCAATCGCTGAATATAAGAAACAACAAAGCCCCGCTATGGGGGCTTAGAAAAGGATCTGCTTAGGCACAGAATACTCTGCAGCGGCCAAATAACCGTGCTGAACAGTCTCTACACTGGTTTTCTAACTTGATAACCCATAGAGCTAACAATCTGGCACATATAGATGTCGATATGTTTAAAGAACATATGCCAACCTTGGCACAGGTAGTTGTGACCCATCTCACCATCATAAGAACGTACAAAGCGGTTCTTTGGGCACTCGCCAAAACAGGCAAACTTGTAATCACAGTTTTGGCATTGCTTGGTTAGGGTGCGGCTTTTAGCAAAGCCAAATTCTTGCTGCTTAGCCGAAAATGCCATTTGCTCGAGTGGTTTTTGATGAATATTGCCAATTTTGTATTCAGGATATACGTAGTGATCACAAGCAAATACATCGCCATTAGGCTCCATTGCTAAGCCTTTACCACATAATGAACCTAGGGTGCATAGAGGGTTGGTTCTGCCCATCCAAGTTTCAACACAAGCTTCGAAATATTGAATGTTCACTTTGCCAATATCGTGCTTAATCCATTCATCAAATACGCCACACAAAAATTTACCCCAATCTTCACTCGATACTGACCAAGCGGTCACGACCGAATCTGGCTCTCCTGGTTGTGCTTGCTTGCTACCAAGGACTGGCATGTCCTCTTTCTTCCAATGATGTGGCGCTGTTTCTCTAAATGTTTCGGGTTCCGCAATTGGAATAAACTGGATCTGCGGAGAACGAACTTCATCACGCAAGAAGCGATAGATATCTAACGGACTCTTGCTAGTGAGATTATTGATACAGGTAAGTGTCGCAAAATTGACTTTATGTTTATGCAGCAGGGCAATACCCGCCATCACTTGTTTAAAGGTACCGCGGCCTGCGCGGTTTTTGCGGTAGGCGTTGTGGTACATCTCTGGGCCATCGATGCTTAATCCGACAAGAAACTTATGTTTCGCTAAAAAGTAGCACCATGGGTCAGTCAATAACGTACCGTTGGTTTGCAGATCATTAGAGATGATCACATTTTTAGGCGCATATTTAGTTTGTAGCCGCACGACCTCTTTAAAGTAATCAAGCCCTAGCATGGTCGGTTCACCGCCTTGCCAAGTAAAGATTATCTCCGGCGTATTTTGTTGTTCGATATACTGCTTAATATAGGACTCAAGCTCATCAAAGGGCATTTGTGGGCTGCAACCCTTCTTATAGTCAAGTAGGTCCTGTTTACTTAAGTAGTAGCAGTAGGTGCAGTCTATGTTACAAGCAGCGCCAATAGGCTTGCTCATCACATGAAATCGTTTGCTTGCTTTACCATTGTGTAAATTGACTTTGATAGGTTGCATTATTGAGTCCTTGAAGCGATTAAGCGGGTCGTTATTTAACATCTGTGATTATAAAGTGAAACTAACGATACACCTGTGAAATTTGGCGCAAAGACGGCAAAACAGGTGTTTTTACCAGCTTACGATTAAATTGCCTTTTGGGTTTAAGCCATAAAAAAAGCCAGCTAATTGCTGGCTTAGTCATTTAAACTTGGAGACCGTTAGAACTGCTGGTTGTATTCCAAACGGAAATCGCCGTCACTGAAGTTATTCTGAGTTGTGTTGTACCAAAGACGGAAGTTTTGCTTTGGTGTCATCTGCCAGCTCAAGACAAATTCGTGGGTAAGACCATCGCTACCACGTAGGTTGTCGGTATACAGCTGGTCGCCGAAAATTGCCTGGGTATAAACTGGGTTATAGTTGGCCCAAATTGTATCCGTGATTTGGAACTTGTTGTAAAGCGTGAAACTGGCAAAAGCAAAGTCTGAATGCAAACCGGTTGATTCGCCATCGGCAGCGCCCATTGAACCGTCATTGTACTGTACACCCGCAGCAATAATCGGGAATGCTTGCCAAAATCCGACTTTTGGCAAGGCTTGGATCATACCTATAGAGGCGGTACCTGAGTTGGTGTCGAAATTATGGATAACATCCATTGAAATACCGCGGCCATTAGTCATATCAACATCGAACTTGCGAAAACGAAGTTCTGAAATGCCATCATTAGCCATTTCTGGATTCATCGCGCTTGAACCGTCATCTTTAGTGTGTTTCCCAAGCATGCTTTTAACTTCAAATAGCACCATCGACATATCGGTAGCTGACCCCGTGTCGAGTGTTTTACCAATCTTAAAGTTAACGCCGTTGGTGCCGTAAGAGCCACCGACTTGAGTATAAACGGCAAGAGGATCAGACATATCTTGCACCTCTTTCTCTTCAGCGTAAGCGCTGTTTAAGAAAGGAATGGTTAGAAAAGCGAGTAGTGCAGTTTGTAATTTCAAAGTATTCACCCTTGGTTAACTCTTTTTAATCTATGGGTGAATTCTACAAAGAGAAAGAGAACTGAAATACTCGCAAATGTCCCAGTTTTTCTTAGATTGATAGCTATTGACGTTGCTAATTACTGTTGAAAACGAGCCTTAAGTTGTTTAACGGCATCTGCTGGTGCGCGAGTAGATAGCTCCTGCAAACATTGCTTCGCTTGTGGAGTGTTATTACTGAGCATCAATTCGCATAACGCATACAGATATTGGGGATTGCCGCTAACCTGATAGGCTTTATCGAAGGCTGCAGCGGCTTTTGAGACTGAAGTCGGCGTTATTGCAATGGCGTATACATACCAGAATCGGCCGTTATTGGGTTCAAGCTCTGTGGCATTGATGAGATACCCCATGGCTTTTGCCGTTTCTTTAGCCCGCAGTAGTGCTAGCGCCATACTGAACTGGATTGCGCCTGCAGTGGGTTGCGCTTTAATACCTTGCTCAAGGGTTTTCATTGCGAGAGTATCTTGACCTTCAGCGCGATAGAGATCGGCAAGGTTTATATAGGCCGCGGCATAGTTTGCTTGCACCGCAATAGCCGCTTTATATTCCACTACAGCTTGCTCGACTTTGCCTTGATTGGCATAAAGGTGAGCGAGGTTAGTACGGGCAAAACCGCGATCGCCATTGAACTTTAAGATCTCTCTATATTCAGCCAGAGGCTGAGATAATGCTTGTTGCTGGTTGGGAGTAAGCTCAGACCAAAACCCCGCTAAAGCCCCAGCAGCTTGGCTTCGCACCATCAACACTTCATCGGTTAATAGTGGGGCTAACATGCGCCATCTATCTGCAATCGGGTAGGGCGTACTGCCCTGAATCGTTGCAAATCTTAGTAGAGGGTCGTCATGTCGCGTGGCTCTTGCAATGGCCACCACTCCGTTTCTACCTGGGTATTGTTGTAATCGCTCAATCGCTGCCGCGCGAATAATGGCCGCTTGCTGATGGTCTTGTGCGATATAGGAAAGCTGATCTCCCGCTACTGGAATGCCCGCTCTGGCACCGGCAAAAGCACTGCTAAAGTGCTTAGCATCATAGGTGTTTAGGCCGGGATACCAGTTGGCTGTTTTATCGACGGCCCACGCTATGTCTTTATCTTGATGGCATTGATTACAAGCATTGGGCGTGCCTATGCGTTGTGAGTTTGCCGGTTTTGGAATACTAAAACTATGATCTCGACGTTTATCGATCTGCATATAGGTGGTTTGCGGCATATGGCAATTAACACATTGGGCGCCACTGCTATTAGTTTGATGTTTATGATGCTCAGTCGTATCGAACTTAGCAGGGCTGTGGCACTGGCTGCACAACGCATTACCCGGTAACACTATTTTTGTTGAGTGTGGATTATGACAATGACTGCAAACGACACCACTCTTATGCATTTTTGACTGTAGAAAAGAGCCGTAAACATAATCTTCATCAAAGACCTGACCATCGTCATAATAGAGATCTTGGCCAATGAGGTTTAACTGGTAGCGATCACCAAAATCACTGTTAACTAAGGGGTTGCTATCACTTATTTGCAGGCGACGACTGTGGCACTGAGCGCAAGTCTGTAACTGGTCGCTATGCTGTTGAGTCGATGGCTTTGCGGTGTGACTAACATTACTATTAGAAGCAGTATTGCCAGTATCACTATCACTAGCGCTGCTTTGCTGCCATGTCCAACTTGTGACTGGTTTTGTTAACACTCTATCAAAGCCAATGGCTTGCGCTGCTTTATCACCGGTGTTACTTGCCCAGGTTAGATGCTCACTTGCCGCGCCATGGCAGGCTTCGCAGCCGACATTGATTTCGGAAAAAGTCGTGTTGAAGCTGTCTTTTTCAAAATCATAATTTTTTTTAACATTGGTTGAGTGGCAGTCTGCACACATGAAGTTCCAGTTCTGACCCACATTCTGCCAAAAAAAGTCATCATGTTTAGCGCTATTGTCAGGATATAGGTGGAACCAATTTTGGCCGCCATCTGCTTTTGGGCGATTATCCCAGGCAAAAGGGATAAGTTGCACTCGTCCGTCTGCAAACTCAACCATATATTGCTGCAATGGTTCGATACCAAAGGTATAACTGACCTTAAAGTCGTTGAACTGCCCACTGAGATCTTCGATAGTGACCCAGTATTCATCACCTTTTGTAAAAAAACGGTTCTGTTTACCTTGATAGCTAAATTGGGTATTAAAGTTTGCCACAACAGAGTCTTTATCGGCGTGTTTCATCGCCATGTCATGATCTGAACCGGTCCAATCTTTAAAAGCTTGCTGATGACACTGCTGACATTCAAATGAGCCGACAAATTCAGCCGCAAATGAGTGCTGAGTAGCGAATATGCCTATCAAGGCAAATATTAGCAATGCGCTGTGTTGAAACCAGCCGAGTGTTAGCGTCTTTTTTGGCAAGCTTTTGATAGTAAGTTCCTTTTGGTATCAATTAAACAGTTTAACTTTATCGTTAAACAAGCCCATGAGAAAGGGCATATTGAATAAGCTCAGCACTGGTTTTTGCATCGATGAGCTTCATAATGGAGTACTTGTGAAATTCGACGGTACGTGGCGAAATAAACAGTTCATCAGCTACTTGTTTAGCTGATTTCCCCTGTACTAAAAGACGCAGCACACTTAATTGTCTAGCGGATAAACTCGGTGAACTGTCTGTTACTTGCACTGATTTTGACAGATACTGCTTACCTGCTAATACGTTATTGACCGCATCGATTAGATCGTCAGTGGCTTCATGTTTGAGTACATAACCCAGAGCTCCCGCAGCAATTGCGCCCTCAGCATATTCTTGTTCGTCATGCATGGTTAAGCAGATCACTCTAAGATTTTTTTTGATCCGCTTAAGTGCTGCAACCGCAGCTATTCCTGTCATCCCCGGCATACTAATGTCAGTTATTACTAAATCTGGGTCATGCTTTTTAACCAGCTCGATTAACTCTTCACCATTTTTAGCGATGGCCAACACTTGGTGGTCGGGTTTTAGTAAACCAGCTATCCCTTGCGCGACGATTAAGTGATCATCTGCGATAATAATTCTACTCATAGTGTTCCTCTATTGCTGGAATGGAAATGTTGACCACAAAGCCACCTTCATCAGGGCTTAAAAATTGAGCTTGACCGTTTAACAACTGCGCTCGTTCGCGGATGCTCACCAGTCCAATACTGCCTTTATTGCGTTCGAGTAATTGTTTACAGCCTATGCCGTCATCAACAATTTGTAGCCTTAGGCAGTTGTTGTCAATTTCAAGTGAAATGAATACCGCTGAGGCTTGTGAGTGTTTGATGACATTATTTAGCGACTCTTGCAAAATTCGATACAGATTTAACGACACCTCTTTTTTAAGTTCAGGTATTACACCGAACAAGGTTTGTAGCTCTAAACTCTTTATTTCTGTGATGCGCCTTGCTTCAGATCTCAGCGCGGCAATCAGGCCTAAATCTTCCAGCATGGCAGGGTGTAAGGAGCGTGACAGCGCTTGCATGTCTTTGGCTATCTGCTGAATATTACTGTGCAAGTCTTTGGCTTCGGGTTTGATGCTTTCTCTTACGATACTAAAGACATTATTGGCTTTAATCGTTAGTAGCGCGAGGCGTTGTGAGAAGTTATCGTGCAATTCTCTTGATAATAAACGTCGTTCGCTTTCCTGATTTTCCATCAAATGACGGGATAGAGATTCGAGCTCTTTGTTTTTTGTTTGCAGTGCTAACCAAAAATGATAACGCTCGTAGGATGCGGCTAACACCTGCCCGAGTGTTTTTATTCGCTCAAGTAACACCAGATCCCAACCATCATGGTCTTTATAGCGACTGCATGCAATTGCTCCCCACACGTGTTCTCGCACTTTAATGGGGATAACAACGTGGGCGATAATACCGCCCATATTTGCCATCGCGACTTCATTTTCAGTAAAAACATCTTCTATCGGACCAGAATGAACAATCATTTCGCCAGCGGAGATCTTATCCAAATACGGGCTTTTCAGACCTGCACCAATCATGGTGGTGGGTAAATAGCCAGGGGCTGCAACCGAATATGCACCTTCGTGGGTTTGCTCTTTGGTGATCCTTATCAACGACATTCGCTGCACGTTTGCAAAGGATAGATACTCGGTTAAGCCAGTACAGATAACTTCAGGAATATTTGCTGTGTCTTCTTCTAATAAGCGATTAGAAATATCAGCAAAAAAATGCTCTGAAATTGATATTTGTTCTGTGTCCATAGAGTCCAGCCCTGTAATTCATCTTTATTGAATATTGCTACAGCTAATAAATAACGCTAATTAGTCGATTAAGCCACTAAAACATAACATAAACTTTTAAAACTCGAATAATTACTAGTCAACGGCTTGTTGCTTTCTTTTATTTCAGAGATAAATCGGAGTGGGTGTAGGGCGAACAATCTCACTCCAGGTTGCTGTAGAAGCTTGAAATAGTCCTCATTTTACAATAAAAGAGGCTTCATTGGTCGCCAAACAAGTAAAACTCCGAGGTTTTTTTACCGCACTTTCGGCGTTTAATGACGCCATCGATTCGAATATCGCTGTTTTTGAACGTGAGTCATTAATCTAGAACGTATGATAACAGTGATAAAGAGATCTCATAAAGGGGAATGATATGTCCAAGATTTTATCCAAAATTGCTATTGGTGTTGGCTTAATAGCAACTGCATCATCGGCGATGGCAGCCACAGATCCAGAACGTCCAAATATCTTAGTTATTTGGGGTGACGATATTGGTTACTTCAACATTAGCGCATACAATCAAGGCATGATGGGTTATCAAACTCCTAACCTTGACCGTATTGCTAACGAAGGTGCCTTGTTCACTGACCATTATGCTCAGCAAAGTTGTACTGCTGGACGTGCATCATTTATCACCGGTGAGCATCCTTTCCGTACTGGGCTATTGACTATTGGTATGCCTGGATCAGATAGCGGTATTCCTGATTGGGCGCCGACGATTGCTGATCTATTAAAAGACAAGGGCTATACCACTGGTCAATTTGGTAAAAACCACTTGGGTGACCAAGATAAGCATCTGCCTACAGCCCATGGCTTTGATGAATTCTTCGGTAACCTTTATCACCTCAATGCTGAAGAAGAGCCAGAAACATACTACTACCCGAAAGATCCTGAATTCAAAAAGAAGTATGGTCCACGTGGTGTGATCCACTCTTACGCTGATGGTCGTATCGAAGATACTGGTCCAATGACGCGTAAGCGTATGGAAACAGCAGATGAAGAGTTTGTTGGTGCATCAATTAAATTCATGACTAAGGCTGTTAAAGCTGAAAAGCCATTCTTTGCTTGGGTTAATGCGTCTAGAATGCACGTACATACTCGTTTGCAGGAAAAATATGACGGCATAACTGGTATCGGTTTATATCCTGATGGCATGGTAGAGCATGACGACCATGTTGGATTATTGCTTGATACGTTAGATGAGTTGAAAATTGCTGATAACACCATCGTTGTTTATTCTACCGATAACGGCGCTGAAAAATTCACCTGGCCTGATGGTGGCACCTCACCCTTCCACGGTGAGAAAGGCACCACGTTTGAGGGCGGTATGCGTGTACCACAACTCGTTCGTTGGCCTGGTGTGATTGAGCCTGGTACTAAGATCAATGCCATGATGTCTCACGAAGATTGGATGCCTACGTTGCTTGCCGCTACTGGTGATGACACTTTAGTTGAAGACCTTAAGCAAGGTAAAAACTTCAATGGTAAAGATTGGCGTGTACACTTAGACGGTAGCAACTTCCTACCTTTCTTTAAGGGTGATGTTGAAACAGGTCCACGCACCAGTAAGATGTATTTTAGTGCCAATGGTGAGCTAAACGCCGTGCGTTGGAATGACTGGAAAGCCTCTTTCGCTATGATGGACGGTGACATGCAGTCAGCAGTACGTAACGTCCCAGCATGGGCATCACTGACTAACCTACGTGCCGATCCATTTGAGATCGCAGCGAAAGAATCTGGCATGTATGTACGTTGGATGATTGATAACATGTGGTTGTTTGTTCCAATGTCTCAAGAAGTCGGTAAGTTCCTTGGCACAATCGAAGATTACCCATTCCAGCCGGGTGCAGGCTTTAGTGCAGCAGGTATTAACTATAATACTTTGAAAATGCAAAAAGTATTAAAAGCGATTGAAGCACAGCAAAACTAAATCTGTATGGCTCATTGAGTCAGAAAAATACGACTAACCATTTTAGTCTATTAAAACGCCCCTAGGTATGAGTATCTAGGGGCGTTTTTCCTGCTGCAAACTAGTAGTTCTGCGAGGGGTTATGGTTAACCTTCAGGCGTACAATTTAAACTATATTTTACCCTTTGGAGTCGTTATGCGCCTAAGCTTACTTTCTGTCACCACCTTACTCTCTCTAACATTGATTCAGGGTTGTGCATCATCAATTGATAAAAACATCAATATTGAGTTAAAACAGCAAGTCATGTCAGAAATGGTGTGGGTTGAAGGTGGGGAATTTACGATGGGCAGTGCTTGTGGCACTGGCACCATTAGCGAATGCCCGGCGCGGTTAGTGACCGTAGATGGCTTCTATATCGGTCAATATGAAGTGACTCAAGGGTTATTTGATTCTGTATTAAGGGGTTCTAATCCCTATTTTCCCGGGCCTAAAATGCCAATGAATAACTTAAGCTGGCAGCAAGCAAAGTACTTTATTAGCCAGTTAAATCTGCAAACTGGATTGCAGTTTAGACTGCCAACTGAAGCCGAGTGGGAGTACGCAGCCAAAGGTGGAATAAAGAGTAAAGGCTACCGTTATAGTGGCTCGAACGATATTGATGCTGTGGGTTGGTACGTGGCTAATTCAGCGAATAAAGCCCACCAAGTCGGATTGAAGCAAGCAAATGAGCTAGGGCTCTATGACATGACAGGTAATGTCGGTGAGATGGTAGAGGATGCATTTGATGTTGATTACTACCGTTATGGCCCGAGCCATAATCCAGTTAATGCTATAGCGTCGACTCACCACCTAGCCTATAAATCAGTGCGAGGAGGCAGTCTGGCCTATGACACCGACGAGTCTGCAAATTACTCTAGAGATTCAGCAAGTCAAAGTGCGATTATGCCCGATATTGGTCTGCGCTTAGTGCTTACTGTGGATTGAATGATAACTCTAGTTAATTCAATTACTAACACCGCCTAATGGCGGTGTTTGCATTTTTGATAAGTCGCGTAAAACTTTCGGCGTTAAGGCGTAAAACTAGGAGATTTCCGAGTCTTCTTTAATAACGTTAACGGCGATAATAACCCCATCATATTTATTTAACAACTTCTGAGATTGATGAATGAAATTCCTACTTAAACCATTAGTGGTTAGCATGGCATTAGTATCTATGCCGAGTTTTTCTGCCGGTACCGTATTAAGCGAACTCGGCAGTTTAAATGCCAGTACTGCTGGCGCAGGTAGCGCCGCAATTTCAGAAGGTGCTGAGAGTGCTTTTTCAAATCCAGCAGCAATGAGCTTGGTTGAGAAGTCAACATTAACAGGCAGCCTGCAGGCGTTTAACTTGAACCTTGAATATCAAGATCTAGGCTCTACAGGTTACTTTGGTGGGACTGACAGCAACCTAGATGGGGGCAATGCCGGCAGCACGTTGCCGTTAGGCTCTGTTTACTGGGTCAATCCATTAAGCGATAAGTGGGCCTTTGGTTTAGCCATGGCGTCACAAGGGGGATCGTCAGTTGATTATGGTGATGACTGGCGCGGTGCTAGCCTAATTAACTCAGTCGACTTGGTGACAGTTCAGGTTAATGCATCGGTATCTTACCAGCTCAACGAACAATGGGCAGTGGGTGTTGGTCTAGTGTCTGAATATGCATCGATACTGCAAACACAGCAATTTACCTCGAACATTAGCTCTGAATATGAAGCCGGCTCAATTGAGTTTGGGGTAAACCTGGGTCTGCATTACACCATTAATGAAGATAACATGCTTGGTTTAACCATACGTTCTGGACTTGATCATACCTTAGAAGGTGATTTCAACTTAGATCGTAATGGCGACGTCGATACTTACGACGCAAGTTTAGGCTTAATTGCCCCAGCCATTATTAAGCTAAGTGGTTACCACGCACTTAACCAAGAGTTTGCCCTATTGTGGTCACTCGATTGGCAAGACTGGAGCAAAAACCAATCAAGCATTCTGATTTTTGATGAAACTGGCCGTCAGGTCAATGTGGATCGAAACTGGCAAGATACTTATAGCGTATCACTTGGTATGCATTACCAAGTCGCGCCTAAGTGGCGTTTAGAGTTTGGTGTCGGTTATGAGTCATCGCCATTATCAGATTCTGCCGATAATGCACTTAATCAATACCCAGATTTGCCGGTAGATGAAATTTTTAGAGTCGGCTCAGGCGTGACTTACCAAGCAACAGAAGATTTTTCAGTGAATTTCTTTATTGAATATATCGATTTAGGCTCACCACAAATCGAATATGATGGTGCAGCAAATGGCTTTCTTGTTGGCCAATACGACAACGATGCCGCTATTGCCGGGATCTCGATGAATTGGCAGTTCTAAGGGATAAATGACTTAAATAAGCCATGGGCGAAGTAATTATTATATTGTTACGTCGCTCATTTCAATTTGGGTATAAACGCACATAGCGGTACACAACACTATGATCGCAATTTAAAAACCTTTAAAGTTCTATATACCTATCTTCAAGTAGGATGGGTATAAAAGCTTAGTCCATTTACGACTAAGCTTTTTGTCGTTACAGTTTATTTAGCGTGCTTTTAGACATTATAAATGATTCTGTAATACTGATGAATAGAGCGAAAGAGGCAAAACACTTGAGCGATAGAGGCAAATGAGTATGCGAATAGAAGATCTAAAGTTATTTACGATTGTAGTTAAGCTTGGCAGTTTTACTGCTGCGGCCAATGCGTTAGATCTGCCCCGAGCCAACGTCAGTCGTCGCATTGGCGAACTAGAGCGTGCACTCAACGCCCAGCTTTTTTTCAGAACAACTCGCCAGCTTAGATTGACTCAACATGGTGAGGCATATTATCACGAGTTATTAACGGTGCTTGATGGGTTTGAACAAGCCAAAAATAAGTTACTCGACATCGATGATAAACCCGTTGGAAAAGTCAAAGTGGGCTTTTTACCTGAAAGTGATGAGGCGCTGCAGCCCGCATTGGCGAAGTTTCAACAACTCTACCCTGACATTGAACTGGATCTGCGCATCACCAACAACTATGTCACCGATATCTATTCTCAGGCACTCGATTTTGTTATTCATGCGGGCAAGGTGCAAGACTCAGGGTTCATTGCAAGGCGAATACTCAGTCTCGGCCGGAGTATTTTTGCAAGCCCAGAATACTTAAAAAAACATGGTGAACCGAAAACGTTAGCAGATCTTTCGCAGCACCAAGCCATTTGTTATCGCTGGCCTGACGGCACTTTAGACGATAAATGGGATCTAACCACTGAGGTTGTAAAAGTGAATAGTCGCTTTAGCTGCAATCATATGGGCTTTGTACGCCGAGCCATTGTTGGTGGCCAAGGCATAGGCTTTATGCCGCCGCTATTCGCTTTAGCGGCGATTGAAAGCAAGCAATTAGTACGGATTTTACCCGAATACGAATCTAAGAAAGAAGATGTTTGGTTGATCTACCCCGATAGAAAGGGCATAAGTTTACCAACACTGTCACGAATTTCATTACAAACCAGCCCTTTCTGGGATCTCTTGTAATAAAAAATCAATCAATAGCCGTGTTGGTAAACTTATGCCCTTTCTATCGGGGTAGATC
>NZ_JAKIKR010000078.1 GCF_023284025.1 Shewanella abyssi | reverse complement strand
ATCGAAAATAGATTACTGTGAAATCAATGCCGTAACCTATAATGGATACGGTAATCTATTTTATGCACAGGGGAATGATTACGAAAATTATTCTTTGTCATCTAAATGGATAGCAGAGTTAGGGTTTGTGTAATCTGAAATGAATACGCTTAATGCGTGCCCTAATACTATTTTGCCTCCCATTATCATATGCTCGGCAATGGTAGTGCCGAGCATTGTCAATTTTGACAACACTCGAAACGTTGCTATCAAATATGAGCCCAGCTAACCATTATCAGCTTTAGGGGCTTGGTATGAAATTTTATTTACATACCAAACTTGCTCACCATTAGGCGTCTTAACAACCGCCTCATCATCGACTTCTTTCTTCAGTAAAGCGCGTGCCATGGGAGCATCGATGGAGATGTAGTCGTTTCTGCCATATATCTCATCTGGCCCAACAATTTTAAAAATCTTCTTTTCGCCATCGTCATTTTCAATTTCAACCCAGGCACCAAAGAACACTTTTCCGTCTTGTTGTGGTGAGTATTCAACAACTTTGACCGCCTCAATACGCTTTCTTAGAAAGCGTACTCTAGAGTCTATCTGTCTGAGTAGACGCTTATTCTCTTTGTAGTCAGCATTGTCTGAGCGATCTCCAAGGCTAGCAGCCCACGCTACCTTTTTGGTGATCTCGGGCCTGTACTCTCGCCAAAGGTAGTTCAGCTCTTTATTGAGTTTATCAAACCCTTCTTGGGTGATTAGGTTGGTTTTCAACTTAGTGTTCCTAGCCCTTGCTTACAAATGCTGCAATGCTATTTTTAATAGCATCTAACGTTGCAACAGGGAAAAATGTCTCTTTTTCATTAGTCGTTAATATACTGCCATTTGGGCCCTGCTCCAATCGTTGTCTTCGCATAGTATAAGATGCTCTAAAGCATCTCGCTCCAAATTGGTCAGTTTTGAAATTGCAGATGTTGAAGAATATATCCAGTATTACAACCATGAGCGGTTGCATACTAGGCTTCGGGATTTAACACCGGTCAGCGATGAAAAGTTATAAGGTAAGGTGTCCGGTTGGACTTGAGCAGAATACTTATCAAGGGTTTGAAGAGGCTTAACACGCTCTTATGGTTGAACCTTGCTCTTGAACTCTCGACTCGAGATTAGGGTTAGATGTTCAGGGCTAAATAAACCTTAATAATTTCGGCACACCACGAAAAATCAATTAAATTAGCAAATTCCATTCTTCAGCGCAAAAACAGCGATTAGCGAGTTTAAAATTGCTTCTTAGCTGTGTTATCTTGAACGCAATATTACCTTTTTTGGCATCACTTCTATATATGCATAACATTGCACAGCTTATTGCTGATGAACTAAACGTCCGTCTTCAGCAAGTTAACGACACGATTAAATTACTGAATGACGGTGCAACAGTGCCGTTTATCGCGCGCTACCGTAAGGAAGCTACTGGTGGGCTGGATGATGTGCAGTTGCGCACGCTATACAGTCGCCTTGGCTATTTACGCGATCTAAGTGAGCGCCGCAATGTTATTTTGTCGAGTATTGAGGCGCAAAATAAATTAACGCCTGAGTTAAAAGCTGCGATCAATGCTGCTGATAGTAAAACCCGCCTAGAAGATCTTTACCTACCTTATAAGCCAAAGCGCCGCACTAAGGGCTTGATTGCGATTGAAGCTGGGATTGAGCCATTAGCCGATTTTCTACTGGCAAACCGAGATGCTGATTGTGATGCAAAAGCCGCTGAATACCTTAATGTTGATGCTGGTTTTACTGACGCGAAATCGGTATTAGATGGCGCCCGCTTTATCTTGATGGAACGCTTTGCCGAAGACGCTGAGTTACTGCGAAAAATCCGTAGCCACATAGAGCAGAATGCTGTGCTTGAAAGCCGTATGGCGAAGGGAAAAGAGAAAGAGGGAGCTAAATATAGAGATTATTTTGAGCACTCAGAAAAGCTAACAAAAGTGCCATCACATCGTGCCCTCGCCATGCTACGTGGCCGTAATGAAGGCATGCTGAGCTTAAGCGTCAATGCTGATCCAAACAAAGAAGCCAAGCAAGCCAGCTATTGTGAAGTGATTATTAATGACCACGGTAAACTGGCGATTAAAGACACCGCAGTCGATCAGTGGTTAAAAACCGTGGTTGCTGCAACTTGGCGAGTCAAAATTGCATTGCAGATGGAAACTGAGTTTTTCGGCCGCATGCGTGATAGCGCGGAAACCGAAGCGATTAATGTATTTGCGCGTAACTTAGGCGATCTGTTGATGGCAGCCCCAGCGGGCGCCAAAGCCACCTTAGGCTTAGACCCTGGTCTTCGCAGTGGCGTTAAAGTGGCGATTGTAAACAACACCGGCAAGCTGGTCGCTCATACAACCATTTTCCCCCATGCACCGCAAAAGCAGTGGGATAAATCACTTAGAACCTTAGCTAACTTAGCCAAGATGCATAAGGTTGAGCTGATAGCAGTCGGCAATGGCACCGCCTCACGGGAAACAGACAAGCTAGCGGCAGAACTTATCACCATGGTTAAAGCCGAACTACCAACATTGACCAAAGTCATGGTCAGTGAAGCGGGCGCCTCTGTGTATTCAGCCTCTGAGCTAGCTTCGGAAGAGTTCCCTGATGTTGACGTGTCTATTCGTGGCGCGGTATCCATTGCCCGTCGTTTACAAGACCCATTAGCGGAGCTAGTAAAGATCGAGCCAAAGGCCATTGGCGTTGGGCAGTATCAGCACGACGTAAGCCAAAGTATGCTTTCAAGTTCACTTGAAGCGGTTGTTGAAGACTGCGTCAACGGTGTTGGTGTCGATGTGAATATGGCGTCAGCGCCACTGCTTGCACAAGTGGCGGGCCTCAATAAAACCTTGGCGCGCAACATTGTCACTTACCGTGATGAGCAGGGACAGTTCACCAATCGTAAAACCTTGCTGAAGGTAGCGCGTTTAGGCCCTAAGGCTTACGAGCAAGCGGCAGGTTTTTTACGTATAAGCAATGCCGAAAACCCACTTGATGCATCTTCAGTTCACCCTGAGGCATATGCATTGGTTGAATCAATGGCCAGCGCAAAACAGCAATCGGTTGCTACGCTGATAGGCAATACTGAGCTGCTCAGTACGATTGAAGCCAAAGACTTTATTACGGGGGATTTCGGTTTACCGACAGTGACCGATATTCTTGCTGAACTCGACAAACCTGGACGCGATCCGCGTGGCGAATTTAAGACCGCTACCTTTAAAGAGGGCGTTGAACAGATCAATGATCTTAAGCCGGACATGATATTGGAAGGCGTGGTGACTAACGTGACCAACTTTGGCGCCTTTGTTGATGTTGGCGTACATCAAGATGGTTTAGTGCATATCTCATCGATGACCGAAAAGTTTATTGATGATCCCCATAAGGTGGTTAAAGCGGGCGATGTGGTTAAAGTTAAAGTGATGGAAGTCGATGCCGACAGGCGTCGTATTGGCCTTAGCATGCGACTGACCGATAAGGCGGGCGAAGCGCCTAAAGCGGCGCCTCGACCTACTAACCATGGCAGTAAGAATAATGGCCCTAAACATAATGGTGGCAAGTCGCAATCTCAGCCCCATAAAAGCGCTAAGCCAAAGCAGGCCACCAATGCCGCCATGGGCAACGCCTTTGCTGATGCCTTTGCTAAGATGAAAAAGTAGCGCGACAGTAAATTGATAATTAAGCCCCGCCAGAATGCGATTCTGGCGGGGCTTTTTTCTGTCTGATTCTGATAGCCACTACTTTAGGGTGGTTAATGTGTTTTTAAGCTTGTGACACTAAAATCTAGGCTTGTTAAAATGTGCGCCAAGCTAGGTAAACAAAATATTGCACAATAATAAAGATTAAATAGCTTGAATTTAATCTGGTAAAGGATATGTTGTACGCCGTTTCATATACTCGTTCTACCTCAGGTTGCTGTGAAACATGCACTTTGAAGCACAATGGCTCTGTATGAAACTTATGACTGACAAGGAGGTCTTAACTATACTTTTAAAGCGCTTCATAGAAAGCGGCAAGCAAAATAATTAGGATTATCAATTTTGACTCGTTCACATGCGTTAGGACCTTTTCGGTCGATTGTTATATTTGCGGCCATCTCACTGCTGGTGATCATGCTCAGCAGGCTGGGTCTGGCTATTTGGCAGTTTGACCGCGTAGATGTTGTTTCTGGTTGGTCTCAGTTATTAATCCAAGGCTTGCGTGTTGACTTTGCCACGCTATGTTGGCTGTGGGGCGCCGCTGCGCTCGGTACCGCTATCTTTTCCGGTGACCATGCCATTGGTCGCATTTGGACGCAAATATTGCGGGTCTGGCTGACCTTAGGTTTATTGACCGTCGTCGTCCTTGAAATATCGACTCCCTCCTTTATTGCAGAGTACGGCATCAGACCTAACCGTTTGTATGTTGAGTATCTTATCTATCCAAAAGAAGTATTTTCAATGCTTTGGGCGGGAAGAAAGGTCGAACTTATTTTGTCAGCATTGATCAGCACTGCTGTGTTCTTTGGTGGCTGGAAACTCAGCGGAATACTCACCCAAAACCAAAGTTATCCTCGCTGGTATTGGCGTCCTGTTCTTGGCATTTTAGTCATCGCGATCACCATCTTAGGCGCACGTTCAAGCTTAGGCCATAGACCACTCAACCCATCGTTAGTGGCTTTTTCAAGTGATCCATTAGTTAACTCTCTAGTGACAAACTCTGCCTACTCTTTAGTGTTCGCCATTAAACAGATGGGCAGTGAAGCGGATGCTGCCAAGATATATGGCAAGTTAGCGGAAGAGGACATTATTAGCATTATTCGCCGTGAAAGTGGCCGGCCATTAGCCGATTTTCAGTCCAATGATTTTCCGAGTGTCTCTTATAATACTGCCAGTTATCAAGGTAAGCCTAAAAACCTCGTTATTATTCTACAAGAGAGCCTTGGGGCCCAATTTGTGGGGAGTTTGGGTGGCTTGCCGTTAACGCCAAACATTGATGAGTTATCGAAACAAGCATGGGCTTTTGAGCGCATGTACGCTACCGGAACTCGTTCGGTGCGTGGTATCGAGGCCGTTGTGACCGGTTTCACGCCGACGCCTGCGCGCTCGGTAGTTAAGTTGGGCCTCAGTCAAAATGGCTTCTTTTCACTGGCATCATTGCTAAAGCAGCATGGTTACCGCAACCAGTTTATTTATGGGGGCGAAAGCCATTTCGACAACATGCGCAGCTTTTTCTTAGGCAACGGTTTTACCGATATTATTGACGAATCTGACTATATAGATCCTAATTTCGTCGGCTCTTGGGGCGTGTCGGATGAGGACCTGATGTATCGTGCTAATGATGAGTTTGAACGCTTACATAAAGAGGGCCAACCGTTCTTTAGCTTAGTGTTTAGCTCGAGTAATCATGACCCATTTGAGTTTCCTGATGATCGTATAGAGTTATATGAGCAGCCAAAGCAGACCCGTAATAATGCGGCAAAATATGCTGACTATGCCGTAGGCGAGTTTTTCAAACGTGCTAAGCAGTCCGATTACTGGAAAGACACCGTGTTTGTTGTGGTTGCCGATCATGACAGCCGAGTCGGCGGTGCTGAGTTGGTGCCTATCTCTCGCTTCCGTATTCCTGGGCTTATTTTAGGTGAGGGTATCGAACCGAAAATTGATAAGCGAGTCACCAGTCAGATTGATCTAGGCCCGACGCTATTGTCATTGATTGGCGTGAGTGATGCGTATCCTATGTTGGGTCGTGATTTAACAAAAACACCCGAAGACTGGCCCGGTCGTGCGTTAATGCAGTACGACAAAAATATGGCTTATCTACGCGGTGACGACGTGGTGATCCTGCAGCCAGAACACCCTGCATCAGGGTTTACCTATGATCCAATCGCAGAGAAGCTCACGGCGAGTCCGCAGTCTGATGAAATGAAAGAAACGGCATTAGGTTGGGCATTGTGGGGCAGTATGGCTTATCAAAAAAGCTTGTATGGCGATAGTAAAAAGTAAACCGACTCGTGTCGGTTTTCTACACTGTTGTAAGCATGTCGGGCTCAGTCTTTGGCTGAGTCCTAGTTTGATAAAAGGCTTCGATATGGGCGCCAAACGCACGGTAGAACTGTAATGTTTCATTTGGCATTCGCTTATTGTCAGTGGACACTTGTTTTTCGACGGGCTGGTTTGGCAGTTTAATATCACTGCGTTTTAACGATGAACGAAAACTAAGCAGCTGTTTTAAATCTAATGCTGCTGGACGTTTTTGTTGCTCTTGCTGAGATTGCTCCTGTTGTTGCGAGTTCCCTTGCTGCTTACCTTGTACTGAATCCCGTAATTTTGCTTGTGTTTGAGCTTGCTCTGCAGTGCGTTCGTGTTGCGGATTAAAGGCTCGCTCTTCATGGCCCTTGCTTGCTTGCGGCGGAGGTAAAACGGGCGGGCGCTGTTGATTATCCGTGCGTGCAGAGTCTGTCGCTACGTTAGACGTAGAGATCGGCACGTTGGGATAATTGGTGGCAACGATCATAGACAGTTCCGCTTTAAGCTATGGTTAAATGTTAACCAATAACCCTTCAAAAATAAAGCAATTTAACTGTTACTGTTGTAGAAAATTAATATTTTTCAAGCCAACTATTTAGCGCGATAACAAAGTCATCAGTGTGGCTGATGAAAGGTGCATGAGACGCTTTTGGCAGTATGACATCTTCACTATTACTTAAATCTGGCATCAGCTTTATGACTCTACGCGGCACGAGTCCGTCGAGCTTGCCCCATATTCGTAACCAAGGTTGCTCTATTCGGGTTAACTCTGTTCTTAAATCGACGTTAGTGAGCATCGCTAGCCCCTGCTCCAGAGCGCTGAATTGCGGCTGAGGTTTAGCCAGTACCCACTCGCGCAGTTGCTTGATATCGCCCTTGGCTGTTTGGCTACCCATGGCTTGTATGGCAAGAAATCGTTCGATGGTTTTTTCTAGATCTTGCGTTAACTGGCTGCCGAATTGTGCCAGCACATTAGGCGGGATCCCGGGCCAAGACTGCTCTTCACGGGCCATAAAACAGGGTGAGGAGGCGATAGTACACAGCGCGCTCACATGTTGTGGATAGTTAAGTGCTGCTAAGGTGGCCACTAACCCGCCGAGTGACCAACCTAGCCAGATTGCAGACTTAGGCACACTGGCGATGATGCTGGCTACCCAATCATTAATATCACCAGCAATGACATCACTTTCGCCAAAGCCGGGCAGATCAACAAAGTGAAATCTATACTGAGGTAACAAGTCGGGCAAAGCGGTAAATACCGCGCTATTAACGCCCCAGCCATGGAGCATGACTACATCGGGACCTTGGCCTATCGAACTGACATGTAACTTAGTTTGATCCACGTATTGGTCCTGTATTGATTCGGTAATGACTCGGTATTAGTGCGGCCGTATTAGCAAATGGCCTATGAAAAAGGAGTTTCATTATTACTCAACCATCTTGGCTGCGACAGCTGGCAGTTATATTACCCAATCGGTGCTTAATGTGCCATCAACAGATAACGTCCAAGCAGAGCGGTATTTGCCCAGTTTGCCTCAACGCATGCCTTTACCAAGCCCCCATTTGTTTAGGTTGTGGTAGAGAGATGCAGCTACAGGTTAGCTACTGTGGTGAGTGTCAGCGGTACAACAAGCTAAAGGTGGTAGCGCCTTGCAGTTATCATGATGGACTAGGGCACTGGGTCGGTCAGATAAAGTATCAAGCGCAGTTCTCTGTTATTGAGGTGATGGTCGATGCGATGATCTGCCGCTTGCATTTTTTGATTGAGTTAGGCTTTGTGCAAATGCCACAGGCTATTATCGCAGTGCCATTACATCCCAAGCGATTACGGCAGCGCGGTTTTAATCAGGCATGGCTGATTGCACAATCATTGGCACAAAAACTTGAGCTACCCTTGCTTGACGATGTGCTTATTCGGCAAATAAATACCTCGTCCCAAGCGGGATTATCGGGAACAATGCGCCGTAAAAATTTATTAGATGCTTTTACATTGGTGGCAGAGGTTAATCAGCAGCGTATCGCCATTGTCGATGACGTCGTGACCACCGGAACAACGGTCAGCGAAATTGCGCGACTATTTAACAAGCAGCATATCGAAACTCAAGTCTGGTGCCTAGCAAGGGCTGAGGCACCAGGGCTTAACTAATGTTTAGTGATCATTTAGCAAACTAAGCGCTAATATCTAGTGAAGAACGGGAATAAAGTAGAGTGCATTGGCATAGAGCTTTTCAGATCCTAACCAGATATTTCTAAATAGCAGGTTGTCGGTCATTGCGACCACGGCGCCTTTCGATCTTGATTCGACAATAATCGCTGGGCCGTTGGCAAAACTACTTTGATACTCTTGCGCCATATAGCCGCTTAAGAGTGGCTGTGATGCATAGCTTGCCGCAACACTAAAGTCGTTGGCCGTGTGCGCAAAACCGATCGGCTTATTCTTCATTACCGCTAAACGTTCGCCATTGATACCAAAGTTAATCGGGTGGCTTTTATCAAGTTTCAACTCAACGATTGCGCCACCGATCTCTTGTCTTGCTTTAAAAGAGGACTTTTGCTCAAAAGCCAAGCCATTGCCATTGAAGAGTTGCTTGTAAAAGCGCTCTCCTCGCAGGCTGGTTTTTAGAAAGTTGGCTTTAGTCAGCCAGGTTAATGCGCCCTTTTGTGCGATGACAACCCCGCCATCAGCGGTAAAGGGCCCAAGCTTGCGGCCAAACTTTTCATCTAAGCTGCTGTAGCTCCCGCCGGCAAAAATAATATGCGTGTATTCGCTGAGCTTTATCGCGTTTAGATTACTGGTGTCGACTAAAGTGGTTGGCACTTGGAGCTGAGAGTCTAAGTAATACCAAATTTGACCCACCTCAGGGATTGAGGTGCCTTTGCCACTGATGACTAGCGGCTTAATAGGGCGGATGACTTTAAAGTCTGGACTGCCCAAATCAATGCCACTGATTGCACCACTGCTATAAGCCGGGGTGATTTTCACGCGGAACTCTTGGGCTAGCTTAGCAACGAGTTTACTGAGTTCACTGGCGGAGTGGCCATCTTGTTTCAGAGGGACTTGTAGGGTGCCAGCAGGAAAGTCGAGCTTGCTTGAATTAACTGCTAGCGTAAAAGGCTTGGCGGCAAATTTTACTTGGATATCTTGGCTTAACAACTGCTGCAGTAACGGTGCAGACTGACTTTGACGCCAGTCGATAAGCAGTGCCACCGCTTTGGGTGTCCATGTCGATGGGGTAAATTTTGGTGCTGTTTTGCTTAATACACTGAGCTCTAACTTAACGTTCTGCCGTACTGACAAGTCGAATGCATGTTGTAAGTTCCAGGTCGAGACATCATAAAAAGTGGGGTCATTAAACTCGGTTCTGTTGTCGAACAGGGCGTTTAACAAGGCTGCTTGTGCTTGATTGTCTGGAATAAATATACTGCTTTCAACCGCAAAGGATTGACCGCCTTGAGTGAGTTTATTGGTTAAATAGTAATATTCAATTTTGTGTTGTGATAACAGCTGCGTGAGTTGCTGTATCCGCTGACTGTCATTGGCTGCAGTAATTAATCGCCCCGCCTGTCTTGGTTTCTTTTTTCGAGGTTTTTGATGCTTGCCGCTAAAGAACTCTGCTTGATACTCCTGCAGCTCAGTTTTAAGCGCCAGTGCGCCTTTTAAGCTCGATATAGAGGTAGCGTATTGGTTTTCAATCGCCTCTTGAAAGCGAACGATACCGTTGACTGAGTCTTGCTGTTGGCCGCGAGTACTGGCTTGTTCAAACAGCACACCGATAGCACCGTTAATGTCAGGATAAGTGGAGCCTTTGCCATAAAAGAAGTCATCAAACAGTTGGCGGCTGAAATAGCTCTGTTTCTTATCGTCTAATGCCGCCTGATGATAGGCGGCAAGCTTGATAGTCAACTTTTGATTGGCGACCGGTGTCAGCGGGTGAGTCCTTTCAGGGACGCCCGGTTGGAAGAAATAGGTTTGGTTGTGACCCATCTCATGAAAGTCGCCCACGTAATGGGGTTGCCAGCGATGAAATAGCGCAACTCTTCCTTGAGATTCGGGGTGACGTAAGAATAGCCAATCTCTATTAAGGTCGGCTAGATAATGGTTGCTTCTGCCGCTTGGCCAGCCCTGCTTGTGCTCTTTGTGGTTTGAGTCGCTGACCACCACTTTACCGGCATAGCCATTGGCCCAAGTCGAAAACCGATCCATGCCGTCTGGGTTTTGGCTTGGGGTGATCAGTACTACGGCATTTTCGAGTAGGTTAGTGACCCACTTCTCTTCGCTGCTGGCGAGCATATGACTCAGTTTTAAGGCTGCATGGGCACCACTGGCTTCATCGCCATGTATCGAATAAGCCAGCCAAATAACAATTGGGCCCGTTTGCTTGCCGAGATACTTTACTTGCTGGCGCATTTGTAAAATGTCATCTAGTTGTTGCTGATTTTTAGCCGAGGTAATAACAGCCGTGAGTTGCTGGCGACCTTCATGACTCTGGCCGGTGTTCTCCAGTGACACTCGTGGGTTCTGCTTGGCTATCTCTTTCAGGTAATAGTTGACCTGATCATGGCGCAGCAAATGCTCCCCCAGCGGATAGCCTAAAAATGCCTCTGGTGAGGTGGTGGTGATCCCATAAAGTGGGTTATCGGTCAAACGAACCTTTTTTGCCTCTGCCGAAAGAGAGAACAACATCATAAAGGCGCATAAAAAAGTGAAAACGGTTTTCAGCATCGAAATAATCATTATGTTTATAATATTACGCTTAAATTACCAGCTCGGCAGTGACAAAACTACCGCCATTGGAGATAAAAAAATGTGATCGAATCAGCGTTAATTGCCATTGTGTGAGCATTGGGGGCTACAAAGCGCAGCAGAGTAAGAGTATTATAGGGTTAATTCTTACTAAAACACTCAGGTATATTCCTGACGGAGCTATGTGTTCATGATTACCATTTCCGAAACAGCTCAGGCGCATTTTGTTACATTGCTATCAGATCAGCCTGAAGGAACTCACATTCGAGTATTTGTTATCAGCCCTGGCACTGCGCAGGCTGAGTGTGGTGTTTCTTACTGTCCACCAGATGCTGTTGAAGCTGACGATACCGAGTTTGAGTTTACTGGCTTTAATGCCATGGTTGACGAAAAGAGTGCGCCATTCCTAGAAGAGGCAACCATTGACTTTGTGACCGATCAATTGGGTTCACAACTTACGCTTAAAGCACCCAACGCAAAAATGCGTAAAGTGTCAGGTGATGCACCACTAGTTGAGCGTATCGAATACGTGATCCAGTCAGAAATTAACCCGCAGCTAGCAAGCCACGGCGGTAATATTTCACTGGTTGAAATTACTGAAGATGGTATAGCTGTACTGCAGTTCGGCGGTGGTTGTAACGGTTGCTCTATGGTCGATGTGACACTAAAAGATGGAATCGAAAAGCAACTACTTGATATGTTCCCAGGTGAACTATCAGGCGTTAAAGATGTTACTGAACACCAACATGGTGATCACTCTTACCAGTAAGCAATACTGTTAACTAAAAAACGCGACTATAGGTCGCGTTTTTTGTGGGCGTAAATGCTGATAACGTTATTGATAGCGACGGCGTTGAGTTTGTATCAATCCAATACTTTCCTCAGTTTCAGCCAGTAATGAGCCGACATGGTGACACTTCGTGCCAACATAAAGGTGCTCATGGCCGCCCATAATGCATGATTACCTAGGGATTGCAGTAGATACCAGGTGGGAAAAAACACCGCAAATGTGGCGATAATCATGCTGTTGCGCATGACTTTTCCTTGGGCTGCACCTATATAAACGCCATCAAATAGGTATGAGCTAAACGCCAGCAGGGGTAAGAACACCACCCAAATGAGATAACTATTTGCCACCTGTTGCACCTCTGCAATGCTGGTTAGCGCGCTAATGACATTGCTACCTGCTAAGGCAAAAAACAATGTAAAACCAACCGCTGCGATAGCTGACCATGCCCAGGCCAACGTCACCGACTCTTGCATCAGTCGACTGTTTTTCTGACCATAAGCGCGGCCAACTTCGGCTTCGGCGTAATAGGCGATGCCGTCGAGTGCGTAGGAGATGAGTAACAGTAGGTTGAGTAATACGGCATTGGCAGCGACAGTATTGTCACCGAGACTTGCACCATAGAAGGTCATAAAGGCGAAGGATAACTGCAAGCATAAGCTACGGATAAAAATATCGGCGTTAAGGCTAATCAGCTTATGATAGCTCTGCAATGATAACTGCTTACACACCGTTATAAAGTGAAAGTCGCCTAAACGCTTAAGCTGACGTTTCACTAATGTCAGTGCAACAGCAAAGCCCGCCATATCGGCGATGACAGAGGCTAGTGCCGCACCTCTTACGCCCCAATCGAGCCCTATTACAAACAGTAGATCCAAAATGATATTGACTAAATTAGCGACAATCAATTGCCACATAGCCGCTTTAGGCTGTTGTCTACCGAGCAGCCAACCGAGCATGACTAAGTTCATTAATGCGAAGGGCGTAGACCAGATCCGTACCTGAAAGTATTCCCGGCAATATTTTTCTACTTCGGCGCTGGTATCTGACAGTGCCATGGCTAAATCGACGATAGGTTGTTGCAGTAAGACCGCCGCCAAACCAAATAGCAGCGCTAAGCTACCGGCTTGGATCAGCAGTCGATATTGTTGCTGAGTGTCGTTGGCACCATAGGCCTGGGCAACTAATCCAGTGGTTGCCATGCGTAAAAAACCAAGTAACCACAGAATTAAGGTTATAATTGTTGACCCAACTGCCACGCCGCCTAAATAATAGGCATTACTTAAGTGGCCAACGACAGCTGTGTCGACTAGTCCCAGTAGTGGAACGGTAATATTTGACAAGATCATTGGCAGCGCGAGCGCGAGTAACTGTCGATTTTTTTGTGGGTTTAGCAGTATGGCAATCATTTTAGAGGTCTAATATTTATGGTTAAAAACGTGTTATTAGCGCTGTTTGCGCTGACAGGTTTTTCGGTGCAAGCAGCGGTGATTTTACAGTATCACCACGTATCTGATGATACGCCCGCTATCACTAGCGTTACGCCTGCACAATTTAAAGAGCAGATGCAGTATCTGGCTGAAAACAATTTCAATGTCGTGCCACTATCCAAGGTAGTGGCCGCGGTAAAGGCCAAGCAGCATTTACCCGCGAAGACTATCGCCATCACTTTCGATGATGGATACCGTAGCATTGCTAACACAGCGCATCCCATCTTAAAGCAATACAAATTTCCCTACACGCTTTTTGTCTCGGTGGAGCCGATCCAGAAAAAGTATGGCGAGATGATGAGTTGGCAACAGCTGATAACCCTGTCAGAGGAGGGCGCCGAAATTGCCAATCATACCTGGGCACATGAACATCTTATCCGCATGGAGAAAGGCGAGAGCGAGCAGCAATGGCTAGCGCGCATTGAAAACAACATTTTGCGCACGGAAGCTGAGATTGCCAAGGCGACGGGTCAGAATCACAAAATGTTGGCGTACCCTTATGGCGAATATAATCAACAGATAGAAGACATGTTGCACCAGCATGGCTTTGTGGCATTGGGTCAGCAATCAGGTGCAGCAGGGCCTTATTCAGCTTTAACGGCACTGCCAAGATTTCCTGTCGCGGGCGCCTATGCCAATCTCGATAGTTTAAAGGTCAAGCTGCATAGCCTTAATATGCCAGTCATGGAGCAGACCAATAGCGACCCACAGCTGCAATATGGCCAGTGGCGGCCTGAGATAAAAGTGAAGCTCGATATGGCCGATATTAACGCATCACAGCTGATGTGCTTTATCCAAGGTCAAGGCGCTAAAAAGCCCAATTGGATTAGCGATAATGAGTTTATTATCAGAGCAGAGCTCGATCTTCCCGCGGGTCGTTCACGCTATAACTGCACCGCACCCAGCAAGCATCAAGGTGGCTATTACTGGTTTTCACAGCCTTGGGTTAGACCCAAAGACAATGGTGAGTGGAAAGCAGAGTAGGGTCGCAGATACTAGATCGGCGGGCTAGTTTGGGGAGGCTGTTGTGAGAGTTCACCAAGGGTGTCATTTAATTCTAAAAAATGGAGTGACACCCGTGGTAGCTCAGTTCTAGCCGGAGGCGATTTAGCCCTAAAACTCTTTATTTGACAATTGGCTTAGGTTAATAATGTTCATTTGATAGGTGGAACGCAGTGTGATTACTTAGCTTATTCCTTAGCTGAAAATGACTCATGATACGTAACGATACCTGCCGGGCGAGCACCTTGAAGTAACACTGCTTGAAAATATTCAGCTGGAACATCAGCAAGCACTAAGCCATCTATCGGCTCAAAACCGAATTGACAATAGAATTTGGGATCGCCAAGTAATACACAGCCATTAGCGTTGATATTTTTTAACTCTCTAAGAGCCGCATGCATTAATTTAGAGCCGATGCCCTTACCTTGCTCTGTTGGAATAACAGAGATAGGCCCCAAACCATACCAATCACCTGAACCATCGGAGATAGTCACTGGCGACAAGGCAACGTGGCCAACTATTTTAGATGAGTCTTCTGCAACAATAGAAACAGATAACACTCCGGAATCTCTTAAAGCATCCACAACAAATTGTTCAGTATGATCTGTATGTGGTGCATCAAGAAATGCAGCTGCAGTGACTTGATGAATAGTGGCAATATCGCAAGGTTTTTCTAATCGAATGTTAATGGACACAGAAGCTTCTCCTAGTCGGATTTTGGCCTATTAATAGGCGAAGTATAGTTTGGTTAAAATTGGCGTCGCAGGAGCAAAGCCAGTTGTATTTTATCTGATTCTAACTGTTTGTTGAACGAAGCCGCTCTGCGGCAGAAAAGATAAAAGCCATCTCTATCTCCCATCCTAAATACTTACTAGTACCGACCCAGTTAGGTCTTTATTACTAGGAGTATTATC
>NZ_JAKIKR010000077.1 GCF_023284025.1 Shewanella abyssi | reverse complement strand
TTTCTAGATTTTACAATTGCCATTTTATTGACTTTTAATAACTACTTATATCCCTCCGTGACGCGTCAAACTAAAAACACAGTTCATTTTTAGCCTCTACACTAGTTTTAAGCAAAATGCAGTTACAAAGACTACAAACATCATTAATTGCAGCATTTAAAACTGCCGTCACAGTTCTGACGGCGGCTATTTTTCAGCCGAATTAATTGTCAATAACATCGAATACAACACATAATAAAATACGAGCCTGACGGTTTGCTCGAGTAAAATATGAGCGCCTGACTCACTCATAGCAAGGGTTATGCTGTTCTAACAACACTAATTATTGAAAACTCAGCAGCAAATTCCGAAGGCGGCGTAGCTTCTACTTAAACCATCACCCTATAGCTTATTTATATTGTTATTTTTTACTCTTACTATGCCCATTTTATTAATCAAAGCATTAATCCTTAGTCTTTTACTTCACCATTCCTTCAACGGCTTGTATACCCATCCAACTTGAACATGCTCATTTCAGAGGCGTTGTGCCAGTTCAATTCTAGGCGCATTAACGTAGAAATGGTTACTCCCTTTTAAGTTAGTGCAACAACGAAGTGGACTTGCACAACCCCTTCTGCGATGGGCTTTAATAGGCTTTACTCTGTGTTAGTGATTTTACCAAGGGAACAACCATTAGTGACAATCAAAGCCTTGATTAAAGCCTATTAAATTCCCACTGAACCCTGCATATTCAGGTAAGATGGGTATATACTACGGGTCTTATTTATATTCATGGAATCTTCCTTTGAAGTGGTTAAAACGTCTTGTTATTGCTTTTTTTAGCCTAGGGCTACTTGGCATTGGTGCTATTGTGGCGGCATATTTTTATGTGCTTCCAGACCTGCCCGATGTCACCACACTTAAGACGGTAAAACTGCAAACACCACTTAGAATTTATAGTAGTGACGGCAAGCTGATCTCCCAGTTTGGTGAGAAACGTCGAATTCCCGTCCGCTATGACGATGTTCCAGAACAGTTAATAAATGCTGTACTCGATACCGAAGACGCTCGTTTCTTTGAGCATCGAGGTATTGATCCTATTGGTATCGTCCGCGCCGCAGTTATCTTGATCACAACAGGTAAAAAGAGTCAGGGTGCCAGCACGATCACTCAACAGGTCGCCCGCGGTTTCTTTTTAACCCGAGATAAAACCTATATACGTAAGACCAAAGAAATTTTCCTGGCATTAAAAATCGAAAAAGCCCTCAGCAAACAAGAGATTTTAACGCTTTACCTTAACCGTTCTTTCCTCGGAAACCGCGCTTATGGTGTTGGAGCTGCCGCTCAAGTTTATTACGGCAAAGAGTTAAGCGAATTAACCTTGCCAGAAATGGCAATGATTGCAGGTTTACCTCAATCGCCATCTGCAGCAAACCCAATTAGAAACGCTAGCCGCGCATTTAACCGTCGTAATTGGGTGCTCAGCCGTATGCTTGAGAAGCGTAATATCACTCAAGCTCAGTATGAAGAAGCAAAACAAGCACCTATCACCGCCAAATACCACGGCGCTGTCATCGACTTATATGCTCCTTATATTTCAGAAATGGCCCGCGACTACTTAGTTGAAAAATATGGTGAAGAGGAAGCGTATACGGGCGGCTACGATATCTATACCACTGTTGACTCAAAACTACAGCTTGATGCTCAAAAAGCCCTGCGTCATAACGTTTACTCCTATGACGAACGCCATGGCTACCGCGGACGTACTAAAGTACTTTGGAGTGAAACACCGCTAGCTGTCGAAGAGATAAGAGCTAAATTAAAGCAAACGGGTTCATTCCAAGGCATGTATCCCGCGGCAGTAATATCCATCGAGGAGCAAACTGCGAAAGTAATGACAGCGAAGGGAGACATTTACGATCTCCCTTGGGATGGCATTAAGTGGGCTCGAAAATTCATCACCAATAAACGACAAGGCAAAGCGCCTAAACTTGCATCCGATGTGTTAACAGCGGGTCAGCAAGTATGGATCCGTAACAACGGTGATATTTGGCAATTGAGCCAGGTGCCACTGGTTGCCAGTGCGATTGTATCGATAGATCCTCAAAACGGCGCCATCAAAAATTTAGTGGGTGGCTTTAGCTTTTATATCAGTCAATATAACCGTGTCACCCAAGCTAAGCGCCAATTAGGCTCTAACATTAAGCCGTTTATCTATACCGCCGCATTAGAGAAGGGCTACACCTTATCGACGCTTATCAACAATGCACCGATTAATAAGCCAGATACCAGACAAGGCACTGCTTGGCGTCCAAAGAACTCTCCAGATGTCTATGGCGGCCCAACAAGGCTGCGTGTTGGTTTAGCGCAATCTATCAACGTTATGTCAGTGCGAGCCATGCGTTATAGCGGGCTTGATACCACCATTGCGCAACTGGTTAAGTTTGGTTTTGATCCCAGCGATCTTCCTCGCAATGAATCAATTGCACTAGGCTCACCTTCGGTAACACCGCTGCAAGTGGTGACGGCATTTTCAACATTCGCTAATGGCGGCTATCTGGTTGAACCCTATTTTATTGAAAAAATAGAGTCTGCTAATGGCGAACTGTTTGAAGCTGCTGATCCGACGCTAGCCTGTACTCCAGCGGCCCCTGAGCAACCGTTAGCAGAGGATCCATTTGCTGCGATGGCAAACGAATTCCTAAGTACCGTAGACAGTAAGCAAGAGACTGAAGTCACCACCAGCGCGATTCAATGCGGCAACAATGACTCACGCTTTGCACCAAGAATCATTTCAGAACAAACCGCCTTCCTTATTACTGAATCGCTAAAAAGCGTTATTTGGGGTGGCGGAAATTGGAGCAAGGGGACCGGTTGGAATGGCACCGCATGGCGTGCAGCTAGAGTGGTAAAACGTCGTGACATTGCCGGTAAGACAGGGACTACCAACGAATCACGCGATACCTGGTTTAGTGGCTTCAACCCTAAGCTTGCCACCACCGTATGGGTGGGCTTTGATGATCACGGTCAAGAGTTAGGTCGCACCAGCTGGAATGCTAACGGTGCCAAAGATCAAATATCACTTGCTGAAGCCGGAGCTAAAACAGCAGGGCCAGCTTGGAATGAGTTTATGAAAGATGCCTTAGCGGGCACGCCTGTCGTACCAACGACCCCACCGGAGGGCATTGTCTCTGCTCGAATCGATTTAGCCACTGGCAAATTGACGCGTAAGACAGACTACACCAGCAAATTTGAGTACTTTATTGCCGGCACTGAGCCAACGGAATATGCCACCGAGCAAGAGGAAGATAATAGCGATATCTTTATCGATAAGTCAGTGGAAGAAGATCTGTTTCAATAGCAGTAACAAACATCAAAAAGGCGGCTATTTCTCAATAAAATAGCCGCCTTTTTTGATCGTTAATTTAAATAACCTAAGCTGGAGTTAAGCGATCATTAGCTCGATTGTTTTACTGCTAATGCAGATTTTACCTGAATGATTGATGTTCCACCTAAGGCTTCACGTTTGGCCAAGCACGATTCAATGGTTAAACACTCATAAACATCAGCTTCGATGATGGCACTGAAACTCTGCAGCTCTGCTAATGGCAGATCTTCGAGCGGTGTTTGCTTAGCAATAGCTTTCACTACAGCCTCACCTACCACATGGTGCGCTTCTCTAAACGGCATCCCTTTCGCGACGAGGTAATCAGCCAATTCAGTTGAGTTAGCATAGCCTTGTTGCGCGGCAATCAGTGTTCTTTCACGGTTAACTTGTAAACCACTTAGCACTAGCGCTGCCATCTCTAAACAGATAGCCCAGCTATCCATCACATCAAATAGCCCCTCTTTGTCCTCTTGCATATCTTTATTGTATGCCAGTGGTAGCGCCTTCATGGTAGTGAGAATACCCACTAAGCTGCCATAAACTCGGCCAGTCTTGCCTCTAATAAGCTCAAGTGCATCGGGATTTTTCTTCTGCGGCATCAATGAAGAGCCAGAGGTGACTTCATCGTCTAACTCGATAAAACCTGCTTCTCCACTATTAAAGAAGATTAGATCTTCGGCCATACGGCTTAAATGCATCATACTTATTGATGCATCACTACAGATCTCAATCACATGGTCTCTGTCAGATACCGTGTCGAGGCTATTAAGTGTTGGCCCAGCAAAACCTAGTGACTCGGCAAGCTTAACTCTATCCATTGGATAAGCGGTTCCCGCCAACGCACCCGTGCCTAACGGACAAGTATCCGCACGCTTTAATGCATCTTCTAAACGGCTTATATCACGTTCAAACATCTCAACATAGGCAAGGCACCAATGACCAAATAACACCGGCTGCGCTCTTTGCAGATGGGTATACCCAGGCATAACAGCATCGATTTCACGCTCTGCTAATGCAATAAGCGCCGATCTGAGCTTAGCCAGCAGCTCAAGTTGTTGTTGACCCTCTTTTTTACACCAAAGCTTAAGATCGGTAGCGACTTGATCATTACGTGAACGTCCAGTATGTAATTTCTTGCCTAAATCGCCCACTTTGGCAATTAGCGATAGCTCAACAAAACTATGAATATCTTCTGCACCAGAAGCAATTATTAGTTGTGGGTTATCCAACGTTTCGCCTAACAGCTCATTTAATGCCACATGTAATTTCGTACACTCATCGGTGGTTAAAACCCCCACCTGTGTGATAGCACTGGCCCAAGCGATTGAACCTTGAATATCTTGCTCTATGAGTCGGAAGTCCACAGGCAAAGAGTCGTTAAAAAGTTTGAACAGTGCACTGCTCTCTTGGCTAAATCTACCGCCCCATAATGCCATTTTGGCTTCCTCTTAAATGCTAGGCGGATGCTCTGTCCGCCAAATAGTTCTAAATATTAAAATCGCTAGTTAATTGCTGTCGATGCTATTTATTGTGGCCGTGTAACGCTCTGATCCGGCTCGAAAGCGAATACAAACGGATAAAGCCTTCAGCATCTTTCTGGTTATAAACATCATCGTCACCAAAAGTGGCAAACTCTTCTGAATATAGGCTGTTAGGCGAGCGTTTTTTCACTGCACTCGCTTGGCCTTTGTAGAGCTTAATAATAACCTCACCGTTGACAAGATCCGCTAGTGGCTTCGATGCACCAAGCAATGATTCACAAAGTGGTGTAAACCAACGTCCGTCATAGACTAGATGCGCCATTTGCGCGCCGACTTGTTCACGCCATTCACGGCTTGTTTTATCAAGTACCAACTCTTCAATGGCACGCAGTGCAGCGTACATTACTGTGCCACCAGGGGTTTCATAACAACCACGAGATTTCATTCCGACAAGTCTATTTTCGGTAATATCGATTCTGCCAACACCATGAGCACCAGCGACTTCATTCAATACCATGAGTGCTTTATAGGGTGAAAGCGCCTCACCATTCACCTTGGTGATCTTTCCTTGCTCAATTTCTATTGCGACGTATTCTGGTGCATTGGGCGCGTCTTCAGGCGCGACTGTCATGGTCCACACACCTTTAGTAGGCTCGTTCCATGGATCTTCTAGCTCACCACCCTCGTGAGAAATATGCCAAGCATTGGCATCACGGCTATAGATCTTAGTCACTGAAGAGGTCGTTTCGATATTACGCTCAGCAAGATAATCGAGCAGATCTTCCCGGCTCACCATCTCCCACTCACGCCATGGAGCAATCACCTTTAAGTCTGGAGCCAGTGCAGCAAAACAACCTTCGAAACGAACCTGATCGTTACCCTTACCAGTACAACCATGACAAACCGCATCTGCACCAACTTTACGTGCTAGCTCTACCTGTGCTTTAGCAATAATAGGTCTCGCCATAGAAGTCCCTAGTAGATAGGTTCCTTCGTAAATAGCACCGGTAGCAATGGTCGGGTAGATATAATCAGCCACCAGCTCCTCTTTTAGATCGACGATATGGCACTCTGATGCGCCCGATTTAATCGCCTTTTCGTGCAAACCTTCAAGTTCTGCATCACCTTGACCAACATCGGCACAGAAGGCAATAATTTCACAGTTATCATAAGTCTCTTTGAGCCAAGGAATAATGGCTGAAGTGTCGAGACCACCTGAATACGCTAGCACGACTTTTTTAACGTCTGTTTTCTTTGCTTTGATTGACATATTTACGTCCTAATACTTGATATCTTCTCGTCGAATACTCAACGAAATATAAATTAATTAACGCGTTGTTACTGACCTAACAAGGTCACTAACACTGCATTTTGTGCATGCATACGATTCTCAGCCTGATGCAGGATCAACGAACCTTCGCCATCGACAATCTCGGTTGTTACTTCAACTTCTCGGTAGACTGGTAAGCAATGCATAAAGTGTTTTGCACCTGCTGCGGCCATCAATTCGCTATTAACCTGATAAGGTTTAAATTTAGCTTCTATCTCTTCCATTGAAGCGCTGTCACCCATTGAGATCCACGTATCAGTATAGATAGCATCATGGCCTGCGATTGCTTCAATGTCAGAACTAAGCACTAAAGTTCCGCCATGTTTTGCGGCTAGTGCCTGAGCTTCGCAAACGACCTTGCCATCGGGAAAGTGGCCTGGTGGGCACAAGACCGTCATATGAGCACCAAGAATAGCGGCACCAAACATCAATGAATGGGTCACATTATTGCCATCACCGACATAGGCGAGTCTCACTTTACTAACGTCATCATATTGCTCAGACAAGGTTAGAAAGTCTGCCAAGCCCTGACACGGATGGTAAAGATCGGACAGCGCATTAACGACAGGTACAGTGCCATGTTCAGCCAGCTGCTCTATGGTTGAGTGCAAAAAGGTACGCGCCACGATGGCATCAGCCCAGCAAGAAATATTTGCAGCGAAATCAGAGACGGGTTCACGCTTTCCTAATGCACCATTTTGCTGATCAAGATATAAACAGTGACCGCCTAACTTATTAATACCGATATCAAAGCTGACACGCGTTCTTAATGATGGCTTCTCGAACAGCATGACGACACTCTTGCCGTCTAATGCTTTTCTATAATCGGCAGGGTTGGCCTTAATGTTTTTTGCCAGTGTTAGCAGGTCCAAAAGTTGCTGCTGTGATAGATCTTTAATTGATAATAAATGGTCCATGAAACCGCTCTCCTAAGGTTGAATCTGAGTACCAACGGTTTCACCGTTGCTTAATGCAATAAGTTGTTCTGCATGACGCCAAGATGCAATTTGCACCGCTTGTCCCATCGATTCGGCAACTTCTAAAGCTGCTTCGACTTTTACTTTCATGCCCTTTTCAATCACACCAATCTTAGTTAGTGTGGCAATCTCCGCTCGATTCAAACTGCTAATCAATTGCCCTTTACCATCGAGTACGCCGGACACATCAGACAGCAATACAAGATTTCCGCCAACAAGTTTAGTCAAAGCTGTGGCTGCTTGGTCGGCATTAACATTAAGCATCTCGCCTTTAGCACTAATAGCGATGGAGCTAACAATGGGCATCCAACCTTTAGTAAGCACGAACTCAAGATAACTCCCATCGTTGGGCTCGACTTCACCAACGAGTCCAAGCTGAGGGTCTTTTATGCTTGCCGTCATCATATCTGCATCAGATAAGCTCATTCCTAAGCTGGTAATGCCAGCCTTAATGGCAGCTGCTTGAAGTATTTTATTTGCTGTTCCAGCGAGTGCACCAACAATGACGGGGACTTGTTCAGCTGGTGTCACACGCAGTCCGTCCAGTTTTTCGGTCACCATGTTATTTGCTTTAAGCTGCTCATCGACTAAACAACCTCCGCCATGCACCATAATCAGAGCCTGGCCATTAGCAATGATCTTTGCAGCTGTTTCCATTAAACGAGCCATACCCATTTCACACTGCAATAATGCACCACCCACTTTTAGCACCATCACAGGTTTGGACTTTGTATTAATATCTGTATTTAATGTTGCCATATCTGACTCCAAACCGGTTAATTTAACGACTTGTCAAAATGAATCTTTATGCACTGTAAGGCTTGGCTTGCAGCACCCTTCATTAAGTTATCAATTGCGCTCGATACCACTAAGTAATTTGTTTCGGCATCATACTTCCAACCGATCAAACAATTGGGTGTTTGTACCACATCATCAATCTTGGGAAACTGGTTCTGCTTTACCGTCACAAGTGGCGTATTGTCATAACACTTATAAGCCGCTTCAATATCTTTGGCTGTTGTGCCCTGAGCTAACTTCACTGTAATCGTGGCAAGGATGCCACGTTTGAAATTGCCTAGATGAGGCGTAAAGATAACCTCTTGTCCGAGCTGCGTTGCAATCTCGGGTTGGTGCCTATGACCCAGTACTCCGTATGGCGTTAAGCTTACTTCGCAAAAACTAGTATGTAGCTGTGCTTTTCTGCCTGCACCTGTCACACCGCTGACAGCATTAATCACCGGGAATACGTCGGTCAGTAAATCGGATAATGGCTTTAATGCCATAAGTGACGCCGTTGGATAACAACCCGGCACCGCAATCATTTTGCTGCTAGCAATTTTGTCCGCATTCCATTCTGCTAAACCATAAACCGCATCAGCAAGAACTTGTGGGTATTCATGAGTAAAACCATACCACTTAGGATACTTATCTAAGGATTCGAACCGGTATGCGCCACTTAAATCAAATACGACCAGTCCTTGCTGATAGAACCAAGCCGCAAGGTGCAGACTCACCGCGTGGTCGGTCGCTAATACGACTGCATCAGCCTGTTCGATGATGGCCGCTTTAGCATCATCGGTGAGTGGGCTTAAACAAAGATTAATATGACTGTAGCTAGGGTACAGCTCAGCAAGTGGCTTGCCTTTATCTAGACTATTTTCAGAAACATAAAGCCCCTGAATGGTTAAGTCCGCTTCAGCATTTATGAGAGAAGTGATTTGTGCGCCGGTATAACCGCTAGCACCAATAATGGCTATATTTTTCATAGTCTATGATTTTAAAACCTTAATCTTGAATTTATATGACAAAACGAAAAAAGAGTGGGCAGAAACTTAAGCCCTGGCTGAACACCATAAAGACAAGATTATCGTCGCAGGAAGTGGGTATTGCTGGCCTTAATTATTATTAATTGAACTAGGTTAAACATATATACTCTCATTTATAGGCCATCAAAACATGGTACTTATCTTAGCTGTTTGATAGACTAACACACGAAATTAATTATGCAATATAATTGAATATATATTTGAGTATTATTTGATGACAACATTACCTGATATAAAGAGTAGCTTCACTCAGCTAATTGCAGCGCCTTCAATAAGCGCATTAGAAGCGCAGCATGATATGAGCAATAAAGCTGTCATAGCGCTATTGCATAGTTGGTTTACTGATTTAGGCATGAATTGCCAAGCACAGCCAGTTGCTAACACACGTGATAAGCACAATTTTGTTGCCTCTTTTGGCAGTGGCAAAGGTGGATTATTACTGGCTGGGCACACCGATACCGTGCCGTTTGATGAGGGTCGCTGGAGTCAAGATCCTTTCCTGCTGACCGAAAAGAATGATCGTTGGTACGGTTTAGGCACTTGCGATATGAAGGGTTTTTTTGCTTTAGTGTTAGAAGCCTTAAAAGAGCTGCCAATGGATAAGTTCAAACGGCCCCTGCATATACTTGCTAGCGCTGATGAAGAAACCACAATGAATGGCGCCAAGGCTTTTGCCGCTGCTAAATCTATCAGCCCCGATTACGCCATAATTGGCGAACCTACCAGTCTAAAGCCTGTTTATATGCATAAAGGTCATTTTACTCAAGGCATAAGAGTAACAGGTCGTAGTGGCCATTCATCTGATCCCGCTAAAGGGCTAAATGCCATCGAGGTTATGCATTTAGTTACCGGACAATTGCTAAAACTCAAACAGCACTTGGCAGATAACTATCGAGAGAATGCTTTTAGCGTCCCCTACCCAACCATGAACTTTGGCCATATTCACGGTGGTGATGCTGCTAATAGAATTTGCGGCTGTTGCGATCTACATATCGATCTTCGTCCAATTCCAGGCCTGGCACTTGAGGATTTAGAGCTAATGGTTGCTAACTACTTGGCACCGGTCTCTAGTCAGTACCCTGGTTGTATTAGTGTTGCACCGCTATATCCTGGCTCGGAGCCATTTGCAGAGGATAAAGAGGCTAGTTGGAGCAAACTCGTTGCGCAACTGTCTGATAATGAACTTGAAGTCGTCAACTATGCAACTGAGGCCCCCTATATTCGCCAACTTGGTTGTCAAACTTTGGTGCTCGGCCCAGGCAGTATCGAGCAAGCCCATCAGCCAGACGAGTATCTTGACCTGCATTATATCAATCGCACTAAACAGCTATTAAAAGAGCTGATATATCATGCCTGTATAAAATAACTCATGTTGTTAAGGCAGATATTTAGTCCAAACTAAATCTAAGCGCCATAATTAATGGATTGAAAGGTGAGGTAGAGCACATTCAGACACGATAACCCAAACCAGATCATTGCCTAGTGCGCAGTCGCTAGGTATTGTGATCGATTAGCTTACTAATAATGGAGCACGTATGGTTGATATGTATGCGTCGCTAAGGTCGAACGTTGGCACCTTAGGGCAGATTTTAGGTGACACTATTCGCACCGATCTCGATGACACTTTCCTAGACAAAATCGAACAGATCCGCCATCTCTCTAAAAGTTCACGTCAAGGTAACGATGCCGCCCGCGAAGAGATGCTTACCTTGCTCTCCTCTTTGAGTGATGATGAACTCGTGCCATTTGCCAAAGCTTTTAACCAATTTTTAAACTTGGCCAATATCGCCGAGCAGTTTCACACCATTAGCCGTAACTGTGATGAACTAGTTTGTGTTCCAGATCCCGTAGAGCAGCTTCTTGGGAGAATGCTAGGCGGGAATATCGATCAAGAAAAAATGCTTAGCTGCCTTAAAACCCTTGATATCGATTTGGTACTGACCGCCCACCCTACCGAGATTTCACGGCGCACACTGATCCAGAAGTATTCCGCAGTAGTTGATTCACTCACTGCGTTAGAAAACACCCAATTAACTGAGCAAGAGAAGAAACAACACCATCTGCGTTTGCGTCAGCTTATCGCGCAAATTTGGCATACCAATGAGATCCGAAATGAGCGACCAACCCCCGTTGATGAAGCTCGCTGGGGCTTAAGCACCATTGAAGTGTCGTTATGGCAAGCTATCCCCGACTTTTTAAGGCAATTAAACCAGCAAGTGGAAGAGCGTACCAATACTCAACTTCCCATTGATATTGCACCGGTGAGATTCTCTAGTTGGATGGGGGGTGATCGCGATGGTAACCCATTTGTTACTTCAGTGGTCACTCAAGAGGTACTCGATCGAAACCGTCACACCGCCGCCAGACTTTACCTTAAAGACGTAGTACTTTTGGTCAATGATCTGTCGATGGAGGCCGCTAATGACGAGTTGCTTGCATACACCAACAACAGTAACGAACCCTATCGTGACGTACTAAAATGTCTGCGACAGAAGCTAAGAAAAACCATCGATTATCTCAACGCCAGACTTGAAGGTCATCATCCTGAAGTCGACTTAAACGACATCATCTGGGAAGAGCAAGATCTTAAAGAGCCTCTGATGATGCTTTATAAGAGTCTAAGTGACCGTGGTATGAGTTTGATTGCCAATGGTTTACTCCTCGACATGCTCCGTCGCCTCGCCTGCTTTGGTATACACATGCTCAGGCTCGATATCCGCCAAGATGCTCAGCGTCACGCAGATGTCATTGCGGAGTTAACCCGATATTTAGGCTTGGGTGATTTCGCACATTGGGGAGAAGCGGAGAAACAGTCTTTCCTACTAAGAGAACTCACCAGCAAGCGACCATTGATCCCAGCGACATGGCAAGGATCTGATGATGTTGCAGAAGTACTCAGAACTTGCCGCTTAATCGCCACGCAACCGGCAAGAGCAATGGGCTCTTATGTTATTTCAATGGCCAGCCAGCCTTCAGATGTGTTGACCGTATTACTATTATTAAAAGAAACCGGTTGCCCTCACCCAATGCGAGTGGTGCCGTTATTCGAAACATTAGATGATTTGAATAACGCCTCTCAATGTATGTCTTCTCTCTTTAGTATTGATTGGTATCGTGGCTACACCAAGGGTATTCAAGAAGTCATGATTGGTTATTCTGACTCAGCCAAAGATGCAGGTGTAATGGCAGCCGCCTGGGCACAATACAGTGCTCAAGAAAAATTGGTCGCCGTTAGCCAAGATGCCGATGTTAAGCTAACACTGTTCCATGGACGTGGTGGCACGATTGGCCGTGGAGGCGGACCAGCACATGAGGCGATTTTGTCTCAACCTCCAGGATCTGTAGACGGCCGTATTCGCGTCACAGAGCAAGGTGAGATGATCCGCTTTAAGTTTGGCCTGCCTAAGCTGGCGGTACAGAGCCTAGCTTTGTATACATCGGCTGTAATGGAGGCAACGTTGCTTCCACCGCCAGAGCCTAAGCCTGAGTGGCGTCGCTGTATGGAGCAACTTGCTGACGAATCTGTGTTGGCTTATCGAGCCATTGTTAGGGAGGAGCCAGACTTTGTATCTTACTTCCGCGCAGCTACGCCAGAAGTGGAGTTAGGAAAATTACCTTTGGGTAGTCGACCAGCTAAGCGTCGAATTGATGGTGGGATTGAAAGCTTACGTGCTATCCCTTGGATATTTGCCTGGTCTCAAAATCGTTTAATGTTACCCGCCTGGCTAGGTGCAGGCGAAGCATTACAAGCCGCCTCACAAAGAGGTGAGCTGCCTTTATTGCAAGAGATGGAGCAACACTGGCCTTTCTTTAAAACACGTATATCTATGCTTGAAATGGTTTACGCCAAAGCCGAACCTAACTTGGCTAAGTATTATGAGGACAGCTTAGTGCCCGAAGAACTGCATCATCTAGGCGTTCAATTACGTGAACGTCTCGCTATTGGTGTAGAAGCAGTGCTTGAGCTTACTCAATCAGAAAGCTTAATGGCACACACTCCTTGGAGTAGAGAATCAGTAAAGTTAAGGAACCCCTATATTGACCCTCTCAACTTCCTTCAGGCGGAACTACTAGCTCGTACCCGCCGTGAGGAGGAAACGTCTAACAACGTACAGCTAGCACTCATGTTAACAATTGCAGGGGTGGCAGCCGGAATGAGAAACACTGGTTGATGAAATTATTCAATATTGCTCTATGGTGTTTATTGCTGTTATTGACTGGCTGTGTCAGTCAATACAGCATTACCGAAAAGGAATTAGAAGGCTATCTCAGTGAAGAAATGCATTTTGAGATCAAGCAAGGTAATCAAATATTTGGTATTGAACTTAAGGTTAATGATATCGATGTTACTTTAGGTGAAAAGCCCGACACTATGGCAGTCACGGCTTCGACTCGAGTCAAAGTGCGTAATCCAATGTTACCTATTAGTGCCGATATAACCGCAAAATTTGAAGCGCAGCCTTGGTACGATGCAAGTAACAATAGTGTCTACCTGCGGAACCTAAATTTGGTAAAAGTGGAGTCACAACCTAAGGATATTGAGAAAGCGATTGGTTCAATAGCGCCTCAGCTGATGGGCTTCTTAACTCAATTCTTAGAGACTCAACCTGTTTATGTACTCGATACAAAAGAATCAAATCAGGCTCTTATCGCTGAAATGACAAAACGTATTGAAGTTAAGCCAGGTAAACTGGTACTCGTGTTTGACGAGTAGACCCTAATTACGGCAGTAATAAGTTAGCCATTACTGCCGTTTTCTCTATTTTTTGAATCTAGTGATTGAGCCATAATCGACAATTACCGCTTCACCGAGTAACTCTCTGCGCAGCATATCAAACGCTACAGCCGTACTTAAGCTACGAACCAAGTCACGCGAACGTCTCGGCAGTTTAATCATCTGACTATAAACGCCACCCTTAGTAGCTAACGCAATGGCAACTGTTCCTACAGGCTTATCATCAGTACCGCCTGTAGGGCCGGCTATACCACTAGTGGCTAACGCATAGTCGCTATCGAGTATGCCTCTTGCCCCTCTAGCCATCTCCTCTACTGTCGCGATAGACACAGCTCCATGATCATCTAACGTTTCGGCTTTAACGCCTAGCACTCGTACTTTAGACTCGTTGCTATAAGTTACTAAGCCTTGATGAAAATAGGAAGAACTACCGGAAAACGCAACTAACTGGCTTGCGATCATGCCACCAGTGCATGACTCTGCCACACTGAGGCTACTTTCAGAACTGACCAGCAGCCCATGGATCTCTTCCGCCAAGCTCTTTTTATTTTCAGCAACAATCGCAGTGCCAAGTAGAAAGCGTATTTGCGCCTCTATCTTGTCCATCTCACCAATTGCCGACTGCCCACGAGCAAACAGTTTTATTTCAATGTGTGGCATAGATGCTCTATAGCCGATCGTTATTCCCTCTGGCAAAACAACGGCTTCAAGTGCATCAGCTAAAGATGATTCTCCCTGCCCAAGCGTTAAATACTTACGTAGCGAAACATCCGCGGCGATCTCAAACCTTTCCTTAATAAACGGTACAAACTGTTCTTTAACCATTTGCTTAAATTCGAATGGCACCCCAGGGGTAAAAAATAACCACGCCCGATTCAGCTTAACGGCAAAACCACACGCTGTTCCAACAGGGTTATCAATCATAATTGCAGACTCGGGCAATAATGCTTGTTTGAGGTTGCTCTGAGCCATAACCCGTCCATTACGCGTAAACCAATCCTCTAAGCGTTCGCGCCATAGGCTGTTCTCCACCAACGGTTCACCTTTGGCTAATGCCATCGCCTCCGAAGACAAGTCATCACTTGTAGGACCCAAGCCCCCATTGACAACAATGACGTCAGCTTCAGTACTGCGTTCCTTAAAAACGGCAATAAGATCTTCAAGTCGATCACCCACAGTGATCCGACGCTGGCACTCTACGCCATGCTCCATCAGGGTATTGGCAAACCATGCAGCATTAGTATCAACAATTTGCCCTGCCAATACCTCTTCACCTGTACAAATCATTTCAAGCTTCATTGGATAATCCCTAGCAACTAATTGCAGTTAAATTAGGAGAGCTCAGCTGTAATAGCAATAACCAATTGTAATTAATTAGTATTATTAACGTGAACATGGCTTTGCGTTGCAGAATTGAAAAAGGACCGACGAATTCAGAACTCCGAGGTTTAAATCGTATTTTAATACCAATTACATTAAAGGTATGATCTAATAAGTCACCATTAATAAACCGTAAAACTTATGAAGTTCCCTGATTTTGCATCACTCGCTAAAAATGAAAAAGTAGCACGT
>NZ_JAKIKR010000076.1 GCF_023284025.1 Shewanella abyssi | reverse complement strand
ACTCATTATAAAATGTTGGTGCCCGAACCCGGAATCGAACCAGGGACACGAGGATTTTCAATCCTCTGCTCTACCGACTGAGCTATTCGGGCAACTAAGCTATATAAATATAAGCGTTAGATTTACTACTTCAAACTAAGCTTTGAAAGCCAGTGTCGTTTGGAGTGCGCGTATAATATAGCGCTGATATTTATCCTGCAAGCGCTTTTTGTTTTTAGCGTGACTGTTCGCTTAGTTTGTGTGCAGTTGCAAAAAAATGAACAATCATTGGCATTACAAACGCTATTTAAAGGCAGTTTAAACCTCACTAATGATGAGGGGTTAGCTAGGTTTTATTGAACTTCAATGCTGAACGATGGGGCTAAAGTTAATATCGTTCTAAAAAATAGAATGTAAAGGGCAATATTTGCTGATTTTTTATCCTAAAATAGAATGTATGATAATTGCATCTTATGAATTCAGGGGGCGAGATGCTGTTAAATACCAAAAAGTCTTACGGCCTAGTGGCTATCTTTTTTCACTGGTTTTCCGCACTAGCTGTTATTGGTTTGTTTGCTGTTGGGTTTTGGATGGTGGATTTAACCTATTACAGTGAATGGTACAAAACAGCGCCGTACCTACACAAAAGTGTCGGGTTAATACTGTTGTTGTTAACGCTTAGCAGAATACTGTGGCGACTTTTCACTCTCAAACCGACGAGTCTTGCAAGCCACAAAGGGTGGGAGAAAACCGTAGGTCATATGACTCACAATATTCTATATCTGCTTTTACTGGTCATTATGCTCAGTGGTTTCTTAATTTCTACGGCTGATGGCCGAGGAATCTGGGTCTTTGATTGGTTTGAAATACCCAGCTTTGGGGCATTTATCGAAGACCAAGCGGATATTGCAGGTTTGATCCACCAATACGTGGCTTACAGTTTAATCGCTTTAGTGCTGATCCATGCATTAGGTGCATTGAAGCATCACTTTATCGATAAAGATTCAACACTACTTAGAATAATCAAAATTCAAAACGACTAATATTCAAATGGAGAAAATAACGATGAAAAAGGGTTTATTAGCTACAGCATTGGCAACGACTTTGATGATGGCAAGCACAGCGCAGGCGGCAGATTATGTTATCGACACCGAAGGTGCTCATGCCTCAATAGAGTTTAGAGTAAGCCACTTAGGTTATAGCTTCGTTGCTGGCCGCTTTAATACGTTTGAAGGTGATTTCTCGTTTGATAGCAGCAAAATTGCTGCTGCAAAAGTCAATGTGACCATTAATACCACCAGTATTGATTCAAACCACGCAGAGCGAGATAAGCATTTGCGTAGCCCAGACTTTTTAAATACAGCCAAATTTCCAACGGCGACTTTTGAGTCAACATCGGTTGACGACAAAGGTGATGGTAACTTCGTATTAAACGGCAATTTCACTTTAAACGGGGTAACCAAACCTTTAGCAATAGAAGCGAAAGCGATAGGAGAGGGAAGTGATCCTTGGGGTGGGTATCGCGCTGGATTTACCGGTACGACGGAGTTTGCATTGAAAGATTACAATATCAAAATGGATCTGGGCCCAGCTTCTTCTCACGTTAGCTTAAACCTAGTGGTTGAAGGCATGCGTAAGTAGTTATATCGCAGAACAATAGATAATAAAAAAGCGCCTCTCGGCGCTTTTTTATTATCTGCTATTCGTCGTCTTTTTCAGGGACATAGCCTTCGATTTCGACATCTTTTCCTTCAAACAGAAAGTTGACCATCTGCTGCTCTAGAAATTTCCGGTCATCGACATTCATCATGTTGAGTTTCTTTTCATTGATCAGCATCGTTTGCTTTGATTGCCAAAGCGTCCAAGCTTCTTTACTCACATTGTCGAAAATACGCTTGCCTAAATCACCTGGGTAGAGCTGAAATCCCAAACCTTCAGCCTCTTTTTTCAAATATACGCAATTTACTGTGCGAGCCATGATTACTCCTTATTTAATACAGAACCTAAACTCGCTAGAATCCGCTCAGTCGCTGAGGCTAAACCAACTTTAGGTGGATGAGGTAAGTTATACCAGACCGAAGAGTCTTGTTCCATGATCTGGTTATCGCTAATTTTGTTTATTGATACTAAAACCGGCTGAATATCGAGGTGGAAATGGCTAAAGGTGTGTCTAAAGCCAATCAACTCTTGTTGATGAGTAATATCGTAAGCTTGATTGCTTAAGTGCTCCTCTAATTCAGCCTTAGTCGAAAATTGAGCAAAGCACCAAAGCCCGCCCCAAATGCCACTGGGTGGACGTTTTTTCAAATGCACATGGTTGTTTTGCTCTAATACCAGTAGCCATGCTGATTTTTCTGGAATTGCTTTCTTGGGCTTCTTGCCAGGGTAATCCTGTTGACGGCCTGTTAGCTGACCTTGACAGTCAATTGCGACAGGGCAAACGGGGCAATTAGGTTTCGAGCGAGTGCATACCGCTGCGCCGATATCCATCATTGCTTGATTATACTTTTGAATATCCACGCTGGGAGTGAGTTGCTGGGTTAGCTGCCAAAGTTTATCTTCTACAGGCTTTTTCCCAGGCCAGCCTTCAATAGCGCCGTGCCTGGCAAGCACTCGTTTTACGTTGCCATCAAGAATGGAGTGATTTAACCCCAGCGATAAAGACAAAACGGCTCCGGCTGTTGAGCGACCGATACCGGGCAGTGCCAGAACATCGTCAAAGTCGACCGGGAAAACACCATTATGCTGTGCAACTATCTGCTGAGCTGCCTTGTGTAGGTTACGTGCTCTGGCGTAATAACCTAAGCCTGTCCAGTGATGTAGTACTTCATCTTGCTCTGCTGATGCTAAAGCGTCGATATCTGGGAAGCGAGACATAAACTTTTCAAAGTAAGGAATAACCGTTGCGACTTGAGTTTGTTGCAACATGATCTCAGATATCCATACTTTATATGGGGTTTTATTGTGTTGCCAAGGGAGTTGTTTACGACCATGGAGATCGTACCAACTAATAATTCGGTCTGAAAAGAGTGGGGTAGTTTTCATCGCCGCAGTGTAACCAGCAGCCGATATTTAAACAAGCTGCAGTTGTCTATCAATAACGATATTAGTTTTGTTTTAGGCGTGGGTGTTTTAAGCCCAAATAGTGTTAAATTGGTCGTTAATTGAGTATTTTTCGCAAAAGAGCCCCTGTAACTCGCACAAACTGAGATAATTGGTATAATTTTGCCTCAATAGGGCTTGCGCTAAAGGTCTAACTTTGGATAATGCCTTTCTTTTTAATTAATAGCTGTCTTAAGCGAGGGCGAAAATGAGCGACGTAACAACCGCTGAATTCAATGAAGAGGGTAAATACCTTCGCAAAGTAAGAAGCTTTGTATTAAGAGAAGGCCGCTTGACGAAAGGTCAAGCACAAGCGATGGAGCAACACTGGCCAGCAATGGGCCTAGATTATACGCCTGAAGCTATCGATTTAGTCGAGATTTTTGGTCGTGAAGCGGACACCGTGCTTGAAATTGGTTTTGGTATGGGCGCTTCATTAGTCGAAATGGCTAAAGCGGCTCCAGAATTAAACTTTATCGGCATTGAAGTCCATAAGCCGGGTGTGGGTTCTTGTTTGTCTGTTGCGGCAGAAGCTGGGGTCACAAACCTGCGGGTGTATCATCATGATGCACTTGAAGTGTTAGAGAACAGTATTGCCGAAGCAAGCTTGGCTAGGGTGCAGTTATTCTTCCCTGATCCATGGCACAAAAAGCGTCATCATAAACGCAGAATCGTGCAGGCTCCTTTCGCGGAACTTATCCGCAGCAAACTTAAAGTGGGCGGCGTATTCCATCTGGCGACGGATTGGGAAAATTACAGCGAGCACATGTTAGAAGTTTTGCAGAGTGCGCCTGGTTATAAAAACCAATCAGCGACAGGTGATGTTGTTGAGCGCCCTGAACATCGTCCACTCACAAAGTTCGAAGCTCGTGGTCACCGTTTAGGTCATGGCGTTTGGGATTTGATGTTTGAACGTGTTTAAGCGTTATAGATTTAGTCAGTTTCCGTTAGTTTAATTAATTTAGTTTATCACCATTGAGGAGTTCCACCATGGCAGCTAATCGCAGTCGTCGTTTACGTAAAAAATTACGCGTTGATGAGTTTCAAGAGTTTGGATTCGATACCAATTGGACTTTTAATGAGTCTGTTACTGAAGAACAGATTGATGCAATCGTTGATCAATTCATCGACGAGATAATCGAACCTAGAGATCTTGGTTTCCATGGCGGTGGACACAAAGAGTGGGAAGGTATTATTGCTACTCAAGATATCGGTAAATGTACAGATGAAGATAGAGCTGCAGTTAAAACCTTCTTCGAAGGTCAACCTGTTGCTAATGTTGAAATCGGCGAGCTATACGATATCTGGTGGAGCTAATGCCTGAATTAGCATTACTTGAGGAGGTTGTTGAGAAAGTACGGCCTCTTTTAGGCAAAGGAAAAGTAGCAGATTACATTCCTGCACTTGCTGAGGTAAATGCTAATAAATTGGGTATAGCCGTGACAACCAGAGATGGTGTCACTATAGGGGCTGGAGATTATCTCGAGCCCTTTTCAATTCAAAGTATTTCAAAAGTCTTTAGTTTAACACTGGCGTTAATGCACTATGACGAGCCTGAGATTTGGTCCCGTGTTGGTAAAGAACCATCAGGACAATCGTTCAACTCTCTAGTACAAGTTGAGTTGGAAAAAGGCCTGCCTCGAAACCCATTTATTAATGCGGGAGCCTTGATCATAGCAGATATGTTGCAAGGTCGATTGGGCGCGCCAAAACAGCGAATGTTAGAAATTGTCCGTGATCTAAGTGATAACAACAGAGTAGGCTACGACAAAGCCGTTGCCAATTCTGAGTATCAACACAGCGCGCGCAATGCCGCAATCGCTTATTTGATGAAGTCGTTCGGTAACTTCAATAATGATGTTAATACCGTTCTTAAAAGTTATTTTCATTATTGCTCGTTGAAAATGAGTTGTGCAGATCTGTCTAAAGCAATGTTATACCTCGCCAACCGCGGAAAAACCCTTGCAGGAAAACAACTGGTTACACCGGTGCAAACACGGCAATTAAATGCTTTGTTAGCCACTTCGGGTTTATACGATGGGGCAGGCGAATTTGCTTATCGCGTCGGTATGCCTGGAAAAAGTGGCGTCGGTGGCGGCATTATAGCCGTCATTCCTGGTGACATGTCAGTGTGCGTGTGGTCACCGGAACTCGACGCTAATGGCAACTCTCTTGCTGGAACCGCTGCGCTAGAAGCACTTTGTCAATCGCTTGGGCGTTCAATCTTCTAATTCCCCACCTTATCACTCAATAGCTCATGTGATATTTAGCCAATAGTTGGTAATATTGGCTAAACATCTCTGATGCTTACTATCTTGATATAATTACTTTCAGCTTACTAATCCATATATAACAATTGCTTATCATGTTTGGCACGCTACGTGCTTTATCCTAGCTATAACATGATATTAAAATAGCGATAAAGGATTAAAGCAATGAAAAGACTACTTACCTCAGTAGGTGTTTCCGCTGTACTACTGTCAGCTTCTAGCTTGCAAATAGTGAATGCTCATGAAGATTCAGATAAGCACTTTAACAACGAATGTGAAGTATCGTTAAATTACGATGTCACCGTTGAGCCGAAAAAATTAGTGGTTAGTGACGTCGGCAAAGAACAATACCGAATAGAAATGAATAAGCTGTTTGTCAATGGCGAACAAGTATCGCTAAACAAACAGCAGCAAGATCTCGTTAACCAATACGCCGATGAGATTTCTGCTCAAGTACCTGAAGTTATCGAGCTTGTTAATGATGCCGTTGCAATGGCATCGACGGCAGTGAGTATGGCATTGACCCCTCTACTTGGTGATGCTGCTGGCGCTAAGATCGATGAGATGATGGATGGTTTGCAAGAGCGAATTGAAGATGTGGCTTACCAGAATGGTGACACGTTTTATCTTGGCGCTACAGAATCTTCGCTAGAAGATGCATTTGGCGAAGAGTTTGAAAAAGAGATGGAGCAGTTAGTAAAAAACTCTATCGGCACCATGATGATGACGCTGGGTAGTCAAATGATGTCTGGTGAAGGTGATTCGTTTGAACAAAAAATGGAGTCATTTTCAACAAAGATGGACTCAATCGGCGACGATATAGAGTTGCAAATGGAACAGCAAGCACAGGATTTGGAGATTCGTGGGGAAAAGCTCTGTGAAAACTTTAAATCTTTAGTGAAATTAGAGAAAGAGTTACAAACTCAAATACCTGAGTTGGCAGAATACTCTTTAATAGCGACAGCAGACAAAGAGATGCTTGAATAAGCATTAGTAGCCATTTTTTAATGTGAACATTCCTTGATAGATATCCTTGTGTTGCCTCTTCAATTGCAACAACCCCTGCATCCCACCTTTATGCAGGGGTTTTCGTTCGATTCTTTACTATATACCCATCCCTCTTAATCCTGCATCTTCAGGTAAGATGGGTATATATGATCAGTTCTAAACCTTTTTTTGGTATACTCCTAAAAATAAAAGCAAAAATCATTATTTTGTTAAATAATAAAACTCTACTCTAGCGTACATATATTCACTTAAGATATTGTTATATAGCACATTGTTACTATGGCGATTATCTTAGCGATGGAAGTACTATTACTCTCGTAAACACCTTAAGGCGATTTACATGTTAGAACTTTTAGAACCAATCGCGATTTTTACTCATGTAGCTCGAGCGGGCAGTTTTAGCTCTGCGGCACGAAAGTTAGGCATATCTAAGTCAAAAGTGAGTACTCAGGTCGCAGATCTTGAGCACAAGCTGGGCGTCCAACTTATTCAGCGTACCACTCGTAGTTTAAGCCTAACAGAAGCTGGTCACCTGCTCTACGTGCAAGGTGAAGAGCTGCTAAGAGATGCAGATCAAGCTGTTGCCAGCGTACATAACTTAAATGATGCGACTCGTGGTGTATTGAAAGTGGGTATTTCACAATCTTTTGGTACGATGCATATCATTCCAGCCTTACCCGCTTTTATGGCAAAACACCCGGAGCTAGAGCTGCAAGTGAGTTTGCTTGACCACAAGGTTGATGTAGTAAGCGAAGGCTTAGATCTGTTGCTGACAATGTCAGAGCAGTTACCTCTTGGCATGGTTGCCAGGCCGCTGATGAAATGTCAGTTCTTGCTGGCTGCATCGCCATCTTATATTGAACAACATGGTATGCCAAATAGTCCTGAACAGCTGGTTGATCACAACTGCCTTGTTTATCAAGGTGAATGGCATGAGCATAGCGTTTGGCAGTTTAAGCAAGGCGATGATTATTGTGAGATAGGCGTATCGGGCAACTTTAGAGTTGATAATGCACCTGCGCTAAAAACAGCTGCAGTGAGTGGTTTAGGTGTGGTTTATCTTGCCAGTTATTTATTGGAGGATGAAATTGCTCAAGGCACGCTGGTGCCTATCCTAGATGAGTGGCAATTGACCAATCATCTGCCTTTACAAGCCGTATACCCGAGACGTAAACACCTAGCACCAAAGGTCAGCGCATTCATCGATTTCATTAAAGATCATATTGGTAGTCCGCCTTATTGGGATGACCCATATAAAGAATTGTATGCAAAACGTAAGTGAATACAGAAAACATTGTTTTGTATTTTGAACAATGTTTTCTGTATTCACTTACGTTTTGCATACAATTCTTTATATGGGTCATCCCAATAAGGCGGACTACCAATATGATCTTTAATGAAATCGATGAATGCGCTGACCTTTGGTGCTAGGTGTTTACGTCTCGGGTATACGGCTTGTAAAGGCAGATGATTGGTCAATTGCCACTCATCTAGGATAGGCACCAGCGTGCCTTGAGCAATTTCATCCTCCAATAAATAACTGGCAAGATAAACCACACCTAAACCACTCACTGCAGCTGTTTTTAGCGCAGGTGCATTATCAACTCTAAAGTTGCCCGATACGCCTATCTCACAATAATCATCGCCTTGCTTAAACTGCCAAACGCTATGCTCATGCCATTCACCTTGATAAACAAGGCAGTTGTGATCAACCAGCTGTTCAGGACTATTTGGCATACCATGTTGTTCAATATAAGATGGCGATGCAGCCAGCAAGAACTGACATTTCATCAGCGGCCTGGCAACCATGCCAAGAGGTAACTGCTCTGACATTGTCAGCAACAGATCTAAGCCTTCGCTTACTACATCAACCTTGTGGTCAAGCAAACTCACTTGCAGCTCTAGCTCCGGGTGTTTTGCCATAAAAGCGGGTAAGGCTGGAATGATATGCATCGTACCAAAAGATTGTGAAATACCCACTTTCAATACACCACGAGTCGCATCATTTAAGTTATGTACGCTGGCAACAGCTTGATCTGCATCTCTTAGCAGCTCTTCACCTTGCACGTAGAGCAGGTGACCAGCTTCTGTTAGGCTTAAACTACGAGTGGTACGCTGAATAAGTTGGACGCCCAGCTTGTGCTCAAGATCTGCGACCTGAGTACTCACTTTTGACTTAGATATGCCTAACTTTCGTGCCGCAGAGCTAAAACTGCCCGCTCGAGCTACATGAGTAAAAATCGCGATTGGTTCTAAAAGTTCTAACATGTAAATCGCCTTAAGGTGTTTACGAGAGTAATAGTACTTCCATCGCTAAGATAATCGCCATAGTAACAATGTGCTATATAACAATATCTTAAGTGAATATATGTACGCTAGAGTAGAGTTTTATTATTTAACAAAATAATGATTTTTGCTTTTATTTTTAGGAGTATACCAAAAAAAGGTTTAGAACTGATCATATATACCCATCTTACCTGAAGATGCAGGATTAAGAGGGATGGGTATATAGTAAAGAATCGAACGAAAACCCCTGCATAAAGGTGGGATGCAGGGGTTGTTGCAATTGAAGAGGCAACACAAGGATATCTATCAAGGAATGTTCACATTAAAAAATGGCTACTAATGCTTATTCAAGCATCTCTTTGTCTGCTGTCGCTATTAAAGAGTATTCTGCCAACTCAGGTATTTGAGTTTGTAACTCTTTCTCTAATTTCACTAAAGATTTAAAGTTTTCACAGAGCTTTTCCCCACGAATCTCCAAATCCTGTGCTTGCTGTTCCATTTGCAACTCTATATCGTCGCCGATTGAGTCCATCTTTGTTGAAAATGACTCCATTTTTTGTTCAAACGAATCACCTTCACCAGACATCATTTGACTACCCAGCGTCATCATCATGGTGCCGATAGAGTTTTTTACTAACTGCTCCATCTCTTTTTCAAACTCTTCGCCAAATGCATCTTCTAGCGAAGATTCTGTAGCGCCAAGATAAAACGTGTCACCATTCTGGTAAGCCACATCTTCAATTCGCTCTTGCAAACCATCCATCATCTCATCGATCTTAGCGCCAGCAGCATCACCAAGTAGAGGGGTCAATGCCATACTCACTGCCGTCGATGCCATTGCAACGGCATCATTAACAAGCTCGATAACTTCAGGTACTTGAGCAGAAATCTCATCGGCGTATTGGTTAACGAGATCTTGCTGCTGTTTGTTTAGCGATACTTGTTCGCCATTGACAAACAGCTTATTCATTTCTATTCGGTATTGTTCTTTGCCGACGTCACTAACCACTAATTTTTTCGGCTCAACGGTGACATCGTAATTTAACGATACTTCACATTCGTTGTTAAAGTGCTTATCTGAATCTTCATGAGCATTCACTATTTGCAAGCTAGAAGCTGACAGTAGTACAGCGGAAACACCTACTGAGGTAAGTAGTCTTTTCATTGCTTTAATCCTTTATCGCTATTTTAATATCATGTTATAGCTAGGATAAAGCACGTAGCGTGCCAAACATGATAAGCAATTGTTATATATGGATTAGTAAGCTGAAAGTAATTATATCAAGATAGTAAGCATCAGAGATGTTTAGCCAATATTACCAACTATTGGCTAAATATCACATGAGCTATTGAGTGATAAGGTGGGGAATTAGAAGATTGAACGCCCAAGCGATTGACAAAGTGCTTCTAGCGCAGCGGTTCCAGCAAGAGAGTTGCCATTAGCGTCGAGTTCCGGTGACCACACGCACACTGACATGTCACCAGGAATGACGGCTATAATGCCGCCACCGACGCCACTTTTTCCAGGCATACCGACGCGATAAGCAAATTCGCCTGCCCCATCGTATAAACCCGAAGTGGCTAACAAAGCATTTAATTGCCGTGTTTGCACCGGTGTAACCAGTTGTTTTCCTGCAAGGGTTTTTCCGCGGTTGGCGAGGTATAACATTGCTTTAGACAGATCTGCACAACTCATTTTCAACGAGCAATAATGAAAATAACTTTTAAGAACGGTATTAACATCATTATTGAAGTTACCGAACGACTTCATCAAATAAGCGATTGCGGCATTGCGCGCGCTGTGTTGATACTCAGAATTGGCAACGGCTTTGTCGTAGCCTACTCTGTTGTTATCACTTAGATCACGGACAATTTCTAACATTCGCTGTTTTGGCGCGCCCAATCGACCTTGCAACATATCTGCTATGATCAAGGCTCCCGCATTAATAAATGGGTTTCGAGGCAGGCCTTTTTCCAACTCAACTTGTACTAGAGAGTTGAACGATTGTCCTGATGGTTCTTTACCAACACGGGACCAAATCTCAGGCTCGTCATAGTGCATTAACGCCAGTGTTAAACTAAAGACTTTTGAAATACTTTGAATTGAAAAGGGCTCGAGATAATCTCCAGCCCCTATAGTGACACCATCTCTGGTTGTCACGGCTATACCCAATTTATTAGCATTTACCTCAGCAAGTGCAGGAATGTAATCTGCTACTTTTCCTTTGCCTAAAAGAGGCCGTACTTTCTCAACAACCTCCTCAAGTAATGCTAATTCAGGCATTAGCTCCACCAGATATCGTATAGCTCGCCGATTTCAACATTAGCAACAGGTTGACCTTCGAAGAAGGTTTTAACTGCAGCTCTATCTTCATCTGTACATTTACCGATATCTTGAGTAGCAATAATACCTTCCCACTCTTTGTGTCCACCGCCATGGAAACCAAGATCTCTAGGTTCGATTATCTCGTCGATGAATTGATCAACGATTGCATCAATCTGTTCTTCAGTAACAGACTCATTAAAAGTCCAATTGGTATCGAATCCAAACTCTTGAAACTCATCAACGCGTAATTTTTTACGTAAACGACGACTGCGATTAGCTGCCATGGTGGAACTCCTCAATGGTGATAAACTAAATTAATTAAACTAACGGAAACTGACTAAATCTATAACGCTTAAACACGTTCAAACATCAAATCCCAAACGCCATGACCTAAACGGTGACCACGAGCTTCGAACTTTGTGAGTGGACGATGTTCAGGGCGCTCAACAACATCACCTGTCGCTGATTGGTTTTTATAACCAGGCGCACTCTGCAAAACTTCTAACATGTGCTCGCTGTAATTTTCCCAATCCGTCGCCAGATGGAATACGCCGCCCACTTTAAGTTTGCTGCGGATAAGTTCCGCGAAAGGAGCCTGCACGATTCTGCGTTTATGATGACGCTTTTTGTGCCATGGATCAGGGAAGAATAACTGCACCCTAGCCAAGCTTGCTTCGGCAATACTGTTCTCTAACACTTCAAGTGCATCATGATGATACACCCGCAGGTTTGTGACCCCAGCTTCTGCCGCAACAGACAAACAAGAACCCACACCCGGCTTATGGACTTCAATGCCGATAAAGTTTAATTCTGGAGCCGCTTTAGCCATTTCGACTAATGAAGCGCCCATACCAAAACCAATTTCAAGCACGGTGTCCGCTTCACGACCAAAAATCTCGACTAAATCGATAGCTTCAGGCGTATAATCTAGGCCCATTGCTGGCCAGTGTTGCTCCATCGCTTGTGCTTGACCTTTCGTCAAGCGGCCTTCTCTTAATACAAAGCTTCTTACTTTGCGAAGGTATTTACCCTCTTCATTGAATTCAGCGGTTGTTACGTCGCTCATTTTCGCCCTCGCTTAAGACAGCTATTAATTAAAAAGAAAGGCATTATCCAAAGTTAGACCTTTAGCGCAAGCCCTATTGAGGCAAAATTATACCAATTATCTCAGTTTGTGCGAGTTACAGGGGCTCTTTTGCGAAAAATACTCAATTAACGACCAATTTAACACTATTTGGGCTTAAAACACCCACGCCTAAAACAAAACTAATATCGTTATTGATAGACAACTGCAGCTTGTTTAAATATCGGCTGCTGGTTACACTGCGGCGATGAAAACTACCCCACTCTTTTCAGACCGAATTATTAGTTGGTACGATCTCCATGGTCGTAAACAACTCCCTTGGCAACACAATAAAACCCCATATAAAGTATGGATATCTGAGATCATGTTGCAACAAACTCAAGTCGCAACGGTTATTCCTTACTTTGAAAAGTTTATGTCTCGCTTCCCAGATATCGACGCTTTAGCATCAGCAGAGCAAGATGAAGTACTACATCACTGGACAGGCTTAGGTTATTACGCCAGAGCACGTAACCTACACAAGGCAGCTCAGCAGATAGTTGCACAGCATAATGGTGTTTTCCCGGTCGACTTTGACGATGTTCTGGCACTGCCCGGTATCGGTCGCTCAACAGCCGGAGCCGTTTTGTCTTTATCGCTGGGGTTAAATCACTCCATTCTTGATGGCAACGTAAAACGAGTGCTTGCCAGGCACGGCGCTATTGAAGGCTGGCCTGGGAAAAAGCCTGTAGAAGATAAACTTTGGCAGCTAACCCAGCAACTCACTCCCAGCGTGGATATTCAAAAGTATAATCAAGCAATGATGGATATCGGCGCAGCGGTATGCACTCGCTCGAAACCTAATTGCCCCGTTTGCCCTGTCGCAATTGACTGTCAAGGTCAGCTAACAGGCCGTCAACAGGATTACCCTGGCAAGAAGCCCAAGAAAGCAATTCCAGAAAAATCAGCATGGCTACTGGTATTAGAGCAAAACAACCATGTGCATTTGAAAAAACGTCCACCCAGTGGCATTTGGGGCGGGCTTTGGTGCTTTGCTCAATTTTCGACTAAGGCTGAATTAGAGGAGCACTTAAGCAATCAAGCTTACGATATTACTCATCAACAAGAGTTGATTGGCTTTAGACACACCTTTAGCCATTTCCACCTCGATATTCAGCCGGTTTTAGTATCAATAAACAAAATTAGCGATAACCAGATCATGGAACAAGACTCTTCGGTCTGGTATAACTTACCTCATCCACCTAAAGTTGGTTTAGCCTCAGCGACTGAGCGGATTCTAGCGAGTTTAGGTTCTGTATTAAATAAGGAGTAATCATGGCTCGCACAGTAAATTGCGTATATTTGAAAAAAGAGGCTGAAGGTTTGGGATTTCAGCTCTACCCAGGTGATTTAGGCAAGCGTATTTTCGACAATGTGAGTAAAGAAGCTTGGACGCTTTGGCAATCAAAGCAAACGATGCTGATCAATGAAAAGAAACTCAACATGATGAATGTCGATGACCGGAAATTTCTAGAGCAGCAGATGGTCAACTTTCTGTTTGAAGGAAAAGATGTCGAAATCGAAGGCTATGTCCCTGAAAAAGACGACGAATAGCAGATAATAAAAAAGCGCCGAGAGGCGCTTTTTTATTATCTATTGTTCTGCGATATAACTACTTACGCATGCCTTCAACCACTAGGTTTAAGCTAACGTGAGAAGAAGCTGGGCCCAGATCCATTTTGATATTGTAATCTTTCAATGCAAACTCCGTCGTACCGGTAAATCCAGCGCGATACCCACCCCAAGGATCACTTCCCTCTCCTATCGCTTTCGCTTCTATTGCTAAAGGTTTGGTTACCCCGTTTAAAGTGAAATTGCCGTTTAATACGAAGTTACCATCACCTTTGTCGTCAACCGATGTTGACTCAAAAGTCGCCGTTGGAAATTTGGCTGTATTTAAAAAGTCTGGGCTACGCAAATGCTTATCTCGCTCTGCGTGGTTTGAATCAATACTGGTGGTATTAATGGTCACATTGACTTTTGCAGCAGCAATTTTGCTGCTATCAAACGAGAAATCACCTTCAAACGTATTAAAGCGGCCAGCAACGAAGCTATAACCTAAGTGGCTTACTCTAAACTCTATTGAGGCATGAGCACCTTCGGTGTCGATAACATAATCTGCCGCCTGCGCTGTGCTTGCCATCATCAAAGTCGTTGCCAATGCTGTAGCTAATAAACCCTTTTTCATCGTTATTTTCTCCATTTGAATATTAGTCGTTTTGAATTTTGATTATTCTAAGTAGTGTTGAATCTTTATCGATAAAGTGATGCTTCAATGCACCTAATGCATGGATCAGCACTAAAGCGATTAAACTGTAAGCCACGTATTGGTGGATCAAACCTGCAATATCCGCTTGGTCTTCGATAAATGCCCCAAAGCTGGGTATTTCAAACCAATCAAAGACCCAGATTCCTCGGCCATCAGCCGTAGAAATTAAGAAACCACTGAGCATAATGACCAGTAAAAGCAGATATAGAATATTGTGAGTCATATGACCTACGGTTTTCTCCCACCCTTTGTGGCTTGCAAGACTCGTCGGTTTGAGAGTGAAAAGTCGCCACAGTATTCTGCTAAGCGTTAACAACAACAGTATTAACCCGACACTTTTGTGTAGGTACGGCGCTGTTTTGTACCATTCACTGTAATAGGTTAAATCCACCATCCAAAACCCAACAGCAAACAAACCAATAACAGCTAGTGCGGAAAACCAGTGAAAAAAGATAGCCACTAGGCCGTAAGACTTTTTGGTATTTAACAGCATCTCGCCCCCTGAATTCATAAGATGCAATTATCATACATTCTATTTTAGGATAAAAAATCAGCAAATATTGCCCTTTACATTCTATTTTTTAGAACGATATTAACTTTAGCCCCATCGTTCAGCATTGAAGTTCAATAAAACCTAGCTAACCCCTCATCATTAGTGAGGTTTAAACTGCCTTTAAATAGCGTTTGTAATGCCAATGATTGTTCATTTTTTTGCAACTGCACACAAACTAAGCGAACAGTCACGCTAAAAACAAAAAGCGCTTGCAGGATAAATATCAGCGCTATATTATACGCGCACTCCAAACGACACTGGCTTTCAAAGCTTAGTTTGAAGTAGTAAATCTAACGCTTATATTTATATAGCTTAGTTGCCCGAATAGCTCAGTCGGTAGAGCAGAGGATTGAAAATCCTCGTGTCCCTGGTTCGATTCCGGGTTCGGGCACCAACATTTTATAATGAGT
>NZ_JAKIKR010000075.1 GCF_023284025.1 Shewanella abyssi | reverse complement strand
ATAGACTAATCTGACCTTGCTGAACAATGCTTATACCCAAACCTCTTGGGTATAAGCCTAATATACCAATTAAGTCATGCTTAGCACTCCGCCACCAGCTTAGTAATGCCGTTATGCGCGTCGACGATATTGTCCGCTAGCATGTAAGCCGGAGTGCTCACGACTTTATTAACTGTATCAACCACAATAGCGTCAACCTCAGCCACTTGGTGGCGCCCTCCTTGCTTTTCAAACGCGGCTGCGGTGTCGACATCAGAGCCGATAGTCCCCAGCACCCCGGCCTCATAACACTGCGGGATCATGACTGGCGAGATACACACATACCCATCCTACTTGAAGATGCTCGTTTCAGAGGCGTTGCGCGAGTTCAATTCTAGGCGCGTTAACGTAGAAATGGTTATTCCCTTTTAAATTAATGCAACAACAAAGTGGGCTTGCACAGCGCCTTCTGCGATGGGTTTTAATGGGCTTTACTCTGTGTTATTGATTTTACTAAGGGAACGACCATTAGTGGTAATCAATGTCTTGATTAAAGCCCATTAAATTCCCACTGAATCCTGCATCTTCAGGCAAGATGGGTATTAAGCCCACTGGCTTCTTAGCTTGGGTAAACTGGCTAATAAAATGTTTTACACTAGGATCGATAATATGATCCGCCCCCGCTAAAGCAAAATTACAAAGATTTTTGGCCGCACCAAAACCACCCGGAATAATTAGCGCGTCGAATTCGTCAACATTCAGCTCGATAACAGGCTTCACATCTCCACGAGCAATTCTTGCTGACTCGACTAGGACATTGCGACTATCGGCTTCATCAACCTCACCAGTAAGATGGTTTACCACGTGCAACTGGGTAATATCCGGTGCAAAACATTGGTAGCTAGCGCATGAACCAGCGCTCTCTCATAAGGTTAAAACAGACTCATGTAGCTCCGTGCCATCGAAGACACCACAGCCACTCAAAAGAACTGCGACTTTTTTCATTAAAATCTCCATTTATATATCATATTGTTTTAACAAAATTGCAATAAACCACTTGATCAGATTGATTATCGTGCTAAGTTAGCACTGCGCTATATCAAACGGTGATTATTTGACCAAGGAATAGGTTTCTAATGTAAGTAAAAATAAAAAGTCCACATTTCTAATTTAATTATCCAAAATAACACCCACTTCACACAATTAGATTTTATCGCTAATTTTCATACGCTTATGCTTTTCATTTTTGAATGGTGAAAATCGCTACGTTTCAGCTCGCCTGTTTCATGCACAGAGTTATCCACAGGTTCATCCATATTTATCCGTGGCTGAAACAGCCCTGATATGGCATGCTAGCGCCATCATCGAAATGCGATAAACGAATACCTATTATGCCTAAAATTGCCGACAACCCTTTAGTTCTTGTGGATGGTTCTTCTTACCTTTACCGCGCCTACTATTCTCCGCCACATTTGACTAACTCTAAAGGTGAAGCAACCGGTGCAGTCTACGGTGTGATCAACATGCTACGCAGCCTTTTAAATCAATACAAACCTAGCCAAATGGCAGTTGTATTTGATGCAAAGGGTAAAACATTCCGTAATGACATGTATTCGGAATATAAAGCCCAACGCCCGCCAATGCCAGACGATCTCCGTAGCCAAATTGCGCCGTTACATGAGCTCATTAAGGCGCTCGGCTTACCACTGGTGTGTATCTCAGGTGTTGAAGCCGATGATGTTATCGGTACGATTGCAACCCAAGCCAGTAAAGAGGGCCGAGCGGTATTAATCAGTACTGGCGATAAAGATATGGCGCAGCTGGTCGACGAGAATGTCACCCTAATCAATACCATGACCAATACCGTAATGGGCCCAGCTGAAGTTACCGAGAAATTCGGTGTCGGCCCAGAGCTCATTATTGACCTGCTCGCACTTCAGGGCGACAAGGCCGATAACATCCCAGGCCTGCCTGGCGTTGGTGAAAAAACCGCGTTGGCGATGTTAACTGGCGTTGGCTCTGTCGCTAATATTTTAGCGGCACCGGAAAAAATGCCAGAGCTTGGCTTTCGTGGCTCAAAAACAATGCCCGCTAAGATTATTGAGCATGGCGATATGCTCAAATTAAGTTATAAACTCGCCACAATTAAACTTGATGTAGAGCTTGAGCAAGACTGGCGCACCATGGACATTGAGCCAGCAAACAAAGATGAGCTGATTAAGTGCTATGGCAAAATGGAGTTTAAGCGCTGGTTAGCTGAAGTGTTGGATAACAGATCAAGTTCTGCAGCGGTAAACGATGATACCGATGAAGTCGTAGTAAAGCAGGATATCACTGCCGAATACGAGACTATCCTATCGGTCGAGCAGCTGGATTGCTGGCTAGAAAAGCTTAATAAAGCAGAGCTTATCGCCATCGATACAGAAACAACCAGCCTCAACTATATGGACGCTGAACTTGTCGGTATCTCATTTGCGATAAAAGCAGGCAAAGCCGCTTACTTGCCATTATCACATGACTATATTGATGCGCCTGAGCAGCTTGATAAAGCAATGGTGTTTGAAAAGTTAACCCCGCTGCTAGAAAACGAAGCCATCAAGAAGGTCGGGCAAAACTTAAAGTATGACATCAGCATTTTCGCTAACGCCGGTATTACCTTACGCGGCGTACAGTTCGACACGATGCTTGAGTCATACGTGTTTAACTCTGTAGCCTCAAAGCATAATATGGACGACTTAGCGCTTAAGTATCTTGGCCATAAAAATATTAGTTTTGAAGAGATTGCCGGCAAAGGGGTTAAACAGATCACCTTTAACCAAATTCCACTTGATATCGCAGCGCCATATGCCGCGGAAGATGCTGACATTACCCTAAGACTGCATCAGCATTTGTGGCCTAGATTAGAGAAACAGCCTGAGTTAGCAAGTGTCTTCACCGATATTGAGCTGCCGTTAATTAACATTCTGTCGACCATTGAACGCCAGGGTGTGCTCATTGATAGCATGCTTTTAGGTCAGCAAAGCGAAGAGCTGGCACGCAAGATTGATGAACTACAAAGCAAAGCGCATGAGATTGCAGGCCAGCCATTTAACCTCGCTTCACCTAAGCAACTACAAGTGCTATTTTTCGAGAAGCTTGGCTACCCAGTGTTAAAGAAAACACCTAAAGGTGCACCTTCAACAGCAGAAGAGGTGCTCGTTGAGCTTGCATTAGACTATCCGCTGCCGAAGATCATTCTTGAGCACCGTAGTCTCGCCAAACTGAAGAGCACTTACACTGACAAGCTGCCGCTAATGGTGAATGCGAAAACAGGACGTGTTCACACCAGTTATCATCAAGCGAATGCTGCTACAGGCCGTTTATCATCTAGTGAACCTAACTTGCAAAATATCCCGATTAGAACCGAAGAGGGTCGTCGTATTCGCCATGCGTTTATCGCCCCTGCGGGGAGAAAAATTCTCGCGGCCGATTACTCGCAAATTGAACTACGTATCATGGCACACCTATCTCAAGATAAAGGGCTGCTGACCGCCTTTGCTGAAGGAAAGGATATTCATAAAGCCACAGCAGCTGAAGTGTTCGACGTCGATTTCAGTGAAGTCACCACCGATCAACGACGTCGCGCTAAAGCGGTAAACTTTGGCCTAATCTATGGCATGTCAGCATTTGGCTTAGCTAAGCAACTTGATATTCCACGTACAGAAGCTCAGCAATACATAGACACTTACTTTAAGCGTTACCCCGGTGTGTTGAAGTATATGGAAGAAACGCGCGCCATAGCGGCTGATCTTGGCTATGTGTCGACTCTGTACGGCCGTCGTCTATATTTGCCTGCCATTAAAGATCGCAACGCCATGCGTCGACAAGCAGCAGAGCGAGCCGCGATTAATGCGCCAATGCAAGGTACTGCTGCCGATATCATTAAGAAAGCGATGATAGATGTCGCCAAGTGGATTGAAACAGAGACTCAAGGTGAAATAACCATGATCATGCAAGTACACGATGAATTGGTGTTTGAGGTCGATGAAGCACAAGCAGAGACACTGCAAGTCAAGGTATGTCAGTTGATGGCAGCAGCCGCCAAGCTCGATGTTGAGTTACTCGCAGAAGCTGGTGTCGGCGACAACTGGGAACAAGCACACTAAAATAGCCTAAACAGGTTAATGTGCATTCAGTTGGTCGCCTCACCGACCAACTGAAATCCTTTTTTCGCAAAACCTATCCAACGATACCCTTTTCCCCTATTAATACTTCAACATCATCCACCACGTAACTGCTCAAATAAAAAGCGGTATAAATCTATGTTTTTAAATCAGTAATATGAAATATATAGATCATTTAGTGTGTTTTTATTGAACAAACCTTGAGATCCGCATCACATTATTGTGTCTTTTTTACAGAAACAGTTTTTCATAATACGGTTAATAGGGTAATATTCTCTGCGTAGGGTACAGAGGTTAAGATGTTCTATCTTTCAGACCTTTTTTAAATTCGCTAATTTGAAGTGAATTGCCAAATTATGGCGCCCCAGCAAATCTAATTTGCTGGGGCTTTTTTTCGCCCAAAATTCAATTTAGAGTAATTACTTTAATTCGTTTAAAAAAAGAGTTATCATCTATCCATTAAGTGCTACCAATATCGTTTGGTAGGTCTTGAGTCTTGTTGAATTTAGCTTCTCCCCAAAAGAGCTAATTTACGCCGATGGTTTATTCCGTCGGTTTTTTTTTGCCTGTAATAGCACTCCAGTCAATTCAAGCCAAAAAAAACGCCCCTAAATAGGAGCGTCTTCATCAACAAACGGCAGTAGTTTACTCGTCGGCAGCGGCCTCAGCCGCTATCTGTTGCATCAACCACTCTGGCTTGCACCACGCATCGAGAATGCTAAGCGCTTTATTTTTACCTATGCCCTTGAGCGATGAGAACGGTTCGACCTTTACCGCATCCTTATCAAAATGGCTTAGCTTCTTACGCACTTCATTGACCATCTTCATCCTGTCACTTTGACCTAACTTATCGGCCTTAGTTAACAGTGCTAACACAGGAATGTGGCTTTCTACAGCCCACTCAATCATTTGCATATCAAGATCTTTAAGCGGATGGCGAATATCCATCAACACGACCACGCCCCCTAAACAATTACGCTTTAATAAATATTCACCTAATGCTTGCTGCCATTTTTTCTTAAGCGCCAAAGGAACTTGAGCGAAACCATAACCTGGCAAATCCACTAAACGGCGATGCTTATCGAGTTTAAAAACGTTAATAAGCTGGGTACGGCCTGGCGTTTTGCTGGTACGGGCAATCTTTTGCTCCGTCAGTAAATTAAGCGCACTAGACTTGCCCGCGTTCGAACGACCCGCAAATGCTATCTCTACCCCAACATCACCTGGGAGGTATTCATTTAAGTGTGCGATGTCTGGCGCACTAATTAAAAACTCAGCTTTACGGAAATCGATACGAGATTCACTCACAATTAACTCCAAAATTTTATCAACTAACTTTGTTAAATATCGAAGAGTTGCTTACATTTTCACAATTTCGTGTAAAATATTACCTCGATCACATAAAATACATTTTATCACGCTTGCGGGTCTCCCTAGTAAGCCCATGACAAATATTTTAATAAGAAGTTGGAACGCCATGAAAAAGTTAGCTCTTGCGCTGTCTGTTTTAGTCACAATGTCTTCACCAGTAATGGCCGAAGGTAATGCTGAAGCCGGAAAAACTAAAGCCATTGTTTGTTCTGCTTGTCACGGTGTTGACGGCAATAGCACGATAGACATGTACCCTAAACTTGCAGGTCAACAATCAACCTATATCGAAAAGCAACTACATGATTTCCGCAGTGCGGCAAAATCAGCTGGTAAAGAAGGCCGCGCCGATCCAATCATGGGCGGCATGGCAATGATGCTTAGTGATGAAGACATCACTGATATCGCTGCATTCTATTCTAGTCAAATAAAGCAAGTTATCGACGTTAAAGACGTTCCTGCTTTAGGTGAAGAGCTATACAAGGGTGGTGACTCAGCTCGCGGCATCACTGCATGTATTGCTTGTCATGGACCTGAAGGTAAAGGTTCTGAAGCTGCCGGCTTCCCTGATGTTAGCGGACAACACGCCAATTACATCAAGATCCAGCTAAATAAGTTCCACGATACAAATCGTAACAACGACTTAAATGGCATGATGCAAGACATCGCTAAAAAGCTAAATGCTACCGATATGGACGCATTATCTAAATATATATCAAGCCTTAAGTAAATATTAGTTAATACTAAAAGGACAGCAACGCTGTCCTTTTTTATTTAACATCGTTAACGTTTACGTAAACTGCCCGCAAAAACAGACTTGACAGCGATCACAGATTTCGGTTTAATGAGCCCCGTACCGAGATGAACCCAACTGTTAGTACAAAATTTATTTAATAATAACTTTCAGATTTCGGTATTTATACATTTAAGATATAAGAATAAATTAACAAATAATAATAATATGATTGAGACCACTCACTAAAAATAATAAGAGTAGAGATTTCTGTTTGAAGTCCAGGTCGTAAGAATTTTAGTAAGGATTTTGGTTAGGAAGGCCAATACGCTATTTAGCATTTACCTTACATTCAGAGAAACGCGCACCAATAGGAGAATGTTTGTAGGATACAAACATTGGCAGAGGAAGCTAATTGCTTTGGATGCACTCGCTGGAAGCTTGTTTATCACTGGAAGATACTTAGATACAACTAACATGGATGGTTACTTAGGCGTCATTGATGGACGAAGAATTGAGATGTGTCATAAAGACCATCTACGGAAACTGTGGTCAGGAAGACAACAGGATTAACATAAAGTGTCAGGAAGACCACAAACTAAAAAAATAATTGCACGGAAAGCAATCAAAAAAATAAGATGGATATTGACCGGGATAGTCACTAGCAAGTATGGATACTTGAAATAAGAATTGGTGCTAATTGCACTTTATAGGCGACAGTTTATCTGTCGCCTTTTTTATTGCTCAAAAAAGCGTACCCACAGTATTCTATTCTTGTTTAAGACCCAAACAGCCGCAGAAATACTGTTTCAGCATCACGTTAATTGCTGCTACCTCACGGTTATATACCCGTATGGTGACTGCACAGCATTAGTGATATGAAACATTGTCCCAATCACAGCCTTACCCTGCGACTCGACGAAAGCTCAGAAACATGCACTTTGAAGTAGAACGGGTATATACTCACAAAAGTCCCTTTAAACAATTGGTTTATATGTTGATATCAATTCAAACTCCTTGTTGGCGATTTCCCATAAACCCATATATTCATCAATTGCTTCCCCTACCTTTCATACATTGATTTAAGAGGGAGTCGTTATATGCGCCGATGCCCGTTGTGCCTTAGTGGCCACTGCCAACTGTTCTTTGAAGATAGAAAGCGTTGTTTATACCGCTGCCATCAATGTGAACTGGTATTTGCTGATGCTAACTCACACTTACCACCGAATGCCGAAACCCAGAAGTACCGCCTTGCGAACAACAAAAGTAAATTGTTATCACGGTTCATGTTTGATCTAGTATCTCAATGCGAAACCGGAGAGCAAGCATTGCTCGGTCTTAATTTCGGCAGAACCTTAGATCCCAAGAGTTTGCAAAGAGTGACAAAGCGTGGCCATCAAATTAACCAATACGACCCTAGCATTGCACCTTGGAATAAAGAGTTAAAACAGCAATACGATTTCATTTGCTGCTATCGCGTTTTTGAACATTTTAGGTTTCCCAGAAAAGAGTGGGGACTGCTATGTGAACTAATCAAACCCGGTGGCTGGATTGCGATTAACACGCCTTTACTGACCGATCTCACGAGATTTGATAAGTGGCACCACAAAAATAATTTAACCCACGTTAGCTTCTATAAGCAGCAAAGCTTCCAATATTTGGCTGATAAAGTCGGTTTTAAGCTATTATTTGCAGCAAATGATCTCATTCTGGTGCAAAAACCATCAGGATCTGGTATAACACGCGACCAAACTTCAATTGTTGATAGAGATTTTTAATTTTGTCAGCAGCAGAGTCATTTAAGTTATCGAGATAAGTGAATCATGTCCCGTAGTAAGAAATCACGTAAGAGCAACGAGAATGCTCCCAAATTAGCCCCGAGAACAAAGAAACAAGAACGCGTTCTCGCTGGTAAAAAACAAGTTGCTGGTAATAAAGCGGGCAGTCGTCATAACGCTTCGATGATTGAAAGCCAGGCCAACGGTGGCAGCGCTAAAAACAGCGACCCTCGTCACGGTAGTAAAAAGCCTGTTCAGCTTAATATCGTTAAAGAGAAGAAGGTAGAAAGCAAGCCGAAAGGGCCAAAGCTATCTGATGAGCAAAAACTATTAAAGCTAGAGGAAGATCCGCGTCTAAACAGTCTGCTGGATATGCTTGAAGAGGGTAAAAACCTAGCTCAAGATGATCAAAAGTGGTTAAATAAACAATTAACCCAAATTGAAACTCTTCTAGATAAGCTCGGTTTAATCGAAGAAGTAGAGCAGCCTCAACCAAAGAAAGCCGTCAGCGATGACGACCTCTTCGACAAGTTCGAATCTGGTGCAGATCTTCTTAAAGATTTTCAACAGAAAGACTAGTCCCTAGCGGCAAAGCTCCTAATATGGCATCTTAATTGATGCCATATTTTTATCTGATACTAGAATATCAACGCTCTGTACTAATACAACAGGATTACGCATGACCACTGCTCTTATTGTTATTGCCTTTTTTATTATCGTTATGCTGACCACCTATGCTACTTACCTGCTGACCCGGGTTCGAAAGCAAAGCCAAGCCAAAGTATTGAAGCAACAAGAACAGCTAGCGACAGCTAAAGCAAAATCTGAAGAGTTACTCGATAGTATTCGCTATATCGCAACAGCGATGCTCGAAGACCGCTGTGAGTTATCAGAAGGAGTTATGCGTATCGCTAAACTGTTTAATTTAGTTGGTATGTCTGAGTTAGTTAGCGAAAAGTACCCAGCAACATTCAGGCATTTTGAAGTCATCAAAGAGCATCCAATTAAAGAGAGTCGCACTGCACTGTCAAAAAAACAGCGTATGAAACTTGATTTCGCGCGAATAAAATCAGAAGGTGAACTAGAAGCGGAGATCCTTAAAGAAGCTAAACAACTGAGTGAATTCGACGCCGCCACACTGCATTAATCACAACGAACAGCTAAGGTTATAGCTTGCACATAGCCATATTGAATCCCTATCCAGATCTCAGTTATAGAAGATTTTATTAATATAGGGTGAGTCTGTCCACAAAATCTACTTAACAGCACAGACATAAAGTTTAAATTCAGCGATATTCTGTCGCTCTTTGTTACCCACATTTCAAATTTACAACATGGATCAAAGTTATTGCACAAATAACGATGCATACTTCACATGTTGCTAAATTACTATACGTTGGAGGATACGCCTTGAAGCAGCCCACCCAAATTAGTTGGGATCAGTCAATGATCGAGAAGTACAATTATAGCGGCCCACGTTATACCTCTTACCCGACGGCGCTAGAGTTCGATGATTCGTTTACCGAAGATAAATTGCTGACCTCCATTAAAAACAGCAAGAGTGATAAGCTTTCTCTTTATATCCATATCCCTTTTTGCGCCAAGCTTTGCTACTACTGTGGCTGTAATAAAGTTATCACTCGTCATCAACATAAAGCTGACCAGTATATTGAATATCTAGCCACTGAGATTGTTAAACGTGCGCCGTTATTCAAAAACTACTTAGTGACACAGATCCACTGGGGTGGCGGTACACCGACATTCCTAACTCCTGAGCAAATACTGACACTATCAGCACTCGTTAAAGCAAACTTTAACGTTGCCGAGGTCGGAGAATACTCGATTGAAGTTGACCCACGCGAAATTGAGCTATCGATGCTCGATACGCTAAAAGAGGCGGGTTTCAACCGCATCTCAATCGGTGTTCAGGATTTCAATAAAAAGGTTCAAATCGCTGTCAATCGTGAACAAGACGAGCAGTTTATTTTTGACCTAATGGCACGCGCTAAAGAGCTTGGCTTTGTTTCTACTAACATTGACCTTATCTACGGCTTGCCACATCAAACTCCAGAGACATTTGCTGAAACTATGCAGCGAGTTCTCGATCTTGATCCGGACCGCTTGTCTGTCTTTAACTACGCTCACCTACCATCGCGTTTTGCAGCTCAGCGTAAGATTAAAGACGAACATTTAGCATCTCCACAGCAAAAGCTAGATATGCTACATCAAACAATCGAAACCTTAACCGGTGCCGGTTATCAGTATATCGGTATGGATCACTTTGCTAAGCCAGATGATGAGCTTTCAATTTTACAAAATGAAGGTCGCTTACACCGTAACTTCCAAGGTTATACCACTCAAGAAGAGTGCGATCTACTTGGTTTAGGTGTGTCATCAATTAGCCAAATTGGTGATTGCTATGCACAGAACCAAAAAGACATTCGCCCTTACTTCGAATCTATCGATGCTAATGGCCACGCACTGTGGAAAGGTTGCGACTTAAACCGTGACGACGAAATCCGTCGTGTGGTCATTAAGCAGCTTATCTGTCACTTCGAACTTGATATGGCTCAGATAGAAGAAAAGCTTAACATCAACTTCGAAGAGTACTTTGTAGAAGACTTAAAACTGCTACAAACGTTTATCGATGATGAGTTAGTCAATATAACTGACAGAAAGATCACCATCAGCCCAACTGGCCGTTTGTTGATCCGTAATATCTGTATCTGCTTTGATGTTTACTACCGTGAGAAAGCAAGACAACAGCAATTCTCCCGCGTTATCTAACAAACATAAGCACAAAAAAACCGGCATTTGCCGGTTTTTTTATATCTCGAAAACTGTTTCGCTGTTGTCGTTTATAACGCTTTGCGTTCACTATCTGAAATACATAACTTCCCAATACAATTGGCCTTGCAAACGAGTAAGCTATATCCAACCCTCTTAATCACATTTGCTTTAACTTACCTACGTGACCTTTTGCATGACTATCGGCATAATCGAAAACAGAATAAAAACAGATCCATAACAAAAACGGATATAACATGTTTAGATACCTGCTCCCCTCCATTTTGATCATAGGTCTTAGCGGCTGCCAAACTGTTTCAACAGCAGCTACCAATCAAGTTACGGCATCAGCAAAACAACCCGTAAATGCACAACTTCAAACTGCAATCGACAGTGCATGGAAGATATCGTTAGATGCTAGCCCTGATTTAGCCTATTCATTAGGAGATCAATCAGCAGCGGGAAAACTGCAAGATCTATCTCCAACAGCTTTAAACTCGTTAAATCAACGCCACGTTGCTTTATTAAGCGAGATAAAGGCGATCAATAGATCAGAGCTAACTGCAGCCGATGTTATCAACGCTAAAATACTACAAGATCAAGTACAAAACAGCGTTGATCAATTTCGCTATAAAGACCACTACATCCCCTTGTCAGCCGAAAGTGGTTTTCACGCATATATCGCCTCTATCGCTAATGCTCGTTTTGCAAAACTAGAAGACTATCAAAATTATATAAACCAGCTAGAGGCATTACCTGCTTATTTTTCTCAGCAAACCTATTGGTTAAAGCAAGGCTTGGCATCAGGGATCACACCAGCCAAAGTCACTCTAAATGGATTCGAAACCAGCATAAGTGCCTTTATCGTAGCTGTAGAAGAAAGCGGCTATTTTAAACCATTCACCGAGTATCCAGAACATTTCAGTGATGCAGAAAAAATCGCGTTAACCAATCAAGGTTTGGAATTAGTCGAAAATACAGTGCTACCTGAGTATCAGGCTTTTTATGATTTTATGGTTAACGAATACATTCCAAATACGCGAACTGACATTGCTGCATCTAAATTGCCTGACGGTGTAGCGTTTTATGAAAACAGGGTTCGCTACTACACCACATTGGACATGACATCCGATGAAGTGCACCAGTTAGGCTTAAGCGAAGTTAAGCGTATTCGAGCTGAGATGGAGCAGGTTATTGAGGAGGTTGAATTTGAGGGCAGCTTTGCTGATTTCCTCCACTTCCTAAGAACGGATCCACAATTTTACCCTAAAACGGCAGACGAACTACTGAAAGAAGCAGCTTTCATCGCCAAAAAAGCAGATGCTATGCTACCTAAATACTTTGGCAAACTACCACGCCAGCCCTATGGTATTGCCCCGGTCCCCGCTGAAATTGCCCCTAAATATACTACCGGCAGATATTCAGGCTCTAACCGAGATGATGAACCAGGTTACTACTGGGTCAACACCTATGCACTTGATAAACGCCCACTATATGAAATGGAAGCCTTAACATTACATGAAGCAGTCCCGGGCCATCACCTACAAATATCATTAAATCGCGAACTAACCGAGCTACCGAGTTTTCGACGTTATAGCTACATCTCAGCATTTGGTGAAGGTTGGGGCTTATATTCTGAATATCTAGGGCTTGAAGCTGGATTTTATCAGGATCCTTACAGCAACTTTGGTCGATTGACCTATGAAATGTGGCGCGCTGCAAGACTCGTTGTCGACACTGGCATGCATGCAAAAGGCTGGCGTCGTCAGCAAGCAATGGACTTTATGGCAAGTAACACAGCCCTATCATTGCATAATGTGACCACTGAGATCGACCGCTACATCTCATGGCCTGGACAGGCCCTGTCCTACAAAATCGGTGAATTAACCATTAAACGTTTACGCGCCCAAGCAGAACAAGAACTAGGCGAGAACTTCGATATTAGAGCCTTTCACGATGCAGTGCTAGCAAATGGCTCTGTACCTATGACCATTCTTGAGCAGCAAATTAACGACTTTATAAAGCAACAGCAAGCAGCACCTTAAGCTAGCTTAATAAAATGGCCGCTAGTTGCGGCCATTTTATTATCAATTAGAATCCCATATAACAAAGGGAGTTTGATACACTTAAAACATCTTTATTCAATAGATAACCAACATGCCAAATGCTGCTGAACCCGCCATATCATCAAACTCTGTCTGCGCCTTTTCATCTGAGCACCACCTAAACAGCCCGGAGCAAACGGCATTTTGGCAGCAGGTAACACGAAATAGTTTTAAAACGAGTGACGGTTTATCACTAGCATATGCTTCGATTAGCCAACAAAATAGCAAAGGCACCATTGTACTAAGTAGTGGACGAGTTGAATCCTATTTTAAGTATAGCGAGCTAATGTTCGATCTTTACCGCCAAGGCTACGATTTGTTTGCAATTGATCATCGTGGCCAAGGTCTTTCCAGCAGAACAACGGTGAACCCCCATCAAGGACATATCGACAAGTTCCAGCGTTATGTCGACGACTTTGACGATTTTATGCACAATATTGTCAAGCCGGTTCAAGAGAGAGACTATTTTCTTGTCGGCCATTCAATGGGGGGAACCATAGGCACCTTGTACCTTGCACAGCACCCAGGCGTGTTTAAATCTGCAGTATTTTCAGCCCCAATGTACGGTATAAAGTTACCCCTACCGAAACGCTTCATTCGTAGATTAGCCTCACTATTAGATAACCACAGTAACCAGTATCCGAACTATGTATTAGGCGGCAAAGATTACCATGCTGCTGCATTTGAAAAGAATGATCTAACCAATAGTAAATTGCGTTATGACGATTATAGAGACCTCTATCAACAGCAACCTAGGCTACAGTTAGGTTCACCAACAAATCATTGGTTAGTGGAATCTATTGATGCTGGAGAAGATGCAATTAGGGCAGCACAAGACATTGATATCCCTTTACTAATACTTCAAGCAGAGGAAGACACCATTGTTTGTAATGCAGCGCAGAAACGGGCAAGTAGGGGTATGTGTAAGCTATTAAAAATTCCCTACTCACGACATGAAATTTTTATGGAACGTGATAAAGCCAGAAACACTGCGCTTACGGCTTTGCTTAACTTTATAAAAGCTTAAAGCGACATTAACAGTAACGATGCGAAGAGTCGTTAAGCCATAAACAAATGACTCAAAACCACAAATCGCACACTTAAAAAAACCGCTATGTTAGCAACAGGCTACTCACTCTCTTACGAAACCTATGTAGGAAAGAGTAGGCGCATGGGCATGTCGGCCACACTGCTATCAGTACCGATGTTAAGAGTTTTTCAGTCATCCACTAACCACTCAAAACCACAAATCGCAGACGTAAAAAAGCCCGTTGCGTTAGCAACGGGCTGTTCACTCTCTTTCGAGACCAATATTAGAAAGAGTCGGCGCCTGGAAATGATCTACTCTTTATTATCCTCGAAGGGGCGCATGGACATGTCGGCCACACTACAGTCAGTACAGATGGTATGAGCAGTAAAGTCATACACATAACGACTCAAAACCACAAATCGCAGACGTAAAAAAGCCCGTTGCGTTAGCAACGGGCTTGATACTCTCTTTCGAGAAATTAGGCGCCTGGAAATGACCTACTCTCACATGGGGAAACCCCACACTACCATCGGCGATACTGTGTTTCACTTCTGAGTTCGGAATGGGATCAGGTGGGGCCACAGCTCTATGGTTTCCAGACAAATTCTGCTTACTTTCAGTTTTCAAAAAACTAAAGGTAAAAAATTTTAGAAAGCTGAGTCTTCAGACGGTTATCATCTAAAAACTGAAATTATATTGAGTTAAACACACATTAAGTGTCTACTCTTTTCAGAGTAAGTTCTAATTCTGACTTCTGTCGAAACATCAGTCTCATACAAAACCCATTAGGGTTGTATGGTTAAGCCTCACGAGTCATTAGTACAGGTTAGCTCAACGCCTCACAACGCTTACACACCCTGCCTATCAACGTCCTAGTCTCGAACGGCTCTTTAGAGGAATTAAATTCCTAGGGATGACTCATCTTAGGACTCGCTTCCCGCTTAGATGCTTTCAGCGGTTATCGATTCCGAACGTAGCTACCGGGCAATGCTATTGGCATAACAACCCGAACACCAGCGGTTCGTCCACTCCGGTCCTCTCGTACTAGGAGCAGCTTCCTTCAATCATCCAACGCCCACGGCAGATAGGGACCGAACTGTCTCACGACGTTCTGAACCCAGCTCGCGTACCACTTTAAATGGCGAACAGCCATACCCTTGGGACCGACTTCAGCCCCAGGATGTGATGAGCCGACATCGAGGTGCCAAACACCGCCGTCGATATGAACTCTTGGGCGGTATCAGCCTGTTATCCCCGGCGTACCTTTTATCCGTTGAGCGATGGCCCTTCCATACAGAACCACCGGATCACTATGACCTACTTTCGTACCTGCTCGACGTGTATGTCTCGCAGTTAAGCTGGCTTATGCCATTGCACTAACCGTACGATGTCCGACCGTACTTAGCCAACCTTCGTGCTCCTCCGTTACTCTTTGGGAGGAGACCGCCCCAGTCAAACTACCCACCAGGCACTGTCCCGAACCCCGATTCAGGGGCCGCGGTTAGAACATCAAAACTACAAGGGTGGTATTTCAAGGTTGACTCCACATCATCTAGCGACAATGCTTCAAAGTCTCCCACCTATCCTACACATGTAGGTTCAATGTTCAGTGCCAAGCTATAGTAAAGGTGCACGGGGTCTTTCCGTCTAGCCGCGGGTATACGGCATCTTCACCGCAATTTCAACTTCACTGAGTCTCGGCTGGAGACAGCG
>NZ_JAKIKR010000074.1 GCF_023284025.1 Shewanella abyssi | reverse complement strand
TTAAAGCTGAAGTTGCCAGCATGATGCCTCCGATAAATACCAATATTGAAATGAGTTTAATTAGCTTCATAGCGATCATTAAAAGTAAACTATACGGTGTAGTTTACTTTTAATGATCGCTATGAAGCTAATTAAACTCATTTCAATATTGGTATTTATCGGAGGCATCATGCTGGCAACTTCAGCTTTAACATCACCCAGCCATCAAGGCGACGTTAACGTCAGTGAGCAACGCGCGCACCACAAGACAAAAGGTGGCTTTATCAATACCAGTCCAAGTTTTAGTGACGATACCGCCATACTGCCGCTGCTGAAGCGTTATATTACCGAGACTAGAATCGACGCTACTCCTACGATGGAAATCCCTGTGGTTACCGTAACCGCTGAGCTACTCAGAAACTTACCGGAGAGCCAAGATACGGTGATCCGTTTAGGACATTCAAGTATCTTTTTACAAGTCGACGGCCAACGCTGGTTGATTGATCCGGTTTTTAGTGAGCGAGCTTCACCTTTTAGCTTTGCAGGGCCGAAACGCTTCCACCAGCCACCTATTGCACTAACAGACTTACCGTCAATCGATGGGGTGATGATTAGCCATGATCACTATGACCATTTGGACAAAGCTTCAATCATGCACCTAGCAAAAAGTGTGGCGCATTTCGTGGTACCGCTGGGAGTTGATAAGCACCTTACCGACTGGGGCGTTAAGCCGAGCAAAATCCACAGCCTCGACTGGTGGCAAGCACATAATAGTTCAGGTGTAACCATTACCGCGACACCGACTCAACATTTTTCTGGGCGCAGTTTATTTGATAAGAATGACACTCTATGGGCGTCATACGTGATTCAATCAGCTAACAGTAGCCTCTATTTCAGCGGTGATTCTGGCTATTTTGATGGCTTTAAGCAGATTGGTGATCGCTTTGGTCCGTTTGATCTGACCATGGTTGAAACTGGGGCTTATGATAAAGACTGGGCCACTATCCATATGACGCCAGAGCAAAGTCTACAGGCGCATATCGACCTGCAAGGGAAGAAGATGATGCCGATCCACAACGGTACATTTGATTTAGCTTTTCACAGTTGGTATGACCCACTAAATCAAATCACACAGCTTGCCAGTGATGCGAATGTTGAGATTGTCACGCCGAAGATGGGTGAACTTGTCTCTATTAATGAGATCCATAAAACTACCCATTGGTGGGCTGCGATCGCCAACTAGCTTCAGGACAAGACTCACTAAAACAAAAAGGCCATTCACCATAAGTGAGCGGCCTTTTCAAATCTGAATACTAACTGAGCAAATGCTTACACTAAAACCTCTTCTAACGCTTTAATACACAGCGCGACATTTTCACGACGAGCAGCGTAGCCCATCAGACCAATACGCCATGCTTTACCGGCTAAGATGCCAAGTCCAGCACCGATTTCAAGATTATAGTTTTCCAATAGCTGCTTACGTATTTTGGCGTCATCTATTCCTTCTGGAATATAAACGGTATTGAGCTGCGGTAAACGCACCTCTTCAGCAACCACAAACTTAAGCCCTAAGCGCTGCAAACCATGACGCAACACTTGATGCATGTCAGCGTGTCTCTGCCATGCTTGCTCTAGTCCTTCAAGCGACAGCAAACGCAGTGACTCATGCAGTGCATAAAGTGCATTCACTGGCGCTGTATGGTGATAGCTGCGTTTGCCGCCACTTTCACCGGTCCAATAGCCCATCACTAACGTTTGGTCTAAAAACCAGCTCTGTACTTGAGTCTTGCGCGCTTTCATTTTCTCAACCGCTTTAGGAGAGAAAGACACAGGCGATAATCCAGGCACACAAGAGAGACATTTCTGACTACCTGAATAGATGGCATCTATGCCCCACTCATCAACTCTTAACTCAACACCACCCAGGGAAGTCACCGCATCAACAATCGATATACAATCATGTTGTTTAGCTAAAGCACACAAGGCTTTAGCATCCGATAAGGCACCGGTTGAGGTTTCTGCATGCACAAAAGCCAAAAACTTAGCATCAGGATTAGCAGCCAGTGCGCTAGCAACATCATCAACAGAGACGGCTTCGCCCCATTCATTATCAACCACCACAGCAACGCCACCGCAACGCTCGACGTTTTGTCGCATACGCTCACCAAATACACCGTTACGACAGACAATGACTTTTTCGCCGGGCTCAACCAGATTAACAAAACAGGTTTCCATGCCCGCACTGCCAGGAGCTGACACCGCTAACGTCATCTCATTGGTGGTTTGAAAAGCATATTGGATCAGTGCTTTCAGCTCATCCATCATGCCAACAAATACAGGGTCGAGATGGCCAATAGTCGGTTTAGCTTGAGCAGCCAACACTTCTGGATAAACATCAGAGGGCCCCGGCCCCATCAGCACTCTTCGCGGTGGATTAAACGGTTCGATATAGGGTGCTATTAACATTATATTTCCTTAGAAACTAAATACTTTGCTGTGGTTAAGATTGAACTGCCTAAACAAAAAGCCTATTAGTGACTGCTGTTTCACTACAAATATTATTATATTTTTCTATGGTCACAATATTACAAAACGGAACTTAACTCCATAAGTCTGCAAGAATTTCATAAAAAATAGGACGCTTTCGCGTCCTATTCTCTAAAACAGCCCAAAAATGCTGAATACTGTAGTTTCGGCCATTTGTTTAGCGTTACTCGGCAGCTAAGCCCGATTATCGAGGAAGAGTCGATAAGCAGGACTGTTAGTTTCCTCTTGATAGATGAAACCCAGCTCAGTCAAAAACTGCTGAAATGCAAGATTGTCACTCTCTGGCACTTCAAAGCCCGCTAACACTCTGCCATAGGCGGCGCCGTGGTTACGGTAGTGAAATAAGCTGATGTTCCACTTACTTTGCAGTGTGGTCAAAAACTTAAACAGTGCACCAGGGTGTTCGGGGAATTCAAAGCTAAATAAACGTTCCTCTAACGGCTCTGGTGGATGCCCCCCCACCATATAGCGCACATGCAACTTAGCGGTTTCATCCCGAGAAAGATCTTGCACCTCAAAGCCTTCAGCTTCAAGGTTAGCAATAATCTCGTCCAGTTCACTTTGCCCTTCAGAGATACGAATACCGGCAAAAACCACCGCCTTATCGCGACTGCTAAAACGATAATTAAACTCGGTCATTGCTCGCTTACCGAGTAGCTCACAAAAGCGCAGGAAGATCCCTGGACGCTCTGGTACTTTTACCGCCAGAATCGCTTCTTTTTGCTCACCCAGTTCACAACGCTCAGACACATAACGCAAGCTGTGAAAGTTAACATTGGCACCGCTTAAGATGGCGCCGAGCTTTTGGCCGGTACCATTATTGCCAACATACTTTTTCAGCCCAGCTAACGACAGTGCGCCCGAAGGCTCAGCTATCGCGCGGGTGTCTTCGAAAATATCTTTTACCGCAGCGCAAATTTCATCGGAGGTCACGGTGATGACATCATCCACGTATTCACGCGCCACTCTAAAGGGCTCGGCGCCAATTTGCTTAACCGCGACGCCATCGGCAAACAAGCCCACTTGCGGCAATACTACCCGCTCACCCGCATCCAGTGCCGCTTTTAGACAGGCTGAATCTTCAGGTTCTACGCCAATGATCTTCACTTGTGGCATCACGGCTTTATAATAAGCCGCAATACCCGCAATTAAGCCACCGCCGCCCACGGGCACAAATACCACTTCCAGATCGCGCTGTTGCTGCACCATCTCTTGCGCCACTGTGCCCTGCCCAGCAATAACCGCTTCATCATCGAACGGGGCGATATACACCCGGCCTTCGTTTTTCGCCAAGCTTTGCGCGTGGGCACTGGCTTGATCAAATGCTTGGCCATACAACACCACTTTGCCGCCTAAGCGCTTTACCGCATCCACTTTGATATCCGGCGTGGTTTCAGGCATCACAATGACGGCACTAATGCCCCGCGCCGCAGCAGACATCGCTACGCCTTGGGCATGATTACCCGCCGATGCGCATACTACGCCACACTCGCACTCTGCTTTTGTCAGCTGGGAGATCCTGTTATAGGCGCCACGCAACTTAAAAGAGTGCACTGGCTGCATATCTTCACGTTTAAGAAATACTTGGCAACCTAAGCGTGCAGAGAGCTTATTTAGGCTAGAAAGCGGCGTCACTTTGGCTACATCATAAACAGAAGACAGTAATATCTTCTGTAAATAATATTGCGCTAAGTCCAACTTTGATTGTGATGCTAAAGCCAACATAAACTACCTCTTAAGCCCGTTAAATCGATTAAACCAGTTTACTGGTATCGCGCACTGCACCCTTGTCGGCACTGGTCGCTAATAATGCATACGCTTTAAGCGCCATCGACACCTGTCTAACACGCCCAAGCGGCTTCCACGCATCAACCCCTAGCGCGTCCATAGCTGTGCGGCGCGCCGCCAGCTCAACATCGCTAATGGCTAATTTTATTGAGCGAGCTGGAATATCAATCTCAATGGTGTCACCTGTTTGCACTAAGCCAATAACGCCACCCGCCGCCGCTTCTGGTGATACATGGCCAATGGACAAACCAGAGGTTCCACCAGAGAAACGACCATCGGTGATAAGTGCACACTTGGCGCCCAAGCCACGCGACTTAAGGTAACTAGTTGGATACAGCATCTCCTGCATACCTGGGCCACCTTTAGGGCCTTCGTAGCGGATAACCACCACATCTCCAGCAACCACTTCGCCGCCTAAGATCGCGGCAACCGCATCATCTTGGCTTTCATAGACGCGGGCACTACCGATAAAGGTGTGGTTTTCCACTTCAACGCCAGCGGTTTTGACGATACAGCCATCGACGGCAATGTTACCGGATAAAACGGCCAGCCCACCCTCTTGGCTAAAGGCAAATTCGCGGGTACGGATACAACCCTCTTCACGGTCAATATCAACACTGTCCCAGCGGCAACTTTGGCTAAAGGCCTTAGTGGTTGGAATGCCTGCAGGCCCTGCCGAGAAAAACTTATGCACCGCGGCATCTTTGCTTTGAGCGATATCGTATTTAGCCAATACTTCAGCAAGGTTTTTTCCGGCCACATGGTAAGCGTCGTTATGCAGCAGGCCTGCACGGTCGAGCTCACCCAAAATGCCCATCACGCCACCAGCACGATGCACATCTTCCATATGATATTTAGGTGTCGATGGTGCCACCTTACACAAGTGCGGTACTAAGCGAGACAAGCGGTCAATATCGGCCATGGTGAAGTCTACTTCCGCTTCACTAGCCGCAGCCACCAAATGCAATACCGTGTTGCTCGAACCGCCCATGGCGATATCGAGGGTCATGGCATTTTCAAAGGCATTGAAGTTCGCAATATTGCGCGGCAATGCAGACTCATCATCATCACGATAATAGCGCGTCGCAAGATCCATGATGCGGCGACCCGCTTCTAGAAACAGTTCGCGGCGATCAGAGTGAGTCGCCAACATTGAACCATTACCAGGCAGTGATAAACCCAGCGCTTCGGTTAAGCAGTTCATTGAGTTTGCGGTAAACATGCCAGAACATGAACCACACGTTGGGCACGCGCTACGCTCAATTTGTTCGCTGTCGGCATCGGATACACGATCATCAGCGCCGGCGACCATTGCATCAACCAGATCCAGCTTAATGATTCGATCTGATAACTTAGTCTTGCCCGCTTCCATCGGGCCACCAGAGACGAAGATCACTGGGATATTCAGTCTTAGCGCCGCCATCAACATGCCGGGAGTGATCTTGTCGCAGTTAGAGATACACACTAACGCGTCGGCGCAGTGAGCATTAACCATATACTCAACACTGTCGGCAATAAGCTCCCGTGATGGCAAGCTGTAAAGCATGCCGCCATGGCCCATTGCGATACCGTCATCAACCGCGATGGTGTTGAACTCTTTGGCAATACCACCCGCCTCTTCAATCGCGCCTGCAACTAAAGACCCCATATCTTTAAGATGAACGTGGCCCGGCACAAACTGAGTGAACGAGTTAGAAATGGCGATAATTGGCTTACCAAAATCACCGTCTTTTACGCCAGTAGCACGCCAAAGTGCACGTGCTCCCGCCATGTTACGACCTTCGGTACTGGTTGCTGAACGTAATTTTGGCATTGCTTTATCCTTTTTTAGAGAAGGTTCGAGTATTAGAGGTTCTAGGTTCTAGGTTCTAGGCACTAAATTACCCACTTTGCCCTTCTATGTTAATTCTTTAAGCTCAGGCGTTTGCCTCAGATTTTAATATTTTGTCTTAGCTCGTTCCGGCTTTTTTCGGCTCAGCTTTTCCGGCTTTTTTCCGCTTTTCCGTCAGTGAGCTAGCGAACGTTCCGTAATCCGTCAGCGTAGCGTCCGTCTCAGCCTGTTTCAGCTCTCACCGTCTTAGCTTGTTTCAGCTTACCCGTAAGTCGGTATTTATGCCGACAAGCCATCTATCAAACCCTTGATTGACGGGCTAAAGCCCGACCTACAAAAACTTTATTCTTCTCCGGTTTTCACCATCTCAGTTTGTTCCGGCTTTCACCATCTCAGCCTATTTCAGCTCTCACCGTCTTAGCTTGTTTCAGCTTGCCCGTAAGTCGGTATTTATGCCGACAAGCCATATATCAAACCCTTGATTGACGGGCTAAAGCCCGACCTACAATTTAACCGTCTCAGCCTATTCCGCCTTTCACCGTCTCAGCCTTTCCCGTCTTTCGCCGTTCCGGCTTTCAACAGCTCTAACCAGCCCCATTTATCTTCAGTTTCGCCATTAAACAGGCCAAAGAAGCTCTTTTGCATTATCTTGGTTATTTCACCGCGCTTGCCGTTACCCACTTCGATGCGATCAATGCTGCGTACAGGAACAATCTCTGTCGCGGTGCCGGTCATAAATATTTCGTCTGCCAAGTAGAGGAATTCACGCGACATGTTCTCTTCTACGACTTCATAACCTTTATCTCGGGCCAAGGTGATAATCGAGTCACGGGTCAATCCCATCAGAATAGCGGCAGTGGCTGGTGGTGTGTAGATCTTATTCTTCTTCACTACAAAAATATTGGCGCCAGCGGCTTCGCTGACTAAACCATTGGTGTCGAGCGCAATACCTTCATCATAACCATTACGCTTGGCTTCGGTTGAAACCTGCAGTGATGACAAGTAGTTACCACCGGCTTTCGCGCCAGTAGGAATGGTATTGGGTGCTAAACGATTCCATGAAGTGACTGCCACATCAACGCCTGCATCCATACTGTCTTCACCTAAATAAGCGCCCCAAGGGAAGCCCGCCACTAATACATCACACTGAGCATCTTTCGGTGGAGTAATCCCCATGCCGACATCACCATAGAAAGCTAACGGGCGGATATAGGCGCTCGATAAGCCGTTGCCTAAAACCGCATCACGACAGGCTTGCATCAGCTCATCGAAGCTATAGGGGATTGGCATACGGTAGATTTTCGCTGAATCAAACAAACGCTGTACATGCTCAGTTAAACGAAAGCCTACTGGTCCTTTGGGGGTGTCATAGACACGGATCCCTTCAAACACAGACGTACCGTAATGCAAAGCATGAGACATCACATGGACCTTGGCATCACCCCAAGGCATCAATTCACCGTTGAACCAAATTAACTCAGCTGTTTTAGCGGCCATATCTTTATCCTTTTGCAGATGCGCTAGTCTTGTTTATTTGACCCGCCAACACTTGGCAGTCAAGTACATCAATTAACTTGTTTATTTGATTGGTAAGCAAAGCGATCGCTCTATCGCTTTGAACCGACATATCGATACTGGTGGTATTATTTTCGTTAAGCTGCATCGCTAAGTGAGTGACTTTAAAACCGCGATGACGGACGACCCGCAGCACTCGCTCCAATACTTCAGGTTGCTGCTGCACGCTAATGGCTACTGAGTAATCGATCATGTTTGCTTCTCCATCTCATCCATCATGTCTTGGTTTGATGCGCCCGGCGGCACTAATGGCCATACATTGTGAGCATCGTCTATCGACACATGCAGCAGGAACGGCCCTTCACTATTGAGCATCTCATCTAAGCCCGCTTCTACTTCACTGGCCAAGGTAATATTACGACCTGGAATGTCAAAGGCCGATGCCATTGTGACAAAGTCAGGGTTGTCCGACAGATCGGTTTCGCTATAACGCTCTTCAAAGAATAGCTGTTGCCACTGCTTAACCATGCCCAACTTTTGATTGTCCACCAACAGAATTTTAACTGGCAAGCGTCGGCGTTTGATGGTCGTCAGTTCCTGCACGTTCATCATGAATGAACCATCACCTGAAACGGCCACCACCATAGCGCTCGGACGCGCGACTTTTGCGCCAATCGCCGCGGGTAAACCAAAGCCCATGGTGCCAAGACCGGCGCTGGAAAGATGGTCTTCAGGACGACGAAAATACATATGCTGCGCCACCCACATTTGGTGCTGACCGACATCGCAGGAAACCACACTATCTTCAGGCAGTTTTTGCGCTAAACGGTTCAGCATAGCAGGTGCGTAAATCAACTCACCGGGGCGATCATAACGCCATGGATGCTGCGCTTTTAGCTGTTGAACTTCCGACTGCCACGCTTCAATCTGCATGCTCTGGCTCAATGCCGGTAATATCTGGCGTAAGTCACCCGCAATGGCGACTTCCGGCATTCTGAGTTTACCCAGCTCTGCGGCATCAATATCGAGGTGCAGCACTTTGGCATTTTCAGCAAACGAGGCTAAACGGCCGGTGACGCGGTCATCAAAGCGCGCACCCACTACAATCAATAAATCGCACTGCTGCACCGCTAAATTGGCCGCTTTTGAGCCATGCATGCCGAGCATGCCTAAATAACCAGGGGTGTCGATGGTAACGGCGCCAAGCCCTTTTAACGTCGCAACCGAAGGGATGCCTGTTGCGGCAATAAACTGTCTTAACGGCTCAACCGCACTGGCCATACCGACACCGCCGCCGACATACAACATTGGCTGCTCAGCGTTCGCCAGCAATGCATTGGCAGCATCGATTTGGGCTTGAGTATGTTCCGGCTCTGGCATGACCGCTTGTAACGGCGTTTTGTAATCCACTAGCGCTAATTGAATATCTTTCGGTATATCCACTAACACGGGGCCTGGACGACCAGATGCTGCAATTTCGAATGCTTGATATAGCGTCGGCACTAACTCTTCAACACGGGTGACCATAAAGCTGTGCTTGGTACACGACAGTGACATGCCCAGTACATCAATCTCTTGGAATGCATCGGTACCGATGACGGCAGTGGACACCTGTCCGGTAATGGCCACCAAAGGGACAGAATCCAGCAGCGCATCAGCAAGTGAGGTGATGAGGTTGGTGGCCCCTGGGCCTGAGGTGGCAAAGCAGACACCAGTCTTGCCACTCGCTCTGGCATAGCCTACGGCCGCGAATGCGGCGCCCTGCTCATGACGACTCAACAGATGCTCTACTGGGCTGCCATACAAGGCATCGTAGATGGGCATGATTGCACCGCCTGGATAGCCAAACACTGTGGTTACACCGTGTGCCGCTATGGCTTTTATTACTGCGTCGGCGCCCCGTATCATCTGCCCTGATCCCATCTGCTCTTGCTCCACTACTCAATTTATCGATAACTTGGTTACTGCTTAACGGTGACACTCAATAATTTGAGCAGCCCTTTAAACGAAAAAACCCCCGTTCCTTTCGGAGCGGGGGTTGTTTGCAATCTTAAACCTAATTAGGTGTGTCGATTTAGCATACGCGGCCCCCGCTGTGATCTAATAATCACGACGGTAATAATCACAATAATAATTTGGGCGGCTTGGTTAAACATGCGTGACTCGTATTCCTAAGTTTGGGTCTTTGCTTAAATTCGGTACTGGTCTTGCTAAAAAAGAGCACTATTAAGATTTACCACAAAGCGAATAAAAAACACAATGAAAACTTTTGCATTATTAGTAACACTCAAGTTCTAGCCGCTAATCTCAGGCTAAATAACTCGCTGTAATAACAACTGACTGCCGCCTCTCTTTATTGTCACTAAGGTATTAATCGTTAATGTTTTACTGAAAATACTTAACTGATAAAACAGCGACTCTACTCGGTGCTATTTCAGCCTTGCCTGCCACACAATTGCGTCACAGGCTTAGCTTCAAATATTTTTAAGCTTCTTCAACGATACGCTGCATTTCGGTCATGTAACCGCGCAGTTCTGCGCCGATAGACTCAACAGCAGTGCCGCGGATCGCATCATTAACTTCGATAAGACGCAGGTTATCCACGCCGTTATCAGTCTCTTTTAGGCCAGCGCCTAAGAATTCTGCCGACATGTTTTCAACATAGTCACGTAGCATTGGCACTGCCGCGTGGTTGAATAGGTAACAACCATATTCAGCAGTATCAGAGATAACCACGTTCATCTCGTAAAGGCGCTTACGGGCAATCGTGTTGGCAATCAATGGTGTTTCGTGCAGTGATTCATAATAAGCCGACGCTTCCACAATACCCGCTGCGACCATGGTATCGAACGCAAGTTCAACACCAGCTTTGATCATAGCGACCAGGAAGATACCTTTATCGAAGTATGCCTGCTCGTCAATTTGTTCATCACACAGTGGCGCATTTTCAAATGCTGTGTCATTGGTTTCACTACGCCATTTAAGCAGGTTTTTGTCGTCGTTAGCCCAGTCAGCCATCATGGTTTTAGAGAACTCGCCACCGATGATGTCGTCCATGTGCTTTTCGAAGAGTGGCTTAAGGATCTCTTTCAACTCCTCAGCCATTTCAAATGCTTTAATCTTAGCGGGGTTAGACAGTCTATCCATCATATGGGTAATACCACCGTGCTTAAGCGCCTCGGTAGTGGTTTCCCAACCTTGCTGAATTAACTTAGCTGCGTAGCCTGGCTCAACGCCATCGGCAACCATCTTCTCGTAACCTAAAATCGCGCCAGTTTGCAGCATGCCGCAAAGAATCGTTTGCTCGCCCATCAAGTCAGACTTAACTTCAGCGATGAAAGATGAGTGCAATACGCCAGCTCTGTCGCCGCCCGTTGCGCTTGCATACGCCTTAGCGATAGCAAAACCTTCAGCCTTTGGATCATTTTCTGGGTGAACTGCAATCAGTGTTGGCACACCAAAACCACGCTTGTACTCTTCACGCACTTCAGTACCTGGGCACTTAGGGGCAACCATGATGACGGTAATATCTGGGCGCACCTGCATGCCCTCTTCAACAATGTTAAAGCCATGGGAATAAGACAGTGTCGCACCTTGCTTCATTAACGGCATAATCGTAGTCACGGCGTTAGTGTGTTGCTTATCAGGCGTTAGGTTTAACACCAAGTCTGCATCAGGAATTAACTCTTCAATGGTACCGACACGGAAACCGTTACCGGTGGCTTTCTGATATGATTCACGCTTCTCGCTAATCGCTTGAGCACGCAGTGCAAAAGAGATGTTTAGCCCAGAATCTCGCATGTTCAAACCTTGGTTTAAACCTTGAGCACCACAACCTAGAATGACAATGTTCCATCCTTTAATGTGGCTGCAGCCTGCGCTGAACTCGCTGCGATCCATAAAGCGGCATTGAGCCAGCTGTTCTAATTGTTGACGCAAGTTCAGAGAGTTAAAATAGTTAGCCATCTGATATACCACCTTGATTCTGGATATTTAAACGGGCCTGCTCAGTACCGAGCTAAGCTGTGATTGAGATCACTATAGCGCAAGCTTTTCATTGCTGAAAATGATATATTCGGAACATGACGTTGCGTTTTTTGCAACATGGAGAGATAACTGTCACCTAGCATCTGTTCAGCACAAATGCCATTTCTCGAGGATGAAAAATTTGGACATTCGCACCATCAAACTCTACTTGCATCTGTCTGATAGTTTGCACTTTGCTCGCACTGCGCAGGCGATGCATGTCAGCCCATCGACACTCAGTCGTGCCATGCAGAGATTAGAAGAGGAGGTGGGAGCGCTGCTGTTTCAGCGTGATAATCGCAGCGTGACGTTAACCAGTGCCGGGGTGGAGTATCGTCATTTTGCCGAGTTAACCCTAGATCACTGGAGCAAACTCAAAACTAAGATCGACCCTAAGCAAGATCTATTAAGGGGTCGACTTAACCTCTACTGCTCGGTCACCGCAGCCTACAGTCACCTGCCCGGCTTACTTGACCACTTTAGACGCGAACACCCCCTAGTTGAAATCGCCTTAACCACCGGTGACGCCGCTAATGCAGTTAATGAGATCCGCAATAATCGCGCCGATATTGCCATTGCCGCCCTGCCGGACCCTTTTCCTGAAAACCTACACTTTGCCAAGATAGATGACGTGCCACTGTCGATCATCGCACCGACCTTTCGTTGCCAAGTGCAAGAGCTGCTGACGGAATCCTACATCCCCTGGGATCGATTACCCTTTATCGTGCCAGAGCATGGGCCGGGCCGTAAACGTATCGACAACTGGTTTAAGGCGCTCGGCTTAACGCCTAATATTTATGCGCAAGTATCTGGCCAAGAAGCGATAACCTCGATGGTCGCCCTAGGATGTGGCGTCAGTATCACCCCCGAAGTGGTGCTCAATAACAGCCCTGTGCGCGATAGAATTCAACTGTTGTCATCACCCATTGCGATCCCACCGTTTGAGCTTGGCTGCTGCTGCCGCGAAAAGCGCGTTAGCGAGCCGGTGATAAAAGCCTTTTTAGAGGCGATTTAATCCGCTTATGACTGTTTTTACCGGTTTATTATTAGCTATTTACTACTAAAAAGTAGCTGATTACTCATTACAGTTATTAGATTCCGCCTGACTGACACCATCGATCATCAGGTTGCGTAACCAACGATGGCTTGGATCTAAATTAAAATGTTTGTGCCACACCAGCACATAAGCACCCGGCTCAACATGCACCGGCACATCAAGGCAAACGAGGTCATGGCCGGCCAACATATGCATGACGTACTTTCGCGGCGCACATAAGATCAGATCGCTGTTCTCACACAGATCTAACGCACTGGTAAAGTCAGTCATATTAACCGCTATATCACGCTCTCTATGCTCTAAGCGCAATACGTCATCCAGCAGCCAATGCTCTAAGCCACCAAATGCCACTTGCAGATGACGATATTTTAAAAAGGTATCGAGATCCCAAGGTTCATTCAGTAATGGGTGGCCGCGTCTGACCAGGCATATTGGGTAGTCACGGATAAGTTCTGCGTAAGCCAGCTCATCCGGCAAGTTATTCATATGCAGTAAAGAGCGTTTATCCCACTCGCGGCAGATAATGCCGAGATCAATCTCGCAGCGCAGTAACTTATCCATGCTGTCGTGCGACCAGGTCTGGCTATTAATACTCACTTGCGGCGCTTGCGTTAACAGTTGCGGCACAAAGTGCGGAAACACCAGCGAATAAGCAGTTTCAACCAGATGCATACGAAACCTGCGTTGGCTATCAGCAGGCTCGAAGCTATTGGGACGGGTAAATTGGTCAAGCCTTTGCAGCACCTCACGTAGCTCTGGCGCTAACTGCAGTGCTCGCGGTGTGGCCTTTAGCCCATAAGCCGTGCGCTCAAACAGCTGATCATCGAAAGTTTCACGTAACTTACTCAACTGCTTACTCACCGCAGATTGACTCAGGTGTAGCCTCGACGCTGCAGCAGTCACACTTTGCTCTTCGAGCAACACCTCTAACACTCGCAACAAATTAAAATCTAGCTGTTTCACCCGTTACCTTCTCACGCACCAAAACTGACTTGGCCTATGATAGTTTTTTTCAGCCAGCAGTGATGCTGTTTTCGATCAAAAAAACAAACATCAGCAGCACACTGCATACGCCACGGTTGGTAAAACAGCTTTCCCCTGACAATCACCTCCTATCTAGTCCAGGGCTTTACTCATGGCGAGTCACTTTAGTTATCCACGGTTCCAAACGGCTGCCCCATTTAATATCCACCGTATAACGCGGCGCTGTAATATCTTGATAACCCAACCTGCTCAACCCTTTTAGACGTTCGGCATACTGCAGTGGCAGCATAATGTCAGTGATCAATAACTGTTGCAGGAATAAACGGTAACTGTCGTTATTCTCGTTGTAATGAGGCTTGGCTAATCCTTTAACAAATAGCATATTATCTTGGCCCGCAAATTCATCTGCTAGTGATTCATAATCACTAGCCACTTTGACAAAAAATAGTCGACTGTTGGTTAGCTTCTCCTTTTTAAAGCTAACAAGAGAGTCATCCTTTAAGCGGTTATGATTCTCATTGGGTTGCTCGGTATAAGTTTTAACTGCAGCCTGATAGCGCAACTCTGCTTTGGCAATTTCAGCGGCATGGCGCTCACCATCAAACTCAAATGCCCAAAACAGTTGGCGTGACTGCGCGGCGTAATAATTGTTATCCGGCAGATCAAAACCAAGGGCTAACAGCTGCGCTTGCGTCACTGTGGTTTCATTACTGTTATAAGGGGTATAGGCATTATCAGCCTTGGTTGCGGTGCGCCAATTAATACTGAGTAGGATGCCGGAGTTCTCTTTTTGAGAACGACTATTATAGGGTAACTGTAATTCTCGCTCGGTTAAGATTAGCTGCGAGGTAGGCTCATCCATGCGGTTATATGCAACACCAGCCAGCGCCATGACATTACTGCCGATAAGGATCAACAGACCCATCAATAAGTACTTTTTCATTGCCCAGCCCCTCCGCCCATTTTGCCGACTTTACTTAAGTCATTTAAATTACTGAGGCGAACTCGCTTAAACACCATCAGTGCCAACAAAGCTGACAAGCCGAGAATAAAGAAGAAGATATATTTTGGCATCCATTCCCACCACCAATCGAAGAACTTGGTGTAGAGGAACAAAATAAAGAACACATTGCCGGTGTTGGTTACCTCGCCCCATTGACGCTTAACCCCAAGCCAAATAGCACCGGCCGCAAGCGCAAACCCCATCAGTTGATAAAAGCCCTCAATCATCTCCGCTGACCAGCTTAAATAGCTTATTTCGCCCCAGTTAGACAAAATTAGCATCGGTAAAAACAGCATGATCATCGCCATGACTTTATAAATGGCAGCAAAACCATTGCAGCGTCGATGATCACTTAGATGAGGTATTAAAAAGATAAGCAAACTAGGCACTAGAAAATTCTCTGGTCTTTCGCCAAAACTAATCCAATACATTCCAGACCAGCTGCCCATCTTCATCGCAATAAAACTACTTAAACTGACGATGCCAAAGAACAGTAAAAGACGAGCATTACAGGCGTAAGCCAGTAAAAAGCTAAATGCCGCCCACACCGCAAAGGCATTAGGTGACGGCGTGATATTGAATATTTGTCCCAACATCGACAGGTTAAGCACAAAGCACGCAAGGCTGACCAAGGCGGCAATTTTTGAGTAATAGGCACTTTGCTCTGCTTGAGCCAATTTCAATGACAGCACAAAAAGGGAGATGGGGGCGATGACTAAAATACTCACTTGCACCGTGGTATTCAGGTAACCCCAGAACTGATAGAACAGGAAGAAAATACTGGTGGCCATTGCCAACGCACCCAGCATTGAGGCTATTCTCATTCCTAGAGATAGCTGCTTCGATTGGCTACTGGTATCGACATCATAAGTGTCTGACAGGTTTTGTAATAATTGCTGATGGTAGCCATCGACCTTGTCTTTCTGTGCCGATGAAATTTCAATAACCTGATCATTTTCCAATACATGCAGCTCTTGCTGGAATGCATGAATTTGATCAACGCGTTGCTGGGCATCTAATTGAGAAAGCGGCTTTTCTTCCATGGGTTGATTCTCCTTAATCAACGCTTATATTGCCGTAATTAATAATAAAAACAACAAAAAAAGCGTTCCTGAGATTCGCTGCAACAAGTCAATTTACAGCCGTGACTTAAGAGTGATAAATTAGCAGCAACGACAATGGCTAACAAACGGATTTATAGGTCACATAAATGAAAATTGAAGTCATCAATAAAGAAGATAAGGCAGTTTTTGATACGCTTATCCAGGGGCTTAAACAGCACAAATATGAGCATATGGGGCCAGAAGAAACGGCTCCTCTCTCAGTCATTGCTCGCGATGAAGCAGACAACATCATAGCTGGTGTCTACGGGCGCAGTATTTATCGAAACTTTCTCATAGAAGTGGTTTGGGTCAGTCCTGAGGCCAGAGGCACTGGGCTTGGCCGTCAGTTAATGGAGCAAGCTGAGATAGCAGCTAAACAGCGCGGTTGCTTGACGGCGCAATTAGACACCCTATCTTTTCAAGCCCCTGTGTTTTATCAAAAGCTCGGTTTTGAAATCATCGGTACTGTCCCCGGATTTCCCGGCAGCCCAGAACGTTATTTTATGCTGAAGCAGTATTCTAATGTAAGAAAGGCGGAATAGTTTGGCTTCGGAATTCCTATTTATTAAAGCTTACTCTGACCCTGACGAATCCCCACAAAAAGATAAATGAAAATAATGAGATAGATAAAATAGTAAGGAACATTCATGGCATTTGGTGATCAAATTTATCGCCAAACAAA
>NZ_JAKIKR010000073.1 GCF_023284025.1 Shewanella abyssi | reverse complement strand
AGCTAAACTTTTGGGTATCTATTCATTGGTGGATAAAGCCTCACATCTAGTGCTTTATTCGCCAACATCATGATTACTTTTTCTAGCAAATTGATGATCTTAGATTGAAATGCTCTAGTTTGAACCAGTGAAGCAAACTCATCATCATCCATCTCAAAGATCTGCTGAATCTCTTCCATCAGTAATACCTTATAAAAATGAATGAAATACTCAAGGCTAAAGTCTTGCTCTTTGCCTAGCTCATTTATGCGTTCTGAGTGGCGGTGAAAATGCCGTTCAATCAGGTTGATAGAGCGTTGGAAGCTAACGCTGAGGTCTGCCATTGAAACTGCCTCCTGACTTACCTGAGCTTTTGCTGTTTCTTTTTTCGAACTTTATTAATTCTAAGTTACGCTTAACATCATCTGAATTTTCGTATTCGATACAAGCTCTTTTAGGGGCTGAAAGGTCATCATCAGAGTTAATGAGCTTTTCTAATCGCTGAATCATCATGATCACTGATGGCTTTTCAATTAGATCTTCTATCTGAGCAAGGTGGTAAATCCCGTTTTCAATAAAATGGATATCTGTAGTTGGATTTTGATGCTTAATTCTCATCATTTACCCTCCTAAGTAAATCTTTCTTGATAACAGTTGATAGAGTGTTTAACTCTAGCTCTAAGCCTAGAATAATCTTAGGGTCGGTAGTGATTCTTTCTGCTTTAGCCAAGTACGTTAAAGCTTGTTTTATATTTTCTATATCATTACTTTTATTCATTTAATTTTATCCTTCTTTATTTAATCGTTACATAAAAAATCTATTGTGCAATAGCTGAGTAAAAATTATGGTTTACTGATTTTGTTTGATAGTTTTGCCTCTGAATCGATACTGTTTAGCTGCTCAAATGACTTTATTTCTTCTACTAGAGCCATTTTTACGCTATCAGGTAGTTCATCTATCATCTCAAGCTGAAAGAGCGTTAGAGATGCTGAATGAGGTGTTGGTTGTAACTTCCAAATATCGATGGCTTCAAGCATTTTTTTTTGCTGCTGGGCGGTGGAGTTCTTAATTTCTTCAAGCTTTTCTGATTGAAGAGCTATGTTTTGACTTAGCTCATTAGATTTGTCTTGCAGCATGTTAAATCTAGATTGTTGCCTTAGATGAATGGGTAGTGACTCTTCAAGCATTGCCTGAATGTTGGAAAATTCTCTTCTTTCAGAAGTGCTTAGTATTCGCAAAGCAATTTTTTTACGATTGAAAAACGTCTTTTGTAAATGGATTAACATACTTAACTGGGTAATCTGCCCGCAACACACCATTATCTTTGGGGGCTGCTTCTTAGTTGAATCGATATTCAGCAATTCTGGAAAGATATCAGGGTATAAATGAATTGCCTGTTGCTTTGCCATTTCGAGATATTGTTGTGAAAAAGTCCTTTTCTGAGCAGGGTTATTTGATGATGCTTTTATGAAAAAATGGCAATTAGCTCCAGTCTCTAAATCTTGACTTTTTCCTTCATCTGCGTGATATGTAGCAAACATAATGTCATTATCAGGGAAATGCTTCTTGTAAAACTCAACCCCAGCTTTTAACATCTCTTTTTTTGACTCACCAGTGATTACGACACCATTGCAGTGAGGAATTTTTAGTACTGATTCAAAAATTGCACTAGCGTTTCTCGTTATAACTTGACGGTTTGAAGATGTTTTTTTCAATGAGATATGTTTACGTCTATGACACTGATAATTATCGAAAACTTTAAATTTATTTTCGATGTGCTTTTTAGATAATCCCATTGTAATAAACTGTGTTTTCAGCGTTTCTCTGAATTTTGCCACTTGTGGTTTTAGTGATGCACTAGTTAGATCTACTAACTTGTTTTCAGGAGTCTCCCATTTAGATATTTGAGTAATGAATTGAGTTTTTGAAGGGTGGTTATCAGGCAGTATTTTTTTTAGTTTTGAGAAGTAACTGCTTCTATATCTTGATGCCGTGGCCAGATCACTCCTATGATTAATATCCGCCTTATTATTTCCAATGCTAATGATTTTATCAAAATCAGCTAGTACTTGATCACGATGATTTGATTGAAATTCTTGATGGGACATGTACATCCCATCAACGTAATAATGGTTGTTCTTACTAAGTTCTGGCAACCATTCCTGCGTTCGGTTTTGAACAAAACGTGTTGAATGGAAAATACTACTTTTAAGCGCTTCTAGACTTGAGGCACCTTTTTTTCGAAAAGAATAGCTGACAGTGTTATATCTCATCGTAATAAATTTGCTGTACTCAATATTTTGTGAGCTTGTGAATTTTTTGAAAATGGTTGATAGATCTTTTCTAAAAGCGAAATTGTTCAATATTCTATTTTTAGATTTATTTGTTACTACTGATTTTTTTGCAGCACTTTTAAATATTTTATCTAATTCCTGTTGTTCCCTCGTTGCTTCAATTGAAGCAATATTTTCATCGGTTGCCTTTTTTGATGCTAAATATTTTGACTTGGATATTTCATTCATGCCATTTTGGAAATCACGTTCATTTTTTATTTTCATAATATCTTTATTATCCATATTAGTTCCTCTAGTTGGTTGTGATGAAAATTGTTACTTTTAAAGTAACCTGAAGAAAAATTAAACAAGCTGGCGAGTTTCAAGTTTCAAATCAGGTTTACTGTCTTATATTTTAATATTTACTTACTTCAGTTTTAACATGAGATTTGTATATAAAAAGCGCTTGTCTGATTAAAAGCAATAGCTATTGGTTTATTTGTAGTTTTTAAGGTTATTACTGGTGGGTTGAACAAAGGCGTTTTAAGTGAAAAATGTAAAAACATCTTGGTATAACAAAGGCGTAAACTGTGAAATTTTGGCTAAGGGGTGATAGGAGAGTTGAAAATAGGCGTTAAAAACAGAAAATCTAAAGTTATACTGGTAAAAATATAGATTTATATGTGGGTAGTACAGCCCATGACTAATGAATATCAATGATAGATATTTTCAGTTGAGCTTCTAAAGTTCTTTTGATTTTAACACAGAATGGCTTTTGCTCTTAATACACTAGATTAGAGAAAATATTTAATGTCAGTAGATACAATTTCAATTAGGTAAAGTGATTTAGCACTTTACAAATTACAGCGATATGCATTTGTATTTTATTACTTATTAACACTTATAATTGATTTTTAAAACTTATCAGGTACACCTTTAGTTAGTTTTGTTGTTTTTTATCAATAGTTTATTCTAGTGACGGTGTTCTGCTAAACGCCCGTAATATTCTATTAATCGCCCTCCTTGTTTTCTTAAACGCCCAATATATTCTCTTAAACGCCCAAGATGTTCTCTTAAACGCCCATCTAAAAAAGTTCAACAAGCTATTGAAACATTATTTTTTTATGTAACAGTATAAATATGAGCATTTTATCGAGGGAATTATGCAACAAATTAGAACTAAAAATGGCAAAGAATACTATGTGAATATCGAAGCTGGTGAGTTTGAGATCCCGCAACTATTTTTGGAGTCACCGCTTTTCTTACCTGAAAGTAGAAAGAAAAAAGATCAAATTGAGATTGGCGATAGTGATGAAGAAAGGAGATATCAAGATGTTGAGCATGATGTTTCCCTGTTCAAAGGCTTAGAAACAATGACAATTAATGGTCCACAGTTAAATCTGTTAAGAGATTATCCTGTTTTCCATTACATTTTTTCTCAAATTGACAATTTTAGCGAGCATAACGGTAAGTTAATTTTTTCTGCATCTAAGCTCATCAAAACGTGCTGGCCAAGGCATAAAGTTAACGGGAAGCCTGTCAAGATGCGTCAGTCATTGAGGAATGAACTGAGAGTAGTGCTTTTAAAACTAAACAAATGCCAAATCAGCTATACATTAAATGATGATAGTTGGGGGGCAATAACTCTCATATCTGATTTTCACTATAACCCTCAGAGTGACGATTGCACTATACATATATCGCCAAAATTACAAAATCTTGCGCAGCTTGCTAAAAAGCAAAAATCGAGTCTTACAATTTTTTTGTCTATTAACTCACAGGCGGGGCGGTTTGCTTACTTAACTTACGTTTCCAATAACTGGAAAACGAACACTAAAAAAGCTTCAGTGAATCAGTTTACGCTCAGTGTTCCCGCAATTTTGAAATCTTTCGGTAAAGAATTATTGCTTACTGATAAAGAGTTGACAGACCTTGAAGAGAAACGAAGCAAACATGGCTTGAAACTAGTCAATTGTAGTAATGAAAAAGAAGAGTTAACTTACAAACGTAATAACATAAGGCTGTTTAAGCTAGGGCTGAAAGAGCTTCAAGAGAAAGAAATTATTCATAGCTTTGAACATATTGAGCAAAGCTGTGAGATTGATGGAAAAATCAAAATAGTTCGTTCCATAGAGAAGAGGAGCCAATGAGATGTAGCAGCTCAGACTTGATCTTACAGCCACCCATTTTTGGAAGGTCGCTGTCACTCTTGCGGTAGATAAGCCGCTCCTGATGCATCATATTGAATTTGGTCATATAAATCATTATCGATAATCTCATAACTTCTACGGCGTAGTGTTTTCCAGTTTTGATTAATAGCAGAGTTTACGATTTCATTGATATCACGTAATTCTTTAGGTGCAACTTCATACGCTCGTCTAAGGTTTAATACATCTTGGTATGTTGGTGCATCAGTATTAAATCGCTTTAACTTTATTTTTAAGTGAGCACATATCCCCGAACTATATGCCTCTAAAGCTTCAACCTCTGACTCAGTGACCTCTGTAGAGAAAACACTTAGCGTACCTTCTCTATAACACTGATTTAGATAATTATCTGTAAAACTAAAGGAATCTGCAAGTTGTTGCTTAAAATAGTTTAAGTCGAATACGACCCAAGCACTCTGATTAACACCATCAATTGCAATGTACTGAATTATATCAATTAAGTGTGTGTTAATTGTTCTACGTTGAATATATGTAGCTAATTCATCTTCACTATTAAAAGTGTCCATAACTAGTGATAAATTATCTTGAAATGAAGCATAGTTGACACTTCTCGATACCGTGAATAACTTTTCTTCTAAATGCGTTAACTCCAAACGAAGCTTGGCTCTTCTTGACGTTAGTTCAGTTCTCGCTTTTTTTGTATCTAGATCGTTTGTATCTACAAGTAGTAAATGAGTCGCATTGCTTACTTTTGTTTCAATAATTACTAGTTCTTCACTAATTTTGTTTTGTTGATTTCTTATACTATTTTTTTCATCTTCTTCGTTATATTTTGAATTATCAAATAACAGTGACAGCTCTAACTCTGTAAGAGTCTTGAGTATAGTTTTTTCAAAAGTATCAAAGTATCTTACAGCTCTGTTGCCGCACTTTTTGAACTTAGTTCCCTCGGAACATTGCAAATATACACATTTACCTCCTTCAGCCTTCGACCCCTTTTTACTAAATAATGTCATAGAAGCACCGCAATATGAACACTTTACAATTTTAGTAAATAGGTTGGTACATTTCTTTGCTACCTTGCCTTTTTGATACACAGCCCTAAGTGCAATCTCTTCTCTGGCTGCGTTAAATATAGTTTCTTCAATTACTGGAGGGAAATAATCCTCAATTGGATTACCACTCAGTATCCGCTCTCTTTTGCCTGTAGTTTCGTTTACAGGGTTAGTAAATAGCTGGTGCTCTCCGATTAAGCGCCTATCGTTAAGTAGTCGAAGAACGTATGAATCATTAAAAGTCGAGGCTGCATTTTTTCTTTCACCCGTAAACGGCTTAACTCCTTCATTCTCTAGTACTCTAGCTATTTGAGTTGAGCCGAGTCCCCCAGAACCATTTCCAAGACCTGAAATTGCCAATTCAAATATCCGTTCAATTACCTCTTTTCTTTCTTCTATAGGCTTAAAGTACTTCTTACCATCAGCACCAGTGACCTTGCTAAGCCACCAAGGAGCCATTGATGGTAAAAGAACGGGATACTGCCCATCATTGTTTTTACTTGCTTCCTCTCTCGCATTTTTCCAAAACTCATTCAAGTGATAGCTTTTTCTTGCCGACTCCTCATGTGCTGAAGACATCTTTGATATTGATATGATTAAGTCAGTCATATCGCAACTATCCTCATTGTATTCTTTACCGTCTTTAGCTATATAAACTCTTATTCCATTGTTTATTAGCTCTAAAAAACGCTGTTGAGCTAAACGAACTTTAGCTCTAGAAAACCGAGAGAAGTCTTCGATAATTAGTACTGTTCCTCTTGGGATTTTGCCGTCTTTCACTTTCTGGATCAAGATACCTAGCGCACCATCATCCGAAAAGTTTTCTGAGTAAAATGCTGACTTTGCACTGTCTCTAAGAATATAATCTTCGTTGATTTCATAGCCATTTTTTTCTAGCCAACTTGATGCAACACTCAATTGTCGCCTTTCACTGTCGCCTAATGCTTGAGTACCTGTGCTCCAACGCAAATAACTAATTACAATTGGTTTTTTTTCAGTTGATTGCATTGGAAATCTCACTATCTTGATTGACTCATATGTTGCAATTGATTGTATCGGTGTTTAGCTCTGATTACCAATCCACTTGGGTCCACCGGATGCCGCGAATAATTGGCTAAACAGTTCGGGTTTCATGCCATTTTGCTAAGCGTTTTAAAGGCTTTTGGACCTGCTATGAATCGTAAAGAAGACACTCTCACCTCAAACATTTAAACAATAATTAACTTTTCACTTACTTACCGAGTAGCGTAAACTTGATCTTTAATGGAAGCAACAAGGATGTATTATGGAAAATACCACTGTCATCAAACCCTTTCAAAGAGTCGGCTATGCAGTCATTGGCATTAGCCTCGCTTTCTTAACGATTCACTCTAGCTACGACAATGGTATTCTCGACTATGTCATTCTGCTGAGTTTGGCATTGAGTACTGCCTGGCTCACGCATTTATTGTGGACTCAACGCATTATATTTACAGCCTCTGAAGTCACTTTTATTAAGATGATGACAAAGTCAGATACCCGCATGCCCGAGACATTGACGCTGAATTATCAAGACATCGACTCGGTACGCCTACTGGGCGATCATCTTTTTATCCATTCCAGCCTCGGCAAAATTAACTTTCCCCTTAAGCCAAAATCTTCGCTGGCGGCAAAGATAAGACACGCTTTTGAAGCTAAGGGCATCACATTTGAAGTGAACTCCTGTATCGCCTAATGGCAGATAACGCTAAACTTCTGTTTATTGAAATCTTAAGCTAACTTCGATGGCTTAGCTTAAGCGACCTTATAGACGAGAAGATTATGATTGTAGACACGCTAGCAAATCGAAACCTATACAGCCACATCAGCCCTCGCATTGCTAAAGCGCTTGCACACCTGAGTGAAACTGACTTTAGCCAGCTCGAGGTGGGCACATACGAACTCGATGGCAAGGATCTGTTTGTTATCGTCAACGATTATGAAACTAAGCCCAGAGAAATGGAGCCTTTTGAAGTCCACCAGCAGTATATCGATGTGCAATACGTTTTTAGTGGTGAAGAGGAGTTTGGCTACTTACCATTGGCAGACCAAACACCCTCAAAACCCTATTTTGCCAAACATGATTACGCCGAGTTTGATTACCAATCCAATAAAGACGCAGCAGCCTTTATTCCGTTTAAAGCAGGGATGTTTGCCCTCTTCTTTCCAGAAGACATGCATATGCCAGGCACCAGTGCGACCCCAAAACAAGTTCGAAAGGTCGTCATAAAAGTCAAAATATAGTACGCCATTAAAAGGGACAACATCATGAGATTTATCTTTCTACTCGCGAGCTTACTCAGTTCAATGGCGATTGCAGAAGTTGCAAATGAGAACTTACAAGACATAAAAGCAGTACAGTTTAATGACGGCAGCATTATCACTTCAGGGTTACCGACCAAAGCTCAATTTCCCGCATTACAGCAAGCAGGTGTTGAGTTAGTGATCAACCTCATACCCGTTGGAAACTCCAGTGGTTATGCCGACGAAGCCAGTCTAGTCACCAGCGCCGGAATGCAATATCAACAGATAGATGTTGACTGGAAGCAGCCTACAGTTGCCAATGTTGAACAATTTTTTACCATTATGGATGCCAATAAAGGCAAAAACATATTGATCCATTGCGCCGCTAATTACCGCGCTTCGGCCTTTTATTACCTATATGAACTCAAGCAAGGAAAGGCCGACTCAGTCGACTTTAAGCAGCAAACGATGCAACCTTGGGGTGATTTACCACAAAGCTTGGCTCAATACCCACAGTGGGATGACCTGATTGAGACAGTCAAAGCTAATAACCTGTAATACAGCAAGCTATTACTTAGAATATTAGATATACACCCAATTAAAGCGCCGATTAAACGGCGCTTTTTTATTGCCTAAAATAGACCGAGACTCTCCAAGTTAACTATCGTTATCGACTAAACAATTGAGATATAAAGGGTTCACTACACCCTCTTGCACACTTTGCCTGTCACCGCTGCCCCTCTCCTTTTGTGACAACTGCGACTGAGAAAACGTGATCTTGATCATTACTCTCAACCTGTTAATATAGCCTCAAGATATTAGTTATTCCCAAAAGTTATAAGCCGCGTTGGGCGATAGAACAATAATAATAAAGAGCTAAACAGATGAATAACACCACTGAATTAACCCAAATTTACCTTGATGCTAATGCTACAACCCCCGTACTGCCTCAAGCAGCAGCTGCCGCTTTATCGGCTATGGAAACTCTTTTTGGCAACCCAAGTAGTAGTCACATCACCGGATTACAAGCTAAAAATTTAATGGAACAAACTCGCCTAAGAGCAAAAACCTTGCTTGGCAGCGGTGAGGGAAAGCTGATATTTACTAGCGGCGCAACGGAAGGGATCCAAACTTCAATTTTATCGGCGCTGATGGCTGCAAAAAACACTATGTCAGCGGATAAAAGCTATTCGGTACTTTATGGTTCAACCGAGCATAAGGCCGTGCCTGAATCCTTAAAGCACTGGCTCAATGTGCTAGATATTACGGCTAATGTAAAAGCGATTCCGGTTGATCAGTTTGGCATACTTGATCATGAGTTTATCAGCCAAGAAGCGCCAAACGCGCTGATGATTTGCACCATGGCAGTCAATAATGAAACCGGTGTATTTCAGGACTTATCTGCATTAGAAAATACCATTCGTAGCGCAAACCCTGACATCTATTGGATGGTTGATTGTGTTCAAGCACTAGGGAAAACTGCGCTTGATTTGCAGAGTACCAGCATCGATTATGCGCCTTTCAGTGGTCATAAACTTTACGCGCCAAAGGGGATTGGTTTCGTCTATATACGAGATAGCGCACCATTCACCTCTTTTATTGCCGGTGGTGGCCAAGAAAGTGGCCTGCGTTCAGGAACTGAAAACCTACCAGGTATGGCTGCGCTTAACGTTATATTTGAGATGTTGCTGTGCCCTAACGATTCAACATTTTCCAGCAGCGAACAACTAACAAAGTATCGACAACAGATTGCCGCTACTTTAGTTGAGTGTTTCCCCGACATAGTGTTTAACAACAGCTTTAACCATAGCGTTGCCACCACCATCAACTTTGCCGTGCCTAGTTTTAGCAGCAAAGAGCTCATGGACCTTTTTGATGCCGCCAACATTCGCGTCAGCTCGGGTTCCGCTTGCAGCTCTAAAGTCAGTAGAAGTTTTGTATTGGACGCCATGGGGTTGCCCGCTTGGCAAAGTGAAGCAGCTATCCGCATGTCCTTTGGTCCCGCGATGACTCAAGCAGAAGTAGACACAGCCTGTTTGCGGATTAAAACAGCGTCAAACGCACTCACGCAAAGCTGCATGATATTAGACGACAGCAGCGACATCGCCGACAAGACACAACTAGATGGCTTGTTGCAGTTACGCTCTGGTGCTAGCTGCACTTGGGTTTATGTTGATTCCGCCAGCAAACAAGCGCTGATTATTGACCCTCTGCCTGAATTGATCCAAAGACTCGACACCTTGCTGCAATGTCAGCAGCTAACGCTCGTTGCTGCAATCGATACCCACGGCCATGCCGATCATCAGTCTGGACGTGAACTGCTGGTTGAACGTTACTTAGCAAAGCAGCAGTCCGATGCATTAGGTTGGCTAGTCACTCAAGAGAATACACAACACCAGGGTCACCAATACCAAACCATTCGCATAGGTTCGAAGCAGTTAGTCAGAGTGCCGACTCCGGGGCATACTGGCGATAGTATTAGCTTGCTGCTGTGCTCAACGCCACTGACCTTAGACAATTTACCGCAGCAAACTCAGTACGCTTTTTGTGGTGATACCATATTGATGGGCAGTCTTGGCAGAACGAACTTTGACTCCAGCTCTAGCCCTGAATTGTTTCATAGCCTGAAGCTGATCAGGGACTGCATTAGTAGTAATACCTTGATCTGTGCCAGCCATGATTACAACAATGAATTCACTACCTGCCTAGAGGCAGAGATAGGCCGCAACAACTTGCTAAAAGCGGTACTCAATGAAGGATTATCTGTAGAACATTTTCAGCAGCTTAAATCAAAGTTAGACAGCAACCTTAATGATGAAGTCGGCACTGAGATCATCTGTGGCGCTTTCGTTGGCAGTTGCGATAAATCAAAGATAAAAGAATATGATGCAATAAGCCTTAATGCGGCAATGCAGCAAGATAATAGCGTGATGATTATTGATATCCGTGAGCCCCATGAATATGCCTTGAATCACTCAAAGCAATCGAGTCAGAACGTGCCATTGACCCGCTTAGTGCAATTTATTCAGCAACATCAACAAGACAAAGATAGGCAGTGGGTATTAGTTTGTCGCAGTGGTAGCCGCTCAATGATTGCGGCGCAAGCCATGCACCGACTTGGGTTTGAACAGGTCTCTCATCTCAAAGGTGGCTACGCATTAAGCTCATAAACTAGTACTGAAACATTAGAACTGAAAAACTAGTACAGAGATATTAGTACTGAGAAATGAGTTCTAAAAAATTAACGCCCGGCATCGAATGATGCCGGGCTTTTTTATTGATACTCAAGCTGATAATCGTTATTTACTAGCACTGTAGTGGAGTAGCTGAGCACACTGTTTTGGTTTGAGCTTTTCATTTTTCTTTTTAGCGGTTTTGGCTGTCTTTTTAGACGGCGATTTAGGCTTAGTTTGCGTCATCTGTTGCTTCCACCAGCCCAGTTCATTACAACCGTTGCCCTTAGGAATCGCTGCCTGACTAATGCAGCTACCATCACCCTTAGGGCAATGTAATCTCACGTGAATATGATAGGTATGCCCCCACCAAGGGCGTACTTTACTCAGCCAGTGATCATTGGCTAATTCCATATTACATAAGTGCTGTTTAATCACCGGACTCACAAAAATGCGTGCCACGCGGCTGTCTTCAGCTGCCAGTTTCAACATCTGAGTATGTTGTGGTTGCCATTGCTGACTATCAAGCGTGAATTGCTTGGGATCTACGATATCAAATGGTTGTGGTTGCTCTCGCTGCACCGTTGTTAATACCTGCTGTGTCAGCTTAAGCCAGATATCAACATCTAGCCCTATTTGATGGCTTGAATGACCATGGCTAAAGTTACCACCACGTGGCATCGACATGTCTGCGATTAATAGATCGCTGTGGTTATCAGTTTGAAAATCACTGGCAAAGTCAGTGATAAATGAGATAAGTAACGGATGACCATAATAGCGCTGTCGCTCGGTACGAATGACTTGGAATCCTGCTCCGGATAAAGGGAGGGCTTCAGCCCCCGACAAACAGCCATTGGCATAGCTGCCCACCGCGGAAACACCTCCTCCATAAGGAGTATCAACCTGTTCCCACTGATTAGCATATAAGCCAGAAGAGATAAAAATCAGCATCATGCTCAATAAGCACGATAATCGACTTAAGCTAGCGCTACCTAACCACTCTCGCACCTTTACACTCATCTGCACCCAGCCCTAATAAGGTAAAACACCACCTAAGCCTAACTCACAATCCCAAATTCGCTAAATCCCTCGATGGGTTTTATCTTTGCTGGTTTTTCTCGCCATGAACCGCTGGGTTTGATGAATGTTGAGATCTTCCTCGCTAAGGCGTGCAAGGGTTTGGCTAGCAGCTGCATTGCACATATGGTCATGCGCTTGCAGGAATATTTACGGTTCCCCCAATAACCAACTCTTAATGACTGGTAGGTTTTTAGGCTATCAGCTTATTTACAGCTGCTGAACTTAGTTCACATCTCACAGAGTTAATATTCAACGCCTTAATACTCACTAAATCCTCGTAATTCGCACCTTTTTCACAACATTCCGCAGCCGCAATATTGAAAACATTTCATCTGATGATTTGGAAAAATCTGAGTATTGATATCTGCTTGAAAGCTAGTTATGTTATTGATTATCAATGGCTGGCTAAGTGAAATCAATACTGTCAAAATTGCCAATGTACTGTCATTACACTTTATTGGCCTAGGGGGGTGATAAGAGTTTTAAACTATTGATGAAACATTACTCACTGGCAATTCAACAACTTCAATTGGAAAGTGAAGGCAACGCCTATGAAGCTATCTAAAATTTTGTGGGGAGCGTACAGACACTGACCCCACAAATTCTTAGAATCAACAACGCCACTATTTTACATATCGTTATAGCGTAAATATTCACCCGAATTTAAGAAAAAATAAGTCTTATTGAGGTACGTAGAATGAGTTCCTATAGCAGTAATCTCTTTGGATTGATCTTCTGTTAATCCCCATGAAGTTGTAGCCTTTGCGGTTTCATCAATTTTTTTTCCATTATATCTGATATAATTTCCAGTATTGAGAAAAAAATAAGTCTTCCCTGGATATTTGCTATCAAGTCCAACGCCTATAATACTTTTAGCTTCATCTGCACTCATGTTCCAATTAGTAGCCGTTGATCTTTCAGTTTCATCAATTTTTCCACTGGCATCATCGTACCTTAAATATTTACCTGTGCTTAGGAAAAAATAAGTTTTCCCCCGATGCTCAGAAGTAGTCCCAACGCCCACTAACACTTTTGCTTGATCTTCACTCAATCCCCAATGAGTAGCCGTTGATCTTTCAGTTTCATCAATTTCTTCACTGGCGTCATCGTATCTTAAATAGTTGCCTGTATTTAAGAAAAAATAAGTTTTACCTGGATTAGCTGAATCAGTGCCTACAGCAACTATAGCTTTAGCTTGATCTGCCGTTAATCCCCAAGAAGTGATATGCGCGGGATACCCAGTAGTATCCATGCCTGACTTAATCCCTTGTTTATGCATAATATTATTAATAACGACGGGAACATCTGGATATGAGTCAACACTAATGTTATTTGTGCTATCTACAGTAATTAATACTTCATGCAAACCAGAGTTAAAAGAAATAGCTTTATAAGCTGAATTTGGCGTTAAGCTATAAGAAATTACGTCTTGGGATGGAGTTCGAACTTCAGTATATGCAATAGTAATATCAACTAAATAATCAAAATTTTCTAATACAAAGAGTCCGCTTACATCGGTTTCTTCACCTTTCTTAATGATTAAATTTTCATTAGTATCTGCAAGATTAACAATCGTTGGAGGTATGCCTGAGCCACACTTAGTAACTTGACTATCATATGTTTGTAAATCTTTAAATACGCCGCCACTAACAATAGTTTGAATAGCTCCACTGTCATTGATATCTCTATCTTCTAGATCTTCTGTGTAAAATTCTCCTACACTTGCTAAAGAGCTAGCTGATTGTATGTATTTTGCAGCTTCCTCGAAAACATATCCCTCCGTTTGCCACCCTTCAGGATTTTGACAATAAGCTAAGTAGTTATCACCTTTATCAGCTAGCTTAATATCATAATCAGTATTATTTTTAATTTTAAACTGGTATGCAGGGAAATTTTTTATTCCAGGCTCTATCAGTTTCATTCCCACTAATTTTTGACCAAAGTTATAATAATGCTCGTAGTCTAACTGATAGGTAATTGGGTGGCTGGCGGTTATATCGACACCTAGTCTCGGATCACAATTATATACCGTCGAATCATAAGGATATGCAAAAGTAGGATTGTCATCACTATCATCATTGATGTTACCAAAAGCTAAAAACTGATCTTTCATGGTAGTAAAAAGTTCAAGAGAACCATTCTTTTGATAATAAGCCGTTAGAGTCGGGAAATTTTTTTTATATAATGGGCTGTGAATCATGTCGCTACCATCATAAGTTACATTTCTTAATTGATAATTTGTTGCATCTTTATTTAATTCCATACTACATCCGTGTAAAGAACCTATTCCGTCATAATAATAAACGACTGGCAGACTAGCTACCCAGTAAACAGTTGATATTCCAGAAGATATATCATTGCAATCCTCTCGATGATCACCACTATAATTAGTGCCAAAGATAATTTCTGCTTCTTCTGATGACTTATCTTCAGCTATCAGAGTAGCGCTGTTTTTTCCGGAACATGTCATTTTCATACTGTTGTAGACAGTGAAATAAATCGCTGGTAGTGAAGTTTTATCTTCATACGCAGTTCCATAAAGAGAAATAAATCCATTTGTACTATCAGTTTCAATCTTAAAATATTTAGCGTTATTCGCTAATAAACTAGTACTAATTAATGTGCACAATAATATTACAGTGGTTACTTTTTTCATTTAATTAAACCCTATTCCTTAGCAGTTATTTTAACAAAACCGAAATAAGTATAGACATACGAAAAGAAATAAAATAAAAAAAAGGGAGGACAGGCGCATCTTTTTGTGAATTAGACCATCCCCTACTAGGCTTTTAGTAACCTAATTTCTACTGCTTAGGTAAGGATGGCGCTCATGACCTCTGCTAGACGCAGGGCGACCGCATGAGTGTTTACTTTTTGCTCATCTGAGACAATCCTGCTCGTAACACCCTTTCTAAAAAGGATGTTTTCATCCACGCCCTTTTTTGTTTCGTAGGTATACTCACTTTTGTTGACTCTGCTCTCAACATCTTTAGTGATGTTTGCCTCAGTATGGCCCAGTTTTCTGCGCCATTATCTTTATAAATCTGACAGTTATCTTCTTTTAAAGAAGCATCAAGTACCCAGTGCAAGTTATTCTCAACGCCCCGTGACTCCTAACAGCTTCACCAATGACTCCTCGTCTAACTTGGCTGAGATGATGTAATAGCGATATTCAAGGCTCGGTTCCTTGCCTTTTACCTGCCTATAACTCATTGCCATTCCTAAGGTTTTAAGCTTTGGCCACTCAGGAAAATCGGCTGCAACCTCTTTAGCATTTAAGACATGGTAGCTACGAGCCTCTAGTCGGCCATGTTGCTTATTATGCAATAGGTTTTTTGATACGGACTGTCTGCATTCCGAAAAACTTGATTTTATAGCCTCATGCAATGAAAAAAGATGGCAAAAGATGGGACCAAAAGATGGGACAGGCATAGATTTTGTGCTTTAGAGCATCCTCTACTAACCTTTAAGTTACCTCAACTCAGTTTGTTTAGGATAGCGACTATGACTTCAGCTCGACGTACACTAATCGACCCTGAATCGACACCCTTTTATCACATTATAAATCGTTGCGTCAGAAGGGCTTACCTCTGCGGTGAAGATAAGCTGACAGGCAAGAATTTCGAACATAGACGCGGCTGGATTGTCGATAGAGTTAAGGCTCTGTCTGCTATTTTTTGTATCGATGTCTGTGCCTATGCGGTGATGAATAATCACTATCATCTAGTGCTGAAAATTGACCTTGATAGAGCGAATTCGCTGTCTAACCGCGAGGTAATTGAGCTTTGGTGTAAGGTGACTAAAGGACATGAAGTCGCGACTAAGTACATGAATGGCGATGCCTTAATTGAGGGTGAGCGGTTACTACTTGATGGTCTAATTGCTGAGTGGCATGAACGTCTATCGAGTATCTCTTGGTTTATGCGCTGCCTCAATGAAGAGATAGCGCGTAGGGCCAATCGTGAGGATGAATGTAAAGGCGCTTTCTGGGAAGGTCGTTTTAAGAGCCAAGCCTTACTCGATGAACAAGCACTCTTGGCGTGCATGATGTATGTTGATTTAAACCCTATCAGAGCTGGGATTGCTAACACACTCCAAGCATCTGATTATACGTCTATTCAGGAGCGCATTACCGAGCTAAGTACCTCGGATAAAAACACTAAACCAAATGATGATAAATCAGAATCAACTTCGAGTGAGCCACTCAAACCACTTGCCCAATTTGATGGTGCAGCCCATCTAGCGACTCAATCAGGTATCCCATTTCATTTCTGTGATTATTTACAACTTATTGATTGGACTGGCAGAGCCATTAGGCCTGATAAGAAAGGGGTTATTGACTCAAGCCAACCTAAATTACTCAATGAACTTGGCATTGCACCCGAGGCCTGGATTACCTCAGCGAAAGAGTTTCGCCGCCAATACAGTGGTATTAGTGGTCGTTGGGATGCTATGTGTGCTTTCAAAAAACAGCATAACTGTGGACATTGGTGTAAAGGCAAAGCCAGCAGTAATGCACTTCATCCATCTCCTTAGAAAGGTCTTCGCGGCTGAAGCCGCTCCTACATTAAAATCTGGTTAATAAAGAAACAAAAAAGTCGTAGCGAATTAGGGCTTCCGAATAAACTAAGATACTTTTTCTAATCAATGTCAGGCTTATTCGACTCAATGATCTAAAACATTTCTGTCCAGAAATGAGCTAGACGCTACTCTGAACTCACTGGCAGATCATCTGCAGTGGAACGTGCAA
>NZ_JAKIKR010000072.1 GCF_023284025.1 Shewanella abyssi | reverse complement strand
ATCAATCGCAAACACCTCGGTAAGCTTCAATATTTGCGTTTCAACCCAGCCTCTGCGGTGGTCATAATTTTTACCCGTGTACTTATCATCACCGCACAAAAACGCACGCCGCACTACTCGGCTACAGCAATGGTAATAAGGCGTGTCTTCGATGCTGATTAGTGTTCTTCTTGGACGGGGCATAGTGAGCTCCTACTGATACTCATCAATCAAGCTTAGTATCAGGTCCAAAAGTGTGCCATTAACTATGGCTGTCTATGTAGTTCGGTCTATGTAGTTCGAAGTTGTGGCTAAGCCGTCAAGCTTTTCCAGCCCCTGAGCATATGCTTTATATGCGATGGGGTGGAAAAGTGCCGACAATAACGCTACAACAAAGAAGGCGAAGAAAGATCAGTAATCGAAGCCGGGCTGGGCTTTGATGCCACTATCAAATGCATGCTTTATCGGCTGCACTTCGCTCACTGTATCGGCGATCTCAATTATCGCTCGGTGGCAGGCTCTGCCTGTCACTATCACGTGTTGCATCTTCGGACGGTTCTGCAGCGCTTTAATCACTCGCTCCACATCTAAATAGTGATAGCTCACCATGTAGGTCAGCTCATCTAACATCACTAAATCGATACTTTCATCTTGTAACAGTTTTTCCGTGGCATCCCAGGCTTTTACGGCTGCGGCGGTGTCTTTTTCTCGGTCTTGGGTTTCCCAGGTAAAGCCGGTGCCCATCACGTGAAACTCCACACCGGCGCCCTCTAATAGAGTGCGCTCTCCGCACTCCCAGTTACCTTTAATAAACTGCACTACGGCGGCTTTTTTACCATGGCCAACAGAGCGCGCTACAGTGCCAAATCCTGAAGTCGATTTGCCTTTGCCATTGCCGGTAAGCACTAGAAGAATGCCTTTCTCCTCTTGTGCTCTGGCGATCTTAGCATCAACACCCTCTTTCAAGCGTTGCTGACGCGCTTTATGGCGCTCAGCTTTTATAGCATCTGCAGACTTGTTGTCGCCAGTTTCAGGCTGATTTGAATCGCTCATTACATATCCTTGTGTATAGGGTTACTTGTGCATTTTTATTGGCACATCACTTAATTAGATTTTTTCCATATGTCAGTCAACGCGTCAATATCCAAGTGCTGCTCTAGCACGTCGGCCAAACGGTTAAGCTGTTGCTCTCTTATCTGTTCTACATCAATGCTGTTAGCATCCTCCATTCCCGCCCACTGCAGTAACAGCTGGCAAGCCTGAGGTGAATCAAATAGACCATGCATGTAGGTTCCAAAAATTTGATTATCAGCAGACAACATGCCTTCGCTCTGCCAACGTTTTGCTGTTGCTGATGCTAGCGCGGCTTCGTCTTGTTCGGCGTCTTTTAAACGTCGCGTTAGCGTTAATGGCTGATCCAACTGCATTAGCGGCTTAGAGCGACCACAATGGATCTCATAACCTTTAACCTCGGCTTGCTTTCCTAGCAGCGACAACACGCCTTCGACTTGTAGTAGCACCTTGTTATTTGTCAGTTCGGTCACCACTGGCAGTAGCGCTAAACCTTCGGTGCTACCTGCACTATCTTCAATTCCTTGAGGGTCATCAATTACATGACCGAGCATTTGATAACCGCCACAGATCCCCAATACCTTACCGCCGTAACGTAAATGCTTTTCGATTTCACTGTCCCAGCCTTGCTGTCGAATAAAATCGAGATCGGCGCGGACATTCTTACTGCCCGGTATGATAATTAAATCTGCTGGCGGCAAGCTAACGTGTGTGCTGTTGCTAGCAGCTTGCGACTGAGCTTGAGTTTGCAATGACACATAGTTGAAGTCGATCTGGGGGTTGAGTCGTAATGGGTCAAAATCGGTGTGGTTACTGATCCGTGGTAATACTAGCACCAGTACTTTTAATTTTGTTTGAGCGCTTTTTTCAGGCGCAGCAATGAGTGCATCCTCGGCATCCAAATGCAGGTCGTGCAGATAGGGCAACACACCTAATACCGGCTTTTTCGTGTACGCTTCAAGCCAATCTAAGCCCGGCTGTAACAGGCTAACATCGCCGCGAAAACGGTTGATCACAAAGCCTTTAACCCGAGCCTGCTCCGATTCACTGAGTAGCGCTAGTGTTCCCACCAAGTGGGCAAACACGCCGCCTTTGTCGATATCAGCAATGATAATCACCGGACAATCGACCTCTTCGGCAAAGCCCATATTGGCGATATCACCTTGGCGAAGATTGATCTCAGCAGGACTGCCTGCCCCTTCGACAAACAGCATCTCATAATCACGACACAAACGCTGATAGGACTGCTTAACAGCCGCCATGGCTTTAACTCGATAACCTTCGGCATTTTTGCCAAAGTAATCTTCGGCTTCCATCTTCATCAAGGCCTTACCGTGCACGATCACTTGTGAGCCAGTATCGGAGCTAGGTTTTAACAAAATAGGGTTAAAATCAATTTGAGGTTCGAGATTACAGGCAACCGCTTGCAACGCTTGTGCGCGGCCAATTTCGCCACCATCAATGGTCACCGCGCTATTTAGCGCCATATTTTGCGGCTTAAACGGTGCCACTTTGTGGCCAGCCCTAACAAACAAACGGCACAAACCAGCGACTAAGGTACTCTTACCCGCATCTGATGTTGTGCCCTGTACCATCAGCACTTTAGCTTTATTTTGATTGGTTTTGTTTTTGTTATTATCATTATCTAGCGACGCCACAACACTTATCTCCTAGCCTTTTAAACGCAGCGGTAAACCCGCTGTTACCAAAGTCACTCTATCTGCAATAGTGGCTATGTCTTGATGCAACCAACCCGCTTCATCGACAAAGCGGCGACTTAACTCACCCATAGGCACAATACCGCAGCCCACTTCGTTACTGACCAAGATAACCTCTGCGGGTAGCTCACTAATCACCTGTAAAAATTCTGCTTTAGTCGCTTGCCAATCGCTAGCCGATTGCAGCAAATGATTACTCAGCCACAGCGTTAGGCAGTCAACCAACACAATGCAACTACCCTTTGCATTGGCTTTTAGTGCCACTGAGAGCATCAGTGGCGACTCAATCGTGCGCCAAGCAATGGCATCATTGTTACGCTGGGATTGATGCTGCGCAATACGCTCTTTCATCTCATCATCGAGCGCCTCTGCAGTAGCAAAATAGAGACATTCAAGCTCAGAGCTATTTTCGTCAGACTGACTCGCGACGAGACGCTCTATAACTTGCGATTCTGCGAAGCGGCTCTTGCCACTGCGAGCACCGCCTAATACCAAATGGATCACCAAGAGGCTCCTAAGATTAACAGCAGTAGATAACACGCCAACTCTGCCACTTGCTGAGCGGCACCTAGCGTATCGCCGGTATAACCACCAATCTGCTTGCTAAATAACCGCGCCAAACCGAAACGTACGATACAGAGTCCTATGACTATTACCACTGCTTGTATGAATGTGAGCAGCAACAGTACAACCGCGCCACTCGCCAATAAAACAGACAGCTCATTGACGCCTTGATGCATTGCCAATGGTTTACTTTTACTGCTGGCATCATCAGAAACGTACTGCTCAGAGAAGATAAAACTGGCCGCGGTAACTCGGCTCAAGGTGTGGCCGAGAATAAGCGCTAAGCTGACGCTACTTGGGTCAAACAATGCCAATTCACTAAGCAGCTGCCACTTGAGTAACAGTGCCAATACCAGCGCAAGCGCACCGTAACTGCCTAAGCGAGAGTCTTTCATGATGTTGAGTTTTGCTTCAACCGTCCAGCCACCGCCTAAACCATCGGCAGTGTCAGCCAAGCCGTCTTCATGGAAACCACCGGTAAGAAAAACACTGGAAATCATGGCAAATACAATCGCAATCGTCGGTGACACCCAATAGAGCATCACGCTATAAACTAATGCACTAAGCGCCCCGATTAAGCTACCCACCACACCAAAATAGCGACTGGCCTTATTCAATTTATCCGCGTCCACCTCAATCCATTTTGGCATCGGGATCCGAGTAAAGAATCCCATCGCAATAAAAAATAGATTGAGCTGTTGTTGCCAAGGTCGCATTTTAAATCTCTATCCCTGCGTCTTCAAAGCTGGCCATCTCGTTGTAAAAGTTCGCGGCCGCTTGGATCAACGGAAAGGCTAACGCTGCGCCCGTGCCCTCGCCCAGTTTCAAACCTAATTTGAGCAAAGGCTTGGCCTGCAAATACTCCAACATCAAATAATGGCCTTTCTCATCTGATTGATGGGAGAAGATCATATAATCGCGGCAATCGACATTGATGCTAATCGCCACTAATGCCGCAGCGGTGGCAATAAAGCCGTCAATAACCACTAACATGCCGCGCTCAGCAGCAGCTAGAATAGCCCCTGTCATCTGCACAATTTCAAAACCACCGATACAGGCCAAAATCTGCAGTGGATCGTCAAGCTCGCTGTGATGCAGCAACAATGCCTGCTCAACCAGCATCTGCTTGCGTCTAAAGGTTGCAGCGTCAATGCCAGTACCACGACCCACACAATCCGTCACTGGCATCGCGGTGATCACCGACATAATAGCCGCTGCTGACGAGGTATTGCCTATGCCCATCTCGCCAAGCGCAATTAAGTTACAACCATTTTGATGGTGCAACTCAATGCGAGCCGTCGCCATATCGAAGCCTTGCTTCACAGCGCCTAGCGTCATTGCTGCACGCTTATGGATCGGCCCAGTACCCGCGCCTAAACGCTGGTCGATAACACCACTTTCGCTATCAAATGGTTCTAAAACGCCGCAATCAATCACCTCAAGATCTAGACCCACTTGGCGAGTAAATACATTAATAGCCGCGCCGCCTACCATAAAGTTTCTCACCATTTGGCCAGTCACTTCACTCGGTGCAATAGAGACACCAGAATCGGCAATACCGTGGTCGGCGGCAAACACGATTAGCTTAGGGTTGCTGATCTTAGGTCTCTCTTTACCGAGCACTTTCGCTATCTGTAACGCCAGTGTCTCTAAATCTCCAAGTGCCCCAAGGGGTTTAGTTTTTGTATCTATTTTATGTTGAATTTCATCATCAAACTCTGAACTCAATGGTTTAATATTAAACATCTAACCTTATGCTCCCAACATCCTAAACAAGGACAATTAAAACAACGACCCGCTTAAATCCGCTTTGCACTGCGGCCGCCTAAAATAAATAAGAAAAATACGCTGCCCATCACCGACGTAATAATCCCCACCGGCAACTCTTGGTAACTCAACAACGTGCGGGCGAGTACATCGACCCACACCATAAATAATCCGCCAATTGCAGCCGTTAGCAGCAGTGGGTACTTACCAGGAAAAAGTAATCGTACCGTATGTGGCACCATCAGGCCGATAAAACCAATGCCGCCACAATTTGCGACGAGTATTGCCGTGATAAGTGAACACAGTAACAACATAGATAAACGCAATCGTCCAACGTTGATACCTAAGGTGTGCGCGGTCTCATCCCCTGCTCGCATGGCTACAATTTGACGTTTAAACAGCAAAATAATAACGGTACATAACGACACGATAATCGCCGGTAATATCAACCCACTCCAACTGGCTTTGGCAAAGCTGCCTAAGCTCCAAAACAGCACAGAGGCGGCGGCCTGTGGACTTGAAAAATACAGTAACAGACTTGCCATGGCGCCAAACATAAAGGATATCGCCACCCCAGAGAGCAACATGCGCTCAACCTGAGTGCTTAAATTACGGCCACATAAACTCAGCACCATTAATACCGATAGGCTGGCACCGATAAATGCCCCCAGCGGCAAGCTCAACCACAAAATACTCTGACTAAAGAGGGTCAATGCCATCACAGCGCCAAATGAAGCGCCAGAGGAGATCCCAAACAGGTATGGATCGGCTAACGGATTGCGCGTCACAGTTTGCAATACGCTACCGGCAATAGATAAACCTGCGCCCGCAATAAACGCCAGGATCACTCGCGGTAATCTGAGCTCCCAAATAATGCGCTCCGTCACCCCCATGGACTCACCCAGTCCCAAAAACTTATGGCTGAAAACCTGCAATACATCACTGCTGGTAATCGTTGCGGCACCAAAACTAGTGGCTGCAAATGGCGTGATCAGTCCCAGCAACAGCAAGCCAAAAAGTAGCAGTAGATCAAGCGGCTGTTTCCAAGGCGTGGTCTGTGGAGTGACAGATGATGTATTAGACATCAGTCGCTCCCTTATCAGCTGCAACGGTGCTTGCCGCTGAATTAGCATCAACGGCAGCCTGATGCGCCGCCTTTTCTCCCAAGTGATAGCCATAAAAATAACTGATTAACGGGTTGCCGTGTTGCGGATGAACTTTAACCTCGCAGCACACATCAAACACTTCAGCAATACGTTGCTCAGTCAGTACCTGTTTCGGCGTGCCTTTAGCTAAACAACGGCCTTTATCGAGCAGCAATAACTCATCACACAGCGCACTGGCAAGGTTAAGGTCATGAATCGAAGTGATCACGGTAATGTTAAGTGTGTGCAGCAGTTCTAGCGTCTGGATTTGATAACGAATATCGAGGTGATTGGTCGGCTCATCTAAGATCAGCAGTTGCGGCCGTTGTACTATCGCACGGGCGATCAACGCCCGTTGCTTTTCGCCGCCAGACAGACTCTCATAGGCTTGATTCGCTTTATCGGCTAAGCCGACTTTAACCAGCGCCTGTGCCACCACTTGGCGATCACTTGCATTGGTAAATTCAAACGCGCCTTTGTGCGGTGTTAAGCCCAGACTGACCAGCTGAGTGGTGGTCATTTCAAAGTGATGCGGCGTGTCTTGCAGTACCACGGCAATTTGCTTGGCAAATGCTTTGGCCGATAACGCCGAAATATCTTCGCCAAACAGCTGTATTTGGCCTGTGGTGGGTTTAATAAAACGATATAAACAGCGCAGAAGACTCGACTTACCCGCGCCGTTAGGGCCAATAATGCCCAGCATCTGCCCTTTCGCTAGGCTAAAGTCGATGTCTGCCAATATGGCTAGGCCATTTAACTGCCAGCCTAAACCGCTTACTGCCAGTACTGTTGTTAATGCCTGCTTAGACATTCAATAAACCGTAAAACATTATTTTAATAAACTCCCTTGAGACGCCCGCTCAAGTGTTATGTATTGTGAAACGTATGGCTAACAACGTTTATCTATCAAAAGTTAGGCTGGTATCTGACTTGGAGACTAAAGCCATGCTCTAGTATCCATACAGTTGCGGGTACAGTCCGGACTCTTTAGCTTTCTTTTAGCTACCGGTTCCCAATTTGTGCTGTAAAGCACCTAACTTGATGATCTACTCAATAAGTCATGATGTTCTGTCGCGTAATGTTAAACGCTTTCACACCATTACGGCGCAGTTTACCACGCTAATCGCTGCGGATTATAACAACTATTGGGATAGCTATTCATTTGAGCCCCCACTTTTATACCCGCGTGTTATTCAAGTCCCCAATTGAGGCTTAAGTATTGTTGTTGGCCGTCATCTAATACATCAATGACCACCGTTGCAGCGTAGGGCAGTTTCAATGCGCTATAGATCCCCGCGCACTGTTTTAACCCTAAAGACTTAGCCATTAAGTGCCTCATCACGCCACCGTGAGTCAGTAATATAATCACCTTACCTCGGTGCTGCTCAATCAAAGACTGCCACGCAGTATCGATTCGGTCCTCAAAGGCCTGCATCGTCTCACCACTCGGCGGAGTATGTCGCCAAGGATCTGCCCAATAAGCATCGAGCTCTGTGCCATGCTGCTGATAAAGCGTAGTAAAAGAGTGGCCATCCCAAGCACCAAAATTAAGCTCCATAAACGCAGATTGCTCAACGAAATCGATATCATATTGCTCTGCAAACGCCTTCGCCGGGACAGCGCAACGCAATAGCGGGGAGCTCACCACTAAATCGGCTATCTTGTTTTGCGCTGCTAAACAGGTTTTGCTCTCTAAAAGGGTCGAAAAAGCCAACTTTAGCTGCTCTTTTCCGGCAAAACTCAGCATAACATCCCTATGACCGCGCAAAATATTTCCGCCTTCACAGGCACCGTGCCGCAGTAAGACCACTCTGGTATTCTGCATTGTAACACCCCACGCATTATATTTATCAGTCACTTACAGATAAGTAGCTATCTACTTCAGATGAAAAAGTATCAGTTTTTAGTGCTTGCACTTTTGACGTCGACTCACGTATTATGGACGTCTATACGTATGAATGTCCAAACAAATAAAATCTCGTGAGTATGGCGAGATCCAATGGACAACGTTTACTGAAATTTATATTTTGCGACCCTGTAATTGGTAGGAATATTCTATGGCAACACGTACCCCAACACATGCCCTAAGCCCAACCCCGCATACTCAAGACACTGCAACAAAAGTGCTAGCGGTGCTAACCCAAAAATTACAGCAAGAGATCCTTCTGCTTGATGGTGCCATGGGCACCATGATCCAAGATCGCAAATTTGAAGAGCAAGACTTTCGCGGCGAACAGTTCAAAGACTGGCATTGCGATGTCAAAGGCAATAACGACATGTTGGTGCTCACTCAGCCTGCCGCGATTAAACAAATTCATAAAGATTATTTATTGGCTGGCGCCGACATCATTGAAACCAATACTTTCAATGCCACTCGTATCGCCATGGCCGACTACGACATGCAAGAACACTCAGCTGCCATCAACTTGGCTGGTGCTCGCCTTGCACGAGAAGCCGCCAACGAAGTTGAAGCACAAACCGGTCGCCGTTGTTTTGTGGCGGGCGTACTGGGTCCCACCAACCGCACTTGCTCAATCAGCCCTGATGTCAACGACCCCGGCTACCGCAACGTCAGTTTCGACGAACTCGTTGAAGCCTATGTAGAGTCCATTAATGCCCTCATTGCGGGCGGCAGCGACATCATTATGGTTGAGACTATTTTCGATACCCTTAATGCAAAAGCGGCATTGTTCGCCATTGAAACCGTATACGACAGCCAAGGTTTCCGCCTGCCGATTATGATCTCCGGCACCATCACCGATGCCTCAGGCCGCACACTCACCGGGCAAACCACCGAAGCCTTTTACAACTCACTGCGCCATGTTAAGCCACTGTCGATTGGCCTTAACTGTGCACTCGGGCCAAAAGAGTTGCGGCCCTATGTTGAAGAGCTATCTAAAATCTCTGAGTGCTATGTGTCGGCCCATCCAAATGCAGGCTTGCCGAATGAATTTGGCGGCTATGATGAAACCCCAGAGCAGATGGCGGAGATCATCGAGGAGTGGGCTGACGAAGGCTTTTTAAACATTATTGGCGGTTGCTGCGGTAGCACACCCGAACATATCCGCGCCATTCGCGACGCCGTGATGAAGCACCCTGCCCGCGTACTACCTGATATTCCAGTGGCTTGTCGTCTATCTGGGCTTGAGCCACTCACCATTGACGAAAACTCACTATTTTTAAACGTTGGTGAACGGACTAACGTCACCGGTTCTGCCAAATTTTTACGGCTGATTAAAACCGGCGAGTTTGAAGAGGCGCTCAGTGTTGCCCGTGATCAGGTAGAAAATGGCGCGCAGATCATCGACATCAACATGGATGAGGGCATGCTCGACGGCGCCGAGATCATGCATAAGTTCCTCAACCTTATCGCCTCAGAGCCGGATATTTCACGGGTGCCGATCATGATCGACTCCTCTAAATGGGAAGTGATTGAAGCCGGGCTTAAATGCATTCAAGGCAAGGGCATCGTTAACTCCATTTCGCTTAAAGAGGGCGAAGCCAAGTTTATCGAGCAAGCCACACTGGTTAAACGTTACGGCGCCGCGGCGATTGTCATGGCGTTTGACGAACAAGGCCAAGCCGACACCAAGGCGCGCAAGATTGAGATCTGTACTCGTGCTTATAATGTGTTGGTCGACAAGGTGGGCTTTCCGCCAGAAGACATTATCTTCGATCCCAACATTTTTGCCATTGCCACTGGTATTGAAGAGCACGACAACTACGCCGTCGACTTCATCGAAGCGACAGCGGAGATAAAACGCACCCTGCCCCACGCGATGATCTCCGGCGGCGTGTCGAATGTGTCGTTCTCATTCCGGGGTAACAACCCAGTGCGGGAAGCCATTCATGCAGTATTCCTCTATCACGCCATTCAGGCGGGAATGGACATGGGTATTGTTAACGCCGGTCAGCTGGCGATTTATGATGACATCGATCCTGAGCTAAAAGAGCGCGTTGAAGCCATAGTGCAAAACCTGCCTTGCAGCGCACTCGATGCCAACGGCGAATTGACCAATAACACCGAACTGTTACTAGAGGTCGCCGAGAAGTTTCGTGGTGATGGGAGCCAAGTCGCTAAAAAAGGTGACTTAGAGTGGCGCAAAAAGCCAGTTAATGAGCGCTTAGCCCATGCACTGGTGAAAGGTATAACCGACTTTATCGACCAAGATACCGAAGAAGCGCGCGCCGCAGCCACCCGCCCACTAGACGTGATTGAAGGGCCATTGATGGATGGGATGAACATTGTTGGCGACCTATTTGGCTCCGGTAAAATGTTCCTGCCGCAAGTGGTCAAATCTGCCCGGGTAATGAAAAAAGCCGTGGCATACCTTAACCCTTATATCGAACTTGAAAAAAACCCTGGCCAGTCAAACGGTAAGATCCTCATGGTCACCGTTAAAGGCGACGTGCACGATATCGGTAAGAATATCGTTGGCGTAGTACTGGCCTGTAACGGCTATGATGTGATTGATTTAGGCGTGATGGTGCCGGTCGAGAAAATCATTAAAGTGGCCATCGAAGAAAACGTCGATATCATCGGTATGTCAGGGCTAATTACCCCAAGTCTTGATGAGATGGTGCATAACGTTAAGTCATTCCATAAAGCGGGCTTAACCATCCCATCGATTATCGGCGGCGCCACCTGTTCTAAAATCCATACCGCGGTTAAGATCGCGCCGCACTCGCCCACGGGCGCCATCTATATTGCCGATGCCTCGCGCGCCGTGCCTATGGTGTCTAAGCTGATTAATAATGAGACGCGCCAAGCGACTATCGACGCGGCTTATGAAGAATATGACATGATGCGTGAAAAGCGCCTGTCACAGACCAAGCGTAAGATCATCACCTCTATTGAGGCTGCACGTGAAAACCGCTGCCAGCACGACTGGGAAAACTACACCCCGTTTGTGCCTAACGTACTCGGTCGGCAGGTATTTGATGACTATCCGTTAGAGGATTTAGTTGAGCGTATCGACTGGACGCCGTTTTTCCGCAGCTGGGAGCTACACGGTCACTTCCCACGTATTTTAACTGATGATGTTGTCGGCGAAGAAGCCACTAAGCTATTTAGCGATGGCAAAGCCATGCTTAAAAAGATCATCGACGAAAAGTGGCTCACCGCCAAAGCCGTGATCGGTCTGTTCCCAGCCAATACCGTTAACCATGACGATATAGAGCTTTACACTAATGAGACGCGCACTGAGCTTGAGCTCACCACCCATCACCTGCGGATGCAGATAGAACGCGTAGATAATGACAACTTCTGCCTAGCAGACTTTGTCGCGCCAAAAGACAGTGGCGTGGCCGATTACATGGGTGGCTTTGCTGTCACGGCAGGTCATGGAATTGACGAGCACGTGGCGCGCTTTGAGGCTGACCACGATGACTACAGCGCCATCATGCTCAAATGCTTGGCTGACCGTTTAGCCGAAGCCTTTGCCGAGCGCATGCATGAACGGGTGCGTAAAGAGTTTTGGGGTTACGCCAGTGACGAGGTACTCGATAACGAGTCGCTTATTCGTGAAAAATACAAGGGTATTCGCCCCGCACCGGGTTACCCCGCTTGCCCAGATCATACCGAAAAAGGCTTGCTGTGGGACTTGCTCAAACCTGACGAGACCATCGATCTGAATATCACCGAAAGCTACGCCATGTTCCCCACCGCAGCGGTATCAGGTTGGTACTTTGCCCACCCTAAATCGCGCTACTTTGGCGTGACCAATATTGGTCGCGATCAGGTTGAGGATTATGCCGATCGGAAAGGGATGAGTATTGAGGATACCGAGAGGTGGTTGGCACCAGTGTTGGATTATGATCCAGAGTAGGCAGCCTTGAGCGGGAGGACTGACTTGTCAGTCCGGTGACCGCAGGTCTAAAATAAAGAGTCAGAGTAATTACGCTAGTCGCAGACATTGGTCACTTTTAGGATTAAGTGGTTCCAATTTCCTGCGGCAACTTCCAACGGGGAATGGTTGTAATTTGCGGCAGTGTTTGTAGTTGTTTAAGTTTGTTCAACCCCGCATATTCGCCGAATGTAATTGCTCAAGCTTGATGTAGGAGCGGCTTTAGCCGCGAAGAAAAGTACCATGACGCCCGTTGGAAATCCATCTGAAAAACGAAGGATTTCCAACGGGGAGATCATGTATTCTGTGGCCGCATTGGTACCCTTAGATTGCATTAAGAAAGTTTATCCTCACCCCACTTATTTAATTACGCTAGTCGCAGACATTAGTCTGCTTTTAGGATTAAGTGGTTCCAATTGCCTGCTGCAAGCAAATGTGCAGATACAAGCGTGACACACCGTAAGTAGATCTGACCTCCTGGGATAATGGAATGCCAAATTCTGTATGGAACAGAGTTGGCCCTGCAGGCTCGGCCATGACAAATAGCATCCATGCTAAAAGGCCAGTTCGGCATCTATGCCTGTCGTTCGTAAGCTTGATAACCTTGTTATCTCTCACCAGAATATGGACGGTCACGGCCGTATCTCCACTGGATGATGACAAGCAAGAGCCCCGCCATTAGCGTTTGTTTAAGGTAAGTATTTGCTATCTACAAGCCGTTTACTGGCAACGCTGTGGGACTTACTTAAGACGAATCCCACTTATTTAAGTGGTTGCCTTTCAGCAGCATTGGAGTGGACGAAATGAGTTGTTAGAGGTTAAGTGCTGAAAATGAATATTTGCACTTGGGAAGGTATAGCAATCTATAGGGGGTACGCTTCAACAAGGGGCACAGCTATGCTGCCCCCTTATATTGACTTATTAGCGCTAGCTACGACCACAACATGGACACCCAGCTGTAGCTGGCCCAAAGTTTACAGTCGATTGATTAATTTTCGACTCAGATAAGCTTTCCATACTTATTGAATCTGCGATCATTGAATTAGTGATATATGGATATTCTTCAAACTCTTTAATTATTTCAAAAAACTCTTTTTTATCTTCTTTGTTTAAGTTTTTAAAACCTAGTAAGACATGTTTAATTTTAGCGTCCATAAAATCTCCTTAATAATTACTACATGTATCACATTCTAAAGGTGACAATGAACTTGGTACTGGATTACAAGTTCCGCACTCTAACTTATGTTGAAACAAACCATTTCTCATCGCATATCTTTTTTTATTGTCTGGATATTGATTGAGAAGTATTTTCTATCTCCTGTCTTTTGTATTCATCCCCGCGTCTAAGTATGTTTCCTCCTTCGTGCGACGTACTTAACTTTGAAAGTTCTTCAAAGTCATTGGTCAATCTAGTCTTACTTTTTTCCGCACTAATGGAACATGCCTGCACAATATCCCACTTGAGTACTAGTGAAAGCAGGCATAAGACTGTCTGCACAATCGTAAGTCGCCCACATACAGGAAGTAGAAATCTTTCAAAGGGTTCCTATCGATTGTAAGCGCTGCGACTAAGCTTCCTAAAACGACTGCAGAGAATAAACCCTAGACAGTAATAACCTTGCCCCATCCTCGACTTCAACACATCTTTAAAAAATCTTAAGTAAACACAGGGCCATAGAGCTGATTTCCAATACATCCTCTCTTTTTCTTCTTCGGACTCGAATACCTTCATGACGGCCAAATAATGACATTTCTAAATCAATTTAAAACAATAAAAGATAATAAAAGATAATAAAAGATCAGGATCAGAGATAGAAAAGATAGAAGTATTAGGACCGCAATGCCTTTGGTACTTTAGATCATCCTCTACTAGGCTTTAGTAACCTCAGCCAACGACTTCCGCCGTCAATACAGTAGGGAGAGTGGGTACAAGGGGGCTATCTGCGAGTTTAAAAAGCAGCATCAGTGCGGAAAATGGTGCAAAGGTAAATCCTGTAGTCAAGTCCTTCACCCATAACGATGGCATGACGGCTATGCTATAGCTCTAAGGTAAATTTGAGCTACCCATAGTTAATTGTGACGACACTATCGACCTTGTTAAAATAAATTAGTCATCATACAAGTAAAAATCCACACAGGTTTCCCGGTGTGGATTTTTTCAGCATTAACAATTTCTATTAATTACATTATTAAAACGATTTTTTCACCCCCATGTAGAAGAATCTACCACGGTGAGAATAAAGGCTATCATCAGTTGATTCACCATAATTAAATCTTAAGAATGGTGCCGCTTTATCAAACAAATTTTGAATACCTAAATGTAAATCGACATCGATACCTTCGACAAAGTAACCGACTTGCATATTATGGAATACTGTCGATGACATGATGTCAGGTCCAAGTTCCTTTGTAGCTGGGCCGGCATAAATTTCTGAGTTGTAATTAGCATCCCATGTTGCACGGTAATTACCCAAAGACCAATCAATCTGAATATTGGCTTTATACTCAGGAATACTGCCAAAGGAATCATCGTAATTACCAACAATGTCTCTAAAGTCTGAGTCACTGGTATCTTGTACTTCAAACTCACTCATCATCGTAGTATCAAAGTTTATACGCCATTCTCCAATACCTGTTTCCAACATATAATTAGCATTCAGATCAAAACCAGCAATGTTACGTGCAGCAATATTGTTTTGTGGTGAGTATACGGTACTGATATAACCTGTACCGTTGTTGGTACGAATAACATCACCTGCATAAGCAGGGTTGCCAGCTATGTTTTGATCAATAACAAATTGATCGCTACCAAAAACGACATTGGTTTGCTCAATAGCAAAATAATCAAGGGTTAGTGATAGATTATCCATCGGCTCTATAACCAAACCTAAGGTGATGTTTTTAGCTTCTTCAGGCTTCAAATCGGGATTACCACCACCAATAGTATCGTTACTTAGCAGGGTATTTTGACTAAAGGCCGGATCTAAGCCTAATGCAACACATTCAGGTTTAGTTGAGCTAAAGTTAGCTTCATTACCTGGGTTACACGGATCATAAAGGGCTGTATTAATAGATGAAGTTCTACCTTGATACATTTGCGCCATGGTAGGTGCACGGAAACCAGTACTGTAGCTGCCTCGTAACTTCAACATATCAAACGGTTGATAGATAATACCCACTTTCGGGTTGGTGGTACTTTCATCAATGTCGCTATAATCACTGTAACGTGCAGCCAATTCAATATCTAAATTATCAAGTACAGGGATTGCTAGCTCTAAATAGAGCTCCTTGATTTCACGCACAGGAGAAATAACAGGCGTGCTAGAACCGCCCCAAGAGACATCAAATGTTGCAGTACGCTGCGCCTGATCGACTTCTAAAGATAACTGGTCTTCACGATATTCAACACCGGTTGAGAACATCAACTCGCCCGCTGGGAGTGACATCACTGGACCTGAGATATGGCCCTGGATAAACATCAAATCATTTTTATTGGTGGTTACTGGTGCGGTTGTATTGATAAAGTCGAGCATTTCAGTAGTAATAGAGCCTTCTGGGCCGAACACGTTTAACGCGACGCAGCTTGGGTCTGCAGCGGTCTCACAATCATCAGATAAGGCGCGTTCAATTTGGATAATTGATGGTTGGGCACCACCTCGAGTAATCAACTCAGCAGATTGGCTTGAAAAATTTAACTCCCAATCAAACTCTTCAAAAACGCTACCTTGTAAACCAAAAGTGTAACGCTTAACCGTAGTATCTGTTTTGTAGATACGCGAGCCATACTCACTAAAGCGACGATCGACATTACCAGCAATGCCGAATGGGTTGTATTTTTGATTTGCCCCAACACCAAAATTATTACCATCTACATCGGGGTATTGTTGAAACGCATTAGGGGTATCAACATTATCACCATACCAGCTTGTGCTAACTGCGGGAGGTGCTTGGTTACCTTGAACAAAACCATCATGAAATGACAGTTCAGTAAAGAATATTACATCGTCACTTAATTCGTATTCACCACTGACAAAAACACTGGTGGTTTTATTATCATTAGCACCTGATTGCGCATCACGATAGTTATACTTCATGCTATCGTCAAATGGCGTAACTAGAGTTGGGTTATCGGCATCTAAAATTGTCCAATTCCCAGCTCCTAAACCAAAGCCTTGTAGCCTAGCATTTGGAGCGTAACCTGATCGAGTATCGTTACCACCTAAATAGCGCTGATCAGCATTTTGAGTCTCATAACGATCTTTCTCTTTCCAACCTGAGTTATTACTGGTGGAAGCCGCTATCATTATACTGCCTTTATCGGTACTAAAGCCCGTGACGAAACCAACTTCGCGCTCTTGTGCATCACCTTCCGATGATACACCGTAGCGAGCATTGACTTCAAAGCCCTCGTAATTACGGCGGGTGATAATGTTAATTACACCAGCAATAGCGTCTGAGCCGTATATGGCTGATGCACCGTCTTTCAATACCTCAATTTGAGAAATGGCTTCAAACGGTATCGAAGAAAGATCAACTAAACCATCTTCGTTAGAGCCTACAATGCGGCGACCATTCAACAGTATCAGGGTATTAGTCGCTTCAATGCCTCGCAACGTTGCTGTTTGAATACTAGTAGCCCCTGCACTACTTTGATTATTAGCACTATTACCCGTAATCGCTGGTAAACGACGTAAGGCCGAACTCACATCTGTAATACCTAAATTAGCCATCTGCGCTTTGGTGACTACGGTTATTGGTGAAGTAGACTCCACTTCAGCACGTCCTATACGTGAACCCGTGACCATGATTTTTTCTATATTGTCTTCTTCAGCCGCAAAAACGGGTGTGGCAACGCTTGATGCTATTGATAGCATCGCTACAGAGAGTGTCGATAGCGTGAATGTCTTATTTATACTCATCATCCTTCCTTAGAATTACTTTGATAGCAGTGTTAATTAAATGTTACGAACTTACGATGCATATGTATACTTTATACCAAGCTAAATTGCTATAGTAATTAAGCACTACACGAGGCAGCTAGAAACAGATAACAAATATTTGTGACTAATTAGAAACTGGCTATCATTAGCCGCTAGTACGGCCTTGACCAGTAATGCGCACCAGAGCAAGATCCATCCCGATGACACTATCAGTCTTAATATCACCGAAAGCTATGCGATGTTCCCCACCGCAGCGGTATCAGGTTGGTACTTTGCCCACCCTAAATCACGCTACTTTGGCGTGACCAATCTTCGTCGCAATCAGGTTGAGGATTATGCCGAGCGTAAAGGGATGGAGGGAATGCCAAATTCTGTATGGAACAGAATTGGCCCATTAGGAACAGCCATGACAAATAGCCTCCATGCTAAAAGGCTAGTTCGGCATCCATGCCTCTCATTCGGAAGCTTGATAACCTTGTTATCTTTCACCAGAATATGGATGGTCACAGCCGTATCTACACTGGACTATGTCAAGCAAGAG
>NZ_JAKIKR010000071.1 GCF_023284025.1 Shewanella abyssi | reverse complement strand
TCCATTATTTTCAATAACCTTACTCAAGGGGTTCAACCACTCACCACACCATTTTACACTCAGTAGTTTACTTTTCAAAATAATTTAGTAAACTACACCGTATAGTTTACTAAATTATTTTGAAAAGTAAACTACTGAGTGTAAAATGGTGTGGTGAGTGGTTGAACCCCTTGAGTAAGGTTATTGAAAATAATGGATAAAAAAATTACACGTTCAGAAATAAAACGTGCAGCAGTTATCTCCGCTGCGATTACAGAGTTTCGTGCTAAGGGTTTTAAGACAGCAAGCATGGATGATATTGCTAAGCGGGCTGGTGTTTCTAAGCGAACGGTGTACAACCATTTCGCCAGTAAAGAAGCCTTGTTCGGCGCGATTATGCAAGAGATGATGTCGATGCTCAGCGCGTTAGAAAGCGTGCCTTACAGTGCCGATGCGTCGCTTAAATCGCAGCTTACCTTACTTGCTAATCATGAAATTTCCTTACTAAAAGCGGAAGGATTTATCGCGACCTCAAAAGTGATTATTGCCGAAGCTATTCACTCGCCAGAATTGATAGAAGAAGCGATGCTGCAGCTGAGTAAGCAAGAGTCTCCCATGGCCAACTGGTTTGAATCAGCCATTGAAGCTGGTGTGATAAAAGCGAGCAGCGCTGAGATGTTAGTAACGCAGTTTTTAGCGGTCATTAAAGCGTTCTGTTTCTGGCCACAGTTGATACAAAACACCCCATTTCCTGATGATGCAAAAACAGCAGAGGTTGTTGATACCGCAGTAGAGATGATCATTAAACAGTACGCTGTTTAATGATCTGATAGTTTGAAGCTGGCTATCATGTGGAGCGCAGCGGAACCTAGCTAACTGTTTTCATTTCGTGAAAATTTCATATTAGGTTTTTGGTGCCAAAATATCTGTTATTTTATATTTTATTACACCAAAATTATCAGTGCTTATTCCTTGAATTAATACATTGCGAATAACAAAGCCTCTACGATATTTATTTTCATTCACGTAAATTGTCTGTAATACATCAGTACTTGTTGATTCATGTTTATTCACTATTTCGAAAATGTATTTATTGTCATTATTACCACCGTACCTTAATGCCCAACTATCAATATTTTCCGATGGAATAGTGAAAAAATTATCAGTCGCAGTTAGTTTCCAACGCCTACCTTTTCTAGTTCCTTCAACTTGAACTATTGGATACTCTGTTGCTAATCGGTCATTGTCATCCAGCAAAACACCAATACTTCCATCGTAATATTGGGGAGTCGTATAGACAATTAAATCTCCTGACTTTCCATCATTGAATTTGTATGTACCGCTCCAAATTGAATCATAGGGAAACTTTCGCCCCGTCGGAGGAATAGAAATAACGACCTCTTTGCTGGATGCAACAAACCTATTCATAATAAACAGTTCGTCACCAATACTCGCTGATAAGTAGTCATTATGAACCTGATCTATCGATGAGAAATAATCGCTCTTGATAATTTTTCTCTCAATAGGATTTTCAAGTTTTGTTGTAAAAGATGTAGTCGCGCAACCTTGCATAAAGATTGCGGCACAGATAATGGGTAAAACACGAAACATATGACTCACCTATATTATGAATAAAACCTAACGGCTTATTCACTAGCAGCTCGATAAGGCTCTTGGTTGTACTCTTATTTACCCCAACGTTATCACCGCTAAGGTATTGGTGTAAATGGTTTTTATAGATATAAGGATTGAGTTTAAGATGATTTTAGGTGGAGAAAGAGAGCCCTGAGGTTAATGTGGCTTATACATCACTTTTAATATTTTTCAATAGTCTGATATTTATAGCTTTTTAAATGGTGAAGAATGATCGATGCCTAATAAGAACATGTGCTCTTTGTGTACTATTTAATGCAGAGCCCACGGTTATATTTAATGGTTCCAATTGCCTGCGGCAGGCGTATGTGCAGATACCGCTGAGACTCGCCGCAAGTTCGTCCCTGAAGGCTCAACGAAAACATCCCTGTTTTCGACGGCCTCAGCCGTATCTACACTGGGTTGGAAAAGCGCAAACTCTCGGCATTTGAGTTTTCTATTAAAGACAAAAAGTTAGATGGTTAATCTATAGATGGCAGGTAACACCATCTTCCCCGTTGGAAATTTTGCTTTTTAAATTTCGCCGGGGCGCTGAGGGATATCCAAAAGGGGGGCAAGCGCTTTCCCCTTTTTGGTCTGGTGTGGGCGAAGCACCACGACCTTGATTTAGATTTTATCCAAGCCTAACTTTAATATTAGTGGCTCAAATTAACAGTTTTTTGCCATAGCACCATAGTGATGTTCATACTTCATAACGACGAGTTTAAACAAAAATCCCCGCATATAGCGGGGATTCAGTAGCAACGATAGCAATCGTTAACTCATAAACAACTGCATGATAATAACGATAATCAGCAGTGGGCAAACAAACTTCACATAGACAGGCCATAACTTCCAAAACAGACTGTCGACCTTAACACCATCTTGCGCTGCTATGGTGTTGATTAACTTGTTGCGACTCCAGACCCAACCGAGGAATATGGCGATACCTAAGGCGATTAACGGCTGCGCACGCTCGGTGGTTAGGGTGATCATCATGCCAAATAGGGCACTGAAGTTAAACACTACTACCATAGATAACACCGCGATTAGGGCACCGACCAATAAGGTGGCTTTATCGCGACCCAGTGAGGTCTTTTCTACTATGTAGCTAGTCGGCACTTCAACAATAGAGATAGCCGAAGTGAGGCCTGCAATGGTCATCAACATAAAGAAGATAATCGCCAAAAGATACTGGCTGACACCGCCTAGAGTATCAAAGAGCGCCGGTAATACAGTAAACACTAAGGTGTCAGAATTGAGCAAACTGCCATCTTCTGCAAATATCTGTACGCCATTGTGCTGGGCCACATACATGGCGGGGATCACCATGAGTGCGGCTAAAAACGCGACACTGGTATCGGTTAACGTGACATAGGCGGTTAGCTTGCCTAAGTCCTCTTTTTGACTTAAATAGGCACCGTAAACCATCATCGCACCGGTACCAATGGTGAGCGAGAAGAAGGTTTGCCCAAGCGCACCAACAAGTACATCGGCTTCGAAGATGCGGCTAAAATCGGGCAGCAGTAATACTTCAAGACCCTGCATGGCACCTGGTTGGGTTAATATATAAACCACACCGGCGACTAAGATAATCAGTAACATTGGCATCAATCGCTTTGACCAACGCTCGATGCCCTGTTGAACACCTTGGCGGATCACTAAAATGACCATTGCGATAAACACTAGGGTAAACACTAGATTGCGGGATAGTGAAAAGTCCATTAACCAAGCTGATATATCGGGTTGACCAGCGATTTGTGCCACAGGCGCTAGGGCAAAACTGACAAACCAACCTGACAATATACTGTAAAAAGTACAGATAAGCGTGGCGGTAATAATGGAGATAAAACCGATGGCTTTACCTATTTTTTTGCCGACTGAATTGTTAGCTATTTTAGCCATAGCGTCAGCTGGGTTGGTTTGGCCGTGGCGACCAATCATCAACTCTGCCAGTAACATCGGGTAACCAAGCAGCAAGATCAAAATTAGATACACTAATAAAAACGCGCCGCCACCATGAGTTGCTGCCTGAGTGGGAAAACCCCAAATATTGCCCACACCAACAGCGCTGCCCGCTGCAGCCATGATAAAGCCAATTCTAGAGCTGAAATGCCCCTGTTTTACAGTGCTCATAAATGATCTCGAACCAATTAAAGAGCGCGCATGATAGAGCTTTGAAAACGCAGGTCAACGCAAATAATACGCGTGGATATAACTAATGTCGGCAGTATTAATTTAAATTGTGGGTAGAAGCGATATTAATGTTTTTAAATCTAAGCTTTAACGATTTTATTTTGCGTCAGTAGCCGTTCACTACCCTAATTACGCAATTTAATCATTTTCAGTTTTAGTAGAGAAGTGCGACCGAATCCACAGATTATAGTCGCAGTAGCCAAGATAGGGGGCTTGCAGGCGTTATTTAGTCAGCAGATTGTGGTAATGGAATTTGCGTTTGGTTTTTGACCTGCTTAAGTACGAAGCTTGAGTGAACACCGGCGATTTGCTCATTGGTGGTGAGTTTATCGAGCAAGAAGACTTTAAAAGCATGCATGTCTTTAACCAACACTTTTAGCTGGTAATCGGCATCACTACCCGTCAGTAAGCAGCATTCTTGTACTTCGTCATAAGAGGCAACTTTGGCTTCAAAGCCCTCTAAAATCTCACTCGAGTGTTTCTCGAGTCGTACTTGGATATAGGCTGTGAGCGCTAAGTCAAAGTGCGCCGGGCTAAGTAAAGTGGCATAGCCGGCAATATAACCCTCCTCTTCTAATGCTTTGACTCTACGAGAGCAAGGTGAAGGAGAGAGGCCGACTTTCTCAGCTAGCTCTTGGTTAGACAACTTTCCATGTTGCTGCACGAGTTTAAGGATATGCAGATCAATTTTGTCTAATTGAAGGTCAGCCATTGGGGTTTCTCTTAAAAGTCAGATAACGTCCTAGGCAGCATACCCTTATTCTATTGAAGTTCAAGGTGTTGGGTGAAGCCATTATCCGTTTGCTGATAGTTTCTGCATCCAACTCACTCGTGTTGTTAGTAAATGCATCAGCGCAATACTGCCACCGGTGATGATACCGCCAATAACGGTTGAAGCGAGAACATCTTGTGGCCAATGCATGCCGAGCCACATGCGACTGAACCCCATTGCAATCGCCCAGCTAAAGAGTGCTATTGGCAGCAATGTTTGGCCCGCCAATAACAAGTAGAAACTGACAACTAACGCCAAGGTGACGGCAAATAGCGTGTGACCCGAGGGAAAAGAGTAACCCACCTCATGCTGCCAATGTCCCTTAATAGCAGGGCTTAAATTGATATCGGTGCGAGCGAGTTGCAGTTGCTCAACGGCAGTGCTGATCATCGCCCGTTTGTCTGTTTTATTGTGTTGATAAAAGTCATCGCTATTGAGCAGTGATTCTTGCGCTAGTAGGGCTGCATAGGGCCTTGCTTCGGCAAAAAAGGGTTTTAAAAAATGATTGAGGCTTAGGGTCGCTGCCATGCTGATGGAAACAGCGAGTACCAGCCGTAAAAATTGAGGCCTAGGGAGACTGCGATAACAAGCGATAAGAATGACAATACCCGTTGCGATCCCGTAAGGCGCTGTGCCGGTGCTGGTTATCCAATACAGCAGTTGTGCAAAGCTAGCATCGAGCTCAATGCGTGGAAATAGTGTGACTGAAAAAGCATAAAGGCTGCCAGGAATAAGGAGCAACATCGCCCATCCTATCAGTAGGAGTTTGGAACTGGTTTTAGCGTCACGCTGTGAATGGTTCAATAGGGGCCTCAATGAGCAAGATAGTGGCAGTACTCTTGTATACCAATGTTAGCCAGAGCGATGCTCTGGCTTAAGGGTTAGCACGGCAAGGTTAATGGTTAAAGGCCGGCTATGCTAGTCCAGTTGCATGAAGTGTAAATTAATCTAACTTAATCATGATTTATCAGGCTTAATCAATTTATAAAATGTTTGAAAGGCTTTTTGATCGGCACGGGTCTATTGCAGCAAATCAACTATTGAATAAGATTGAGCGCCCTAGATGTTAACTTCATTCAAATCACGTTCATTGTCTATTGCTAGCAGCGTAACAATATCACGTTGCTTGTTAGCCAGCTTCTTGTTGCTAACCGCAATAACCCGCTTTACTGCTACCGATAGCCAATACTTCACTAAGCAACTGCTTGAAATAGGTTTGCCCTCTATGCCTTGGTTAGCCGCTGGCGTAGGTGTGTTACAACTAATAGTCGTGGTCGCACTAATAATGCCCAATAAACGTTGCAGCCAGATCATGCTCTATATTTATGCTGCGCTGGCGACAGTGCCATTATGGATGTTGCTGACTCACCCTGTTTGGATTGAGGCCTTAGGTGGTTTTCCAGCGATTGGTGCAGGACAGGGATTGATTAAGTATTTGGGCATAGCAGCAGTTTCGTTATATTTAGCATCATACTATGCCGAGCATACACGGGTTAATAAGGTGGCAGTAAAATTGGTGCTGGCAGGTATTTTACTGGTGATGGTTTGGATTGGTGGGATGAAGTTTACCCAAATTGAAGCCGATGGTATCGAAGGGCTAATGAGTACTAGTCCGCTATTCAGTTGGATCTACTCACTCTTTAGCGTACTGCATGGTTCCTACTTCATTGGTGTGGTGGAGTTACTTGCTGTATTGGGTATTGCGTTAGCTAGATGGTCTGATAAAGCCTATGTTTTTGGACTCGCTGTAGCGGCATTAACCTTTGCGGCTACGCAGACCTTTGTTATTACACTGCCAGCTTATGAAACTAGCTTAGGCTTGCCGCTACTGACAGGCAGCGGGCAGTTTATTGTTAAAGACTTAGTGTTGCTTGCGGCCTGTTTTATTCTATTTGCACAGCGTAAACCAAGCTAGCATTTTCCCCTACATGCGACTCAGAATGGGCTGCAGAAAGAGAAAAGTATGACAATAAAAAAGCACCCATTAAAAGGGTGCTTTTTTGTGGAACGGCTATTGTTGAGGTTAGTCCGCTGCGTTTAGCTTAGCTTCTAATGCATCAACTTGAGCTTGCAGTGCTTCGAGCTTTTCACGGGTTTTGATTAATACATGCTGTTGTACGTCAAACTCTTCGCGGGAAACCACATCCAATTTTAGCAACTGGTTTTGCAGAACTTGCTTGCTGCGCTCTTCAAATTCGCCAGCAAACTGCTTTAATCCACTGGGTAGACTTTCGCTAAGCTGCTTGGCAACTTCTTCGATTTTCTTTGGGTTGATCATCTTTAATATCCGCTAGGGTGCCTGTTTCAGTATGGTAGTGATTGTACCTCAGGGGATAGGGATTGCCAAAAAAATCCCCATTTGATGAGAGCCTGATAAAGAAAAGGCCGACTACTTTTATAAGTGGTCGGCCATTATTTTATGACGATGCTCTACGTCTGTGGTTGAACATCTTCCTCAAATACCGGCAGTGGCTGGTGTCTTTCAGCCAAATAGGTATAGATAACAGGCAATACAAACAGGGTAAATATCGTCCCGATGGCAAGCCCAGATACAATGACCAGTCCAATATTGAAACGCGCAACGGCGCCGGCACCAACCGCAAAGAGTAGTGGTATTAAGCCGGCTATCATTGCTGCTGTGGTCATTAAGATGGGGCGCAGACGAATGGTGGCTGCGTGCTTAATGGCATCTACTTTACTGAGGCCGTTATGCAGTTGCTCCTCTTTGGCGACTTCGCACATTAAAATACCGTGCTTAGTAATAAGACCAACCAAGGTAATGAGCCCGACCTGAGTGTAGATGTTCATCGAAGACAGCCCCATCACATGGGTCCAGCCCAGTGCGATTAACGCGCCGCTAATGGCAAGTGGCACAGAGACCAATATCACCAATGGATCTCGCAGGCTTTCGAACTGGCTAGCGAGGACCAAAAAGATGATGGCGAGGGCTAACGCAAAGGTGGCATACAGCGCTGAACCTTCTGTGACGTATTGGCGTGCTTCGCCAAGGAAGTCGTAGCTATAACCTTTAGGTAACTCGTTATCACCAATGTTCTGCAAGAACGCAATCGCATCACCAATAGCAACACCTGGGGTGGCAACGCCGCCCACAGTAACCGCATTCATTTGGTTAAAGTGTGGTAGTGAGCGAGGCTCCGATATCATCTCGATGTCGACCAAGCTGGATAACGGAATCGAGCGGCCATCGGCGGCTGTAACGTAATAACTTGCCAATGATTCAGGGTTAGCACGATATTTACGTTCTACTTGAGGGATAACCTCATATGAGCGGCCATCAAGGTTGATACGGTTAACATAGCCATCACTCATCATGGTGGTTAGCGTGATACCAATATCTTGCATGGTGATGCCATAGGTGCCGGCTAAATCACGTTTGATGTGGATCTTCATGGTGCCAGAATCAAACTTAAGGTTAATTTCTGAGTAAACAAACAGCGGGCTTTGCTGCACTTTTTCAAGCACGCCACTACCAATTTGAAACAGACTCTCAAACGATGCTGAACTGGTGATCACAAACTGTATCGGTAGGCCGCCAGATGCACCCGGAAGCTCAGGCATTTGGAAAGTGGTTACCGCCATACCTGGCACGGTTTTAACTTCTGCACCGAGTATTTTTTGCATCTCTTTCTGGCTCTTATCTCGCTCACTCCAAGGCACGAGCGGTGCGATACCAAAGGCTTGGTTCGCATTCGGCACACCGACAAAGGCAAGTGATGCAGCGGCTTCGGGATGGGCGGTGATCATGTCGGTGACTATCGACATGTTGGACTGAATGTAATCCAAGTTAGCACTTGAAGGTGCCGTGCCCATCATCATGACTACGCTTTTGTCTTCGTTAGGGGCCAGCTCTGAGGGGATAAAGCTAAACATCACCGGCAGAGACGCAAATACAATCACCGCAAATGCCACGATGACAGGGCGGTGATTAAGTACCGCGGTTAACATGCGACTGTAACGATTGGTGAGACCATTAAGAAAACGCTCGACTCCACGCTCGAACCTATTGGGTTCAGAATGAGCTTTAAGGATCTTAGAGCACATCATTGGCGATAGTGTCAGCGCCACAATACCGGAGATAAATACCGCGCCTGCGAGGGTAAGTGCAAACTCTTTAAAGAGAGAACCCGTAATGCCGCCCATTAACGCGATAGGCGCATACACGGCGGCTAAGGTAATGGTCATTGAGATAACCGGCACGGCGATTTCACGGGTACCGATAATGGCCGCTCTAAACGGTGTTTCGCCAAGTTTGATATGGCGGTCGACATTCTCAACCACCACGATGGCATCATCCACCACCAAGCCAATCGCGAGCACCATGGCAAGCAGAGTCATTAGATTGAGGGTAAAGCCAAACATCAGCATGATGACGGCAACACCAATCAGTGACAGCGGAATGGTGACGATTGGAATGATCACCGCTCTGAATGAGCCCAGGAAGAGGGTAATGACGATAATCACAATCAGTGCCGCTTCGCCAATCGTCTTGATCACTTCATTGATTGATTCATCAATTGCCAGTGACGAGTCATAAAGGATACGGGCCTTCATTGATACCGGTAGATTGCGAGTAATATCTGGCATCATGCTACGCGCATCTGCCGCCACAATCAGCGGGTTAGCCGTCGGGGTGACATCTAAGCCAATAACAACCGCTTCTTGGCCATCGGCGAGCGCTCGGTAAACGTCATGGCTTTTTTCTAAGCTCACATCGGCAATATCGCCAAGGCGAATAACCAGACCGTCTTTACTGCCAACAACCAGCTTTTCGAGTTCATCAACGGTGGCAACTTGGGTGTCCGCGGTGCCATTAAACAGGGTAAAAGTATTGTTTGCTTGGCCAACGGCAGATTGATAGTTGTTAGCTTGCAGTACGTTCATAACGTTTGTGGATGATAAATTAAAGGCGCCCATGCGTGCTGGATCTAACCAGATCCGCATGGCGTACTTAATCCCGCCGTAGAGGTTTACTTTAGCAACACCATCAATGGTGAATAACTCAGGCTTTACCACACGCTCAAGATAGTCGGTGATCTGGCTTGAGTTAATTTCTTCACTGTAAAATGAGATGTATAGCACCGATGTCTGCGAGCCGGTAGACATGTCAACGGTTGGGTCTTCCGCTTCTTTAGGAAGCTGTGACCGTACCGAGTTCACCTTAGCAAGAATATCTGCCAGTGCTCCATTGGGATCGGTGTTGAGCTTCATGTAAACGGTGATTTTCGAGCTACCCAGAAAACTGTCTGAGGTCATAAAATCAACGTTATCAGCCTGAGCCAAAGCTTGCTCAAGAGGCTGAGTAATAAAGCCTTGAATAAGGTTGGAATCGGCACCGTAGTAACTGGTCGTCACAGTCACCACAGTATTGGTCATTTCAGGGTACTCTCGAACCTGCATACTGTTTAGCGAATAAAAGCCAAGCAGTAGGATTAGAAAGCTAATGGACGCAGCCAACACGGGTCTGCGTATAAATATATCAGTAAAGCGCATCGCTCTAATCTCCGCTTATAGCTGTGGCAATGTGGCGGGAGGCGTTAGAGCTTTGTCCTCGCTGACACTGATTTTGCTATTGTTACTCAAGCGAACTTGGCCTGAGGTGACTATCATGTCGCCAGGCTTGATTTCGCCGGTGATTAACGCATCGTTAATGCCACGCTCAACCACATTCACGTTGATCTGTTTAACGCGCTTAACTTGCTCACCCTCTTCGGTTTGCTCTTCAATGACATAAACCGAGTTGCCGTAAAGGGTAAAGCTGATGGCCGTTTGTGGCAGTACAATTTGCTCAACCAGTTCTGGCAATAGAATGTCGACTTTAGCAAACATTCCGCTACGCAATTTTGAATCGGTATTAGGGATTTGCGCCTGCACTTGAATCAAACCGCTTTGGTAGAAAACGGCGGGTTCAATTGCCGATATTATGCCTTCAAAGGGTTCGGTCGGATAAGCATCGACATACACATGTACCGCTTGTCCGGTGGCGATATGCGGTAGCTGGGTTTGCGGAATGGTGAAGCGTATTTTCATGGTACTGATATCTTCAAGGCGCACAATTTCACTGCCTGTTTGTAAATACTCACCTAAGTTAACGTTACGAATACCGACTAAACCTGCAAATGGCGCGCTGATCTCGCGACGCTCAATGGTCGCGCTTAAGCTTTCACTGTCAGCCACAAGTGCCAAGTATTTAGATTCGCTGTTATCAAGATCTTGTTTTGAAACTGAGTTCTGCTTATACAGTTTAGTCAGTCGCTTAAAGTCTGCTTCGGCAGCTGGCAACTGCACCTGTTTACTCCTAAGGTTGGCTTTTTCAACTTTAGAATCGAGCTCAATGAGTTTCTGTCCGGTTTCAACGCGGCTACCGTTTTCAAACTTTATGGCTGACACTACACCTGCAAGCTCATTGGAGATGGTGACCCCTTGATTGGGCTCTACAAAACCAATCGCATTAATGGTCGATTGCCAAGTGCTTGCTGCGATAGTGATAGCGGTCACTGGAGCGACTGGCTCGGGCATATTAGCAATAGCATCGGCAATTTTACCTTTTACAAACAGGTTAAATCCAATGACAGAACCAAATGCCAGTGTGGCGATAATTAACATTACCAGGGTCCATTTCTTCATGTCCTGATCGCTCCTTTAGTGAGTGGGTTTAATTGGGATTAAAATAGTTTGCCAGCAGAGCTGGCAAGCAAGGTCGATTTCATGGGGTTCATATTGGATGAGTCCGCGACGAATTGTTCGAGCGAGCGTCATGGCGGGTTCCATAGAAAGCGCGTATAAAGCGCGAGAGTGCAAAGGCTGCATAATGCCAGCGGCTTTGCCCTCTTCAAAAAGTTGACCCAGGGGTGCAAATAGCGTTAATTCGAGGTTACGGATCTCATCAGTATTGCTTTCTGGCAGGTGGGCATACTGCTCGTAGCTTAAATTAGCGGGGGAGCGCTCCTTGCCAAAACTATGCATTTTTAGCCATACACGTTTAAACCTTTGCTCTAACGTACCTAGCTGGTGATCTTCTAATATATAGGCTGCAACATGGGTTAGAACATCTTTTCTAAGCTCTAATATCAGTTCATTTTTGTCTTTAAAGTAGCGATAGATAGTGCCTGCTGCGACACCGGCTTCATTAGCGACTTGCTGCATCGACAAGCCTTGAATACCACGAGAGGCGATGATCTTTTCTGAAGCTCTTAAAATTAAATCTCGTTTGTTTGGCATAGTATTGCTTGCTAGTGAATGAACGTTCATTCACTAGTTTAGTGAACATGCATAGAATTGGCAAGAAATTAAAAAGCCTAGTTAAGATCTTTACTAAAGCTTTACTCAATAATAACTGCTATCAGCATAGGCTATGCACCACAAATAAGTGAGCGCCACTGTGGTGAGGAGAATTTACTGATCACTTCTCGTTAGAGGTTAGCTTTCTGCTATCATTCGCTTATCAATACCCCCTTTTTATTTACCTTGGTTGTTAAGTACAGATGAAGCTCAATCCCGGACAAAATGAAGCCGTCCACTATGTTAGTGGCCCTTGTTTAGTGCTTGCTGGAGCAGGCAGTGGCAAAACCAGAGTGATTATCAATAAGATTGCCTATCTGGTGGAAAAGTGTGGCTATAAGGCCCGCAATATTGCCGCTGTGACCTTTACCAATAAGGCAGCGCGCGAGATGAAAGAGCGTGTCTCAAAGTCTATGGGACGTAAAGAGGCGCGTGGGCTATGGATTTCGACGTTTCATACGCTAGGGTTAGAGATCATCAAGCGTGAGCACAAGGTGGTTGGGTTAAAGCCCGGCTTCTCGCTGTTTGATGATCAAGACACGCTATCTTTGCTGAAAGAGCTGACCCAAGATGAGCTCGATGAAGACAAAGATCTATTACGTTCGCTAGCGACGACCATCTCCAATTGGAAAGGGGACTTGGTGATCCCAGAGCAAGCAACTAAAATTGCCAAGGATGAACAGCAACAGCTATTTGCCGTGCTTTATCATCGCTATGCTCAGCACATGAAAGCGTACAATGCGCTCGATTTCGATGATTTGATCTTATTGCCGACGTTATTGCTTAGACAAAATGAAGAGGTCAGAACGCGCTGGCAGACTCGATTCAAATATATGCTGGTGGATGAGTATCAAGACACCAACACCAGCCAATATGAGATGGTTAAATTGCTAGTGGGCGAACGAGCCCGCTTTACTGTGGTAGGCGATGATGACCAATCTATCTACTCTTGGCGCGGGGCTAAACCGCAGAACCTGGTTTTACTTGGCAAAGATTTCCCCAAGCTTAAATTGATAAAACTGGAGCAAAACTACCGCTCTAGTCAGCGCATTTTGCGTGCCGCCAACATATTGATTGCCAATAACCCACATATTTATGAAAAAGCCCTGTTTAGTGAACTCGCCTACGGTGAGCCTATTAGAGTGTTAATTGCGGCAAATGAGGAACAAGAAGCCGAGCGAGTGGTAGCGGAGATGATCCGCCATAAGTTTGTTGGTCGTACCCAATATGGTGACTATGCCATCTTGTATCGCGGTAACCATCAGTCTCGCCTGCTTGAGCGAGCGCTAATGACTAACCGGATCCCCTATAAGCTTAGCGGTGGAACCTCCTTCTTCGGTCGTGCCGAGATTAAAGACATCATGGCTTATCTACGTTTAGTGGTGAACCCCGATGACGATAATGCCTTTTTGCGGATTGTTAACCTGCCTAAACGGGGTATCGGTCCGGCAACGTTAGAGCGTTTAGGTAACTTCTCTAACAAGAAGCAGATCTCGATGTTTGCCGCTATTTTTGAAGCCGATCTTAACCATGAACTACCTCCAGCGGCGATGGCATCTCTGTATCAGTTTGGCCGTTTTGTGGTTGAAATGGGAGACAGTGCCTTGCGCGGGGAGCCCGTTGAAGCGGTAAAGCAGTTGATCAGAAAGATCAATTACGAAGACTACCTCTACGAAACCAGTACCAGTGCTAAAGCGGCTGAGATGCGGATGAAGAATATTTCGGAGCTGTACCGCTGGGTAACCGAAATGCTTGAAGGTGACGACCTTGATGAGGGAATGACACTGCCTGAAGTTGTGGCTCGGTTAACATTACGCGACATGATGGAGCGCAATAGCGAAGATGAAGGTGGCGACCAAGTGCAGTTGATGACGTTGCATGCGTCAAAAGGCTTGGAGTTCCCCTATGTATTTATGGTCGGTGCTGAAGAGCGCATCTTGCCGCATCAAAGCAGTATTGATGAAGACAATGTCGATGAAGAGCGCCGCTTAGCCTACGTAGGCATCACGCGAGCGCAGAAAGAGCTATGGTTTGTTATCTGTCGTGAACGTCGTCAGTTTGGTGAAACGATACGTTGTGAACCGAGTCGTTTTTTGATGGAACTGCCGCAGGATGACTTGATTTGGGAAAATCGCAAGCCAGTGCAAAGTGCAGAGCAACTGCAGCAAAAAGGTAAGAGCAATATTGCTAACTTGAGAGACATGTTTAAGAAGTAAATGTTGATGGCGCAGCTGAACAGACTAAAGCAACTGTCGGCTGCGTTAAGCACAAACTTGTTTTTTTGAGTCATTGAGTTCAAATACTTTACCCAGTGCGATCCCTTGACCCTTTTCAAAGCCTATATCTGACAACACTTGGCAATCTGCTTTACTGGACACTCCCACTGCGAATATTTCAAGATCCAGCGCTCGAGCGGCGCTGTAATAGGCTTTTATAAGCTTGAGATACTGTTCACTTTCGAGGTGGGTGGTGTAGCTAGGGTCTAATTTTAATGACTGAATAGGCAGAAAGGTTAAGCTGCTGATGGCGCTGTGTGCACTACCGTATGCCTCTATCCCTAATTGCACATTGAGGCTGCTTAGCTTTTCAAAGGCGTTGATGTGGTTATTGGTATTCTGTACGAAGGCTTTTTCATTAAAAAATAGTGTGAGCTTACTTAGATCAAAGCAGCATTGCTTAACCTTGTTCTTTAATGCTCTAAGTGCATGTTTGTGATTTAGATGCTGGCTTGATATCGACACCTGCAGATGGAAGTCGACGCCAAACTGCTGCTCTAATGTATGAAAACCATCATTAATGATTGCCAGCAGGTAATTATCTAACTCAATGAGCATGTTGCAGTGCTCGGCAATATTATTGAGTTGCAACTGCTTCACTTTACCTAGGGTTGGATGATGCCAAAATAATCTTGGCTCAAATGCAATGACACGCTCAGTGTCGAGTTCCATTATGGGCAGATAGCTCAACTGCAAGTCGCCTTTTTCAATTGCCATCTTGAGTTCGTTTTCTAGCTCAAGCTCTTGCACTTGCAGCTTGTTGCTGCCGTGATCAAAGATCACGTAGCAGCCTTTACCCTTTGACTTAGCTTGGTACATGGCGTTGTCGGCGTTACGAAGCACTGATTCACTAGTATCAGAATGGCTCTGTCCACTCATGGCAACGCCGATGCTGGCACTTGAGTTAAGCTGCTGGTTTGCAAGTCTAAAGGGGCGGGACAGTTCTAGTAGTACCCGTTCAGCAACATCTTCAGTATCTTTCTGACTGCCAATGGAGTCTAACAAGATAACAAACTCATCACCGCCTAAGCGGGCTAGCATGTCGTTACTGCGAATGCATAGCTTAAGGCGTTTTGCGGTTTCAATAAGAAAGCGGTCGCCCTCAAGATGGCCTAGGGTGTCGTTTAGAAGCTTAAACCTGTCCATGTCAATAAACAGCACCGCGAACTTGTCGAGAGTATGACGGCGGACATGCTTAATCGATAGCGATAAACGTTCCATAAACATGGCGCGGTTAGGTAACCCTGTCAGGTTATCGTGTTTTGCATCATGTACTAGTTGACGCTCAATGCGCTTACGCTGATGGATCTCTTTTTCAAGATCATCATTAACACAAGCCAATGCTTGGGTTCGCTCATTGACCTTCTCTTCTAATTGCTCATAGCTGAGTTGCAATGACTCAGCTGAAAGCTTTTTCTCGATTGCTGTCGCGATATGTTGCGAGACAAAGGTCAGTAGATCTAAATCTTTTTCTTGGTAGTTTTGGCTGTAGCTATAACTGTATATGGTGAGCGAACCACGCACTTTTCCGTGAATAAACAGCGGTAGCCCTATCCACTGGTTTATCTCTTGGGTGTCGTTAAGTTCGGGTGCTTCACAATAGATCTCTTCTGATCGGATTAGGGCGTCAATATCACTGCGTTCGAGTAACCTAGGCTTACGATTTAATAAGATGTACTCGGTTAATCCATCACTTATGGTTCTTGGCTTTGGAGGCGGCAAATCAAATTGTGAAACAAAATAGGGGAAACTTAAAGTGTTCCGCTCTTCGTTAAGCAGTGAGACAAAGCAATTATTGATTGGGATTAGGTGGCTAATGACCCGGTGGAGCTCTTCGTAAAACTCTTGGCTATCGATATTCGATGTTGCTAGATCTGCTATTTCAAATAGCGATTGCTGTAATCGCTCCGCTCGGCGTCTTTCATAAACTTCAAGCTTTAGCTTATTATAAGCAATACTGAGCTCTTTGGTGCGAGTTTCGATAGCGAGTTCAAGTTGTTCTTGATATTGCAAACGCTCAATAACTGCAGAGATGTGGTGGCTAATGAAATTCATTAACTCGACTTCAATATCACCATAGTGGATATCGGAGTCATAGCTTTGCACCACGAGCACCCCTGTGGTGCTCTCTGCACTTTTAATGGGAACGCCTACCCATTGATGACAGTTACTGCCTCTAGGAATGATAGCCTTAGAAGCAACGAGTTGTTTATAGGTGTTGTTATCACAAACCAACGCCTGCTCTGTTTTTAGCACGTAGCCCGTTAAACCTTTATAAAGCATCTCGGAGAGATCTTCATCGGGGTAACTATCTTCTGGGTGCAGATCTTTTTCATCTGCAAAAAAGGGGATTTCAATTTTTCCGCTCACTGAATTTAAGGTAGCGATGAAGAAATTATCAGCAGGAATAAGCTTTTTGAGTGACTGATGCAGGGATGAGTAAAACTCTTCAGGTGTGCTGACGCTGGCGGCGAAGTTGGAAATATCCAACAGAGCGTTTTGGGTGATCTCTGCGCGCTTGTATTTAAGAGCCAATACTTTTAAGCGTGCAATCCTTTTGTTCAATTTCACAGTTTCAGTAGACTGCGATGTTTCTTCCCTAAACATGCGTTTCCGCCAAGTGCTATTTTTATATTGACTACGATTTAAGCTAATCAGTATAGATAACATGAAATATGTTTATATCCAAGGCTTTATTATTGTTCACGCTGCTATAAAAGCATACAAACAACTCAAATCTTGAGCAAACAAATAAAAAAAGCAAATCAAGTGTAGACGGGGGGGCGTTTTATCCATAATATATGCGGCGCTAACAAGGCAGGCACCCATAGCTCAGCTGGATAGAGCGCACCCCTCCGGAGGGTGAGGCCGAGGGTTCGAATCCTTCTGGGTGCACCAGATAGGAAACGGCAGTTTTGTTAGTAGGAAATAGTCAGTGGTGATTGTAGCTCAGTTGGTAGAGCCCCGGATTGTGATTCCGGTTGTCGTGGGTTCGAGCCCCATCAGTCACCCCATTTTCCTCGTGAAGATTTAAAAACTCGGTGATTAGCGCATCTTGGTAGTGTATCAGGATTGTGATAAGAAGCGGATCAGAGGGTGACCCTCTTTAAATATCTATTTAAGACTCGGTGATTAGCGCAGCCCGGTAGCGCATCTGGTTTGGGACCAGAGGGTCAGAGGTTCGAATCCTCTATCACCGACCACATTAATAAATAACGAGTTTACTCGGTATTTAGCAAGACAAAAGATTTTCGGATTCTTAGTAAAATAAGAGCGCAGCCCAATAGCGCATCCTGATTTGAAGCAAGAGCGGACCAGAGGGTTAGAGGTTCGAATCCTGCTTTTTACAAAATACCGACCATCTTTAAAAAGTTTACGGTGATTAGCGCAGCCCGGTAGCGCATCTGGTTTGGGACCAGAGGGTCAGAGGTTCGAATCCTCTATCACCGACCACTTTCGATAAGCCTCCTGAGAAATCAGGAGGCTTTTTTCGTTTTGGATAGGGAAATATTCGAATCCAGCAATTAACGACCGACCACTTTACTAGAAAGCCCTTCGAGAAATCGAGGGGCTTTTTTGTTGGTTACGATTAAGGTAATAGTTCGAATCCAGCTATTATGACCGACCACTTTCGATAAGCCTCCTGAGAAATCAGGAGGCTTTTTTCGTTTTGGATAGGGAAATATTCGAATCCAGCAATTAACGACCGACCACTTTACTAGAAAGCCCTT
>NZ_JAKIKR010000070.1 GCF_023284025.1 Shewanella abyssi | reverse complement strand
TTAACTAGCGCTCCCTTTATATATAGTTTAAATTTTTTGCATTGAAAGCTTACTTGCTCATTAATTTAATCTTCACTAATTTAAATTACTCTTACTGTGTCAGGTTACCGTTTGGCCGACGGTATATTTAGACTAAAATGATCTCGAAATACTGGCGTGAGCATGTTGACGTTGCTTGGATATTAACTCTATGGATTTATATGAAAGTTCTTTTTGTTTTAGTCTTTATTTTATTATTAAATGCCTGTTCAAGCGCACCAAGCGCACCAAGTCGCGACATAAGCAACAGAGATAATTCAAGCGAAAAGATAGCGTTAGATAATGCTACGGCAGTAAAAAAACAATTAATGCAATTACATAGCGAATGGAAAGGCACCCCTTACCGTTTCGGTGGCATGAGTAAGAGTGGCGTTGATTGTTCAGGGTTTGTGGCGCTAGGCTTTAATGACAAATTTGGCGTAAAGCTGCCTCGAACCACTGATGAGCAAAGGAGTGTAGGCAAAAGCGTCAGCAAAAATCAGCTCAGAGAGGGGGATTTGGTATTCTTCAAAACAGGCTGGAGTACGCGTCACGTTGGGATCTACATTGGTAATGATCAGTTTTTACATGCTTCGACGAGCCAAGGGGTGATGATCTCTAGCTTGAACAATCGCTATTGGAAGCAAAAGTACTGGCTATCGAGAAGACTCTAACGGCTTGGCATTTTCAGTGGCTCTAGCGCATATAATAGATATTCATCAAATTCCGCTAGTTAACTTTATGCTACTTTATAGCCGTTCTTACTGAAAACTATCTTCTCAGAGCTTGTCCACACGTTTCAGTAAGAACTGGTATTATACCGTCAACAGATTTTGACATTCGATGGCAGTAGCCGCGGGTGATCTCGCAATAGATTAAAGTGAAAGGATAAAACAATGAGCAAAGCAAAAATTGGTATTGTCACAGTAAGTGATCGTGCTAGCGCTGGTGTCTACGAAGATCTATCCGGTAAGGCTATTATCGATGTGCTAAACGAATACCTAACATCAGAGTGGGAGCCTGTTTATAAGGTGATCCCGGACGAAACTGATGTTATCGAAGCTACGCTGATTGAAATGGCAGATGTGCAGAACTGCAGTTTAATCGTCACCACTGGTGGTACGGGTCCAGCAAAGCGCGATGTAACGCCTGAAGCAACTGAAGCGGTATGTGATCGCATGATGCCCGGGTTTGGTGAGCTGATGCGTGCCGAATCGTTGAAGTTCGTTGCTACGGCTATTTTGTCGCGCCAAACTGCAGGCCTACGTGGCGACTCATTGATTGTTAACTTGCCAGGCAAGCCAAAATCAATTCGCGAGTGTTTGGATGCAGTATTCCCAGCCATTCCATACTGTATTGATCTGATGGACGGTCCATTCTTAGAATGCGACGAAGCGGTTATTAAACCGTTTAGACCTAAAGCTAAGTAATTTGTAGTCTAACTTTAAAAAGCCCGAGCATAAGACTCGGGCTTTTTTTGTCTGGAATGTTTTCGGCTAATATTCACTCTGCTAGCATTTCTTGTTACACAGGCTCACAGCATTTAGGCCGGTAATCAATAGCAATGCAGGGATCACCACAAAATGCACCATGGCGTTGGGCTCAATGCTAAAGTTAAGCCAGACTAATAACGCCCAGCTCAGTAACCAATAACTTAAACTGAATAGATGTTTGGTCGAGAATGCTTTCATAACTGACTCCTTGCTCTTAGCTCATCGCTAGAACTTATCGGTAGTAACAACGTAGATATAGTTTAAATTGTGGACAATTTGCTGATAAGTGGCATTATTGACAAAATATAGGTGATTAGTGACAAGGTGCAAGTAATGAAGAGAATCGTTATTTTAGCGGCTGACAATGCCGTAGCTGGTGGCATTATTAGCTTTATGGATGTGTTTAGCTTCTGCAACACCTATTGGAAGGTGACGCAAAGCAATGCTGAAGACGATCTGTTTGAGTGTAAAATAATATCTCCTACTGGCGATCCTATTAAAACTAATCATGAATTATTGCTGCCGGTGATTGCCCATGATGACGCCGCGCATTATTTGTCACACGCGGATGTTGTCGTGGTGGCGTCTTCCACCATCACTAACCGCAGTGAACTTGAGGCATATCTAAAGGCGTTTAGCCCGCACTTGCCCAATTTGTACCAGTTTGCTGAGACTGGCAAGCCTATCGCAGCATACTGCTCGGGTACATTGGTGTTGGCTGCGAGCGGGCTGCTTGATGGAAAAACCGCGACCTGTGTTTGGTGGTTGGCCGATCTGTTTAAGCGTTCATTTCCCAAGGTTAACTTATGTATGGAGCACCTGGTCATGAGCGACGGACAGATGCATACCGCTGGCGCGACCACTGCTAATTTGAGCTTGGCATTACAGCTGGTTAAACAGCTAGCGGGCGAGCAGATAGCCACCCAAATGGCGAAGATTTTACTGATTGACCCCAATCGCATATCACAACAACCCTTTATGACACTAGATGCTAGCCCCAGACATAAAGATGAACTGATCAGTCGTATTCAAGATTGGATGCAGCTGCATTTAGCCCAGAGTTTTCTGCTCGATGATATTGCCGATAAGTTTGCGGTAGGTAAACGCACCTTGATCCGCCGCTTTAAAAATGCATTGAATGAAACGCCAGCGAGTTACATGCAGCGCTTAAGAGTGGATGAAGCTAAGCGTTTATTGGAAACTACCGAGTTAGCATTAGAGCAGATAGTCATAAAGGTAGGCTATGAAGATGTTAGCTCCTTTAGAAAGCTGTTTATTCAACTCACCAGTTTATCGCCCAGAGCGTATCGGCAAAAATTTAATACTCACAGTTGCTGCGAGTATTAAATTTTCTGTCTGGATCATTGGACTTTATCTCTGTTGAAGCTGAGCCTCTTAGGTTATGACTATTAAGAGGCTCCTTATATACCCATCTTCAAGTAGGATGGGTATCGGTAAAGATTACAGTCCAAAGACAATCTTTTCGCTTTTGAGAGATTTTTGCATGCCAAAAGCGAGTGCTGCTGAGATGGCTAGGGTGATCAATGATGAAATCGCCAACTGCATTCCAGGTAGCTCTCGGCCTTTAATGAACTCTATTAACGCTTGTAACTGGCCTGATACCGGTAGCCATTGCAAAGTCTCTGGCGCGATATCGTAGCTGGCCGCCATCGCGAGCATCATAGGTAACATCAATACGATGGTGAGATATGACTGGGCTTCTTTAAAACTCTTGGCCAGAAACGATACAAATAACTGCAGGCAGGCTGCCATGATGGCCACGGGAAGACCGATGAGCATCATCATGCCAATAAAGCGGCTGTTAACGCTGACGCTAAATCCAAGCTCTTGCCAAGGCACAAAGCTGTAGGCAAATTTCGACACTATGAGTGTTAGTAGCAGACCTATCATTCCAAACAGCGTGACGGCGACAATTTTCGAGATCACGATCTGACTCGTCGATACCGGGTGACTCAGTAGTAGCGCCAGTGAATTACGTTCGCGTTCGCCTGCACTGGTATCAATGGCGAGGTTCATACCTGAGATAAATACCGCGTAGATCATCGTCATGGTGGCTATGCCTAAGATCATGCCTGCTTTTGAATCTGGTGTGGCTTGATCCTCGACGTTAAGCTTGATCGGTTGCATGACTCTGGGGTCGATACCACGTGCAATCAAACGCAAGCTACCCATCTCAGCGCTGTACTGTTGCAGGCGCTTTTCAAGACGACGAATCGACTTTTGCAATTTCTCATTTGAAGCATCGGCAACTAAAGTCACCTCGGCACTGATCCCTTTGGCCATGTTGCTGGCATAATCATCGCTGATGATCAGCAAGATATCTTTAGTGTCTACCTTTTCGCCTTCAACTTGATCTTCATTCTTGCCATGGGTAATTCCTTTGCTCGAAAGGTACTTAACCAGATCGGGGGCGCCTTGAGGATTGTTAATATTGATATTTAAATCTTCAGGACTGGTTAGCTGGCCGATCAACATAAAAAACATACCGCACATCAGTAGTGGAGCCCCTACTGCGTAGTAGAGCCCAGCCATCACTGAGCGCTTATCGCGAGCGGCATCAATCAGTTCCTTACGGATCATGGTGATTGTTTTATTACTCATTTTTAAATCCTTTTGTCGCTATTCGCTAGCGTTAACTTGCAGAGTTTGGTGGCCAATCTCTGACTTATTTACGGCAGAGTTATGCGGCAATCCCTTCATCGGTACCGATAAGCTGAATAAAGGCGTCCTCAAGTGAGGCTTTACCTGTTTGTTGGCACAGTCCATCTGGGCTACCGACAGCAACCACTCTACCTTCCGCCATGACAATCACCTGATCGCAAAGCGCGGCTACCTCTTGCATCACATGACTTGAGAACAATACGCAGTGACCCTGGTTTTTAAGGTCACGCAATATGTCACGCAACACCCGGGTACTCATTACATCGAGACCGCGTGTCGGCTCATCGAGCACAATATTGGTGGGTTGGTGGACGATGGCTTGCGCCAGTGCCGTTTTCATTCTCTGGCCTTGGGAGAAGCCCTTACATTGTCTGTCGGCGATATCGGCTAGGTGCAGCTTTTCAATCACACTGCTGGTGGCGTGCTTAGCATCACTGCGTGATAGGCCATTTAGCTCGGCAAAGTAACTGATGTATTCACGCGGCGTTAAACGCTCGTATAGCCCAAACGGGTCAGGAAATAGTCCCAACTGCTGCTTGGCGGCAACCGGTGATTTTGCAATATTAATCCCATCGATTTCAGCAAAGCCATTATCGGGTTTAAGTAAACCGAAAACGGTGCGTAAACAGGTTGTTTTGCCTGCGCCATTTGGGCCTAGCAGCCCAGTAATTTGGCCGTCGAGAGCTGAAAAGCTTAAATCATTCAGCGCCTGCACATCTCCGATGCGTTTTGATAAATTTGATACTTGTATCATGGGTGTTTCCTTACTGGTTCAGGGCTTTTTTCGGGCTCAAGGCTGTTTCTTGACTGAGGGAGCTCTCTTCGCTCTGGGCGGTTTGTTCTGTGTCGCTGGGTATCGCTTCAACGGTACTGGCATTTAGGTAGAAGTTGCGGCGAATATCTTTATTTAAGCATTCCCCATCAATGTCACTCACGGCACCTTTTTCAATGAGCTCGGCAATTAGGTTGTTGCCGCAAGACTGGTAAGCAACACCGTGGGTGGCATAAGGAGCGACAAAATGCTTCGCGTTGGTGAGTTTTTCCATTGCCATCTCGCCCCAACTCGGTGGAGTAGCTGGATCAAGTTCGCCCGATAACAGCAGTGTCGGAATATCACTGGCAATCGCTTGGCTAAAGCTGGCATCTACTGCGGGCATATTCCACACGGCGCAGGATTGCTCGAAAGTTTTAAGCATCTCTCTGCCGAAGTAGTTTTTTGCTGTGCTGGCACGCAGCTGCGGGGTTAAGCGTGGCCAATCTTCAGCACACACTACCGAGGCGTGCATGCCCATTGCGATTCCGGCTCCATCCATCGACATGGCATACAGTCCGGTAATTGGCTGGAAGTTGCCTTGCGACGCTTGGTGAATAGCATGAGGGATTAGCGCTCGCACACTGGGTGAGTACAGGGCCATACGCAGTGAGCCTTTGAACTTACTGCGGGTCATTGTCAGTTGAGTGGCTTCACCCGTGGTAGGATCGGCAATGGTACTGATCTTTGCTGCTTGTGCCAGTTCAGTGTCGACTTGTGCAAGCTCTGCTGCCAGTTCAGGGAATTGGTTGTGGCAAAGTGTGTTGTTGCTACAGTCTTGAATAACGAGATCAAAAGCGCGGGCGATGGCATCACCGATGGCCAATACACTTTGCTGCATTGGCACCACACCATCTAAGGTGACAGTGGCTACATGTTCAGGGTAATCACGCATATACAGCTGTGCCATGCGGGTACCATAGGATACGCCGTACAAGTGTAACTTTTGATAGCCTAGATGCTGCCTTACCGCTTCAAAATCTCTAAGGGCAGATAAGCTATCGTATTGGCTGACATCGGCATCAAGCTCATCTAAACACTTCTGTGTTTCGACCCGGGTATCAAAGTCACTTTCGTTAATGGCAAGTGGACTTTCAAATCCATCAGCAACACATTGCAGTGGGTTCGATTGGCCAGTACCGCGCTGATCTATCAAGATGACATCGTGGCTTTGACGTACCTTGGTCAGCATCTGGTCGAAGCCTTGAGCATTCTCAATGGCTGATTGCCCCGGGCCGCCAGCAATTGCCAGTAGCGCCTCACTTTTACCGCTGCTCTTAATCGCTGGCATGACCACGTAATGGATCTGAATCTGTTTGCCTTCAGGCCGGTCATGATCCTCTGGCACACTGATGGAGCCACAATTCATTCGCTCTGAAAGGCCATCAACATAGCAGCTGTTATCTGTGGTATTTACCGATGTGGGCGCGCTGAGTGTTAGTGGCAGAGCGTGAACTGAAGGGATCAGTATTGCTGCCCAAATAACCACTGCTAGAGCGACTTTTTTACGAAGCGTAAGAGTAGGGTCCACTCCCATTTTTCGTGGTGAATACATTCCATGATGCATGATACTTATTCCTTTTTGCAATTTAGCGTATCCATACCCGCTCTACCTCAGCCAGCTCTGAAACATGTACTTTGAAGTGGAGCGGGTATATGTTAAGTTCACTGGTGTATCAATGTATTAATACAGTGACTAAAGGCTAATGTTAGAGCAACTAAATGTCAACCCCAGCAGTGGCGAACCTATTTATAAACAATTAAGCGAGCAGATTGTGCGTCTAATTGTCGGTGGTCAATTGCAAAGTCAACAAGTGTTGCCGTCGGTGCGGCAGATGGCAGAGCACCTAACGGTAAATCCGATGACGGTCTCCCGTGCAGTGCAGCAGCTGGTTGAGCAAGGTTGGCTTGAGCGTCGTCGTGGCCAACCCACACGGGTGGCACTGCGAGAACTGGCAGACCCCAACACTCATGGACAACTGTTACACCCGCAAGTTGACGCGGTTATTGAGCAAGCAAAACAACTCGGCATGAGTCTAGATGCCTTACAAACACTGCTCGGTGATCGCTGGCAGAAATAAAGGATTTTTTTCGATGGATATGAACGCAACGCCGATCTTAGTATGCAAGCAGCTGACCAAACGTTTTGATGAAAAAGTAGCGCTTAATGCATTAGATATGGCCCTTTACCCTGGAATGGTCGTTGGACTCTTAGGTCAAAATGGTGCCGGTAAATCAACGCTTATGCGCTGCGCGTTAGGGATCATACAAGCCAGCACTGGCAGCATTGAGGTCTTGGGCACCCCCGTGGATCAGATGACCTCAGAGATTAAAGCTCAAATTGGTTATGTACCGCAGCAACCCTTTGGCTACGAAGGTTTTAGCGTGGCTAAAGCACTCACACTGCATCGTAGCTTCTATCCTGAGTGGGACATGGATCTAGAGTCTGCATGGTTGCAGCGCTTCGACCTTGATCTTAAGCAACAGGTGCAGCGGTTATCGGTGGGCCAACGCCAATCATTAGCGTTAATCATGGCGATGGCTTATCGCCCTAAGCTCCTTATTCTTGATGAACCCGTTGCCAGCTTAGATCCAATTGCTCGACGCAAGTTTATGGCAGATCTATTTGAGCTGGCACTTGAATCTGGCTCTTGTGTGTTGTTCTCTTCGCATATCACCTCTGATCTTGAACGTGTTGCCAGCCACCTTGCATTAATAAAGCACGGTGAGCTGATTATTTTTAAAGAGATAGATGAGCTAAGAGAGCAAGTAAAACTGCTGAAGCTATCTGAGACCGCAACACTGCCCAGTGAGCTCAAGATACTGCATCGTAATGGTAACAATGTGGTGGTTGATAACTACCATCAGCAAGACTTCGAAGGGCTGATTAGCAGCCACTCATTAAACCTTGAGCAACTCTTTATGGAGTTGCACTCATGAGTCAACGCCAATTTGCAGCGCCGCAATGGCTTGCGGGTAGCACTCGGTTATGGCTGTTTGATCTCGGTAGTGCCAGCTTTCTAGGCGCCGGAGCCATGGGGTTAATCATGGCTATTGTGTTGTCTTTTATTGAGCAACAATCAGCTGTTATTACCTTGCTGTTGGGTATGTTTTTGGTGTCGGTTTGTGCTGCGATTGCTTGGCAGTTCAATCGACTCGCCGCCACTGAGTGGGCGACATTGGTGCCGCAGTATCGACGTAACGTGGTGTGGCAAGCGGCAATATTACTGGCCGCGAGTTTATCACTGTCGGTAATTTTTCTTGCCGTTAATGGTTTGATTGAGCAGGTAGATCAGCTGTTACTCATCACCGTTTTAGGCTTGCTTTTTATCTACCTCTGTTTAGTCAAAGTGGCTGCGTTCTATCTGTCATTCATTCTCTATTTAGTGAGCCCCTTCGCCGAAAACATCACGGCTTACTTGCCAGCTGGTGGTTCACTAATACTGGTTATAGCGCTGTTAATAATGGTGGTGATAGTTTGGCAAAAGGTCAGCAAGCTAAGTTGGCATCATGATGCGCGTAACGTTTATCTCAATGGTTTAGAGATGGGCTGGTTTTGGTTACCCGCAGCTCAATCGTTTAGTGTGTTCAATCGAATCGAGCGTTACCTGCACCCAGCAAACTACTTCATCGGCCCGATGCTGATAACACTGTTAGTGGCAATGCCAGTGGTCACTTTAGTCTTGGCTTTAGGGGCTTATACGTTAGATGTGCAGTTGCCGGTGCTCTTTTTATTAGTGCAATTTAATAGCATCGCATGCGCTATGCTGCATTGGAGTCGCATTCAACGTTGGCGCGCGGTTGAAAGTCTATTTGTGCTGCCCGGATTTGATGGCAAGCAGGGCATGATTGATGCCTTTATGTTGGCGCAATATCGTCTGCTGGTAATATTGACTGTTAGCATGATGCTGACAGCGGCACTGGTGAGCTTGCTTTCTCCTTTAGTGAGTTTTTCGGTGTGGCTGCACATCGTGCTTAGCAATGTGTTTGGCTGTGCATTGATCCTTGGCTTGGGATCGATGTGCCGTACCTCGGCGCAGATCTCTGCCACCATATTCTTAGTCGCCCTGCAATCGGGGTGGGTGTCATCTTCGCTGTCGACGGTGCAAAATGGTGGTGACATTTGGAGCTGGATTGCATGGGATGTGCCGTTGCTTATCTTGGCATTTACGGGTCTTTGGTACGCTAAATATCGCTTGTGGCGTGGTGATTTATTGTCTAGTTAACGGTTTGAATATACCCATGAGTAGTGAACTTAGTTGTTTCTGTTTTAATTGAACTGCTTAATGAAAAAAAAATTGTTCATTGAAGACTGTTTATCACCATGAACGGTCTTTTTTTGTGTTTGAGTTAACATAAATAGAGCAAAAGCTCTTAGTTTTTCCGAGAACTTCGAGTAAACTTAGGTAAAAGCGGAACACTTGTAAGCTAAAAGGTAGTTATTTTATGTCACTCGAGTCATTTCACGTTATACGTCTCATACAGCAGCAAAGCCAAGCACTTGGCGATGCGATAGCACTCGAAGGATTCGAAATGGCCGCGCCTTGGCATCAAGTTAGCTGGAGCAACTTCGATGTTATCACCTCAAAAATAGCACGGCTGTTAATCCAGTTCGGTATTGAGTCACAAGACCGCGCCGTGATCCTTTCGCAGAACTGTCCGCAGTGGACCTGTGCAGATTTAGGCTTGCTAAAGGCCAAAGCGGTGGTTGTGCCAATCTATCCAACAAGTACCTTAGAACAAGCGGCTTACATGGTTAACGATGCTCAGGCTAAGCTTGTTTTTGCTGGCGACGCAGAGCAATACGCAATGGCATGTAAACTTGTTAGTCAATGTGACAGCCTGACGCGTGTTGTAGTATTCGACAGAACTGTTGAGTTGCAAGATTTGCAAAATCATTGCCATTTAGATGAACTGCTCGAACGTGAACTTGATAGTGAAGCCGATAGCGAGCTTGAAAGACGCTTAGCAGATTTAAATCTTGATGATCTATTAACGCTTATTTACACCTCTGGCACCACGGGTGAGCCTAAAGGGGTGATGCTAGAGCATCGAAATATAGCGTCTATGGTGCGTCAGCATGATCAATTGTTACCATTTACACCGGGCGATGTTTCGTTAGCATTCTTACCACTAAGCCATGTGTTTGAGCGTGGTTGGAGTTTTTACGTCCTATGTCGTGGTGGTCATAACGTTTATCTACAAAACCCAATGGCAGTGAAAGAGGCGATTGTTCAGGTGCGACCACATACTTTATGTGTCGTACCGAGATTTTTAGAGAAGGTGTACAGCGCGGTACAAGATAAGGTGATTAAAGCGCCACAAGCGAGACAGAAGATGTTTAGCTGGGCGATGTCGGTCGGGCATAAGCAGTCTGAGGTGGGTCAAGGGCGTCACAAGGCGTCGTTAGGCTTGAGCTTACAGTGGAAACTTGCCAATAAATTAGTTTTTGGCAAGCTAAAGCAAGTGTTGGGCGGTCGTTTGAAGTTTATGCCTTGCGGTGGTGCGGCGTTAGATCCTAATGTAAGTGCCTTCTTTCAAGGCATCGATGTACCGGTACTTTGTGGTTACGGCATGACAGAAACTACCGCAACAGCAACCTGTAATACCTTAGCTAACCGCGTACCAGGCTCCAATGGCCAGGTATTGCCTGAAGTTGAAATTAAGCTAGGTAAAGATAACGAAATTTTAGTGCGCGGCGATACTGTGATGCGCGGTTACTTTAATCGTCCACAAGAAACCGCTGACACCTTTGAAGATGGTTGGTTAAAAACCGGAGATGCGGGTCGGATCGACGCTGATGGCAATCTGTTTATTACCGATCGTATTAAAGAGTTAATGAAAACCTCAAACGGCAAGTATATTGCGCCGCAGCGGGTCGAAGGAAAGGTAGGTTGCTGCCCATTCATCGAGCAAGTCGCGATTGTTGCTGATGCGCGTAACTATGTAACTGCATTGATTGTACCCGCTTTTGAGTCGCTAGAAGTCTGGGCGAAAGAGAAGGGCTTACATTACGATAGCCCGCTTGAGCTACTGCGTAATTCACATGTGATAGCGCATTTTGAGGAGCGTTTAAAGGCGCTACAATCCGAGTTAGCTGGGTTTGAGAAGATTAAAAAGTTCACCCTGCTACCTGATGCTTTTTCAATGGAAGCGGGCTTAATTACCCCAACCATGAAACTGCGTCGTAAGATGATCTATCAGAAATACTCGCAAGAAATTAATGCTATGTATGGTCGTTAAGCAGCCGTAGCTAGACGTTTCATCACGATAAAAGGATGCTCAGGCATCCTTTTTTGTATCTGGAAAATATGTTGTTAATAACTAATAGTGTTTACCCCCGTTGACGCATCGGCATCTATATAAAAACGCTGGCTTTACCCTATTGACTGTTTTATCGGTAGAATGGCGGCAATGTTTAATAATAATAAATAAAGGACAGAAAACCGTGAAGGAAAGTGAATTTAGCTTAACTATACAGCCGCGTTTTTGTGAAACGGATGCCTTAGGTCATATCAACAATACGGTTATTCCCGTGTGGTTCGAAGCGGCGCGTGAACCGATATTTCAGATATTTAACCCAACTCAAGATCTGTCGAAATGGAACCTGATTGTCGCTGGCTTCACTATCGCTTTTAACGCACCAACCTATTTTGCCAGCGATGTAGCGGTAAAAACTTGGGTCAGCCGCATCGGTAATAGTAGCTTTGAGTTAACCCAGAGTTGCTGGCAAAATGGCAAAAAAACGGCTGAAGCGCAAACTGCTATGGTGCATTACGATTACGCTACTGAAAAAAGTGTGCCCTTGAGTGAAGCGCTGCGTCAGCAATTAGCGCAGCTAACAGGCGCTTAAACGCATACTATTTGGGCTGCTCTATGTAGGGGGTTAAAAACTTCTGTACATACCAGCAGCTTGCTTCAATTTGTAAGTCTTGTGATTTTGCCCAACGAAGTCCGTGGCGAACTAACTTTTCCGCTAGTCCTATACCCCGTAACTCATTTGGTACAAAGGTACTGTTGAAATTGCATCTATTGCGCGGAGTACCAAGTAAAATGTCATAGCTAAGTATGGCTTGAGCATTATCGATATTAATAACAAATCGATTTTCATCTGCTAAGTGAATCACTTGCCCGCTCATCGATTGCTCCTCATTGTTGAACATACCCGTAAGGCTCGGACTAATAAGTCCTTAACATCTCTTTATTAGGCCTGCTGATAGGTTTTCAAGGCATCTAACAGTGGTGCTGTTAATGTGGCTTTTTGACCGGTTTTAAAGTTAAACATCACCACTTGAGATGAACCAATGGTGGTGACTGCTTGCTGAGCTTTACTAAAAACATGGTAGTGCATCATGAACCGGTCATCTTTAATGTCACTAATGCTCACGCCGACGACTATGGTATCTGGAAAGGTCACCGGGCGTTTATAGCGAGCTTGGTTTTCGCTGATCACTGGGCCAACAGAGGTCGTTTGCAGATCTTCTAACAAGTTAATCTGATTAAAAAAGTCGATTCTAGCCGTTTCGAAATAGCGAAAATAAACCACGTTGTTAACGTGCTGCAGTGCATCCATTTCGCCCCATGCAACGTTTATTTCAGTATTAATTGGGTACTGCTTGAGAAACTTATCCATAATGATCTCTTGTCGTTGACTCGGTTTTTAGTATTCAAACGGTTGTTTGATTTTTAGTCAGCATATCAGCATGCTGGAGTCGCGACAAGGACAGGCTAAAGTAATTATCTAAAGCCATAAAAAAAGGCATTCATTGAATGCCTTTTAATGTTAGCGGCTAGCGCTTAGAGCTCAATGTCAGCAAAACTACTGATCTGCTTAAAGTCACCTGTACGTTGGCTATCATCACGTACCATCTGCATAACGTTTAGGCCTGCTTCATCTGCGGCTTTTAACTCTTCCAGCACATCAGACACAAATAAAATCTGCTTCGGGCTCAGGCTGATAGTGTTTAGGATATTACGGTAAGCTTGTTTAAAGCGTTTATTACCAGTGCGAGTGTCGAAATGGCCATTAAATTTATCAGTTAAATCGCCGGCATCGCTATTACCAAACAGGAGTTTTTGCGCATCAACAGAAGCCGATGAAAAGCTATAAATGCGTAAGCCTTTTTGCTTGTAGCCATCAAGAGCTTCGATAAAGTCAGGAAAGATATGTCCTGTAAACTCACCATTTGCGTAACCCTGTTTCCAGATTAGGCCTTGGATAGTTTTTAGGGGCGTCGCTTTGCGATCTTCGCTAATCCACTGCAGCAGAATTTCAGTCACACGAGCAAGATTAGCATCAGGCTCAAGGGCAATATCTTGTACATCACAAATGCAGTTTTCAACTAAAACATTGTTTTGATTTTCTTCAAGAAAAGCGGGTAATGCCTTAGCTGAATAAGGAAAAAGAACATCCTCAATAAAGTTAAGATCGGTAGTTGTACCGGCTGTATCTACGACAATGGCTCTGATACCCATAATGTTTGCTTACTCCGCAATGTGCAATTGATCTGTTTATTGTTCAGATCCTAAGCTGAAACGGTCTTTTTGGCTAGTCTATTCGCGCTGCAAACTGTAGTTAATTTTCAGTTTTAGCGCTTGTTTGGCTTTGGTGAGAAATAACGGTGCATTATCTACTGATAAGCTGCTGTAGGTGCATTTGATTTATTGAATGGATTACATTTGCGAAGCGAGCTCTAAATGTTTGTTTATAAAAATGTTTTTTGTTACTTGTTACACTTATTCAAGACTGGGTTTATTTGCAAACATGAAAATGTATGCTGCCAGCGTTTGATCAAAAGGGTTCAGCGTTCTGTCTCTATACGCTAAGGAGAAAGCGATGGTATGGATATAACTAAAACTCTTGTGAGCTGCTATTTCCTTGTATCTTGAATTCGGCATGAATAGTCGGTTTAATCAAATGAGTACTTATTTGGCGTCATACGAAATGATGACGCCCTGTATGAGTTATCAACTAAAAGCGTAATAGATAAGCTGAGTTAAACCGATAGTATTATTGGTGGCATTACGCCATATAAAAATTTAAGGGATAAATAATGAATATAAAAAAAGGACTTGTCGCACTGATTACAACCGCTGCAATATCAACAGCAGTGCAAGCCGCTTATTGGGAGTTTTCGATCTACGCTTATTTGGACAGTAATGGTGTTCAAGTTGGAACACAATATATACCCTGTTTCAATCGAACTAGCGTAACTCAAGGTACCGTGACCAATAATAAAGTCTTGGTTGAGCGTGGTACTTGTAAGTAAGAGTCAAATAAATCGCCCGTGGTATCGGCGATTTATTAATGTTTCCAAGCCTGTAATCCAGCCTGAACAAAGTTTTTTAGCTACTGATACTAACCCTCTTTATTGCCGTGACTGATTGGTAATGTTACTGGGGGTCATGCCTGTATTTTGCTTAAACATATAAATAAAGGCCGATGGGCTTTGGTAACCCAGCTGGAAAGCAACTTCGGTGACGGGTAGCCCTTGATGCAGTAAATTAATCGCAATTTGTACTTTTAATCTTTGGCGCCACGATGTGTAGCTTATACCGGTCTCTTTTTTAAAATTACGTGAAAGCGTGCGAGCCGAGGCGCCTAGCAGGGCTCCCCACTCCTCTATGCTCTTATTGTCATCAGGCCTTTGGTTAAGCTGCAGAGCAATACGCAGCAACTTTTCTGAAGTGGGAGACGGTAAGCTAGTTTCAACAGCAGGCGCTATGGCGATAAAATCACGAATTAACCTTAGATGCCTACCAGCCACACTTTGCCATGCGTAGCTTGCGGATATATTGAGTGCTTCAACGATTAGCATCTTGAGTAAAGGAGAGATCCCAATGACCTGAGAGTAGCTTGGAAGCGTTAGTATTTGCTGTCGGTCAAAATAAAAACTACTCAATTCACAATCGGTCAACACTGACACTTCATGCTCAATGTGAGGCGGAAGCCATACCGCTTGTTCTGCAGGACAGATATATTTTACGCTGTCTGTTTTCACTGTGATCACACCTCGGTGAGCATATAAAAGCTGCCCCCAATCATGGTGATGAGGCTCAATTTCGGTGCCTTTATTGAGCCTTCTTTTGACCAACACAATCGGTTTAGCCAAAGGTTCAAAGGATTCTTTTGAAGGGCTGAGTTTCATTTTGTCCTCTATTCGATATATTCCGTCCTCTATTCGATAATAGGACGGTTAAGTATCAATGTACCATCACTCTTTATCTAATTGGTAGGGGGAAAATTTATGGAGTCGGTATACCTAGTTCAGTTGCTTATTTTAGGGGGGGGTGTTGGTTTGATTGCCGGCTTACTCGGTGTCGGTGGTGGCGGCATTTTAGTGCCAGTGTTAACCAGTCTTTTTTTATCTCAAGGTGTTCAAGCTGATATTGCGGTGCATCTGTCGTTAGGCACTGCGATGGCTTCGATTATAGCGACGACGTTTTCAAGTGCACGGGCACATCACAGAGAGCAAAATGTGGATTGGAAAGTGGTTAAGAGCATGGTGCCATTTATTTTATTGGGCAGTGTCGTGGCGTCATTGCTGATATCCATTGTTGACACACTGTTACTTTCACTACTCTTTACAGCATTTATGGGCTATCTATCGTTGAGTATGCTGTTTAACCGACAAGCAGCAAAAGTCATGAAGCGGCAGGGAGCGCATACAGGTTTAGTATCAATTGCCATTGGCACTGTATCGACGTTAACCGCGATTGGAGGAGGATCACTGATTGTTCCCTACTTAGTTAAGCAGGGCGTTAATATTAGCAATGCCATCGCTAGTTCGGCAGCGATCGGCGTTGCTATCGCCATCGTTGGCACTGGTGGCTATGTGATCAATGGCGTCGAGTCATACACCGGAGAGGCTACTGCGTTACCTTGGACGTTAGGTTTTATCCATCTCCCTTCGGTGCTGATCATATCAATAACAGGCTTTCTAGTGGCTCCTTTAGGAGTGAGGTTTTCAAGTAAGATCCCGCAGCAGCTACTCAAAAAGCTATTTGGATTACTGTTATTTATAATCAGTTTAAAGATGCTATTCAACATAGTAGCAGTGCTTTAAAGCTGCGCCAGAGCCTAAATACAAATCTACGTTATAGCGCTTTGCCCCATTCTTTAGCCTAACGCTTCCGATGGGACATCTGCTGTAAATGGACTTACAAATGTCGTGGTGGCGTGGTCAATGATATTCCCGACATCATATAGACATTTCCCATATCCATATGGGTCAGATGCCAAGGAACGGCTTGTCCCCGTGAAAGCTATGCCCACATCTGATAGGCAGGATTGAAGTGCATGGATGCACGGGAAAGACCGTGTGGGCATTACGGACTTCGGTTTCAGGGATGAAACCGCAGAGCGGCCATGGCCAATTCTGTTCCATACTGAATTTGGCATTCCCTCCATCCCTGGAGGTCAGATGGACTTGCAGCGAGCCTCAGTTGCGTCTGCACATCCGCCGACCGCAGGTCATTGGAACCACTGATGCAGGAAGTTACCTATGAGGTAATTAGATACAGAAGCAGAAACAGTTAAACAGCTTTGCTTAAAAGGCAGGATCCACTATAGCCAAATGGTGGCACCCAAACGATGAGATTACCTCATCGCTCTGGCATCCCGCTTTTATAAAGAATTACTGGTGTACCAAGCGGCCATTCTTCACCACATCAATACAGGTTCCAACGCCGTAGGTGTAGGAAAGCTCCGCTGGAGTAGTGATATTCCACAGGCAGAAATCCGCTGTCATGCCAGCTTCTAACACACCAACCTCGGCTTCAATGCCTAACGCTTTGGCGGCGTTGCGCGTCATACCTGCTAATGCTTCTTCCGGGGTTAAACGCATTAGGGTGCAAGCCATGTTGAGCATCAACAAACTTGAACACATTGGCGATGAACCTGGGTTGTAGTCACTGGCAACCACCATCGGCACCTTGTATTGACGCAGCAGATCGATAGGCGGTAACTGGGTTTCGCGCAGGAAGTAAAATGCACCTGGTAATAGGGTGGCGCAGGTGCCACTTTCGCTGAGGGCTTTAACCCCGTCTTCGTCTAGATACTCGATATGATCAACAGACTTTGCACCAAGTTTGGCTGCCATGGCTGAGCCACCTAAGTTTGATAGCTGCTCGGCGTGTAGCTTGATATCGAGGCCGGCGTTCTTAGCGGCCGTCAGCACCCGTTCTGTCTGTTCGAGGCTGAAGGCGATATTCTCGCAAAACACGTCGACGGCATCGGCAAGGTTTTCCTCTATCACTCGCGGCAACATTTCGTTGATCACTAGGTCGATGTAGGCGTCGCTATCATTTTTGTATTCTGGCGGAATTGCATGGGCGCCTAAAAAGGTGGTTTTAACATCAACGTGATGATGCTTGCCTAGCTCACGAGCAACCCGCAGTATTTTCAGCTCAGTTTCAATATCTAAACCGTAACCTGACTTTATCTCAACCGTAGTGACGCCCTCTTTGGCGAGTGCGTTAAGACGCTGACGGCCGAGCTCAAACAGTTCTGCTGCGTCTGCTTCGCGGCAAGCTTTCACCGTCGAGATAATGCCACCGCCGCTACGGGCTATCTCTTCGTAACTGGCGCCTTGCAGCCGCAGTTCAAATTCGTTGGCGCGGTTACCGGCAAACACTAAATGAGTGTGGGCATCAATAAGACCAGGGGTTAGCCAGCCGCCTTTGCCTTTGTAGAGTGGTGTACCGAGTACGTCAAATTCAGGAAGATCTGCGCGCTTGCCGACCCAAGCTATTTTGCCGTCTTTCACCGCCAGTGCGGCATCTTTAATGGCACCGTAAGGCTCTGCAATATTGGGCGACATAGTCGCAATATTGATATCAATCCACACTTGATCCCACGACATGATGCACTCTCTTTTTTGTAGTTTTTAGCAGAGGTTGAATATTAACACTAAGGGCAGCCATTAAAAATAATTTGTGAGCTAGCTTGTATATACAAGTAAACGCAAGCTAGCTCACAAATTATTTTTAATGGCTGCCCTTAGTGTTAATATTCAACCTCTGCTAAAAACTACAAAAAAGAGAGTGCATCA
>NZ_JAKIKR010000069.1 GCF_023284025.1 Shewanella abyssi | reverse complement strand
TTAAAAACTGAAAACTCAAATGCCGACAATTTGCGCTTTTATAACCCAGTGTAGATACGGCTTAGGCCTTCGGAAACAGGACGTTTTCGTTGAGCCCACAGGGATGTGTTCACGGCGAGTCTCAGCCGTATCTGCACATAAGGTCGTGCATTCACATCTAACCCATAGGGATATGGGAAATGTCGTTCTGATGTCGGGAACACATCCCTGTGGGCTCAACGAAAACGTCCTGTTTCCGAAGGCCTAAGCCGTATCTACACTGGGTTATAAAAGCGCAAATTGTCGGCATTTGAGTTTTCAGTTTTTAATGCAGGGAATTGTAGCCTTCCAGTAAACGCCAGAACATAAAGACATTTAAACTAACTCGCAGAATCTAATCTTCCCCGTTGGAAATTTTGCTTTTTAAATTTCGCCGGGGCGCTGAGGGATTACCAAGGGGTACAAGCGCTTTACCCTTTGGTTCGGGTGTGGGTGAAGCGCCACGACTTTGACTTTGACTTTGACTTTGATTTCGATTTGGATTTTAAAAAGCAATAAGCAGCTGACAAAAGTGGTTCCAATTGCCTGCGGCAGGTGCTGGACAGGATGTTCGAATATCGTGATCACATGGTCGATGATGTTCCCGACATCAGAACGACATTTCCCACATCCCTTTGGATCAGAGGTGAATGAACGACCTTATGCGCAGACGCTACTGAGACTCGCCGCAACTCTTTATAAAAGAAAAGGGTCCCTGTGGGCTGAATGGAAACGTCTGTTCTCCAACGACAGAGGGAATGCCAAATTCTGTATGGGACAGAATTGCCGCTGAAAAATAGACGCTATTGTTCTGAACAATATCCGATCCAGTAGACAGAATTGGAAGCCGCCATCAGTTAAAATTTGGCCACGACACTTTAAATTACCATTGAAGATGACCGCCACAGACCCCACTCTTGTTTATGATATCCGTAACAGTCGCTATTTAAATATTACTGGTAGATGTACTTTACGTTGCCAATTCTGTCCCAAACACAATGGCAGTAAGCAAGTTCATCAATATCAACTTGGGCTCGACCGGCAACCTAGCGCTGAAGAAGTTATCGCACTGCTTGGCGATACCTCGACATTCGATGAATACGTTTTTTGCGGCTATGGAGAACCAACACTTAACTTGCCAACATTGTTAAACGTTGCCAAAGAGATAAAGGCCCGCGGCGGTAAGGTTAGAGTCAACACTGACGGACTCGGTAATCTATTTCACCGGCGTAATATTCTGCCAGAGCTTGCGCAATGCGTTGATAGCCTATCAATATCACTTAATGCTGATACCGACACCAGCTACCAAGCACATTGCCAACCTAAATTGAAAGGTGCCTATCCCGCGCTACTGGAGTTCATCCAGCAAGCACCTAGTTATATTAGCGATGTGCAGGTTTCAGCCATTAATGGTTTAAGCAATGTCGACATTGATGCTTGCCGTGAATTAGTCGAAGCGGCAGGAGCTCAATTTAAGCAAAGAGAGTTAGATGTTGTCGGCTAGAGACACATTCACAATTCACAGAGTATGTTGATTAGCAGCAATACAATTGCTGCTATGCCAGCTTAAACCTGAAATACTCTAACCATCCAACTGCACTGAATTGATGACATATAGTGAGAAATTGGGTTAATATGGCGCATATAATAACCATCAGAATTTGCCATTAATGTTAAGCCGAAAACTACCTCTCCTTATTAATGCCCAAGGGATCCAATGGTCTCAACAACGAATTCTGGCTGCAGCGAGTCAAATTGGCATACTCTTAATTTCGGTTATCGTTTTTACAAATATTATCATCACCTTAGATGAAAGACGATTACAAGCAGATTGGGCGACACAACGCTACAGTGAACTGCAATCAGTCGGAACTCTTATTGCTGATAAAGTGTCTTTTCAACAGTTTAGAACGAAGATGTTCGCCACTTCAGAGCTGCTAAACCGTTACATCGAAATACCGAGCAATGCCAACCAAGCTCAACTACAAGATCATTGGGATGTCATTGTTGATAATATTCCTGAGCTACTCGGTATAGCGCTTTATGATCCCCAAGGGCAGATCAAGTTTGCCACAGATGATGAGTTTGGACATCACGCGCTACCCCCCTCTTTGTTGGGAAGTTCGCGTAATATGGGTGGCAATGAGATCTACACTTCTCCCCTCGAGTTTAGCCCTATTAATGGCAAACTAGAGCCCTACTTATACCAACTTGCTTGGCTTGAAAATCCAGACCAAACCGTGCGGGGTTATTTGGTCGTCTATAACTCAATGTCACGCATGTTGAAAAATATTAAGCCTGCCTATTCTAGTAAACAAGCTCCGTTAATGATGCTCGATACCCAAGGCCTGCTCTACTCAGGTGCGCTGGACTCACCAACCATTCCTCGATTACCAGAAACCATGGGGGGCAGCCTTAAGCAAACTTATCCAGCACTTTGGCGAAAGATGGCCATGAGTAATTTCGGCCAATTCCATGGTGACGACGCTACCTTTGTTTATCTTAAAGTAGAGCTGACAACCCAGTATGAGACTCGCCGAGAATACTACTTGCTCTCTTATGTTAAGAACGATGACATCGCGGCAAAGTTTGAACAGTGGCGTAATATTCTGATTGGGGGCGCGACCCTGTTAACCCTATTAGCGTGTGTTGTCATTTACCTCACCCATGCCTACCGTATTGTTCATCGCTCTCGTGATTTTAGTATTGATCTCGCTAATCGACTATTTAACACCAACTCAGGCTACATCATCGCCAACGATGCCGGACGAGTCCTTACTGCAAACCCTATGGCGGCTAAGCTGCTCTCTCTTCCAATTGATGAACTGTCCGACCGCAGCTTGCAACGTGTATTGCACATGAACGATGACCAATTTAATCTGCTGTCTGAGCAGTTAATGGCTAACAAAGAGTGGCAAGGCGAGCTCGATAGCGACGCTTCAAAGTACACTCGATTACTCGTAAGACTTCGACTTGAATTTGATATGGATAATGGTCAAAGCTACACCCTAGTGACTTTTGAGGATGTTGCAGAGTTAAAACATAGCCAGGAGGAAGCAAAGTTAAATCAGCTGCTCAATGATAATCCGATGGCGACCGTACTCACCGACGCTAAAGGCGCAGTCATTAAATCTAACAATGCATTTAATGTGCTAATGCAGGTCGAAGATAGCCGCAAGCTAAAAATCACCGAACTGCTTAATGAGGAGTTTAAACAACAATGGCCGCAGATAGCACAGCAATTGATGATTAAAGGCACTTGGCAAGGTCAGATATTTTCATCCAACAATCGGGCTAATGACGCATGTATGCTAGCCACATTGAAGGGGCATCTAGATAGCTCAGATGATATTGAATACATCGTATGTACCTTTGAGCGGGCTAAATCGAGAGTTCATGCAAATAGTCTAAGCAATATGGCCCCTAATCGTAGCACCGTATTTAGCGACTGCCGCGATCTAGAACGTTACTTTAATAATTTGAATCAAGCGAAAAAAGATTTCTCTAGCCTGATGTTACTCGATATTGCCGCTGAAGGGATGCTTAGCCACATGAGCGATATGGGCCTGCTAGAAAGTCGGCAAAAAGAGGTCGAAATACAGTTATTAAGAGAGTTGCCAAACCGTTATCAAATGTCACGCTGGCAACTCGGTAAACTCATTATTATGCTGCCCGATACCGATTCAGACCAAGCTCACTACTTTGCCATCGATACTCTGGCAAAACTCAAAGACAACGGCCTAGGAGATGGGATCTGCATCGGAATCGCCGCTTACCAAAATGGGCAGGACCTTGAGCAGTTCTTGAGTAATGCGGAAGTCGCGCTCAAACGGGCTATGCAAATTGATGAACAAAATATCTGCCAAGCATTTACTCGACATATGTCTTAAGCAGCTAGATAGATAGTTTAATTCGGTTTAGCCTCTGTGCTTGCAGTAGTAGCCTCGGGGGCTAACAGATCATCTTCAAACGGGGTTTCATCCATATTCCTCATACCTGAAGGGAGATCGCTTTCGGTGATTTCAATAATGGTCGAGCGATTCATGGTGATCTTATAACGTGCATACTGAGGCTCATCACGGCCCTCTTTTAACGCCAGAATAAGATTAACTTGGTATCGCCGCTCGACAGATTCATTACTCACCTTGCCCTCATGTTCCTTATAGATTTTGGCCTTACCACGTTCTAAATTTCGAGCAAAGGGCACTAGGCTAAAGTTGACCTGCTCTTGGATCCTTGAGTACCCGGCCAAAAAACCTTTCGCTGAGACTTTGGTGTGAATACCGTAATGCAAAATCTCAGCATCCACTTTGTTCTGGCTATGTCGCTGCCTTAAGATCTCAGTAACCTCGGTTGGCAGCTCCTTTTTACGCATAAAATCGAGCCAAACGAGTTGCTTGGCAATCGGTAATTTACTGGTGGTATCTTGAAGCAATCGACTCCAACGAGGACGGCCACGCTGTATTAGCCGCCATAGCGCATTACGAATGTCGTCTTTAAAGATCTCTCTGAAACCATAAATCACCGCAAGGGTTAGCACCAGAGCAATGGTTAAACCACTAAATACACCCTGAGCTTTAATTATCAGTGTGGACACCACTAACATAACCATCGCAGTCGCTATGCCAGTGGTCATCTTTTTGAGGCCAACCCCTAACGGTTTAAGTTCCTCTTTTAGCACGACCCCTTGCTGTATTAGCCTGCGTAATAGATGCATTTTGTTGGCAATACGGTTGGCATCTTGTACGGTTTTTGAGGAGTTATATTTGTGCTCTGCTCGGTATTGGGCTTCGGCTCGACACAAGGCCACCACACTGTCTGTTATCTCGTTAAAATCACTATTTCTAGGCCCATGAGCCAAGAGTTTAAGTAGCCGTTGTTCACAGAGCCATGACAGATAATTATCGGCATTCTCAAAGTAGGATTTCCATTTTGCATCACTGGGTTCATTACGTCTAAAGCGTTTTAGCAGATGAATAACTTGCTCACTAAGCTCTTCTAGGGAGGCGTAAAACTGGCCTAAATCTTCAACCTGAGAGAGTTCTTTACTGTCAGTTTCAATGGCTACTGAGAACTGATAAGCAAATAAGTTGAGGTACAGCCTGAACTCCTCTACCGTGCGCTTCTTTTGACTGACAAAACGGCTTTGAACTAACGGCAGGTGCAACCCAGATGAGTAATATGAGCGTCTCCCAGTAATCGAAGAGTGGTAATACTCCTCTTCATTCAAACTTTGCGGGTTTATCCCCATCTCTTTGGGCAGGAAAAAATAGAGATCTAAACGACGATTGTCGCCGGCCTCCATCTGATGCAGAAATTTAATTGACAGTGATTCTTCTTGCTTAACTCTGACTTTAGCCACATATATCCTATAATCAAAACAAATACATCGACCTGATAATTATAGTCTATGACCTATCTTGAAAGCTAAACTAACTTAGATTTTTTAAAAGAAAGGCTCAGCAAATAATCTGTTTTACGATTAACATTAGCTCTAACTTACTGAATTTCACATACCCAAAGTGCATTACGCTCATTGAACTGAATGGTGACAAAACCCAACGACTTATCCATCTCTAACACCTTTATGTAAAAAGGTTTGCCTGAGTTTTCGTCATTATCAATCAATTTCTGTACAGACCCTACCATTTCGTCCATATGCTGACTGATCTTATTCAGAAATACACCATGCTTTAGATAGGCATCCTGTAAATCTATCTTATATGTCAAAATGGGGGATGACACTTCAGTAAGCTCACCGAGAGTCGTCACATGAGCTTGCTCCGTGCCTTGCTTGATAAAAACAATCTGGAACTCTATTTGGTTACCGACACGATTAATGTCTAACTTTAGTCCGCCAGTAGAGAACCTCGAATCCTTTGCTTCATAAACATCAGCATGACAAATGAGACTAACGTCATCGTTGGGCTCGACAAAATAGTCCAAAGCCATACACAAGCCAAGAATAAATATTAACGTGGCTAGGATAGGTGTTGAACGAAAACCGATGAATAACTCTCTTCTTAGCCTTCTATTCACAAAAACCCGCCTCTTTTAGCCATAGCTGATCGATGAAAGCCCAATCACTTCCAGCCCTAAGAACTTTAAAGTTCCTAAACTCCTTTCCTTTTTTAGCGCTGTTATGCATCACAAAATGCAATATGTCACCCATTTTAGAGGTAGACACATAAATCTCTTGCCAAGCAACTTGTTCACATGCATCGATTTCAACTGCGATTTGTCTAAATTTATCTTCGAAAACAAGCTTCTGTTCACTTGATGAATAAATAGGGACTAACTTGGAGGTTTTGCCCTCTAGCAATATCTTTTCTGGAAGAGTAAAACTGATATTAGGGGTCGTTTTAAAATGAGTCGCTAAGAACACCACCAGTAAGATACCGAGCACTAAAAATAGTGAGAATTGTTTAATCGATAGCGCTTCATAGGGGCTATTGTGCATCTGCGCTCTGGCTTTGGTATGCAGTAGATAACCTTGATTAGTGACAACTTCAATCATCATTGCCGATTCAGCGCCTAAGAAGGCCCTAATATTGGTTATTGCCAGTGCAATATCCTGGGCAGTCACCACCTGAGGGATTAACTTGCAACACAAAGATTCAGTCGACACGACTTGACCTCTAGCTGACATCAAATGACTCATCACTAGAAGTTCAATATTCGATAAGTTTAGCGTTTGTGCAGTGTCGGTATTCACCAACTGCTTTAGCTCAATATCAAATCTGACTGGCCCTATAAACACATTAACAACTCTGACAATTTTAATGGTTATCAGTTTACTGTTTATCTACCTTTACGTCCTTGTTCAATTCAGTACAAGGTGAGTGTCAATCACACTTTCGTGAGCTCCACCACATTAATTTTATTAAATAAACACCAACGATCAGCACACTCAGTAACATTTGTTACCCCCCCCTAGCGCGCACGGTCACAACCGATACAAAACACAAACAAAGTAAGCGTCAGATGAAACAAATGACCCATAAAAAACACAAAAGGCATCTATATCATAGATGCCTCTTCATAGGTATAAGCCTACAATAACCACTCAATAATGGCTAGAAAGCGTATAACAATGTCATGTTTGTTTCAGTATCCGTGCTCTTCTTATCGTCTAGTGGCTCGTTGTTATAACGCACAATAACAGCAAATTTCATCGCTAAGGCACCGACAATATTAGCGGTTATAGCCGTTTCTGAACGCCCCTCTAAACTATCGCCATAATCAGCGATAAATAGTTGGCTAAATTTAGACGTTTCACTAAGGTCATAGCTGAATTTCATCGCACCGTGTGCCACTACGCTATCTTCATTATCGTAACCGAGTAAAGCAGACTGCTCGTCATCGAGCTTTTTGTAGATGTAACCTGGACCGACTTCAGCACTTAGGTACGTATTGTCACTGTCGATAAATTTATAACCGTAACCAGACGAGGCTATGACTTTGAAGTCAAAGCCAGTAAAAGGGTCGACTTCATAATTAGCAGTGATATACATATAGTTCTTTTCATCAAACTTATAATCACCTTGAATGCCCGCGTAGTAACGTTTGGCCGTGACTTCACCGGTATCTTCTTTATAAAGGCCCTCAAATAGGTATTGGTTTTCCCAATTACCTAGCTCTTGCATCAAGTTTAAGCGTCCTTTGATTGACGAAGTATCAGTGTTACCCGTCGTCAATGTCGCGCCCAACTCAGCTTCACCAGCAAACGTCTTATCGCCTTCTACAAAGTCAGCTCCCGCGTGGACAGCAAAAGGAGCCGCCAATAGTACTGCTATAGCTGTCAACATTGTTTTCATTTATGTATTACTCCGTTTACCTAAATCCCTAAAAATCGGCGCGATCTTAACATTTAGCACTCATAAATGAAAATTGTTGCTAGAATAATCTATCGCCTTTAATACCAGCAGCTAAAAGAACTTATAACAGTCAAAAAAATACCTGCACTAGGCAGGTACTTTCATATATAGAGCGAGTTAATCGCTGTCAAATCAAGGTTACTTAATCTGTGGATCAAGTTCGCCTGACTGGTAAGATTTATACATTGCTTGCAGCGACTTAGGCTTAATCTTAGAGCCCATTCCAGCACAACCAAAGGCTTCGTAACGTGTAGTACAGATATCAGCCATCGCTTCCATTGATGCTTTCAAGAATTTACGTGGATCAAATTCTGTTGGGTTTTCAGCAAGGAACTTACGTACAGCACCCGTTGACGCTAAACGTAAATCAGTATCGATATTGACCTTACGTACACCGTGCTTGATACCTTCAACGATCTCTTCTAGCGGTACACCATAAGTTTCAGGGATAGCACCACCATACTGGTTGATGATCTCTAACCACTCTTGCGGCACTGAAGATGAACCGTGCATCACTAAGTGAGTGTTAGGAATGCGAGCGTGGATCTCTTTGATACGGTCAATACGTAGCACGTCACCGGTAGGCTTACGGCTAAACTTGTAGGCACCATGGCTAGTACCAATTGCGATAGCAAGTGCATCAACGTGAGTATCTGCAACAAAACGTGCCGCTTCTTCTGGTGTGGTTAGCATCTGGTCCATCGTCAGGATCCCAGCGGCGCCGATACCATCTTCTTCGCCAGCTTCACCCGTTTCCAAGCTACCTAGACAACCTATTTCACCTTCAACAGACACACCACATGCGTGTGCAAATGCTACGGTACGACGTGTTACATCAACGTTGTACTCGTAAGATGCAGGTGTCTTTCCATCTGCCATCAATGAACCATCCATCATGACTGATGACATGCCTAATTGAATTGAACGCTGACAGATATCAGGATCGGTACCATGGTCTTGGTGAATACATACTGGGATATCTGGATACTGCTCAAGTGCTGCAGCCATTAGATACTTAAGAAACTGAGGACGAGCATACTTACGTGCACCAGCAGATGCCTGCACAATCACAGGACTATCTGTTGCTTCAGCTGCTTGCATAATCGCACGCATCTGCTCTAAGTTGTTCACGTTAAACGCAGGTACGCCATATCCATGCTCTGCTGCGTGATCTAACATTTGACGTAGGGAAATTAAGGCCATTTATTACTCCAATAATAGGGTGATTTGACTCACCGAGGTCGCTATCGTTTGGATTGATTTTTATGTCATCAAGTCATCAGCATGCTTGCTTTAAACTCGACCACGGTTACTGGTTATTTTTATAATTTTTATATTACAGATCATAAGCACTGTATTGATGGCGGCTAGTGTAACCCCGACAAATGTCGATTAAAAGAGCCGCCAACATACAGATTGGTAATTTTTTCGTAATTGCTTCTCTAGCAGCGCAAATTACTGACCGCGGCTCTCAAGCATTGCCACAGCGGGAAGCTCTTTGCCTTCTAAAAACTCTAAGAAAGCGCCGCCACCGGTTGAGATATATGACACTTTGTCAGCAATACCGTACTTATCGACGGCCGCTAGCGTGTCACCACCACCCGCGATAGAGAAGGCATTTGATTCTGCAATCGCTAGGGCGATACGCTTAGTGCCCTCGCCGAATTGATCAAACTCAAATACACCCACTGGGCCGTTCCACACCACGGTACCGGCATTTTTGATGATCTCAGCTAAGGCTTCAGCGCTATCTGGACCGATATCAAAAATCATGTCGGTATCTAAAACTTCACTGACATCTTTAAGGGTTGCCGTCGCTGTTGGGCTAAACTCACTTGCCACGACAACATCAGTCGGTACCGGAATATCACCGCCACGGCTTTGTGCATTAGCAACCAGACGCTTAGCTTCATCAAGCAGGTTAGCCTCATAAAGCGACTTACCCACTTGATGGCCAGCTGCTGCAATGAAGGTATTAGCGATACCACCACCGACAACGAGCTGGTCGACTTTAGTTGATAAGCTCTCTAGCACTGTCAGCTTAGACGATACTTTTGAGCCACCAACGATGGCGACCATTGGCCGTGCTGGATTATCAAGCGCCTTACCCAGTGCTTCAAGCTCACCCGCTAATAGTGGACCGGCACAAGCAATCGGCGCATGCAGACCAACGCCATGGGTCGATGCTTGCGCGCGATGAGCCGTACCAAAGGCATCCATAACGTAAACGTCACAAAGTGCTGCCATTTTTTTAGCCAGTGCTTCGTCGTTCTTCTTCTCACCAACATTGAAACGGACGTTTTCAAACACAACCACTTCGCCGACAGCAACCTCTACACCATCAAGGTACTCGCTCGCTAAATGTACTGGGCAATCCAGCGCCTTAGCAAGATAGTTAACTACTGGCTGCATTGAGAACTCAGCATTGAACTCCCCTTCTGTTGGACGCCCAAGGTGAGACATCACCATTACTGCAGCGCCTTTTTCAAGCGCAAGCTTGATCGTTGGCAGTGATGCGCGCAGGCGTGCATCACTAGTCACAACACCGTCACTGACAGGTACGTTGAGATCTTCACGAATAAGCACACGCTTACCTTGAAGGTCTATGTCTTGCATATTAAGAATCGCCATTTCATGCTTCCTTACGATTTAAGTTAAAGTTAAAAATTAAAGTAAAAATTAAACTGTTCCACTCGACTCTGAGGACACGACACCCATTGTCTAGGCTTGAGTATTAGCAGGCAGTAAACACCGCCTGCCAGCTCTTTATAATCTTTTGCTCTTCCGTCTTAGCCTTTCCTAGAACCTGCTTGGATCCTAGAAGCTAGAGCACTCGTAAACTCGCTGCGAGGACGCTTCGCGGCTAGAGCGGGCTTCGCCCTGTTATACAATCAACAGCCCGTATTATGTTTTTTAATCTAGGTTCGGCTTTAGCCCATCATTGATGACGGCATAAATGCCGACCTACTTTAGAAGAAGGCCCTAGGTTTTAGGGCGTTCGCAAGCTCACTTCCAGGACGGCTTCCGCCTTCTATAAAAACAAAAGCAAAACAACGCCACCATTAACCTTTCTTACGCTCTTCTACTTTTGCTTTCCGGTTTTATCGTCTTAGCCTCTAGAACCTGCTTTCCCTAGGACCTAGGACCTTCTATTAAAACCTTCTTTTCGCCTTTATCATCTCTAAACTGGTATCGAGCATGCGATTAGCAAAGCCCCATTCGTTATCACACCAAAGTAATAACTTAACCAGATGGCCATCACTTACCCGGGTTTGGGTGCCATCAACAATGCTTGAGCGTGGGTCATGGTTAAAGTCACACGACACTAGTGGTTCATTAGTATAGCCAACAACCCCAGAGTACGAACCTTCGGTAGCCTGTTTCAGTACCCTATTCACTTGCTCGATATCGACGCGCTTGTTGAGCGTGACGGAAACGTCGATAGCGGTAACATTAATGGTAGGCACGCGCACGGAGATGGCTTCAAACTTGTCTTTCATATGGGGCAAGATGCGCTCAATACCACGGGCCAGTTTAGTATCAACGGGGATGATCGATTGCCCTGCGGCGCGGGTTCGACGCAAGTCATCATGATAAGCGTCGATCACTTGTTGGTCATTCATCGCCGAATGAATAGTGGTAATAGCGCCACTTTTGACTTGAAAATGCTTATCGAGTACATCAATCACCGGCACAATACAATTGGTGGTGCAGGAGGCATTCGAGACGATGGTATGTTCGGCTCTGAGCAGATCATGGTTGACGCCATAGACAATGGTGGCGTCCACATCGCTTGATGCTGGATTGCTGATCAATACTTGCTTTGCACCCGCTGTAATATGCGCCTCGCAAGCTTGGCGGTCGTTAATCACCCCTGTCGCTTCGAACACAATATCAATGTCCATCTCTTGCCAAGGCAAGTTTTCTGGGTTGGGTTCATGCAATAGTTTAATGGCGTCATCACCAATGATCATGTGCTGATCTTCCAATTTAACTTGGGTATGAAAGCGTCCATGGGTGCTGTCGTATTGGGTTAGGTGCAGCATCGCTTCAGGTTTTGCCAACTCGTTAATCGCCACGATTTGAATTCGATCGCGTTTTTCAGACTCATAAACCGCACGAAGAATTGAACGACCGATACGGCCATAACCATTAATAGCGACTCTTATCATTAACTAATTTACCTTTATAATTACCGATTTATTGATACAACAACGGCCTACCGCAATTGGTAAGCCGTTGTATCATAGAGTAATCAATTGATGCAACAAACAAACTATCAAATGGTTAGCTTGCCATTGCATCATCGCCTTATTGCTAAAGCGTTTTATAGACCGTTAACGGTTGCTACAACATTCTCTACTGTAAAGCCGAAGTACTTCAACAAATCAGCACCAGGTGCTGATTCACCAAAAGTACTCATGCCAACAATAGCGCCGCTGAAACCAACATACTTGTGCCAGAAATCAACATGAGCCGCTTCAATGGCAACACGCTTAGTCACGCTGCTTGGCAATACCGACTCTTTATAAGCAGCATCTTGCTTATCGAACTCGTTAGTAGAAGGCATAGAAACAACACGCACCTGCTGACCTTGCTCTGTAAGCACTGCAGCTGAATCCACTGCTAACTGAACTTCAGAGCCGGTAGCGATAAGAATTAAGTCTGGCGTACCGGTACAGTCAATCAGTACATAACCACCTTTAGCTACGTTAGCTAATTGCTCAGCGTTACGTGCTTGTGCCTTAAGGCCTTGGCGGCTAAAGATTAGCGATGTTGGCGCATCACGACGCTCGATAGCACTCTTCCAAGATACCGCTGTTTCTGCTGCATCACATGGGCGCCATACGGTCATGTTTGGTGTCATACGCAAGTTAGCAAGTTGCTCAACTGGCTGATGAGTAGGACCATCTTCACCTTGACCGATAGAGTCATGGGTATAAACGAAGATGTTTTGAATGCCCATCAACGCAGACATACGCACTGCATTACGCGCATATTCCATAAACATCATGAACGTTGCGCCGTAGTTGATGAAACCACCATGTAGAGAAGCACCATTCATAATGCCGCTCATACCGAATTCACGTACACCGTAGTAGATGTAGTTACCGGCAGCATCGTCCTGAATACCCTTAGAACCTGACCATAAAGTGAGGTTAGAGCCTGCAAGGTCAGCTGAGCCACCAAGCAGTTCAGGCAGCATGGCACCGAAAGTACCAATTGCATTTTGTGACGCTTTACGGCTAGCAATACCTTCAGCTTTATCTTGGCATTCTTGAATAAAGGCATTGGCCTTTTCTTCAAATTCAGCAGGAAGTTCACCCGTGATAACACGACGCTTATATTCGACAGCAAGTTCTGGGAAGGCTGCGGTATAAGCGGCAAACTTCTCGTTCCAGCTGGCTTCGTTTGCAGCGCCAGAATCTTTAGCATCCCAACCTTGATAAACAGTTTCAGGAATTTCAAAGGCGCCGTGCTCCCAACCAAGGAATTCACGTGTTGCTACAATTTCAGCATCACCGAGTGGTGCGCCGTGACAGTTATGCGTACCAGACTTGTTTGGCGAACCAAAACCGATAGTGGTTTTACAGCAGATCATTGTCGGCTTGTCAGTGACTGACTTAGCGGCTTCGATTGCCGCGCGGATAGCATCGCTATCATGGCCATCTACGTTAGCAATGACATGCCAGCCGTAAGATTCGAAACGCTTAGGCGTATCATCGGTAAACCAACCTTCGACGTGACCATCAATAGAGATGCCATTGTCATCCCAGAACATAATGAGCTTACCAAGGCCTAAGGTTCCCGCTAATGAACATGCTTCATGGGAGATACCTTCCATCAAACAGCCATCGCCTAAGAAACAGTAGGTGAAGTGATCAACAATGTCGTGACCAGGTTGGTTGAACTGTGCAGCCAAAGTCTTTTCAGCAATCGCCATGCCCACGGCGTTACTGATACCAGCGCCTAGCGGACCCGTGGTTGTTTCAACACCTGGGGTGTAACCATATTCTGGGTGACCCGGTGTTTTAGAGTGAAGCTGACGGAAGCTCTTTAACTCTTCAATCGGTAATGCGTAACCCGTTAGGTGCAGTAAAGAGTAGATAAGCATAGAACCATGGCCGTTTGACAAGATAAAACGGTCACGATCAACCCACTCTGGGTTGTTTGGGTTGTGCTTAAGGAAATCATTCCATAGCACTTCAGCGATGTCAGCCATCCCCATTGGTGCACCTGGGTGACCAGAATTGGCTTTTTGAACGGCATCCATGGTTAATGCACGGATTGCGTTAGCGAGTTCTTTACGAGATGACATGCTCTCTCCTGCGTCGTGTTGAGGTATTGAGGCTTAGATCTAGCGAAAGGCAGCAACTTTGGTATCTGCTTTACCTTGCGCTACAGCAAAATTTGGAGCCATATTTTCGCCTACTAGGCTGTAGGACGCAAATTTAATTCACCCAGATTGAAAAATTTCGGCACATATTAGCTGATTCCGCTGACAGCCTAACTATATTTAACAACACCTTAACCACTCTTTAGCCCACTAAATCTTAACTGAAATAAGATATTGCTCTATTAGCCAAGCAATACAAGCTCACCATTGATCATTTTTTATCAGCACAAATATCAACACCAACTCATAAAAAAACATAATATCAGTAACTTATATGGAAACAAAATCATTACCCATGATATTTATAAGGATTTAATAGCGTGGATGACTGCACAAATTTAACTGAAAGAGGTGTCTTCTTTTCTGTTTTCAACTAAGATAGCCGTCTAGATGTAGATACTTCTACACATTCAAATTGTTTAAAGACGAGATTTTCCATCATGGCAAAGCACTTGTTCACCTCTGAGTCGGTCTCAGAAGGTCATCCAGATAAAATCGCCGATCAGATTTCTGATGCGGTATTAGACGCAATTTTGGAGCAAGATCCAAAAGCACGCGTAGCATGCGAAACTTATGTCAAAACTGGCATGGTTATGGTTGGCGGTGAAGTGACCACTTCAGCGTGGGTTGATATCGAAGAGATCACCCGTAAGACGGTACGCGAAATTGGTTATACCCATTCAGATATGGGCTTTGATGCTGACTCTTGTGCCATTTTAAATGTCATTGGTAAGCAGTCTCCAGACATTAACCAAGGTGTTGACCGCGCAGACCCAAAAGAGCAGGGTGCTGGCGACCAAGGTCTAATGTTTGGTTATGCCAACAACGAAACCGACGTGCTAATGCCTGCGCCAATCACCTATTCGCACAAGCTAGTGAAGCGCCAATCTGAAGTACGTAAAGACAAGACCCTTCCATGGTTGCGTCCTGATGCAAAAAGCCAAGTGACTTTTGCTTATAACAGTGATGGCAGTATCCATGGTATTGACGCCGTAGTGCTTTCGACTCAGCATTGTGACAGCGTAAGCCAAGCGGACCTGATCGAAGGCGTAATGGAAACCATCATCAAGCCAGTACTACCGGCTAAGTGGTTATCTAAAGACACTAAGTATTTCATCAACCCAACTGGCCGTTTTGTTATCGGTGGTCCAGTAGGTGATTGTGGCCTAACCGGTCGTAAGATCATCGTAGATACCTACGGCGGCATGGCACGTCACGGTGGTGGTGCTTTCTCTGGTAAAGATCCATCAAAAGTTGACCGTAGTGCAGCATACGCAGCACGTTATGTTGCTAAGAACATTGTCGCTGCGGGTCTTGCTGACCGTTGTGAGATCCAAGTGTCTTACGCCATTGGCGTGGCAGAGCCAACATCAATCAGCATCGAAACATTTGGCACCGCTAAAGTGGCTGAAGAGTTATTGATTGATCTAGTACGTCGTCACTTCGACCTGCGCCCATACGGTTTAACAGAGATGTTAGATCTAGCTCGCCCAATCTACCAAGCGACTGCTGCATATGGTCACTTTGGTCGTGAAGAGTTCCCTTGGGAAGCGACAGACAAAGCCGAAGCATTACGCGCTGACTCCGGCGTTTAAGCTGCACTGATTAATTCGGCAAGTTTCATCTTAGATGACAACCTGCCAATAAAAACCGCCCAAGGGCGGTTTTTTAATGTCTGGAACACTTATGAAGATTTACCAAGGACGGTAAAAAATCTTAGTTGTGTCACAATTTTGTTGTGTAGGTACCATGAGCAGATTGATACGATTGCGCAAGACGCCGTAAACTCATCCTTGAGGGCTTGACCGCAGCGTCTGCCGTGTAGGACATACCAATGCAACGCAGACATGGATGTCTTGGAGTTGCCCTGCTGCAGACACTTGCTCCATATGTATCAAGCTGCGCACTATTTACATGCAGAATTCATATCCAGCAATTTTCATTACATCACAGAAGAAAGGCGTCAAAAGTGGAATTGACTTGGGTCGACGCTAGCCAGCGTAATGAGGTGAAGAAGTTCTATCGCCAGTATATGTCCTATGCTCGGCTGCTACAGAAAGAGTCTGTTTGTGTGTTAACCCAAACTGATCCTAATCTTGAGAATTTTGGTGAGATTATTGCCAGTACCCGTATTCGCCCTATCGGCCAGTTAGGTATTTTAACTGGCATGTTAGTGCACCCAGATTTCCGCGGCCAAGGTGTCGGGCATCAGTTGATGCGTGAACTTGAGTCTACTCTCTGTGATGGTAATATTTATATTTTCGCCCTCGCCTGTCTAGAAGGGTTTTATGCACAACATGGGTTTAGCGCTGTATCATCAGCGCCTAATGATATTGCGCAGTTGTTTTTGAAGTATCAAAGGGATGATAAGGAACTGGTGTTAATGGGGTTAACACCTTCTTGTAAGTGAACCTTTGACTATACCGCCACGGTAATACTCAGTTGCAACTTGCAACAACACGGGTTCCAATGACCTGCGGTCAGCGCATGTGCAGACGCTGCTGAGACTCGCTGCAACTCTTTATAAAAGAAAGGGTCCATGTAAGCTCAACGAAAACATCTGACCTCCAAGGATGGAGGAAATGCCTAGTTCTGTATGGAACATAATTGGCCCTGTTTTCGACGGTCATTGCCGCATTTGCACTGGGTTAGAAAAACACAATCGTCTAGCACCAGAGTTATTAATTATTAAAGTTTACCCTGACCCCACATTTTGTGACCCCACATTTTGTGACCCCACATTTTGTGACCCCACATTTTGTAAGGAAGATGGTTGTGATCTTAAATTCAATGCTAAGAGATGGTGTTTTGTGGGAAGCGCTAAAAGCTTAAAATTAGCTAATGACGCCATAGTCTCTTATTATAAGCCAATTAGGCTCGGAATATCAGCCAATGCCCCGGTTAAAAGTACTATTGCAACCCAGTAAACAGGAAAGTGCCTAAAAGACCTTTTGAAGCTAAAATAGTAACTACTAATCCCACGGTAAATTATTTCTTCTTTAAAGCTTCTTTCCTTCAACCTTAATTCTTTAAAGATACTAGGGAAATGGTTTTTTACAGCTACAAAAGTGGCGAATAAAACAAAGAAACCAACAATGCCAATTAATAGTCTGTATTCTGGAAGAGGTAAAGCTGCTAGTCCACATGCAATAACGGCAGGAGCGACTTTCCAATTAAGTACACTTTTCCATTTTTCAAACTGCTCAGACAGTTTTTCTTCTTCTGTTTTTGTAAGTCTAAATTGAGGCATAACCTTCCTTTGGCTTATAGACATAATGACTCCCCACGAGGTGCTAGCCTCCGAGTTCGTGGGTTAGTCCAAAATAGTTAAATTGAGCAACAGAGCCATACTGTATTTGTAACCATACAATATCGGAGGCTAACATGTGAAAACATAGCATAATTTTCATTGGTTTAGACACTCATAAAGAATTTATTGAAGTTGCCTATTCCGAAGATGGTCGAGCACATAAACCTGTTCACCTAGGCCGTGTTCCTAGTAACAAGACTCAACTGCGTAAACTTGCCCGACAATTCGAATCTAAATATCCTCACGCAACACTGCATTTTGTCTATTAGGCAGGTCCTTGCGGCTACTGGGTCTATCGATTTTTAACGAGTTTAGGCCACTGTTGCTATGAATAAGTAAATAAGTGGGGTCCAAATAAGTGGGGGCAGAGTCTGACGAATCCCCACAAAAAGATAAATGAAAATAATGAGATAGATAAAATAGTAAGGAACATTCATGGCATTTGGTGATCAAATTTATCGCCAAACAAAAGTTAC
>NZ_JAKIKR010000068.1 GCF_023284025.1 Shewanella abyssi | reverse complement strand
TCAGACGGCCTTGAAAACAAGGCCACAAATAAAGGGCTTTAAGGTTTCGTCGGCAGTATCAAGCTGCCGAAAACTCTATTCTACGTTCTGGATCTGAATGTGGATTGTTTTTAATAATTGCAGCTTAAATAGTGATTTAGCTTGTCACTTTTGTGATTGTTTTGACTAATGGTACCTTTGTTGGTACCTATAGGTTTTTACTTATTGCGTGTTCGCAGTGAAATCTGAATGTTTGAATAATGTTGCTAAATAAACTGTTAATTTATGATACATGTCAATTAGTTGCTTTGAAGGCTGAGTAAGTGTTGCTGACTCCCTAATTTTCCCATATCCTCCTTTTAGTTCCTTAAATGTACCTTAAGTAATAGAGTATTCAGATTGTAATGACAGAACAAATCCTAACCTTAAAAGAGCTGGCAGCCTATTTTAAATTGACCGAAAAAACTGCTTACCGCTTAGCGAGTGAAGGGAAGCTACCTGGTTTTAAAGTTGGCGGTTCATGGCGGTTCAAAAGGGAAGATTTAGAGCAATGGATAGAAAAAAAGAAAGGAAGCCAAAGTAATGCTTAATCAGCTTACCCCATACCATGCAAAATACTTTGCCCATGAGTTATCAATTATTCATGCGAACAGTGGTGTCGACCGTTTGTCACAATCGCTATTCGATGCCTGTGTTGATTTAAATCCTCATCAAATTGAAGCTGCTTTATTTGCATTAGATAACCCGCTAAATAAAGGTGTTGTTTTAGCTGATGAAGTTGGCTTGGGTAAAACCATTGAAGCAGGTCTAGTGCTTTGCCAGTACTGGGCTGAACGTAAGCGAAAACTATTGATTATTTGCCCTGCTTCACTTCGTCGTCAATGGGCACAAGAACTACTAGAAAAGTTTAATCTTCCATCCCAAATACTCGATTCTAAAACCTTTAATCAGCTTCAAAAATCAGGGGTATATAACCCATTAAACAATAAACAAGTAGTGATTATGTCATATCATTATGCGGCAAGGCTTGAAGACAAGTTAGTGGGTCAAATGTGGGATTTAGTCGTTATTGATGAAGCCCATAAATTGCGCAATGCCCATCGCGAAAGTAATAAAATGGGACAAGCGCTAAAGCGAGCTTTATTCAGTAGAAAAAAACTATTACTTACCGCTACACCATTACAAAACTCCCTAATGGAGTTGTACGGCATGTCTACGTTAATTGATGAGCATATTTTTGGTGACGACAAAGCTTTTAGAAAGCAATTTATGCAAGGTGATAGTGGTCAACAAGAATTAAAAGAACGTCTGGCTGGTTTTGTTAAACGTACATTACGTAAAAATGTACTTGAATACGTAAAATATACAAAGCGAAGGGCTATTACAGTTCCCTTCACTCCATCTGATCAAGAACAAGCATTGTATGATGCCGTCTCAGCATTTATAGATAAAGATGACAGCTATGCGTTACCTAGAAGGCAAAAACATTTAACGGGGCTTATTCTGCGTAAGCTATTGGCATCAAGTTCCTATGCGGTAGTAAATACACTAAAAGTAATGAAACTCCGTCTTGAAAAGCTTAAAGAGCAACGAGATGATCATGAAGATGATTTGCTGCGTACAATTATTGAAGATGATGACCTAGAAACTGATTATTTAGATGAAGAAGACCTCGATGAAAAGGTTGCCAAAGAAGTCATTGATGAGAAAAAATTAGAGCTAGAAATAAAAGAACTTAAAGGATTTATCGAACAAGCTGATGATATTCAGAATGATGAAAAGGCTAAAGCTTTGCTTACAGCTTTAGCTTTAGGCTTTAAGCAAATGACAGAAACAGGAGCAGCCCAAAAAGTAATCATCTTTACTGAATCTAAAAGAACACAAGCTTATTTAGCATCCTTCCTAGCTAAGCATGGATTCAAAGATAAAATAGTTACTTTCAGTGGTTCCAATACAACACCTGAAGCAACTGAAATATATAAATCATGGCGTGAAAAGCACGCAGGCTCAGATAAAGTTACAGGCTCACCACAGATAGATAGAAGAACATCGTTAATTGATCACTTCAAAGAAAACGCTGAAGTGATGATCGCCACAGAAGCTGCCTCTGAAGGAGTTAACTTACAATTTTGTTCGCTTATTATTAACTACGATTTACCGTGGAACCCACAACGAGTAGAGCAACGTATAGGTCGTTGTCATCGTTACGGGCAGAAATTTGATGTTGTTGTGGTTAACTTTATCAATCAACGTAATTATGCTGATCAAAGAGTACTTGAGCTTTTAACGCACAAGTTTACTTTATTTGATGGCGTATTTGGAGCTTCTGATTCTATTCTTGGTACTTTAGAAAGTGGTGTCGATTTTGAAAAGCGTATTCAACAAATCTACCAAGAGTGTCGTACACCTCAGGAGATTGAATCAGCCTTTGAAGCGCTACAAAAAGAACTCGAAAGTGATATCAATACCAAAATGCAGTTAACTCAAGATGCCTTGTTAGAGCATTTTGATGAAGACATTCATGACTTACTTAAGATTAAATTAGATCAAGCGCAAGAACGGCTAGATAAAGTGTCTAGATGGTTCTGGGCCATAACCCAACACCAACTGCAATCATATGCATCATTTAATCAACAAAATTACACCTTTACCTTAACGAAGCAAATAGCGGAACAAGCAAAAGGTAAATACCAGTTTATTCGTAAAGGAAAATCGGTTAACGACGAAGCCAAGCAGGTTCTTGATAATCATGCACACACTTACCGTATTGCGCATCCTTTGGGCGAACATGTAATAGCGACAGCTAGAAAAGAGTGTACACCAATCAGTGAAATAGTCTTTGATTACCAAAATCATCTCACCAAAGTTTCTGTTGCAGAACAGCTTAAAGGGCAATCTGGCTGGTTATCATTAAACCTATTAAGTATTGATGCTTTTCAAACAGAACAGCATCTTGTTTTTACCGGTATTACCGATAAAGGGCAACCCATTGATGGTGAGGCATGTAAAAAACTGTTTAATGTAGGTGGACGAAGTCATAACGATTTAACTTCAACTATTCCTGAAAGGCTTAACGAAAACAAGAGCCTTCAGATAGATGCCAAGCTTGCTGAAGCGATGGATCTGAACAATCAATATTTTCAAGATGAAAGAGAAAAGTTGGAAAAATGGGCTGATGATAAAATACTTGCCGCTGAGCAAGATTTAATCGATACGAAGAGCCAAATTCGTTCATTAAAGCGTGAAACTCGCCATGCAATATCAGTTGAAGAACAGCAAACCTTTCAAAAGAAAATAAGAGATTTAGAAAAGAAACAGCGACGTCAACGACAAGAAATATTTGATGTGGAAGATGAAATTATTGGTAAGCGTGATGCGCTAATAGAAGCCTTAGAACAACGAATGAAGCAAAAAACAGAAGTTGAAGAATTGTTTACAGTTCGATGGAGTGTAGTTTAATTATCCTAAACAGTTATTCGAAAGAATCTAAAAGTACACGACAAATGAATTTATAGTTAATGGTCACCGACTATTGGATTAAATATTAAGAGAGCATCATGAGTGAATCATACAAAAAGTTAATTAAAACGTTACGCACAATTTTTGAAATGGATAAAGCCGATCTCGACTTTGGTATTTATCGAATCATGAACCAAAAACGTAATGATATTAATAATTTTCTTGAGGATGACCTATTGCCTCAGGTGAAAAAGTCATTTTCAGATTATGTAAACATTGGCGCTAATGGCTTAAAGACAGAGTTACAGGCTGCGATTGAACAAGCAAAACAATATGGCTCTCCCGACCCTGAAAATACACAGCCAGTATTGGATATAAAAAATAAAATGGCACTGGTTGATGCCACATCACTAGAAAATGATGTATTTTCAAAGTTACACACATTTTTTAATCGATATTATGACAAAGGCGATTTTATATCTCAACGTCGTTATAAATCTGGTACCTATTCAATCCCCCAAGGCGATGAAACTTTAGATAAGCAGCTTCAAAAAGAAATAATAGAATTGGTGAAAAAAGGGCTAAATGGCGAAGCGCTTGAAAAAGAAATTAAAGCACTCACTGATAAGTGTAGAGATATCAATGCTATTCCCTATGAAGGTGAAGAAGTAAAACTATATTGGGCAAATCACGACCAATATTACATAAAATCGTCAGAGCATTTGCGTGACTACGCTTTCATAGCAAAAGACAAAGATAATAAAGACAAGCCGTTCCGCATTAAGTTAGTTGAGGCGGATACTGAAAAAGACAACGTTAAAGCAAAAACAGGTGAAGAACGCCGTTTTGTTATCGATGAAGAAACACTGTTAAGTGTTGAAGATGGCCAGTTACTCATTCATTTTAACTTCTTGCCCGTTGGCAAGAAAAAGCAAGAGGCTTTGAATAAGCATGCGGTTGACGTTATTTTCAATCAAACAGGTGAGGAGTTTGAAGAGTGGTTAACTATTCTAAAACAACTAGCTCCAACAGAAGCCAATAAAAATAGAACATTACTTGAAAAGCATTTAAACGATTACACTGCACGTAATACTTTCGACTATTTCATCCATAAAGACTTAGGTGGTTTCTTAAACCGAGAACTCGATTTCTATATTAAAAATGAAGTGTTATTTTTAGATGATATCGACGATAAAACATTTGAAGTAACAGAGCAGCAATTACGGAAAATTAAAATACTGCGCAGTATCGCAAAAAAAATAATTCGTATGCTGGCACAATTAGAAAATTTCCAGAAGAAGCTGTGGTTAAAGAAAAAATTTGTTGTAGAAACTAATTATTGTATAACTATTGATAGAGTTGACTCTAGCTTATTTGACATTATTGCAAACGAAAATGAACAGTGGAATGAGTGGTTGTTATTTAATTTTATTAACTCAGTTCAAGCTAGTCCAGAAAACAGAATTGATACTCTCAAACGAGTGTTAAATTTGGTTTTAGACACTCGATATTTTAACGAAGACTTCAAACAAAATTTGATTGGTAATATAAATAATTTAGATACTGAAACAAACGGTATTCTACTGAACTCGGAAAATTATCAAGGCTTAAACCTCATAAAATCATCTCAAATAGGGAAAGTTAAAGTTGTCGTAACTGATCCTCCATACAATTCCGGGGGGAATGATTTTAATTATAAGGATAGTTTTAGAAACTCATCTTGGCTTTCGATGATGAGTGACAGAATTGAAGCTGCAAGAGATATACTGTCAGATGATGGTGTACTATTTGTAAATATTGATGATAAGGATGAAGATAATAGAGTCAGTCATCGACTTATGAACCTTATTGAAGATAAATTTGGTAACAGAAACTACCTTGATAATTTAATTTGGGTAAAAAATACGACTCATAATGATGCTAAAGCATTCTCTCATAACCATGAGTATATATTGGCATTTGCAAAAAACCGTCATATAGCATCAGCCAAACATGAGATGTTTAGAGAGAGTAAACCTGGATTCGCAGAGGTCATGGAGTTGGTCCATGAACTAAACGAAATATACCCTAGTATCGAAGTTATTAAGCAAAAAGTTAGGGCCTTATATAAGGAACAAACAGAAGAATACAAAGAATTATGTTTGGATCAAGGATTAGTTTGGACACAAGAGTTGAAAAAAAATAATCCTTGGAAAGGAATTACACAATATAAATATGCTGATTACAGAGATGAGAATGGAGTATGGATCGATGAAAGTGATGCTCGGATTAAAAATGCTAAGATTTGGATTTGGCGTGAAGATAATCCATCTTGGCCAAACGCAAGTAGTTTAAAAGATTTTCATAAATCAGCTGATAGTGATGAATATAGGTTTTATAAACCACCACACCCTGTAACAGGTGGACCTTGTGGTTGTCCCGAACGTGGCTGGTTATGGAGAGAAACAATAAATCCTGAAAAAACAAATGTTTTATCATTTGAATCACTTGATAAACAACATTTGATAGCTTACGGAGAAGATGAAAACAAAAAGCCACAAATAAAAAGATTTTTACATAAAGTAAGCACTGATGTTGTTAAATCTGTTATTTCAGATTTTACTGATGGAGAAAAAGAATTAAGTCATATTGTTGGTGAAAGAGGAACTTTTCCTAATCCAAAACCATCGACTATCGGACGTCGCTTAATCGAAATGACGACTGAACATGGAAGTACTGTGTTAGATATGTTTGCAGGCTCAGGAACCACGGGACATGCACTGCTACAACAAAACTTTATCGATGATAAAGAACGAAAATTTATTCTAATCGAAATGGGGCATCACTTTGACGATACATTACTTCCTCGTATCAAGAAGTGTTCATTTGCAACTCATTGGAAAGAAGGCCAACCTGTTTCTCAAGGACATCAAAGTTTACTCATAAAATATCTCCGTTTAGAGGGCTACGAAGACACTCTCAATAACTTGAAAGATGTTGGTGCTAAGAGGTCATTGTCGAATCAACAGCAATCATTCCTAGATGAAAGCCCTTCTGCAAGAGAAGATTATACACTAGGGTACTGGCTTGATGTTGAAACAGAAAATAGCGCATCATTACTCGATATTAAACAATTTGAAGACCCATTTAATTATAAATTAAATATTGGCTCTGGCTCAGTTGGTGCAACCAAGCCAACTAATATTGATTTAGTTGAAACTTTTAATTACCTCCTTGGTTTAACCGTGAAGTCTATTGATGTGATCCGTGGGTTTAAAGTTGTAATTGGTTTTACTCCTCAAGATGAATCAGTATTAGTGATATGGCGTAAATTGGCTGAAAAAGACAATGCAGCGTTAGACGAATTTTTAGATAAACAAGGCTATAACCCTCGTGATACCGAATTTAATCGGATTTATGTAAACGGTGACCATACCTTGGAAGACCCATTTTCAAAAGTAAAAATGATTGAAATTGAATTTAAACGTCTCATGTTTGATGTAAAAGAATTATAAGGAACCAAACAATGGCACGTTTTGAAAACAAATTAGTTTTAGGTCATTGGATGCTAAAGCAGTTTGGTGTTGAAAGCCTTGAAGTCTTAGGTAAAACACTTTCAGCTGAACATTTGATTGGTTTTGATGAAGAAAATTCAAGTAAATATTTATATGAACTGTTGAGCTGGATACCAGAAGCTAACAGGGCTGTGAAAGATGACTTTTTAAGACAGTACGATGACAATATTGTAAAGCATTGGCGCGATATTACTGATAAAAGAAATCATGCGGGCAATACATTATATCCATTGTACTTCCAATATTTGTCGGTACTTTTTACGGAGCATTACTTAGATCGATATTTTAATGATAAGGCAGCATTGTGCTCAGAACTAAATCACTATTTAGTCGACTATAACCAGGAGCACTTAAAACAAAAAGGTAAAAATGCGGAAGCTCATTATGTGGAACCATTTAAAGAAAGCGATCTTAATAAACTTGCTGTGTGGATTGCTACTGGCGGTGGTAAAACGCTTATAATGCATGTGAACATCTTGCAGTTTGAACACTATAAAAATAAGTATAAAAAAGCCAAAGACTTTAATCGAACTATTTTGTTAACACCTAATTCAGGGTTATCTTTACAGCATAAAAGTGAGCTTGATGCATCTGGATTTGATGGTGCTAAAATGCATGACAAAAGCGGTCAAATGTCTTTATCTGGCGGTGGTATCCCTATCGATATTATTGATATTCACAAACTACAAGATTCAACTAAAAAAGTTTCTAAAAAGTTAGGTGAAAAATCTGTAGATGTTGCGTATTTTGAATCTAATAATTTAGTACTTGTTGATGAAGGACATCGTGGCGCAAGTGGCACGGATTGGATGGTGAAAAGAAATCAAATATGTGAATCAGGTTTTTCATTTGAATACTCCGCAACATTTGGCCAAGCAATTAAAGCGGCTTCAGGTAATGATATTGCGCCAAAAGGTGTAGCCAAACCATCCGCCAAATATAAGCTAACTCAGCAATATGCGAAGTGTATTTTATTTGATTATTCATATAAGTTTTTCCACGGTGACGGTTATGGCAAAGATCACTTTATTTTAAACTTGAGTGAATCTTGGGGACCGGATCAACTACAGCTCTATTTGACTGGCTGTATTTTAAATTTCTATCAACAGAAAAAAGTTTTCAAAGATAAAGAAAAAACAATTGCGGAATACTTACTGGCTGACCCGCTGTGGATATTTGTAGGGGGCAAAGTAACGGCTAAAAATGAAGCTAATGCGGAAACCGTTTCAGATATTCAGGCTATTATGCAATTTGTGGCTAGATTTGTAGCGAATAACGATAATGAGTCAGAACACTTTATTGAGCTTTTCTTAAATCAACAAGATGATTTAAGAGATGGTAAAGGTACTCCTATTTTTGAAGGTTCTTTCACGTATTTACAGAAAGAATGGGCAAGTAACCAAGCTTCATCTGCGTTTATTGATGTACTGAGAATGGTCTTTAATACTGAAATCAGTGGTATGCTGCATGTTGTCCACTTAAAAGGTAGTGGTGGCGAAATAGGCCTTCGTGTTGGTGAAAACGACTGGTTTGGTGTCGTTAATGTCGGAGACTCTGCAAAATTAATTAACTTATGTGATGAAGCTGTGAAAAGTGGCAACATTGAACATACCGTAGTGACAGACCAAAGTTTTTCTTCATCGTTATTCCATAATATCAATAAAAAAGGCTCTCCAATAAATTTATTGATAGGCGCTAAGAAATTCACCGAAGGCTGGAGTTCATGGCGTGTGAGTACAATGGGATTAATGAACGTAGGTAGATCTGAAGGTTCAGAGATCATCCAATTATTCGGAAGGGGCGTTCGCTTAAAAGGTTTAGACTTTTCACTAAAACGAAGCAATCATATCCCTGGAATGAAGCACCCTAAGCACCTACCTTTATTAGAAACTTTAAATGTGTTCGGTATTAGATCTGACTATATGAAGGAGTTTGAAGAGTACCTTGAAGAGGAAGGTGTTGGTGAGCAAACAACCGAAGTAATTACACTTCCCGTGATCAAAAGATTAACAAGGACTGACCTTAAACTCATTCGCTTGGATAGTAATATCGTTCCCTTTAAGAAAGCTAAGAAGCCTTTCTTAGAGAATCAACCAGTTGAAATGAAGGGCAAAGTTACACTAAATTGGTACCCTAAAATCCAAGCAAAACGATCTGTCTCTCAGTCAAGTACAGCATTAGACGTAAGGTTAAATGAAGGGATTTTTGAAGAAAAACATTTAGCTTTTCTTAAGTATGATGATATTTACTTTGAGCTTGCGCAGTACAAAAATGAAAAAGCTTGGTACAACTTACAGTTGGGTCGTAACACAATTCGTGAACTCCTAAGTGATCCTAGCTGGTATCGACTGTTGATTCCTGCTGATATGATGGAAGTAACGACAATGGAACGAGTGCAAATGTGGCAAGAAATAGCGACTGCACTGATTAAAAAATATGTTGAAAGATATTATCATTTTAGAAAAAGTGAGTATGAAGGACCACATCTAGAATATTATCAAATGAGTGATAAAGACGATAATTTTATTGATAACTACAAAGCTACAGTCGATCGTAATGCTGACGAATGGATTAATAAAATCAATGAATTAAAGGATCATTTACAAAGTGGAACATTCAGAGATTCATGGTCTTTTGGTAACTTAAAGGTGTTTGATTTTAGTAAACACTTATACCAACCACTTATTTATTTTAAAAATAATGAAGTCGTAAAATTATCTCCTGTGCCAGTGAACGAAGGTGAACGTGATTTTATTGAAGATTTAAAGCATTTTTGTGTTAATTCACCTGAATATTTTGAAGATAAAGAACTGTTTGTTTTACGAAATCAAAGCAAAGGGAAAGGGGTTGGATTCTTTGAAGCAGGTAATTTCTATCCAGATTTTATCATATGGTTAATAGTTGATAATAAACAATATGTTTGTTTTGTTGATCCTAAAGGATTAGCTCGAATTCATGGCTTTGATGATGCAAAAATTAAGTTCTATAAAACAATTAAGGATATTCAAACCCGCCTCGGTGATCCAGATATTGTTTTAGACTCCTTTATCGTATCAAACACCTATCAAAGAGAAATTAACTGGTGGACAGATGGAAGTGGGCCAGAACAAAGTTTTGAAAACAATCACGTGTTGTTCCAAAAAGAAGACAAAGCAAATTATATTAAGAAAATTTTCGTATCTTTGCTAGGAGCATAAATTATGAAATTGGTAGCTAATGGAATTAATAACAATTTTCTAGCGTCATGTTTACCATCAAAAGATGTAGAAGTTGATTGTGTATTAGCTGCCATTGCTTATGGGAGCGACAGAGGTGAAACACCTAAATTGATTCAAAACTGTTTAGAGCATAAACTAAGGTTGGATATTTGGATGCGGTATGATCATACCGTTCCCGTCACCCCTAGTCTTTTAAATACCTTATTGAAGAATGAGCGTAACAATATTTTTTGTAAGTTAATACCGGATATGTTGCATGCCAAAATTATTTGGTGGCAAGGGCATGGTGCTTATATAGGTTCAGCAAACCTTACTGAGAGGGCTTGGTATTCAAATATTGAAACAGGAATATTTATTTCAGATATAGAATTATCAGAATCTGGAATGGATGAACAGTTAGAAGAGTTTTTTGATGAATTAATTGATTTGGACAAAGCCTTTCCATTAACTAAAGAGATAATTGCAGAACAAATTGAAATAGATGCTTTTCGTCGTAGCAAGGGGACATTAAAAATTGACGATGAAGCTAAAAAGAAAAGAGCAATTGAAGAATGGGGAGGTGTTAGTTTTACCCCTGATAAGAAAAAGGTCGATAAGAAGAAAGAACGCTTTCATGAGGAGTGGAATTCAACATTATCAACCATGCGTAATATTGCTAGCCAAATTGAAGATTTTAAACCTGACTGGGTTGACGAAAATATACCTAGGTACTGGCAGGTTGATCAATTTCTCCATGCGTATTATTACAACTTAGTACGCCAAAGTGATAACACTCATCCTTTTGAAGATTATTTCCAAAGTAATAAAGTTGATCCTCAGCAAGCGTTGATGAGTGCTTTAACTTGGTGGAAAAATACTGAGCAAGCTCCATCAAACGAAGATATTACATTTGATGTCAATGCTCCAAATATTAGAAGATTACTTTCTAAAGAAAACATTAAATCACTAACGTCAGATGATCTATTAACACTTTGCTCTGCTACACATGCAACTCTTGACCATGTGATAAAAATTCCGACAAGCGTTCTAGGTAGACCTGATGTAAGTACTTTAACTCGTAATGAAAGATTACCTTTATTTGCAGAATTACTATATTCGCTTCGAAACACTAAAGGCCAGTCGATAATTGATATGTTGGATTTTATTCTTTATTCAGGGAAAGAAGCTGACATATGGGAAAGAATTTACCAAGCTGGCAAGTTATCAGAATACAAAATTAAGCATTACGGAATAAATTCTATCGCTGAAATTGTAGGTTGGGCTAGACCAGAAGCAACACCACCAAGAAATGGCAGAACAAATAAAGCATTACGTGCTTTAGGCTATCCTGTGAAAATAAATTTCTAATGCTAAAAAGGAATGTTTGAATAAATGGAAATTAAAAATTTATTGAGTATTGATGAAAATAAGCCTCTACATCATAACGGTTTGTTTTGGTTAGTTACTTTAGCTCCGTTGTTAATAGCTTTGTTCATGTCGATACCGCTAATGAAGGACTATGAATTAACAGCTTCTCAGTCTGCTTATGATAACTTTATGAGCATGTTTAAACTTCCTATTTGGGTAATGAGTTCGAGCTTGATTTTTGGAGTTATGGTAACTAGATTTCATTCTTCAAAGCAACGTTCAACACAAATGTCATTCGTAATTGATGCTAATAATTTTAATTACTATTTAAAGCATAGAGAAAGCTTTTATGAAATGCTGGACCAGAAAAAAGACAGTAATACGTTATTGAAATTTACGTCATATAACAAGCTGTATAATCTATATTTCCCTAACTCAAGTTATAAAAATCCAGAGTTTAAAGTTAATCATCAAAACTTATTTAAAAAACTAGTTGAAGAAACCAATATAAAGTCTAACGCAGAAAAACTTGAAAGTTTAGGAAGTAAGAAGTTGAAGAAAGAAAAAGTTGATGAAGACTCTTTCCTTCAAAACTTAAATATAAACTGCCTTTCCCTAGGCTTTCAAATTGACTTAACAAGTTATGTTAATGGTGATAGTTATAAAGACACTAACGTGGCAGAGCTTTTTGAATTAACTATCGATGATTTGAGTGAAATATTAATAATGGCTTTGCATTTTTCATTTGATGTAGGGATTGTAGAAGTCGATGATTCAACTGCATTTTCTACATTGTGGGATACAATTGATTTTGATGATTCGGATCTTAGTAAGATCGTTTTAAAAGTTAACGATGGCGAATATGACTTTGCAGTTCTGAATGTGGAAGTGTAATAAACGCTTAAAGCTGAGTCTTGGTTGCTTACATTGGATGTTGTGACATAGTTGTTTATATCGTTCCTTGGTCGTATATAAAATATTTCCGGTGCTTTGTGATTTGCCATTGGCTAGGTGAACGGTACGCCAAGCAACTGATATAGATCCTTAGCAATATGGGGTCGGGGTGGGTAAGGCCGAACCATTTTTCTTCGTGAAGCATCGTTCGGCTTTTATTTTTAGTTTGCCACCTGCGTAATTTCTTGTTTCATCGTTTCTCTAACTGTATTGATAAGCTCATCACTCATATTAAGCTCTTTGCATAACACTCGAATCAACCTAGTAACGATACTGATATGGATGACTGGTCCGATAGCAAAAACCTAATAACGATGATTATTTAGAGGATGACTATCTGTTCTGGTGGACAATAAACCCACCAGCACAGATTCAAAGCTAGTGCTATGGTGCTGTTCGACACCTTTTATAAGCCGTGTGCGAGTAGTGTGTCGGTTGCTTGTTTAGCGTATTGACTGGCAAGGTAATCTAAGTATGCTGGGTTTTGTGTTTTAGGCATAAAGTCTTGCATAAATGTTGCGGGTCTAATTAACGAGAGCGTTTGGTCATTTTTACAGATTAATTGGACCGTCGGGCAGCCTTCATAGTCGACACCATAAATAATGTAGGTTGCGGGTGTTTGTTTATTGAGGTGTTTATTTAGCTTGGGTTCGAGGTCATTTCTAAAGTCATAGTACAGAGCTAACGCTTTATGTGATTGAGCTTCATTCAAATCATTACTAGTGGTGAAGTCAACTGTATAGCATGGCGTTTTTGTGTCGCAGAGGTAGGAGTTCATTTGTAGTTGATAGGGGTATCGCTGTGTTATCCAGCCTTCTACAATGGTTTCGACGAGTTGTAATATGAAGTGAACCGCAGAGTAGAGGTTGCCGTAATAGAATTTATTACCTATAAACAGACGCATCCACTCACCATTGTATTGGCTGATATAGCCCTCTGGTGCTTTCGAGTAGTATATAGGCTCCTCCGTGGCGGCTGCTAACTGTTCTGATCGAACTTCATCTACGTGGTTAAAGTTTTTGAAGTGGTGGTGCTGATACTGCCAGTGAGGAATGTCATAACTTAGTAAGTCTGGATAATCGCAGATACTGCGTTCAGCACGGCAGAGCTCATTCATTGTAAGGACGTCTTGCCCTTTGCCACAGCTCTGCTGTAGCTCTGCATTTATTTGGTACATTGTAGCCTCTGAGGATGATCGCAATGCATCACTCATATCATCATCGTTTAGCTTATTTATACCCGGTATATATTTCTCAAAAATTAGCTTTTCTTTAAGTTCTAAATCCACTTATTACACCTTCTAAGTTTGTTATTGGATTAAAGGTCTACTGCTTATATTTGGTCTTGAGCTATCGCCATCAACTGCACTTAACGGCGCAGTAATGACGAGTTTGATGATATGCGCTCACTGCCTATTGGTAGTCGGCATAGTCAGGTTGTAGAGTAAGTAAATCTGCCTGTAAAGACTCTTTAACAACTCTAATGAGCTCATCACCGATATCTAACTCTTTACATAAAATTCGAATTAAGCGAGTGACATGGCGAGTGAACTTATTGTCAGGGTTAAACTCGTTATAGAGGCTTAACCAGGCAGCCACCAGCTTCTGTTCGTTGTAGCCTGCGTGTTCTAATTGGTACAGCATTTCAATGATGGTTTCATCTTCGCCTAGCTCCTCAAGGTCCATAATATCGAATTCACTCATCCCTATACTGTCATCTGGGTTGAACTCTTCATTGAGAGAGTCGGCAAGCGTTTGAGTTGGATTGCTCTCAGACTCTTCATCATCGATGTCAGCAGACTTTCTAAGGAATGCAGGTACGTCGAGTGGTACGATTTCGTAATCACTTATTGGCGGCATCATAGAAGTTGATTCACTCTGCATTGGTTCGCACTCAACTGGTGCCCCTTGAGTGCTAAAGCTGATATTCGACTCAACGGTTGGGCCCATACTAAACATTAATGAGTCATATTCCATAGCTGAGTCTGAAACTGAGCCAAAGCCACTTTGACCAGCTGGTAATTGGTGGGGCACGTGATGAAGCTCGGGTATTCCTAGTCCATCTGTATGTTGGTTTTGCTTCACTAAGATGTAGCTGGTTGATTCGGTTATTAGTTGATACTTTTCGGCAAGTTCAAGCGCTTTGCTATCGCTTAGCTGCGCTAACCTATCATGGGCTGCAAGCCTTGCTAGTAAGCCCAGGTCGTTGACTTTATGAGTTACTGCAATGCTTGCTCCGCACATATCATTTTCACTATTAGGGTCATGCTGTTCACCTTCAAAGTAAAAGTCTACTGTAGCAGGTGGATAACCTTCATATTCAGTGAAAACATTTACCGTATCTCCGTCAAAGAGCGGCAATTTATGGGGTGGGAACGGTTCAAAAGTAAGTGGTGTTGAGTATTTGTCAGAAAGGCACATTTCGGCTTTGGTAATTGGAAAGTGGCTCATGCGATTAAAGTGCTGCACGATACTCTGGCTCATATTCTCATTGGGCGTCACAAATACACTTGTGCCATCGGTTGATTTTGCGAGCTTAGTCAGAAAAGCTTCACTAACCGCACTACCAACACCGACAACAAAGTGTCGATGATTTGATTCTGCTGCACTGTCGATAACACTCTGCTCGTCCCAGGTTTGTCCATCGGTGATAAGTAGCAGGTCGCATGGTACCTTTTTATACACAGTTGAATCGTATGCTGCGCTGAGTGCAGCTTGCATCTTAGTACCACCTAAATCAGCTTCTAGATCATTTAAAGCAAGCCGTGCATGCTGAATATTAGCGGTATTGACCAAAACGCAGTTGTTAAACAAGAGCCTTTGAGTTGAGCCAAAGAGTATTATGTTAAAGCTATCGCCACTTTGTAGCTGCTCTAAGATCTCAATCAGTGCCGTGCGTGCTTGTGAGATAGAATCTCCAGCCATTGACCCTGAGCAGTCAACCACAACTTTAATGCAGCGCCCTTTAGTCTGCGGTGGCTCTTTGAGATCTATTTTTGGAATGAATGAGGAGAGAACAACAGTGTTGTCACCATTTTGGGCCCAATATGCTTCACCTTGATATCCCTTTGGTTTATTTATCTCTAAAATAAAATCGCGATCCATGGCTTGAGGGCGGTCAAAGGTTATTTTCATTGCCTGATCTGCAGCTTGATACTTAAGGCTATGTGTTGGGCTTTGGACGAGTGTTCCGGCTAGCAATCCCTCTACAGTGATAGAGAAAGATAATTGATACGATGCTGACAATGAGTGCTGAGGAATCTGGTGTTGCTCGATACTCTTTAGATCTGGGATACCATATTTAGGAGCGGTGGTAGTCGGTAGGTAGAAACGAAGCTTTTCCCCTTGCCACTGATGTAGCTGAGCATACCTAAATGTAATGACAGCAGCTTCACCGGCTAATAGATTGCCTAAGTTAATACAATAAAGCCCATCATTAATTTTACTCAGCATGACGGCGGTATCACCACTGACAATAGCCTCTTCGTAATCCTCTTCTGCGGCTTTGTTTGCTTTTACGCGCCCATGTAATAACTCGCCATTTATTTCGATTTCTAATGAGGTGAGTACAGCGTCAATGGGAAGAGGGAAGGTGTAAACCGTCTCGATATTGTTTGAAGAGCTATTATGATACTGCTGCTTTATCTCAACTTCAGAAAGCACTCCAGTAAGCTTGGCTGATATGTCGACAGACGTAAGTGCGATCTGTTCACCTGATAGTGATGTTAATCCAATTTCTTTGTTCACTTCTCTTCCTTATCGCTTGATGCAATACGTTGATACAAGGAGATGACTTCTAGTGATAACTGTTTAGCTTGTTCTGGTGTTAACCCAGCTTTGCTTGGGTTTAGTGTGAGTGATATGCCTTCATCTATATGTATGTGGCTACAGACTTCTATATCACCAGGTTTAGCGCGCTTGAGTGGTGGCAGAGGCTTAGTGTCGCTTTCGTCGAATAGAAGCTCGCTGATGCGCTCGAGTGATAAGCCTGCGTCTTGCCATTTTTTAATTTCGAGTAATCGTTCTAGGTGTTTCTGGGTATAAAACGCGCCGCGACCACTGCCTTCTGGTGCTGGCATTAGAGACTTCTGGATGTAGAAGCGCACAGTGCGAGGTGTTAGCTCAACCAGCTGACAAAGATCATTTAGGGTGTAGCGCATATTATTTTGAGTAGGAATATTTTTCATGACATCAATACTAGACAGTGTTACTGTCTATATCAAGTGTTAAGTTTGAATGCTGTCAGGTTATCTATTCTGGCGTAACAACTTGTTAGCTCGATTAGCGATTTTACTTTTCTACATATTTTTAAAAGGAAGCTTATAGCATGGAAAACGAAAATTTATCTGTTGTTGATTTTAAGCGCGATATTGAACGAGTACTTTCAGCGATGATTGCAAATGGGCATAAAGAGATCTGGGCTGGTGATTTAGGTGATGTGATAGGCGCACTAATTGTTAGTGAAGCAAGAAACTTTAAAGAAGTGGATAATATAAGTGATTGTATTTGCAGTGGGATTGGCCACGGTCTTGGACTTTCTCATGAAAGAATTAATACACGTGAGTCCGTGGAGGAATATATAGCACGGTGGAGCAAGAAGAAGCCTCTGGTTTCTGGATAGGTGTTAATCATGCGAGTACATAAATTCATCCATCTCCCGATATGGCGGTCACTGGAAGCAGTGGCCACATCAAAAGAGGAGATTGAAAATGAAAAGTTCCCGTTCGCTCAGAAGGCACCACTACCAGCGTAAGAAACTGCAAATTGCGAGGAGTCACTATTTTGGTCACTCTAGGGAAGAGTGGTTCGCAGTACTGCATTTAAAACTCGGATTTTATGCCAACACTGCTAAGTGTTGGTCATGTGATTGTTGTTCAAACCCGAGAAGAGCTAAGCAACACAATTTAAAAGATAGACTTACAATTCAAGAGAGAAAAAGTTGTATAAGTTTCAATGAATGGCTTTAGCTAATATTTGAATCAAATGAGAACAAGTTACGCATTGTTAAAATTAGTACTCATCACTGTAGTTCCTCCTGATCGTGACATTTTTCGTGACCAGGAGGACTAGAAGTTAAAAGTAGATCTCAGTAATTCGTAACCTAGGCTGCTTACGTTCAGCATTGGACAAAGCCATTACCTCCCATACTCTGGATATCCATAACAATATCACGTATCGAATATTGTTCTTCTTGATTAGACAGTTTCTCCAGGGCATCAGCTTGGAGTTTTCGAAGCCTTATCTCTTGCTCATATTTCTTCTCTTTAAATATTGATAACCTGTGGTTTTCTATTTGCTGTTGGATTCTAAGTAAGTGAGTTTCGGCATTTACCAACCGTCTATCATTAGCCGTAAGCAGTTCAGATATACCTTCAAGACTATCTGGTGCTGAGCGAATGGTATTTTCAATGTCGTTAATATCCATTTTTATTTGGTGGCGATATTCAAGGCATTCAAAGTACAGTGCCTGTAAAGCGAATAACTCCTGTTCACGTTGCAAGTCTTTTACAGCATCTAAATATTCAGGATTAATAAAACGAGAGTAGAATCCATGGGTTCGGGCATTTTGGTTGCCTAATGGAGCTCCACCAGACTTTTTTGCAGGTAGTTGTTTCTCATTATTTTGACTTTTCAATTTTGTTTTTTTCTGTATTAGCAATTGATATTCAGGGTTAATTTCCATTTGCGCAGCGGCATAATCTGCAGCATATTGCGCAGTTAGGTGCCTTCTCGCAGTGTTATAGTTAATATGTTTTTTTTTGCAAAAATCTTTAACTGTTATACCTGTTCTCAAATGCTCATCAGCCCACTTTTCTTTAGTCTTAGGCCAGTTTGTTCTAATTTTTTTTACCATCATTCTCTCTCAAAGCCACATATTAGTGACTGAGTAATATTGATCTTTAAAAGTGCGATCTAATCCCTACAATCCCACCACTCTCGACAAAACTATGGTGTTAGCGGGTCAGAAGAGGTGGGATTTCGATGTTGGATACCTATTGCATCCACTCGGGCTGTAAATTGGCGTTGTCGTGGATAGTGACGCCCTTAAAGATCGATTTACCATTCACTTTACTTCGAGTAACGCTCCCAAACCTTTTAGCAGCTACTTCAAGCAAAGAACTAAACGTTCTGTGAGCGTCCGACGAACTACGCCTTGCTTAGATTGACGTGCCAGGGTAAGAGCCTGCTGAGATCGCAGTGAGGTGAAGATAGCTGCTCTAAGCAGTGTTCGATGTAATCGA
>NZ_JAKIKR010000067.1 GCF_023284025.1 Shewanella abyssi | reverse complement strand
AAGACAGCCATTTAAAGTTGCTGAAGTCTCATTGGCGAGCAGGGATTAAGACGCTGCAGGATTTAGTTAGGGAGCCACAAGCATCCTATTAAATTCGTGGGGATCCCTCAGGGTCAGAGTAAAATTTAATTTGGTTGCTTAGAAGGGCGTCCAGCTTTCTTTGGTCTCATGCTTCTTCCTGTTCGCTTTTCGATTTCATCTTTAAATTTATCATTTCCGATAGCCATACCTTTGTGGGTTGCTTGTCGAATATCATCAATAATTTTTGTATCTAGATGATGTGCAAACAGCGCGCGGTATGCTGTTTGTCGTGCTTTTCCTTGAGGGTGAATGGCAAGATAAACACAGTGGGGTGTACATAGCTCGGAGGCTTTTCCTAGGGCGTTGACTTGATAACTCGACCATTGATATTCACTAGGGTCATCGACCATATTAGCTCTAACTGGATTAAGTTCGATATAACGATAGAGCTGGATTAAGTAGACTTCTGTTTGTACTAGGCAAGACTTATAGCGCCCCTCCCATAGTGTTCCTGAGCGTTTATAGGTGTAATTGAAATACCTTACATACTGTCTACCAAGGGATTGCATCATTTGACTAATAGCATCAGTTTTCAGTGGAGTGCAAAGTAAGTGAACGTGGTTTGTCATAAATACCCAAGCATGGATTTCTACCTGAAACTTCTTGGCGTAGTCCTTTAGCCATCCCGTATAGGCAATAAAGTCTTGTTGTGAAGCAAAGCAGGCTTGGCGATTGTTGCCGCGTTGAATGATATGTTGAGGTACACCTATAGGGTTGGCTCTAGGCTTTCTAGGCATGTGCAAGTTCCTTTTGCAAAGCTCATTTATAGCAGAGTATAGGTCAGTTATTTAATTTTACTCTGACCCCCAATTTTGCAATTTTGCTGTTGGGGAAGAACATGGTTTGTTGGGGTTGGAGTAGAAAGTCTACTCCAACATATTTATTGTTAAAATCAAATACTTAATTGTATGCTGGCCATTTTGCAATCTAAATGATTTGGTGTTTTTGGATATGCGTGTTCATCACAATTTAGAATAACATGGCCACCTAGTGTTAAATTTCAGGCTTATATACACAGCTAAATTTTACTCTGAGCTTGACGGGTCTAGTGCTATGACAAACAAGCAATCAAAGGTTATTTGGCCGATATCAATATTTGACATGTCCACCATTCCAGAAAGTCGCACAGTTCCAGTCTGGCCCTCAAAGCGACCTGTACCTTCTAAAATTGCATTTTCGTTGCTTGCGGCTCCCGTTATGTGAGTTATGGATTGGCCATTTGGAGTCACTATAGCCTTTGTGACGGGCTGAACGGTTGTGTTTCCTCTGGTGATTAGCGTGCCTTGGGGTAAATTGAAGTATGTAGTGCCAACCAATGCAAGTCCGTCGCCAACGCTGGCAATCATCGACAAGCAGTCGACTGCTGTTCCAATCAAATGACCATTTTCGCCATTGAACAGATCGACTTCGAAACAAGTAGCGTCATCTTCAATACCATCACCGTCAATATCCGGTACCTTAAGAAGCTCCCCATTCCCAGTACCAACCAAGTTTAGGACCATTACATTTCCTCCGCCTTGATTTCCTCCACCTTGATTTCCTCCTATAGCATCTAATGAAACACTTATAAAAATAAATGAAACCAGTGCAATTATAATTTTTGTATTCATCGTTGTATCCTTGATGAGATAGATTACATGTGCGATAAAAGCAGCATAAATCGTGCCCTATTTTAATTAACTGGTTTTATTAGTTTTACTTTTTTGTAATTGAAAACACCGGAGAGGGTGAACACATAATGTGTTCAATGTGAACACATATGGAGTTAAGTGCGAGAAGCCTGATTAAGAAAAACCAATCATAGACACTCATCACTAATGGCAGATTTTTAACGCGGTCACAAAAAAACGCAGCTGGTGCTGCGCTTCAGTTTTAATATGGTTAATCTGGAGAGCTAATAACTCTTTAGAGAGAGCATCTGTTTAAGCTGGGCTTCTTCAGCTTCGCTAAGCATAGGCTCGTGGGCGACCTGCATGCTAGTTGGACAGGCTTGCTCATTGTCTAAAACCTTATCGAACACCTGGAAATGGCTAGCTGCTACTGTTTGATATTGGCAGATTAACAAGTTTTTATCAGTGTTAGATTGCACTAAATTGGCTGTTACCGCAGTATTTACGGAGGCATGAACGCTGCCAGTTGAGATAAACAAGGTCAGAGCGATAGTGGTTACCGTTTTCACTGCTGTTGCTAACATCTTAGTCAATTGCTTCATCTGTCGCCTCTGCTTAATCATCCTAATTCGATCATTAATATAACGACAGAATGCTGTACCGCAACTTAACCATTTATCTGCACTTTTACTGGCTGACGGTTGCATCAAGGATCGTTAGATAGCAAAATCTAACCTTATAACCAGAATGACCCATGAGCCCCTACTTATGACAGAAGCAAAGGCAAATATGCAACAAGGACTTCCCATTACAATAGTGGCCGATGGCAAATTTTCGAATTCGCTTAAGCCCTTGTTAACTCAGCTAGAGTTATGGATCAATTTTCAGGCGGTAAAAGCGGATTGGTACGGTAATGAAGACTGTATCTTGTCTTTTGATTTTACCTTGGTGAGAACATTAGAAGAAAAATCACAACTCCTGACGGCTGTGAGTGCTGAAAGTGCTGAGGGTTGGATTGTAGAATCGGGCTACGCTTATCTCTATGACAGCAGCAGTCTGAAAACTATCGCCTTTATTGCGGTTGATGACTTGGTTCAGGGCGGCGTTGGTATTGAGCTGGCGATAAAGGCCAGATTGACGAGTGTCGCCAATGCCATTGGGCTACAGCATAGTTTGTTGGCTTTAAAGGTGCGTTAGGGCCGTTACCAGCCCTAACTTGGTTATTAATTGAATCGGTTTGGCATAAAGGGGGCTAACTCAACACAGGGTGTACTACCTGTGATGAGTTCACTAACCAGTTTACCTGTTATCGGCCCTAGACTCAGTCCCATCATGGCGTGTCCCGTTGCTATAGTGAGGTTATCAATGTTGGGTGCCGGGCCTATAATAGGTAACCCATCAGGGGAGCAGGGACGAAATCCGCACCAAAACTGGCTGCGATCTATCGCTGCGCCGTCAAAAGCTGGTAGGTATTGGCTAGCAGAGCGCAATAAACCTGTAATTCGATTTGAGCTTAGCCCTCTTGACTCCTGTTCTGCGAGAACACCAAGCTCCATGGTTCCTCCAAATCGAATCTCATCATTAAAGGGACTCACTGCCACTTTTGCTTCGCTTAAGATAAATGGAGTGCGACATGAAAATGGCGCGTTGCCTGCCGCAGATTTGTTGTCCAATGTAATACTAATGCCTTTCCCCGCTTGTACAGGAAGTTCAAAGTTCAAGCCTTTAGCTAACTTTTGCGACCAGGCACCGTTAGCAAGGACCACATTCTCGGCGTTAACTTTTCCTTTCGTTGTGTTAATAGTGCTAATTGTGTGTGGCGCTTTAGCGTCGGTTTCAAAACTTATCACCTCTGTTTGCTCCATGAATTCAACCCCTTGCTTTGTTAAGAACGATTTCATCGAGGAGATAAATTCGAAGGGGGATATATGGGCATCTTCGGGGTAGTGAGCGGCGCCGACCACGTCAAAGTCAATATCAGGTTCTAATCTTTTTAGCGCTTCTTTATCAAGGATTTTAGCATTCAGCCCAAGTGCATTCGCTTGCGCCACGGTGACGGCCTCTTCATCTAACCCAGCTTGGGTTTTATAGAGCATTAGCAACCCTTTTTGATGAAATTGAAACTCGATATCATCACTCTTAGACAGCGCTTGATAAAGTTCTAGGGATTTTAAATTAATATCTAAGAGTGCGTGTTGAGTTTGCTGCGTATGTTCTTTGGTACACTTTTTGGCAAATGATAATAGCCATTTTAGAAAGTCAACATTCAGGCTTGGACGCACAAAGAAGGGGCTTTGTGGATTAAGCATCCATTTCAGCCCTTTTTTAATCATGCCGGGGGCTGCTAAAGGGATGAAGTGACTGGGTGTAATATAACCAGCATTACCATAGGAGCAGGCTTTTCCTATCTCGTCCTTCTCTATAACCACGACCTTCTTACCTGCTTTATGTAGATAGTAGGCGCTGCAGATCCCAATTATTCCGCCACCGACAATGGCGACGTCCTTTCTATTTATAGAAGTTAGCGACAAAATAATCCCTCAGTTTGTATCTTAGTGCTGACAATTACCCTAAGTGTTGGGTGAATCGGATATCACTAAGTATCAGTTTCTTAAGAATGTATTTAATAAAGCAGCTATGGGGTTTGTTCTAAATCAACTCAACGCAGGAAAGCGCGTCAACATGAATTATTCTATCGATGCCGGTAGCGGAGATAACACAATAGCAACTGCTCTATGCATGCCTCTGTCGCATGTAAAACGTGGCTTTACATTGTGGCAACATTATATTCGCACTTGCTAAAGCTAGAATAAACATAAAAGTCATTGTGTTATGTGTTTTCCTGTCGTTGCGTACACCAGGATCGTATGAAAAAGCAGCTGAAATGCTACCGTTTTGTTACTGTTTGGTATATTGTATGCGCAATGAGTGTATTAAGGAGGTTGGCTCATAAATAACAGGCGAGCTCTGTTAGAGCATGGATTACGTCTGAAAAATCCATTTAAAAGGAATTAACAATGAAACCAAATCATCTCATGGTGGCGCTAGGGTTATTTAGCGCATCATCGCTGGCTCAGCCTGCGATATCCATGGACTCGGAGATAGTCTCTCCCATTAGCATGATCTCTTCCCAACTTGTATCGAACCAACCGATGGGCGCCATGGGCGTTGTCGGTCCAGCGGGCACCGAAGGCTGTGAGTCTTTTATCGGTCTAAGCGGTTGGGGGCTTGTCGATAAGCTTGCCACTTCTGATCCGCAATGTGTCAGTCCGCTATATAATTTGCGTGGTAGCGATGCTACGGCGTTGTTCAGTGAAAGTAATATACGTACGGCGTTAGCTGGCGTTAGAGATCGTGCGCTACGCTATACCGGTGTTGATACTGAAGGTATTGAGTCGCTGATTTACTATATTCGTGCTGCGCGTTATGTGCAGTTTTACAGTCCAGACGACGTCCCAACATATTCCAGCAGCGTGGAGTCTGATACCAAGGTTGCGCTGAATAATCTATTCAATAACAGTGCGGCCTGGACCGCAAGTGATGAGAATGCTGGGGTACTGAAAGAAGCGTTGATCCTCGTCGATTCCTCGGGCTTAGGTGCCTATTTTAACTGGACCACCAAAAAGGTGCTCACGGAATACGACAGCAGTTGGCAAGCATCTTGGGGCATGAATGCGGCGGCCAATGCGATTTTTACTACCTTGTTCCGAGGCCAATGGGATGATGATCTTCAGGCACTGTTTGCTAGCGATCCGTCGATCATGGATGATCTCAACAGCTTCCAGTCTCGCAATCGTCACCTGTTAGGTACTGATGCCCAATATGTGTTGGTGAATGCGGTACGTGAGATGTCTCGTTTCTACTACATAGATACGCTATTTTCTAAGACAACTTCATTAGTAAAGTCTGTGTTAACAAGTACTTCGAAGGACGATTCTAGCGATGTTTTGTGGCTAGCGGCGGCTGAAATGGCCGACTACTACGATAGAGCCAACTGTAATGCCTATGACATTTGTGGCTTTAAGTATGCGCTTGAGCAAGACACACTGCCTTTTAACTATAGGTGCTCCACTAGCCTGAAGCTTAGAGCTCAGTCGATGTATAACGATCAAGCTGCTTGGGCTTGTGACGTGTTAGGCGGCCAGGAAGACTACTTCCATGGCAAGCTACAGACCGGTAATCAGCCCGTAGCGAATGATAACAACAGTGATCTAGAATTGGTGATTTTTGACAGTTCTAACGATTATCAATCATACGCTGGCACATTCTTCGGCATTGCCACCAACAACGGTGGTATGTATCTGGAAGGATCACCTGCAGGACTGAAAAACCAAGCAAGATTCATTGCCTATGAGGCAGAGTGGCGTCAGCCAGATTTCCATATCTGGAACCTGCAGCATGAGTATGTACACTACCTCGACGGTCGCTTTAACCTCTATGGTGATTTTGGCCGTAGTATCTCGGTGAATACCATTTGGTGGATTGAGGGCTTGGCGGAGTACATCTCCTATCGTGATGCCAATAGCAATGCTATCGAGATGGGCGAAACTCAGGAATTTGCCTTATCAACGATTTTCAAGAATAACTATGATGCAGGTCAGGATAGGATCTACCGCTGGGGCTATCTCGCAGTGCGGTTTATGTTCGAAAAACATCATGATGATGTAAGCCAAATCTTAAGCTTATTGCGAGATAATAAGTACGAAGAATACCAAGTCTTGATGGATAGCATTGGTACCAGTTATGACAACGAGTGGCGTGGTTGGTTAACCAGCGGTCTCAGCATTGATAGCGATGGCATTGTCGATAAAGGACCTAGTGATGTGGCAGCTCTCGCCAGCGGTACCGCGGGTAATTGGGCTGGTACTCCATCGACCATCAGTACCGATTTTTCGGTATGTGTGCCGACTGACGAAGCTAATCGTCATGATTCAAACAGCTCGTCTCTGACTTTGGATACGCCTATAGAGTGTGTCGACTCTAAACAGGGGCGCGCTAGCTTCGCTTTCGCAAATCCCGATAATGGCAGTGGTTCTTTATGGATCCGTACGCGCGGCGGTTGGGGTGATGCTGACATCTACTACAACTCAGGCGGATGGGCTAGCGGTGAGGTGAACGAAGGATTCGCCATCGGCAATGGTAACTATGAAGTGATTGAAGTGCAGCTTAATCCAGATGAGTATTGGCACTATATTACACTGTCTGGTGATTTCGGTGGGGTAGAGTTTATTGCCAGTACCACAGAGATCACTGTTGAAACCGACCCCGGAACACCGGACCCAGTAGACCCTGTTGACCCGCCGATCGATCCGGTAGATCCAGTCGTTTCTCATTGCGGTACTGCAACGACAAACTATGGTCAGGTCGACTATGGCCAGAGTGAATGTATCAGTGGTGGTCGTAATAGCTTCTATGTTTATGTAGAAGAAGACAACACCAGCTTGACCATAGCCCTTGAAGGTGGAGACGGCAATGCTGATCTTTACTACAACTCAAGTACTTGGGCGGGTGTAGACAGTGCCGAGCTGGCTTCGGTTTCGGCGGATAACAGTGAGTCGATCACCGTTGTTGCTCATCGAGGCTGGCGTTACTTTACCGTGGACAGCAGTAGTGAGTTCAGTGGCGTGACATTGACTGTCGTTAATGATGCCTCTACCACGCCGGTGGAGCCCGTTGAGCCAGTGGGACAAATCGCCAATCAGTGTGCAAGCACTGGCGCGGTGTCGTATTCTAAGATAGTCGATGGTATACCACTTTGTGCAACAGACGGTCGTAACGAATACTATATCTACATCGATCAAGGTACACAAAGCTTGAGCATTCGCAGCGATCACGGCACGGGTAACCTCAGTCTCTATGCCGGCACCAGTTGGTCGAATGCGAGCAGTTACGATCATGCTTCGACCAATGCGGATACTAACCAGGAATCGATTAGCGTTGCTAATCCACCGGAAGGTTGGTATTACATTACTGTGCAGAGTGAGCCTAGCGCGAGTGGCGCTAGCGTTCAGGTAGATGTTAATTAACGCACCTTTATTGAGGGCTCCTTAGGGAGCCCTTTTTTCGATACTCGGAGGAGGAACTTCTATGGTCAGGCTAGGAATATTGCTGTTGCTGTTGGTTGCTAATGTCGGTTTGGCAGCAGATGAAGACAGTAAGCGGCGTCAAGCGAGTGCATTGTTAAAGGTCATTAATGCTGAAGCAATGCTTTTACAGGCACAATTTAAGTTACAGGGGCAATATACCCATTTATTGAAGGAGTACCGAATTCCGGTCGCTAAGCGTCCGCTGGAGGAGCAGTTTCGTCGACGAGCTTTCGATTTCGCTCGCCAAACCTTGAGCTGGGAGCAGCTTGAACCGCCCATTGTTGAGGCATACTGCCAGCAATACAGTGAATCGGAGCTAGTAAGCTTAACCACTTTCTTTGCTGCAGATATCGGGCAGAAGTTTTTACAGACGCAACCGCAACTTGCCGCCAGCGTCGACCAATTAGTTAATCAGCAGTTGCAGCTGGTTAATGGTCAATTTTCGAATTTGATTGAAGAGTTTGTTCTACAGGCTGGGCTGACTCAGCAGCCAATGCCGAGTCACGGTTCTGCAGTCCACATATCCCCCAAAAGTCGCCCTATAGCACCGCCATCAAAACCAACTCAAAACGTTAGCCAATAGTTGCTCGGTTTTGCACTGATCTTGCGGGCATCGAGCGCTTATGACTTGGGCTGCTCCAAGAAAGGAACAGCATTAGTAGTATCTACTCTTTACTTGGGCTGGTTCGACTAATTGGCGCCTGAATAGGAGCCTGATGGTTGGGGTGTGAGACAACTCCCTGACCATTTGCTGGTGGTGCCATTGGTGGGTGCCTGACTGGCTGAGGTGGTGGGGGCAATGGCTCGTCGTCAGCCGCAAATATCTCAGACTCATTTTCGGACAGTTTACTTTGGCTTAGCTGGTACTGTTGAGGTTCGTTCACCCGCTCCTCCACGCTGGATGTCTCTACGGGAAGTTGGGCAATACTCGGCTGAGTGTCATTGGCCAGAGGAAGCGACTCACTCGTCGGTTTGGTTTGTTCTAGGTTGACGATGAACAAACCCGCGAGCGCCAAGGCTGTGGCGCCAATGGCAATTTTATTATTCATTTTATAAACATCCATGTGCAAGTTAATAACTAAACCTAACAGGTGTGCAGATTGTATGCAATTTATGGTGTGAGAATGAGTCTAACAACATGGCCAAGCCATTATAATTGTTCCTTATATTATTGATTAAACGTGGCCAAGCGTCGACAAGGTGTGAGCAATTGCCTACGCTGCTTGTGTATGTAAAGCTATAATCAGATATTTCAGTTCATCAATTTAGTTTATAGGAGCCAACATGTCGCAAACTGTAGTGATTACCGGAGCCAATCGCGGTATTGGTTTGGCGTTAACTGCGCTTTATGCCGCTCAAGGTAAAAATGTTTTTGCTTTATGCCGGACATCATCAGCCGCGTTATCAGCCTTAAAGGTCAACGTGGTGACAGATATCGATGTGGCAACAGATGCTGGCATTGCCAACATGAAACAAGCACTAGCAAATATTGCGGTCGATGTGTTGGTGTGTAATGCCGGCATATTACGGGATGAGAACTTAGCCAACTTAAACCTTGATACCATTCGAGCTCAGTTTGAAGTCAATGCCGTTGCACCTCTTCGTGTGGTGGCAGCGCTTCAGAGTCAGCTAGCTCGCGGTGCAAAGGTGGCGATGATCACGTCCAGAATGGGCTCAATTGAAGACAATACTTCGGGTGGCCGTTATGGTTACCGTATGTCAAAGGCCGCGTTAAATGCGGCATCAATGTCATTAAGCCATGACTTAGCCCCTAAAGAGGTGGCCGTTGGTATTTATCATCCAGGTTATGTGCAAACCGATATGGTTAATCATGGCGGAGATATCTCAGCAACAGAGTCGGCGACGCGTATTATTGGCCTAATTGAGCAGCTTGATATGAGTCAGTCCGGTGTATTTCGGCATTCAAACGGCCAAGTGTTGCCTTGGTAAGCTCCACTGCATATGAGAGATAGTCGTTAGTACAGATTCAATATTTGAGGGGCAAACTTTGACTCCAATATTTGCCCCCAAATCCTAGCCTACATTTTCTAGCTGCATCCAATCGACGTTAACGCCGGCTTGTTTGAACATATCTTCGCTTATTTTAATCTTCTCGCCCCAGCGAGATAGAAAGTCAGTGCTTGGTTGTGGGCTATGGACTGTGCTTAAACCGGTTTGGATTATCTTTGCTGCGCAGTTAGGGCAGGGGAAATGAGTCACCCAGATCTCGCAGCCGCTGAGATCACGCTTAGCAAAGAGAATGGCGTTCTCTTCCGCATGGAGGGTTTTTAGCAGCTTCATCTCACGGTTGTCGGTTTCGGCACTATCGGAGATCCCATTGGGGTAGCCGTTGTAACCTAATGAGACAATGCGGTTTTCTTCGGTGATCACCGCACCAACTTGAGTGGAGGGATCTTTACTCCAAGATGCAACCAGCTCGGCCATCTGTAAAAAACGTGTCGCCCATTTTGTTATCATCTAACAGGAACTCCTAATCTATACTGCTGAATAAACACCTCAAACTAGGCGCTATTCTCTATGGAGAACAATGATAAATCAACCTCTAGTCCATTAGCTTTAGTTAAATAGCTTGGGAATAAGATTAAATGATATCGAGCGACGATGTCTGCGCTGCAGAATATGCGGGTATTTGGCAAGACTGACCAAATCGATTCAAGCCAAACCACAACAATAGCGTTGCAGTGATAAGTACGCTCCACCATGAAAGCCCAAACCCTGTCGCCACAGTTCCTAAAAATGCAACGGCTCCAACAACAAGCGCATAGGGCATTTGGGTTCTAACATGCTCAATATGATTACACTGAGAAGCCATCGAGGAGAGAATCGTCGTATCAGAAATAGGTGAGCAATGGTCACCCCAAACTGAGCCTGCGAGTACACAAGAAATAGAAGAGTATATAAGGTGCATGTCCGCAGGGTTAACAGCGCCATTGCTGTTTGACACTAGGCTCCAGCTCACAGGCACAACCAACGGCATTAATATCCCCATCGTGCCCCAACTCGTCCCCGTTCCCAAAGAAATTACCCCAGCCAACAAAAACACTACCGCTGGAAATAACGCCGGGTAAATGCCATCAGCTATGATAGTTGCAAGATAGTTTGCTGTGTTTAACTCTTGGGTAATTTCAGCGAGTGCCCAGCTTAGTACGAGTATCACCAGCGCCGAAGTCACCCGGCTTAATCCATTTACCCAGGAGTTGATAGTCTCTTCTAAGGACAGAATTTTTTGAAAAACTGTCATCATAATCGCGACAATAGATCCTAAAAAACCACCCAATAATAGGGCTGCAAATGAATTAGCACTGGCCAGTATTTCTGTAATGGTACTGCCTTCACCCGTTAATATAATGCCACAGATCACTGTGCCAATTAAGGTGAGGATCGGCAGCAATGCATTTAAACAACTAGAGTGTTGAACTGCTGATTTTACTTCGATTAACTCAGGCGCATTGACTGAAGCTTCACCTGAGAGAGCTCTTTTTTCAGCTGTTAGCATGGGACCAAAATCTTTACCTGTGTAGGCGATGAAAATGACAAAGATAAGTGTCAATATAGGATAAAAGCTATAGGCGATGGAGTTTAGAAAGATAACATAAGGTTCGTTTAATCCATCGATGCTCTCGATTGCTGTTCCAATCAAACCCACCTCGTATCCAATCCAAAGCGAAATCAATGCTATAGATGCCAAAGGTGCTGCGGTAGCATCGACTAAATAAGCCAACTTCTCCCGCGATATATTAACTTTATCGGTTAGAGAACGCATGGTATTGCCAACAATTAGTGTATTGGCATAGTCATCAAAGAAGATAACAAAGCCCATAAAGACAGTACTGAGCTGGACGCTTTTTCGGGTATTAGCCCAACGTTTAATTTGTTCAACTAAACCTTGTAAACCACCATTACTAGAAATGACTCCGACCATGCCACTGATAAATAACGTAATTAGAATGATTGAAGTATGGTCTGTATCATTCATCACATTGAGTACATATTTTTGTGGGACATCAAGCAAGCCTTTGAATAGCGCAGTAAAATCTTGGCCAGCGATTGCCCATGCGCCAAACCAAATACCTAAAAACAGAGCAATAATAACTTGCCGCAGAATAAAGGCTGCAGCAATGGCGATAAGAGGTGGTAAAATTGAAGTAACACTTGGAGTTGCTAATACTGAGCTGTCAGTTGCAAAATGCGCAATTGAAAAAGAGCAAGCTAGCAGCACTATGATTGATATCCAGCGTTTCATCTCTAAACTGACTCCCGTGTCCCCCCTCTTTTAAGCCTGCTTTATTTATAAAGACCATCAATATTGAAGCGCTAGCAGTGCCATATAAAGCTGTTTTTTAAGGTGGGAAATATGCAAAATTGATGACATTGAGTGTAGGTTAGGAAATTTAGAAGTACAAATAGCACCATAGGCGGCAACTTCAGCATCGCAACTTCGGCATCGCAAAATTGCCCTCAACATATATAACTCCAGTTAGAGTGAAGCAAGGGTAGGACCGTTCACCTTTGCGTGGCGATAAATGGCTCTCTTCGCATCATTCGTTCCGCATCAAAACAGGGCCCCATATGGCTTACTTAGGTCACTCTCTCAGTGCTCTTAAAGCAGTATTCATCATGCTTGTAATGAGATGCATGACAATGTTGTGCGGTTTTGGCTGATTATCTCGGCAAACTAAACATTTACACTTCCTCGTATAGAACTATTAGAACTCAAATTGCGTAACTAACACGCATAGATAAAGTGGTTTGGGTGTAACTAAAAAATGCAGAGTACCAAGGAAGCATAAATGCAGCTTGAAATCGTCGATGTACCCCCTTTTGTCGCTTTTACGGTAGCGATAATGGTGTTGTTTTACGGTAAATATCTTACGAATAAATACGAACTATTGCGTAAATACAGTATTCCAGAGCCTGTGGTAGGCGGTTTTGCTTGCGCGGTATTAGTGGGAGTGCTGTATTACTTTTTTGGCTATCAACTGACTTTTGAATTGGAAGTCATGGAATGGCTCCTGGTTTACTTTTTTACCGGTATCGGTTTGCGGGCTGATATTAAAACCTTATTAAAAGGCGGCAAGCCTTTGTTATTTCTGCTCTTACTAGCTTCTAGTTATATTGTCATGCAAAACATTTTAGGGGTGACTATCGCTAGCTTATTTGGACTCGATCCAAAGGCTGGCTTGATGTCTGGTTCGGTTGCGTTAACGGGTGGTGTTGGCACGACTATGGCGTGGGCGCCGACCTTTGTCAGCGAGCTTGGTATTGTGAACGCGACTGAGCTCGGCGTTGCGTCGAATACCTTAGGGCTTATTGGCGCTTGCTGTATTGGTGGCCCGATAGCGGCCTACTTAATAAAGCGTCATAAGCTTGAAGTTAGCGCCAGTGATGATCTCACTATCGGTACAAGACATACTGCTGAAGCCGCTGGGATCAGCGTAACTTATTTTGGTGTGTTGCGTGCGTGGTTGTGGTTAAACGTCTCTATGATGATTGGCTATAGTATTAATGAAACACTACAAGCGGCAGGGGTTAAACTACCGCTATTTGTGGCGTGTTTGTTGGCGGGGATCTTAGTGGGAAACTTTGGTCGTTGGGCATTGGGCCGCTTAAATAGGCCTACACTACATAACTATGCCGAAGAAGCAGAGCAAGGCTTAACGCTTATTTCAGATCTCTGTTTGGGGATGTTTTTGACCATGGCCTTGATGAGTCTGCAGATCTGGAAACTCGAAGGTAGCTTTGTTTACATTTGTACTATTGTGGGGCTACAGATTTTGATGTCGGCGCTGTTCACTACTTTTGTGGTGTTCAAAGTGATGGGCAAAGATTATGGCGCAGCTGTTATCTGCGCAGGCTTTGGTGGTGTCACACTTGGTTCAACTGCAACCGCTATCGTTAATATGCAGGCGGTAACACAACAATATGGTGCTGCACGTCAGGCATTTATAGTGGTGCCATTGGTATGTGGTTTCTTCATCGATATCGTTAACGCTATGGTGATTAATTTTATGGTTTATTTTTAACACGATACTCAAGAATAAATTTAGCGAAGGTATAGCGTGGGGCGGCGGTACATAACATTTATGATTGCCGCTCTTGAGCATAGGGCCTGTATTGCCTACAATAGCGCACGCTTTATTAACTACAACTTTCACTACAGGCCAGACCATGACTGACACTACAGCAAAACCAGCTTTACCTGATCGCCTTTCGGTTAACCCTCGCAGCCCACATCATGTGGCAGAAATTTTTGATCATGACATTGGTATTATGCTAAACGGCAAAGAGCGTTTTGATGTCGAAGAATATTGCATCAGTGAAGGTTGGGTTAAAGTCCCGACACACAAAGCATTGGACCGTCGTGGTCAACCGCTTATGGTGACAGCAAAAGGTACAGTTGCAGCATTTTATAAATAAACAGCCTTAACTGATTTACAGCTTTAACGATGCCAGTCATCGTTAAAGTTGTTAAAGATACGCCCTATCATAGTGCTACTACATTGTTTGAGTCTCACCAATATTTTCTTTTTGAAAGAAAAAAATCAATAAAAGCACGGACTTTAGGCTGCTCAAGCTTAACCTGGTGATAATAGAGATAAAGCTCTACGGATGAATACCAGTACTCCTGCAAAACGGGCACTAACTCTTGATTGGCCACATAGGTTTTAATATCGTGATTATCAACTAAGGCATTGATTAACCCTATCCCTTGCACTGCCAGTTTTGAATGTCCGCTAACGGTTTTAATCGGCGCGTCTAGTAACACGTATTCCATCTCAGTTTGTACACTATTGGCGGATTTGTTAACCACTAGCGCATTACTAGGTTGTTGGTGTGGATGGCTAATCATCTGGTGTTTTTTTAGTTCATCAGGGGTATTTGGCGTACCGAATCTGGCCAGGTAGTCTGGCGCGGCAAAAATGCCCAGTTGTGCCTGCCATATTGACCTCCGTTTTAGATTAGGGTGTTTTATTCCTAAGTAATCAGATACCCCCCAATAGATATCATGGAGGTCTTCGTCTACATCAATAATGTTTTCCTTCACATCAATAATGAGTTCAATATCAGGATAAAGACGGTGAAATTCGGCTAACCAGGGGAATATGGTTTCATCATAAGTTTGCACATCTTGAGAAATCAATTTAAGGATGCCAGTAAATTTACCCTGTCGAGACTCAAGCCAATGCGACAATGAATCATGCTGTTCAATTATTTTCTGTGCCCGGAGCAAAAACTCGCCACCAAACTGGGTTAATCTGATTTTGCGGGTACTACGCTCAAACAGTGGTGCTCCCAAGCGTTTTTCGAGTTGCGAAACCTGCTTGCTCATCGCCATTGGAGTTTGTCTTTGGGCATTCGCTGCTAGGGTAAAGCTGCGGTGCTTGGCCACAAGAATAAAGGCAACTAGGGTTTCCGTTTTGAACATAATAGCTTTGATAATAAACTTTTGGTTTGCCCACCTTATACCGATAAACTATTTTTATGTAGTTTTATTCCTTATACAGTGTTCTTCATTGGTTTAAAAAAGCAACTGAGAGGAATTATGCAATATCTAGAATATTTATTATTGGGTTATTTAATCATGTGGCCCATATACATCTATCTCACCCATGAAAAAGAGCAGCAAAGTGTCATAGCAGATCCGGAAAAACGAATAGCCGTTTATCGTATTACCATGCTGCAGTTATGGCTGCCCGTTATGTTCTTGATGGTACTGGTTTCACAGGATCATATTTCGATGAGTGATATAGGTTTACAATGGCAATTCGGGGTGGCTAATCAAATCGGTGTCGCGGCGCTAGTATTGATTGCTGGATATTTTTTCATGTCACTTAAAAAGCTGAGTGAAAGCACTGAAAATCATCAAGCGATACGAAAACAGCTAGCGTATATTCAGTGGTTAATGCCAACATCAGTCAAAGAAACCCGTTACTTTATCTTGGGTGTTTCGATCACTGCTGGTATCTGTGAAGAGTTGTTGTTCAGAGGGTATCTAATGCACATGTTAGCCGACTATATGCCCACTTACGCTGTCGTCATCATATCGAGTCTTGCCTTTGGCTTACCGCATCTTTACCAAGGGGTGATTCATATTCTTAGAACAGCCCTTATGGGGGTGGTGATGGCGTTGATTTATCTGGCGACAGATTCAATTATTGTTCCCATTGTATTACACGCAGTTATTGACATGTACAGCGGTGCGTTGGCTTATCTTGTTTTGAGAGAACAGCCAAGTGAAATTATTGCTGAAAAATTCTGACTGGGGTATTAGTGGGGATAACTAACAGTGCCTAGTTTGATGCCGGTGGCTTTTTATTACTTGTTCAGTGATAGTGTCATTTGTCTGGAGCATAGACCATATGCTCTTCTGTTAAGTTAAAATGGTAACAAATAAATATTAGCGAGAATGAATGGTCATTCTCGCTAGATAATGACTTATTTTGATTTAACAGGTTTATTAAAAACGGAAATCTACACCGATAGATGCGGTGAACCCATCTGAGCTAATATCACCTTTTGCGGTGTTCTGTATTTCAACATAATCATATTTCAACTCGAAAATAACATTAACAACCTGTTCTCCAACTTGAGTTTTTATGCCTTGTAGCCACATTAAGTTAGCAACATTCATATCAACACCGCCGTATGAAGATCCAAGGTTAACGTTAAATACAGAGAAGTGTGTATCGTTCCAAGCATGTAGCGCATAGAGGTTTACTGAACCTAGGTGTGCTTCTTCGCCGCCTAATGCCTCAGCGACCTCTTTTGAAGTGATTGGAGGTAGTGGCGAGCCCGGTATGCCGGATGCCATATCTGCGATATCATCCGTTTTGAAATCAAGGTAGGTATAATTTAAAGATGGGAAAAACTGAGTGCCATTATCACTTGATAGTGGCAGCATGTAACCCGCAGTAAACATACCTGCAGACTCATCTAAATGATAAATATCAACATAAACACCACCGAAACTGTCAAAGTGTGCTGCACGTAAGCGAGCATTATTTGATTGAGTATAATACTCAGCAAAACCAATTGTTTGTGAAATATCACTGGTTAAACCTGCAGCGCCGCCGCCCGCTAGCAATTTTAGCTCACCGTCTTGATCTGCAAATACGCCGATTCTCTTGCTGCTATTACGTGGATCGGCATCATGGTATTCAGCAGATTGCACATCATTGGCGACTGCGTTAGCAGATAGTAAGACCGACACTGTTATTAAAGCTGCGTTTAGTTTATTTAGTTTCAAGGTGGTGCTCCAAATGGTATTAACTTAATGCAACACTGCATAACTTTAATGCTGCATTTACTCTATTCTTATATGTGCTGTTTATGTGATTGTTGTTATTTTACCAGCGTGTTAGTCAGTAGTGATTAATCACCACGTATTAAACTATTATCAAGGAGTTTGTGATTAATTTAATTAGATTAATCTGGCTGCTTATTGCTACTATTTAATTGCGCTGATAATAGCACTCAACTTAGTTCACTTAAACTTAAAGTCGCTTTATATTGTCTGGTTATGCAGGACATTAAGTCTCATATATTATTAAGGCCTAAAGTAAGCTAATGGTTGTAATTAATAACTTACTTTGTACAAGTTGTAATTTGATTTGTCGTATATCTTTACGCGTTTCGCATCTATATCGCGCAGTTGTTAATGGTTTGGTTTTGGTGTGGCGTAAAAGGTGTAAGTTATAACAACCTAGATTCTCGCAATAACCTCCGCTATTCTTACTAGTGAATGGTATATATGTTTTGGAACGTAATTAGCTTGGTGCTCGTGGCCCATGATATTGACCAGCGGCGACTAAAGTCGCGCTCTTCCTCACCATGCTGGGAGGATTACTTTTCTGATATGCAAGGGGTTACAAATGCCGCGATGGTTAATCTGGCGCGACAATAGCGCTTTGGGGTATATAACAGATCGCAAGGGAAGCACTATGCATACTCATCTGTGGGTTAGCTCTATGTTTGCCGCTGTCAGTTTGTTGTGTTTATCGATAAGTACATTAGCGACTCCGCAAGACCGCCTGCAACAATCCCAGCTAAAAACGCCACTTCAAAAATCGATAGCTCAAAAACGGATAGTTCAAAAAAATCCAGCTCAAAAATCGATAGTTCAAAAATCGGTAGCCGTTATCAATATTGACCTCAATAAATACCTCGGCGGCACTCAAGGCAAGCTCAATGATAAGTCAGCACTTATCTTCAAGTTTGGTAATGGCACTGATAGTAATTTCTGCAGCATCATCACCACCGATAACTATCTTAGGCAGTCAAAAAATCGGCTCGAAAACATCAATCTTAGCGAGTCGAGTTTCTACTTTGATTGCCAATGGAATAATACTTATTATTTTCTATCCAATCGCTCTGCCACATATGCTGAAGTGATCATCAAGCAACCCGATAGCCAGTTCCCTATGTCGATGCATATAGAGGCAAAACTGGTCAGCCTTACGGGGAAGAAGGCCAATATTGTTAGCGGTGACATCTCCTTAAGAAGAAAACCTAAATAGAGTCACTCTTAGGGCATCGACGAATAATATCAGCCATGATTGAATGCCAAATCTTGCCAATCCCATAGAGGATTTGTCGATAACAGCGTGTTCTGGTTGAGATGTTAAGGTCGGCTTATTGACAATAGATCAGCGAGTCAAGAGTTTGCAGTGGTCGATGGATTTTAATAAATAAATCATATTCGAGAGGCATAATGCTGCCAGTAGATAAAAGCGTGTGCTATCGCCGTATTTCCGTCACCGTTTATCGCTATTATCGGCAGCAGACTTTGCAACGGTTAACTTATTACAAGGAGTATTTATGTCCCTTAGCCATCAGCAAAAAGTGTACATACCCAAGGATGTTCGCAACAATCAATACATCACTGCAGAGATTAAAGTAACCGATGCTTTGTTGGCCCATTACCTCGATTACAAAGCGTGTTATCAGACGCTTAGCCGCATCATTTTCAAGCTTGCTGAGCAAGATGAGTTATATAATGTGCATGTGATCACTAATGATAAGTTACCCGTGGTGCGTTTTCACAGTGAAACCTATTGCTTCCCAACTGCCGAGCAGATCGTATTTTTCTATAATCCTAAATATCATGAAGCGCAAAGCCTCCATAGCCAAGATGGTTACCGAGCACGTAAAATAAGGATTGTATTCTTAGCGACCGGTGAAGACATTCGCAGTAATTCGGCTGATTTCCATCTAAAAGTGCAGTCTTTCCTGACGAAACTGATGCCTCAGTTGCCAGAGAAAGATCTCAGCATCAAAATCCGTGACCATCAGCATCTCTCCTATGATCTGTTCGCCAAGGCGAAAGGCAATAAAGAGAGCTATGGATATAAGCTACGCTCGATCAGCGACAGATATAAAGCGAGAAGCTGTCCGCTCCCAGAAGGGCACGGGTCATTATGCTATGTCACGGTAAAACTACCGTTAAGTCGTAAGCTTAAACAAGCGCTATTACCTGAAGGTGCAAATGACTTTACGCCACTGTATCAGACGCTAGAGGATGCTTTTCTACTCGCCACCTCAGCTAAGCAGCTTAAGCGGGTTGCTATGGTTGCCAATGGACTAACGCCACTAGTACGCAACAGTAAGTTCGATCAGGTTGATGGCACCGACGAAGTACAAATGCTTGGGTTTGATCCTAATATTGAGGAGCAACAATTCATGCGTCACTGGAACGGTAGCGACCTCGTTGAAATGGTTAGCTTTACGATTGCAGCGGGCGTAAAAGACAGTAAAGATGGCGGCCTTGGGCGTTACTTGAATCGAGTTGAAGAGGCGCTAAAGAGCTTTACCTCTGAACTGGCGTTAGACAGAACGCGACAAGATCTCATTGTGCGATTCCATCAACATATCAGCTATCATATGCCGGAACAGCTCATCAGCTAATCAGCTTCGTCACGGCGAGTCGACTCAAGATTGTTAATTAAATAGCGAGCCAATGGGCTCGCTATTTATGGATGCTTAATCCCTTGCCACTGACTGAATAATTAGCTTGGCTAAATCGATGATTTAAAACGAACATGATTGGTCATTAAGTGCATGAAATCCGATAACGCATCACAGTTTTATCTAGTACAACTGACTAGGATGTTGATTATCTATTTTATAATAATGCCGATTAGCGGAGTCTAACCATGTCCAATATAGCCCATTCCCCAAAGCCGATTATCCTCGATTGCGATCCAGGTCATGATGATGCCATCTCACTCATTCTTGCCTTGAGCAGTAGTCAATTGCAGCCTTTGGCAGTGACCACGAGTGCGGGCAATCAAACGCCAGATAAAACCTTAAACAATGCACTGCGGGTGCTGACCCTGCTGGGACGTAGCGATATTCCGGTTGCTGGTGGCGCGATTAAGCCATTAGCACGTGACCTTATCATTGCAGATAATGTCCATGGTGAGAGTGGTCTTGATGGCCCCGATCTGCCAGATCCAAGCTTTATGCCACTAAATAAGTCAGCAATAGAGTTGATAGCGGAAAAAGTGCGTGCCAGTAATGAACCTGTCACCTTGGTGCCATCGGGTCCATTGACCAATATTGCCCTGTTCCTGTCGACCTACCCAGAGCTGCATTGCAAGATTGAGCGCATTGTATTGATGGGCGGCGCTGCTGGTGCCGGCAACTGGACTCCCGCGGCTGAATTTAATATTTATGTGGACCCTGAAGCTGCCGATATGGTGTTTAAAGCGGGTATCCCCATCACCATGTGCGGGCTAGACGTGACTCATCAAGCGCAAATAATGGATGAAGATATTGAGCGTATCAGGAAAATTCCCAACCATGTCGCCAAGTGTGTGGCAGAGCTGCTCGATTTCTTCATGATCTATCATAGAGACCCTAAATGGGGATTTGAAGGCGCACCACTGCATGACCCTTGCACCATAGCTTGGTTGCTCAAACCTGAGTTGTTCACCTCTTATGATTGCTGGGTAGGGATTGAAACAAAGGGCGAATATACCCAAGGCATGACGGTGGTTGACCGATACCAACTGACGCAACGTCCGCACAATGCTCAGGTGCTGTGCGATATTGATAGAGATGGCTTTGTCGATCTGATTGTCGAATGCCTAACGGCTTATAATCCAAAAAGCTAATATAGAAAGCAAGCGCATGGGTTAGTATGAAAGCGAATATGCCAGTCAGCGTTTTAATCGTTAACGCATCACCTTCAGTATTATCGGTATGTAGGCATGGACTTATCGTCTTTAAAATGGAGCACAGCTCTTATCATTAAAGCTTGTCGCGATCGAGAAGATGGCTATCGAATAAAACGATATTAGGTTGCCATCCTTGGCTACTGGGGTTAACTTGGTAGCTAAGTTAATTAATCAATACACTGAAATTCAGCGGTGATTCGAGAGTGGGTACAGCCGTAATCACCGCGGGTGATGCAATTCTCAAAGCTGGCGAAAGCTTCTACGTCCTTATAGCCCCAACGCTCACAACGTTTAAGAGCGGCAGCCTGTGTCGCTGGCTTATCTATATTTGCAACCGCGCCCCACATTGGACTGTATTCGTGCATCATTTTTATGGTTCCATCAGCCTTGCTGCCGCCAGATGCTTGCATAGCAACGGGTGGGGTTTTAACGGCACAACCAGTAATTGATAATGCAACAAGACTCACTAGGACTAAATTTTTCATTCTGAATTCATTTCTTATATGTTTTTGGATGCTCATGCGTACACACATGTATACTCATGAGCATCCAAAAACATATAAGAAATGAATTCAGAATGAAAAATTTAGTCCTAGTGAGTCTTGTTGCATTATCAATTACTGGTTGTG
>NZ_JAKIKR010000066.1 GCF_023284025.1 Shewanella abyssi | reverse complement strand
AATTCGGGTGTAAAATTACGTTTTATACGTTTAGTCATACGATCACCTAAATAATAATGAGGCTATAATATCAACCTCTAACTAGGTGGCCAAATTAACTATGCCACTTCAAACTCAATTGCTCGGTGCATGACTCGCTTCATAAGAGTGCCTACACTAATTGCTAAGCCAGATTAATATTATCAGCATTGATTCCGAACAGGTGTATATCCTTGGCAAGAAACAGTGATAGTGACTCATTGGGCGTTGAGGGTTCAGGCAAGGCTAGCTTGATCAACCTCCACAATAAACTACACACGTTTATTTGTTACAAAGTCCCAATTCATAAGAAATGATAATATGTAGCGAATTTGTTGCTTTCCTTGCGTGTATTTAGTTGTATATATCTTTTGGTATATGGAAAGTAGGAAAATGAGCAAATTACCACATGGACGTGCGTCACTTAATAAGTGCACTTTAAAATTGTTAAGAAAAAAAACGGTCTGAGTCAAGAAAAACTAGCCGATGAGTGCAGGGCGCGCAGGCTTTCAGTATCAATTGGCTCAATTAAAAGAGCAGAAGCTGGAAAAAATATTCTATTCAGAACTATTATCCACTTGACCGAGTTTTTCAACATTACCATCGAAGATTTGATAGACGAACCCCCTTTATCATTATGGGGATATTTAGCAAACGGCCCTATTCAATTTAAGTCTTGTATAGGGCGAAATTGGGAGCTATCCCAGCTACAAAAGCTTCAGATGCAATCGAGAACCAGCTTACAAATAGCTTATATCTATGGAATGCAGGGGCTTGGGAAAACAACGTTAGTGCGTCATTTTTTGTCGAGGATGGAACAGAGTCATCGGCGAACTTTATATTTATGTGGCCTTAACCAAAACACATTTCTTCGTAGGTTTATTTGTACCCTATTGGATACCTCTGAAATGTGCGATGACGAGCGGTTACGCAGCCAAATTAAAGCGATTGCAAAATCTTCATTAGTGTATTTTTATTTACTCCAGCTATCTGGGACGGAGTTAAATAAGCCAGAGTCGAAAGCGCTAAATAGCTTGAGTAAAACTCGATTATATGAAGTTGAAGTACTGTCGGTGATGGTGCTGATTCAAAACCTCAAACAACGAGCAGTATCTGTAATAGCAATTGATGGCTTACACCACTTAGAAGAGCGCCAACTTAGGGTCATGCAAATATTTACCAAAAATATGATGATTCAACCCGTGCTCATTATCTTCGCTCTCACCGATGTCTTTCGTTTTACCTATTTGCCTGATTGGCTCCATAGTTCACATCCAATCCAACTTAAATCCTTACAGCCTGATTCTATGGACGCCTTGGCAAATGCCGAGGTAAACACGAAACACCTTCAGCCAATGGCTGACGATACACACAAAAAAATGGCTGTTCAGCGAGCGAAAGGCAATCCCTCGGTACTAAAAGCGTTAATAAAATCGAAAAGACCGGCGCTGGATTTTCCTGAAGAGTTTTTTAACAACGTTCAAACAATGTCAACACACCTTACTGAAATTGAATACCGACTTTTACAGTTTTTAGCAGCTTCAGGCCCTTCCGTTAGCACTGATATTATTGAATCTTTTACATCCAAACTATCTAAGCCAAGCATTACCTTGCTGCATAAATTGGTGCGTGTTGGATTTCTTTATCCACGGTCCGAAGCCTACATTTTTCGTCACACATTGATTTGGGAGATCGTAAAATCACAAATGAGTGACAGTAACAATAATTTGGTTTATCCAGATCATAAATGTCGTTTGCAAGCATAGCAAGTGATCCGTAAGTGATCCGTAAGTGATCCGTTTTTGCTTGTCCTTTTTCGTTAATTTGCCCTATGAGAGGCGATGCGATTGGTTGATTTAGCCATTGTATGTCGTAACTTCGCATTACCTCTCTAGCAATTGACTAAATAGAGGGTAAACGGATGAACGATATAAAAATGGAATCAGTCACGAATAATCTAGCGCTAAAATCATGGGTTGGGGAAAGCACATTTATACAAATAACTAAACAGAGATTACGATCCATGGCGAAAAGCCAGCTGCCAGTACTCATTATTGGAGAAATAGGGACTGGCAAGGAAATCGCAGCCCGAATGTTACACGATTGCAGTGTAACAATGGCGGCTCCTTTTATCAGCGTATGCTGTCAAAGTCTCAACCAGAAACAGCTGATTACTCAGATAGAAGAAAGCTTATTCGCAGCAGAGGGAGGAAGTCTATACATTAAAAATATCGATGTATTGGCAGGAGAAAACGCTAGCTTCTTAAAAGGCCTTTGGCAGCGCGCTGACGCATCGGTTGTGAAGATCCGCCTCATTGCCAGCAGCTCGAATACGCGAATGACCGACGCCGAACTCGTAGACAGTGGCAATGGATGCTTAGGAGAGCATTTCCTAAGCTGGCTTCATTACCATTGTCTGAATATTGAACTCCCCACCCTTGCTAACCGCGAGCAAGACATTAATGCGCTTGTGCAAGCGTATCAATTAAGCGATGCAAATATTGCCAAGCTGTCATTTCAACCTTGTGCTTGGGATGTATTGAAAGGTTATTCTTGGCCTGAAAACGCTAAGCAATTGAAAAGGTGTCTTGATAAATTGGCGGTGCAGGGTGAATCATCGATTATTAATCGGGAAGTGCTAGTAAACTGCTTTCCATCAATGAGGCAACCTCTACCGTTAAACGGACGGAGCATCGACGCAATACAACGGCGAGAAGTAGTCATCAAGCCCTACTTGAAAGTCGATAATCAACGAGTCTTCACAACAGCGCCTGCTTTATCTGTTAACCATAAACAGGATCTTGTTGCTTTAAGCAAAGGAGAGAAAGCAGTCAATCAAGCCAAGAATCATCCAGGCTTGAACAAAGCCATTACTTATCTATATAAAAACTTCAAAACTCCGCTAACGATGGAAGAGCTGGCGAGGCATGCATGCATGAGCCCTTCTCATTTGTCCTACCTGTTCAAGCATTATTTAGGGATGTCATTTAAGCAGATCTTATTACGCCTGAGAATTGTAAAAGCGATGGAAATACTCTCTAAAAACCCACATAGGCACGTAACACAAGTCTGTGACGATGTGGGATTTTCAGATTTGAGTTTTTTTGTGCGGAAATTCAAAACCACGGTTGGCGTTAGCCCTGGTGCTTATCGAGATCAGTTTAGTCAATCAGAATCTAGCCCTGAACTCTTGGCGCTGGTTGATGACTTAGCTCACCCGCTATTACAGTTACAAAATTGACATTAGTCCATCGAAAAGGGGTTATACCAACCTGCGACGAGTTGTTACCAATCAACAACGATTTACTACCAATTTTAATTGGTTTTAACCACTTAATATATCGGCATGGTTTGAGATGAGTTGAAGCGATTATTTCAAACCAAGCTATAGCAACAAAATACGATGTACTAATGGACTAAATACTATGAGGCACTAACTATGGCATTTCCAACAGCGGTCAATGACCAGATCACAGACTCAGTCACACAAGCTAACGTCAAAGTATTGGGCGATGCGCCAGCGATGTCGATGGGTAACTTGTTTCAAGCCACATCGCAAGCTCTGGGTAACGCAGCGCACAATGCAACCATGGCGCAACAACAGTCTGCAATTACCGCGCAGGCGGCAACGACAATGGGCGTGACCACCCTGTATTCAATCGATACGGCGAGCACAGCAATGGGAACTAAAGCAATTTTAACTCCCCCCCCTAAGAAAGTACCAGGTCTGGGGTAACCCGCGGGTAACAACACTTACGCTCAACATTCACTCATAAAAGGATACAAGCATGGCATTTCCAACAGCAGTAAATGATCAAATTACCGACTCCGTCACTCAAGCCAATGTAAAGGTATTAGGTGATGCACCCGCTATGTCGATGGGAAACTTATTTCAAGCGACTTCGCAAGCCTTAGCCAATGCAGCCCACAATGCAACAATGGCTCAGCAGCAGTCTGCAATCACTGCTCAGGCCGCAACAACGATGGGGGTTACTACATTGTATTCTATTGATACCGCATCAACCGCTGTAGGGACCTCAAGTATCTTAAATAGCCTAAACGGCTGATAAAAAGCATAAAGAGGCATATTTATGGCATTTCCGACAGCGGTCAATAGTCAAATTACTGATTCGGTCACACAAGTCAATGTAGAAGTGCTAGGCACTGCGCCTGCCATTGCTATGGGAAACCTGTTTCAAGCAACTTCACAAGCTTTAGCGAATGCAGCGCACAATGCCACGACGGCACAGCAACAAGCAAACATTACAGCGCAAGCAGTAACCACGGCAGGAGTAAGTCTTCTTTACTCAGTCGATACCGCGTCCACGGCTGTTGCGACCAGTAAGATCTTTGCTTAAAAGGTTTGAAAAAACTCGAAAGCATAGATGTAACATCGCGATAGACGGACAAACTTGCGGTCATGAAGGCCGCTCTACATCAATAGTTGACAAGGAATAAACTATGGCATTTCCAACAGCAGTAAACAGTCAAATCACCGATTCAATTTCGCAGGTCAACACCAAAGTTCTTGGTGATGCACCCGCCGTGGCTACGGGTAACTTTATGCTCGCGACCAGTCAAGCGCTGGCAAATGCGGCTCACAATGCAACTACAGGCCAGCAAAATAATGGGATCACAGCTCAAGCGGCGCTGGTGCAAGGTGTTAATACCATGTTTGCGGTCGATATTGCGGCGGCTGCGGTAGGTTCTGCGAGAATTTACCAATAAGGTAAATACCCCTGGCGATATTGATTGGGAAACCCAGCCAATATCGCCAATTTATTAAATAGCCTAACGGCAAAGCTATAAGTAAAGGAAGTCGAAATGGCCACTCCGTTTACCGCAGATTATGAGCAGAACATTGCGGTTGCACCGTCGTTCTCAATGGCGATAACCGACGTGGTAATGGCGAATACGATCGGCTTATTAATGGCAAATGCTGTCAGCAATGAGGCACATTCGCAGTCTATTCAAAACGCATGTGTGAACCAGTGTTGTGTGATGATATTAGGCGCAACAGCTGCTGGTATTGTCAACGGTTCAAAGGCTGCTAATAAATAATAATCTAGGAGAAAATATGAGCTCAGTTAACGACCAAGTGACCGACTCGGTCAGCCAGATCCATACATTACTCACTGGCGGTGCACCATCACAGGCGATGGGAATGCTGGACGTCACAGGAACAGAAACCATTGGCATGTCGATGTTCAATGCGGTCACGGCGCAGCAGAATTCGCAAACATCAGCAGGCGCAGCACTTAATGCTAGCTGTGCAAAAATGTTACGTACAGAAACAGTGCAACTTCCTGAAACTAAGTCCAAACAAGCGCTTGAGTTTGAGCTGAAAAAGCTGCAACTCGCAGAGGAAAAGATCAAAAGTGAATTAGCTTTTAAGACTATTGCAGAGCTGAGAAAGTCAAATAAATCGATTACACAGTCATCGATTTTCGATGCGTTCGGTAAGGCGCTTTCTCAAGTTGAAACATCAATAGTCGCTGCCGAAAAACCAATCTTTGAAGCGGCTGTTAAATCTTTAAAAGACCGGATTGATAAAATTGTATAACCCCCCCAAATATGGCTTATCGATGAAAAAGCGACACTCAACGGGATAGAATTAACAACTAAACAGGGGACGTACAATGGACAGTGAACAACATGTGAACACTCAGATTATAGAAACGCTAAATCAAGTACAAGAGGCAACATTGACAGGCAATGTGATCAAAGCGTCTGGTGTGGGAAAAGCGCTGCAGTCAATATCACAATCCTCGGCTATTGCCGTGCAAGATGCGACGGATAACCTAAGAAATATCAATACCATGGCAACAACAGCCATGGGAGTTGCCTTGTCGCAAATGTTGGCAACCGGTCAGACGGATCCATATGCAGACATTCTAAAGGAAGTGAACACTTTAGTGCAGCACAGTACCACAAACTTTACCACTGTTGGTGCAGGTGCCAGCCAGGTGCTTGAAGAGTTTTCTAAAGGTCTGTAGGCAAGCTAAAACAATAGGTGGTGAAGAGAGAATAGGAGCAACATATGACGATTCAAATCGAGCAGACCGACATGCAATCAGTCGATCAGTTAACAGGTAAAAATCAGCTTTTGCTGACGATGATCCCTAATGCAACACCCTGGGTAAAAGCTAATTTAGCGAATAAAAGCAATACATTATCTTTTGCCTCTGAAGACGAGTTAATTGAGCAACTTGGCATTGGCTTATCGGGCACGTCAATCGTCTCTCTGCCGGGAGCTAATTTGACGCTAGAGATAAAAAAGCTCATGGAATTGAGCGTTGAGAACACCCTTGCTCTCCTGTCTAATGAAAGTTCAACCAATACATCGACTTCCACTGAGATAAGCCGGCGTTATCACCTGATCAGTAATGACAAATTAAACAAGGTGAAGCAGTTTTTTGATGAGCATAAACTCGCGGTGCCAGTGGGGTGGAATATGGGCCTCAACGATACCATTGAGTGCTACCAATCGCTGACTTATGTTGACAATGTATTGAAACAAAAAACGAACATAAGAACAGCAGCGGCGCAATGGGCGCTTATGCGAGCGCAAACACTGGCGGAATTCGGTCACTATTACTGCCTATATCTTCATTTTTATAAATATACCGATGGCGATCAGTCTAAGATCGACGCCCTTATCACGCTGTTGATCAACGTCGTTTTAAATAACCTAGACTGCCCGTTGGTGACTTATGAACTGGATCCGCTAAATCTACAAAGTGCCATCGCACAGTGGAATAAATCAGGCTGCAACCTTGGTTTTAGCAGCTTAACATCCGGATTACTCTGTGTCGGCATGAATATCAATTTGAAAGATTTGGACCGCATTAGCGAAGAAGCAACAATATACCTGCAACAACTGCAACCATTGCTTAGCGAAAAAATGGCCACAGACAGTTATGTCAACCAAGCAGGGCTTTGCCGCCACTATATATACTCGCTTCCACAGCGAACGATGATGTTAAATGTCAACAATATAGGCTGCTTAAGCCTTTACAGTGATCTACCCGCTGGCTAGGCCATATTGGGATTGAAAAATCAGGAACATGTTATGAACTCAAGCAACGGCAACAAGGTATCGAATCGCGGTAATCAGCAACATTCAACCTCGTCCATTAAAGGAGATCATGACCGTCAACAGGCAATGCAAAGCTTGGGGGAGATGTCGATGCCAGTCGATCCGCAGACCATGATTGATAATGTAGATACCGTGATAGCGAATGCCATGCAAACCATCAATGATTCGCTACAACAAACATCAAACTATATTGATGCAGCCAGACAGCGATTAATGCAGCAACACCCGGGGTTGAAACAGGCTTATGTGGCTAACTCCCCTCAAAAGGAAGCCCTCTCACCTAGCGCTGCAGCTGAAGCGACTATTAATGCCTCAAATCAGAATGTATTGAATGAATTGCAAAAGGATAGCGACGAGTACCAAAGCAAGGTGTTATCAGCTCATGAAAGCCAGCAAAAGCAAGCCATGGCAAGGCAAGAAGCAATAAGTCAAACCGCGGCAGATATGCAGCAGCAACTCATGGCGCAACAACAAGCCTATCAGCAACACATCCTCGCAGCAGCGTCCAATACAGCAGCGTCAATGGTTGAGAAAACAGAACAAGAGCAAGAGCAAGAATCGAGTGGGGCAAATATGGCGCAGCAGCATCAAGCGGAAGATAGTTCATCAGAGCAAGAGTCGCCCTTAACACATGCTCATCAGGAGAAGTAGATAGATGATCCCGCTAGCATTCTCACGTATCGAGCTTAGCGCTGATACCGAAGTGAAACAGACTATGGCACTCAGGCAGATGAATGAACTGGTTGAGCGCCTAAGCAATACTCCTAAGTATCACACCCTAACAAAAAAAGACCGCTCACAGCTCAATCAAGAAGGATACGCCGCCGATCTTGTCGATAATTTGCTGGTGATGACTCAGCGCACAGAAGAGTCTAGTGCGACAGATAATGACCTCGTTGTGGTCGGTTTCACTTATGCGGCCTTTGACCCTGCGCTATACGCAAGTGAGACACTTAAGAATCACTTCGAACAGCTGAGCCAGGGATGTTGCTGTTTCTGTGAAAGCTTTCTGATGCCAACCGCTAGCGGTCATATTAGCCATTATCGCCCGGTACAGCTGCTCGATTTAGCGGATGTTGAGCACGTAAGTCCACATCCACACCATGAATGCTCTCCCTATTTTTCACTGGCCTATCAGCAAGAAAACCTAGTGTATGCTTGTTCAGCCTGTGACGTCACCCATAAAGCCGGAACATTTACAGTAGCAGGTCAGCGCTACCCAGAGGTTGCACTAGAGGAAGAAAAAGCCGTACTGGTCAATCCATACCAGGACAACCCAAGAGACTTCATTCGATTTAACCCTAGCAATGCTCACGCTTACGCCTTCGACCAAGTACTGGCATTTTATAGCGACACTAAAAAGCTTAGCAAGCAAGACATCGAAGCACTGTTATGGCGAAGCCCTAGCGCCATCCCCAATCAAGTGGACGAAGCCGGTGTATTGCTCACCGAGAGCGCAGTTGAGCAGGCCTTTCATGCTTGGTTAACCAGCACCGCGAGCAAACGTGAGATGTCACGCGGGCAGATGACGATAGCCACGCTGGGGTTAAACCGCACCGTATTAGTACTGGCACGTTTGGCGATGCTAAAACAGTACCAAAATGATTTTCTCAATCAGCAAGGGGCATCACCGATCCCGTTAATAGCTAAAGACCTCGTCACTACCGCGTATCGAAGCTTAGGCGTTGATGCATTTGCGACTTGGCAACATTTACGCCATAGCGAAGTCCATGTTGAATCGACATATAGCAATAAAGCAGCTTCTACCCAGCAGCGAAAACTTGTCACTGCAGCCGATAAAGCGCTATTTGAAACCCCATTGCCCACTTGGCTGCGCTCTTGTATAAGTTACCTTGTCACCGAGTCTGAGCTACAACTAACCGATAGGCGCCGTTTGGTTTACCTATCTAGCCAAGATCGCCTCTATGGCGAAACCGATACTGAGAAATGTATCTTCCTGCCGATAAATTGGCAGCGTGATCTGCACCGGGTGATCAAGGTACGTTCCCAGCGCAATATTTGGGAAGCGTCCTTTAGCGAACTCGCCAACTCGCGCCCCCATGAACTGATTAATCTGTTCGCTAATAACGATGTATGGGTTGAGGGAAGCTTTACAACGTTAGCGTAAGTCGACTCATTATAGGCCGCGAAGTCGCGACCTAAAAAGAGGACCCGCCACATCTGGCATTAACACTGCAATATTCACTGAGGAGCACCATCATGAGTCAAGAAAACCAACAAACGAATGCGCAACAACGAGTCGTTCAGCAAGAACTGGCTGCAACCCAAGCCGTTGAGTACACCGATGAATCGGTCGCTAAGCAGATTTTTGGCACCACTAATGTCGCCCAAGCCGTACATCAAGCTGAGCAACAAGCCTTACAAGCTGTTGTTGCAACAGAGTAATCATACGTTTTTAGTCACCCTCTTTAATCATTTATTGAGAGCTTGATTGGTAGCCTAATGCTAGCCAGTCATGAAGAGGGTGCTCTCTGACGTTAAAGCCCATTACTTTATGCCCACAACTCCATTAAATATACCGCACCGAAATAACCCGTTTTACCCACCGCCAGCCAGCTTCTCCCTATAAAAGCGCGCCTTATACCAAGTCAGCGAAGGGAAATAGGCATAAAGTTAATTCACATAGATAGCAGTTAATTAATATGAAGTTAAACAATAGCCAGACAAAAAGTAGCAGGTAAGAGGCAGAGCACATGCAAACACAGCAATATCTGAAGCAGGCAAATCATCGAATAAACGGCCGCTGTCAGCAGGCATTAACTTATAGAAAGCTGGCTCAAAAAGCACTGATGGAAAGCAACCCTGCTCAGCGAGCAGTAGGCAGCAGCGCTGTGCCCTGCACTAAGCTGGCAATTAAACCCCTGCCCGCCAGCCTGCGACGGGGGATGGAAAAAATATCAGGGGTCAACCTGCAACGGGTACGGGTGCACTATAACTCACGCAAACCGGCCCAAGTACAGGCCCACGCCTACGCTCAAGGGGAAGATATTTTCCTCGCACCGGGCCAAGAGAGCCACCTACCCCATGAACTCGGCCACGTGGTACAGCAAGCGCTGGATATGGTAGTACCCACCACGGTAGTGAATGGCGTCGCAGTCAATGACGATCCCAGGCTGGAGCAGCACGCAACAGAACTAGGGGAAAGCGCCTTGGCCGTTGGTGGGGCTAGGAGCTAGGGGCTAGGAACTAAAAGTTAAGGATTTAGATTGGGCATTCCGGTTCGAAACCGGCTGAGATTTATACGCACATGACGACTAAGGGGTTCGGTAATATAAGTTCGCCATTAGATGAAATTGATGTTTAGTGTGGTTCAATAACACCCGAATGAGGTGTTAAAAGACCATAAGATGATAACGAGATAATTGAAATATAGTCCATGGTGGTTTTGCCACCATGTTATAGGCAATTAAAAAGCCTATAACAGTAATTAAATTCCAACGTGGAAAGGGTTTGAGATATGTATATAAAAATAAAAAAAGACGTAAATGAAGGCAGGAAAACTGCCAATCCGTTTTTTCATGATAAAAGGGTAGGAAATTGTTATCCGATTGTTCGACAGCTGCGCATGATATATCCATTAGTCAAATATATAAGGGTGCATGTCCATGAACCTATATTAGACTCACAGTCTCAATACCCGAGGGGCTCAGCGAGAAACCTCTGTAAACTCACGGTTGAAAGGTCCGACAATGCTTGGGAAAGCTGGGAAATAGAAGCTAAAAATGGCGCTTGGTCGGTAAAAACAAAAGAGGTAGACCGACCAACGGAGAAGAGCAGTTATATAATCGGGATAAACAGTATTGAACCATATAATAACCAACAACATCTACAAGATAATGCTATAGAACTTAGGTCTGATGCATATCACAAATTAAAGGAGGTGTATGAGCAACGTGTTGCTGAATATGGTGATCTCAGAGAGAGACGTCAAATCGGTTTTACAAGCGACGGATACGCACCAGCTTCATGTCATTGCAATGACAAGCTATTAGAATTTATAAAGGAAAGTAAGGAATTTGAAGTGACAATCAAAACTTCGTCATCGCGTTCAAAGACTGTAAAAGATTATATTAAAGGAAAAATTCCGTTCTTGTAAAATGGACTTTTTTTTGAAATGAAAGTGATTACTTTACATTTGTCTGGACTTCCAACGTCTGCAATTTTCAAAAGCCCATAACAATCGTTAAAGTCAATATATAAAAGGTTTGAGATATGTATGCACAAGTAGAAAATTCAAGTGAGAATAAACATAGGCGAGCTGCTAATTCTGTTCCTAAGAAAAAAAGTAGGAATCTGCTACGTTTGGGGGTTGTTGATAATAGGTATCGTAATGATATACATGTACACACAACATCACTAGTGCAATTAACGAGTACTAGCTCTACGCCGTACGAAGCCGCCTATAAGAAGTTAGAGGAAAAACTCGTACGCTTGCATGATGAAGGATTACAGAAATTGCAAAATGGGGATATTACATATCAAGACTTTCTAGATTTAGGCAATGAGATAGATCCATATAACGCCATCGAAGTCTATGGACAAATGATTTCCCAAGAGGATAGAGAAAATATGGAGGCTTTTCTCGAACACATTGCTAACCAGGCTATGATATTTTCCCCAGAACCAGAACATAATCCGGACGGCGACGGTATAGAGGAGCAACTGGCTATTGGTGATATGCCACATTACCTAGGACAAAACGAAGAGCATCAGTAAAGAATAATTTAGCTTTATGGTTATTTAGCTGGTGATTATTAAATACGATCTTCTTGTGTAATTGGTAATAAAATGGAATACGAGGAGAAGGACAATCGTAACTTATAAGTTGAAATCTCATAACAACAGATAAATAACCAAGACACCCAAAATAGTAAATAAACGTCAAATCACTGGAGCAATGATTTAATCACGTCTAGCGTTAAAAGTCCCCTTTCTCAATGGATTTGCTTATGCCGAAGCGACTGCGAATTGAAAATAAAGGGTGGCAGAATATCATATATAAAATAGGGTAATTGATGGGGTTTTCTTATTTCTGGTTAGTAGTAAGAGCTAGCAATAAGCCAAAGAAATTAAACAGAAGCCAGTAATGACTCCTGTTTACTCTCTGAGTACTTTCGCAAAAAACATTACGAACTCTCAGTTTCGCTTTAGCTAACTATGTCAAAACCGTTAGCATTAATAAATGCAATGATACTAAGCTAGCGATTCAGCCTTCACCTGAACCGTAGAAAGATCATTCAGCATCCAGCGAGCCACATTCTGCGCAAAATACCCCGGAGGGGCATTTTTATATCCTGCACTAGGAGTGTATGCTGATGGCATTGCATCAGTATTTAAGCTCCAGGTCATAAGCCCGCCGAACTGAACTGGGTTGATCCGATAGTTACCTAGGGTAATATCTTCCAGATTTTGCTTCACGCTGTTAGTAACCTCTGCAATGGCACTATCACTGTCTACATTCCACAAATTAGAAGCCGTCGGTGCACCACCGGCATTAGCCGCAATGCCGATGACTATTTGACTTGCACTGGAAATATTCCCTTGAAGCTGCAAACTATTATAAGCGGCGCGGATAATATCAGGGTTAGCTTCATTCACCAGCGTATTATCTTTTGGATCTCGATAAGTGAAATTTAGTCCTGAATTATAGGCCTGTACCAGAATCGCATCAAACACCGCGGTAGCATAAATAGCTGCCATGCTCGGACCTCCGTTAGGTATATTGAGCGTCGGTGCATCAGGCGTTCCGGCAAGGATAGGAGCGGTTGTTAGTAAGTATTCCCCTCCTAATGCCTCTTTTAAATTGTGAGTAAATTCCTGCAGAGTATTGATTGGAATCTGGGGATCTTCAATATCTAAGTCGATACCGTCTAGGCCAAATTCTTGTAAAGAGGCAAGCAAATTATTCACTAATATTTCATCTAACTTAAGCCCCTGGGCGGCAGCGCCACCAAGAGAGAGTAAATTGAGTGTTCCTTGAGTTTGCCATGGTTTAATTTTTTTCATGGCATTGAGCACTTCATTATCAACATGGCCATCGGCAGTAAAACCAAAGATGATCACATCATAACTTTGCACTTGCTGTTGAGTAATCGCTGCCACAGCTCCTAAGGCGCTAGCATCGATATATCCCACTACAGCATTATTTGGCCAGCGCGATTTAGTTCTCTTCATTATCTGTTCCTTGTGATTCAAGTACTGAGTTAGTTACATTCAACCCTGCACTGAGAGAGTTCCATTCAACTTAGTTGGAAAGAAATATAACTGTAGCAGAGAAATAATAAAGTGATTTGGTAAATAGGATAATTCTAGTGTCGTTAGCCATCTTGCCATTATATAAGTAGAACTTAGACCCCATATAAAGTGAATGTCAACGCTGTCGCATCTTAAATCACTAAAGCTTTCCAAGCCAAATGACAGCGGCCGCGGCCAAAAAAATAGGGGCGTTATGCGCACTTTTACCTCTTCAGCCACAAATTTTACCAAGGCTAACTCTCTGTTTATGTACATACTGGTATTAGCATAATACTGGCAATAGAGAGGCACCGATGATTAACGATAATGTAATTCCCTATAGAAAAGAGGCCGATGAGCGCTTTTCATCACATCAACTGACACCGAATATTGAACGCCCATCAGCCCCAAGTAATGCGGCACTTCTTGACGCCTACGCCACTTGGTGTGAAGCGGTTATTCAAACCCGCTTGCAGTTACATTTCGCTCAAGAGTGCCCTTTTACTGATGTCTATCAAGTGACGCCGCCTGATATCGCTAGTTATAGCGGAACGTTGGCGGTATGGGTTCAGCAGCATGATCTCGATTTTTCCTGTCAACTGTTACTGGCGCTAGCCTTGATGCCGATTGTTAAGCCCCAAGTGCTCGATGTTCTGCTGATGAGAAATGACAATATCGAGCGTCCTTATAGCGAGTTTGGCGGCGGAGAGTATCAGGGAGCAGTCGTGGCCAACGGGGACACTTTAACTTTTTTACTCGGAGGTGAGTCGATTGAAATACGCCTGCAAGTACAACGCCTGCTGTCGGCCATGCAATCGGGGAATATCAGTGTATTAACTCCGGGCGAAGCTGCTGTTATGCAACTGCTCGATGAACCAGAGCCTGCCACAAGCAACCCTTTTAAACGGCAGTTAATATTGGCCGCAGAACCTATGACTCTGCTCACGATTAGCGGGGCGTATCATGCAGCCAAAGGCGCTAACTTTCCGGCGCAGTTAGTCACCTCGCATTCGTTAGATTCATTAGTGCTAGCGGATTCGGTAATGCGTCAGCTCGACGATATTCACGCCTGGTCGCAACATGGCGAAACGCTGAGAAACAGTTGGGGAATGGCCGACCGCATTCGCCCTGGGTATCGGGCACTATTTCATGGCCCTTCAGGTACCGGAAAAACCATGACCGCCGGCGTATTGGGTCAGCGGCTCGGCAAAGATGTTTATAAGGTTGACCTGTCGAGAGTGCACTCCAAATACATAGGCGAAACCGAAAAAAACCTGGAGCGAGTGTTTACTTTGGCCGAGAAAAATCAATGGATCCTGTTTTTTGATGAGGCCGATGCGGTGTTTGGTAAACGCACCCAAACCAGTAGTGCTAACGATCAATTTGCGAATCAAAATATTTCTTACTTATTGCAGCGTATTGAACGCTTTGAAGGGTTAGTGATCCTTGCTTCTAACTATAAAGATAACGTGGATGAGGCCTTCTTTCGCCGTTTCGAATCAGTGATCCATTTCCCCAAACCAGCAGCCGAGCAAAGGCTGGCTATCTGGCGCAATGGCTTTTCACCACAGACGCAGCTTGCACAAGATGTTGACTTACAAGACTTGGCACTCAGGTGCAGCTTGTCTGGTGCATCCATCATGAATGTGATCCGCTACGTATCGTTAAAAGCCATTGCGGAAGGTCGCACATTGATAGGCCTGGGGGATCTCCAACAGGGGATAGATAGAGAGCAAGGCAGCAGTACTCAGCCTCGTTGGTAAGCGTATTTTTTTGGTTAAATGTTGTCAGTTATCACAACTATTTTGCTGATTAGTTCATGCGTTAGTCTAAAAGCCCAAATCAATGCGAAGTTATACCAATAGCAGCCGAGAAAATACTCATCGAGACCTAGAATGTACCTAGTTGGTATAACCGCTGATGTTTATAGTTAATTACGCAAGGTCAAGAAGCAATCAACTTAAGACGCCCGTTAAAGATACGGGTAATGACAACGACAAGGACGAGGTGATCTAATGGGAAATTTATTAACAGAAGTTGCGGCAAGGTTAAATTTTAAAACAGACAAGGCGTCAGCAGATGCACTGGGGTTCATCGCTAATCAGGTGGTGACAGAAGGCTATATTCAGGCAAATAGCCAAGGTACAGATTATAATTTTTGTCTACGAGAAATAGATATGAGTACCACGGAGACACTATCAGGTTTTAGCATCCCGGAATTAATATCGATAACAGATTCTAGTGGCTGTGATTTAGCTATGATGCCATTGGTTAAATTCAACAATAGCAAAGAAAAAAGCGCACTGAGCGTAGTCACAAGATTACAGAGTTTTGCGCTACCGATAGACATAACCGTTTGGTTTGATGAGAACGATTTCAAAAACTCTATTTCTGATGCTGCTGATAGAGAGCTGCTAGTTAGTGAACTTGCTTCCGCAGGATACTCCGTAGGCTATTATGGTGGCGGTGGGTGTGAATGTTCGCCCAATAGTGTGATAAAAAACGGCTCTACCGTGTTAAATGCTGTCTCATGTGGCACATCATCAGTACCGAGCCACACATTTCCCACCATTACTATTGGTGATAATAGTAGTGCTTGTCAAATACGCTGGGTTAGCGCGCAGTAAGTATTATTAACAGGCCTAAGCCTTCAATCTAGCTGCTTTTGGCCTGTTCCTTCCATCACAATATAGTGACAATGCTTCATATTCGATCATTCATCATTTCTACCAATACCTTCCCTTGTTTTATCTACCTACGCCGTAGTTTGACCAATTTAATTTTCTAAAAAATGGATAAAGTGGTGCCATAAAGATTAGGCCATAACCATTTTTTAATGCTTGCTTAGTCAAAAACGAATTGAATTGGATAGCATCGCTATTTAGGAGAGCAATATATGGCGCAGCATACGGATGTTGGTGCAGGTCCCTCAGGCTGCACCTTGCCAGAATCAACACCTGAAGTAGACACTGTAGATATGGTGGATCAAGCAACACAAGTTGTTCAAGCTGATCTCGCTGGTCATCACTCATTGAGGGAGCAAGCTAGTAACAAGCAGGCTGCTCCGGTTACCGCAGAGCAAAAGCCATTGCAACGTGCCAGTATTGAACATGCATTGCCCGCTAAAGATGTGGACGTCGCTCAGCTGTCATTTAATAACCTCACTGACAACTATATCTATGCGGTAGGTGTATTAAAACCCGTGTTTCCAAATCAAGGGTTACAACAGGCATTTTATCGCGCCGCACGCACGCTAAAAGTCAGCGAATACGATTATTATCTTGTGCTGAGTTTCATCGACCCAGCAAATGGCGTTCGCCCCTATTTCTATATTGCCGAACAAATTAAATGGGTTTTGAGCATTCATGATATAGACAGCTACATATTACTGCCAAGGTCAAAACAAGAGCTAATGTGTTTCATTAAAGCACTAAAACCTACAGAAAACAGCTTGCTATCAGTGCTATCGACGGCTATCGGCGTTATTGATAATAGTGGATTATCGCAAGAGCTTAATTTACCTAAGGTGATTTGTAATAACCTGTTTAGTCAAACGCTCGACAGCTTGCACGAGAAGTTGAAAGCTGAAACAGGGGTTACGACCTCTGTCATTCAAGATGTATTACAGGGGCTTGAATATCAGCCTAATAATGGTCGAGGCAATTTCAGTCGAGCGAAGAATTACCTCGCTTACCGCTACCCAGATATCTATTTAACCACTCATGCCTTGAAAAATGGCCCCAGCGCTAATGATTTAAGCTACTTCTTAAATGATGTGAAAGCCAGCTATTCAGATTTAGCCTCCCCTCATGTCATTGTTGACCTTGTGCTCACGTATAAGAGCAAAAGTTCTAGGCGAGAAAAGTACTATCATTGCAGTGTCGATGTCACTCATCAGTTTCCTTTCGTTAATGCGCCATTACAAGCCTTTATGCCATTAACCCTGATGACTGGATAATAAATAACTAGATAGATAACTTTTAAATAGGAAATGATCATGAGTATAACGACAGTTGATGCACCTAACTCACTCTCACACATCTATGCAATAGGATCTTTGCGGCCGTTTCTTGCTACGCGGGATCTTCAAAAAGAGTTTGAGGCGGCGGCAAAAGAATTAGATCTACCCGAAAATGATTACTATGGCGTCTTCAGCTATTCATCGACGCCGGCCCATAATGAGGCGCTGACTTTTCGGCCATATCTATATATTGCCGAGAAGGCGAGCTGGGTATTTAGCATCAATAATGTTGATACTTATATGTTACTGCCAAAATATAACAATGAGCTCGATGCTTTGATCGCTGCTCTCAAACAAAGTCAATCTTCACAACAGGTGGCGATCATCGGCGCTTTGGGAGTGAACCATGCTGATGAAACGCAAAATGATCTTCACCTACCTACCGTGCTCTGCAATCACATTGTTTCTCTGCCTTTGGAGGACATGGCGCCGATAAACTTGAAGGCCAATGATGGTGTATCTAGCGTTAGTCGCGCCATCAACTTTGTTATTTGCAATTTTAATACACTTGTTCCAGCTGGCTTAGATTTAAAGGGAGCATTAACAGAGATCAATTTTCAGCACTATTCAAAAGATGGTGATCGTAGCTTGATTGAGATCATTTTAACTTACCTAAATCAGGACCTAGAAGTGTTTTACTCTTGTGGTATTGATGTCACCGATGAGTATCCTTTTATTAATTTCCCCTTAAGAAATTTTTTGCCCCAAACAGCCTAACGAGGTAAGACGGTGATGACAGATTTAAAGCAACTGCATGAGCCAGCACATGCTCCAGTGGCAGCACAAAGGGTTTTATCCACTCTACATGAGTCAAAAAGCACTCAAGCAAGTGGCTTTGCTGCTGAAACACATGAATATATTTATGTGGTGGGCCGTATCGATGCTCACTTTCCTAATTTAAGTATCGAAAAGGAGTTCTATCAGGCCTGCCTACTGACTGGCGTTGATGTCTCGAGCATTAAAGAGGTAGATGATGATGTTGCACTCGCTCGTTTAAACCGAGATTCATCACTCAATACGCTTTTATATCAGGGGCTGGGGCATAAGGCCAATGAGTATGTAGCCAGAGATATGAACTGGATGTTTTGCAATGTCGATGGTAATGAGATCTACAATCTGATCACGGATTCAGATGAGAGCTTAATGCAATTTGTTGCTGCCCTAGGGTTAAAAGATCAGCATGTGATCCTGCAGGGGCAGGTGATGTTAGACGGACGAGTGCTTGTGAGCAACTTGATCCCGGCGGAGTCTACCCCCGTTGATAAGAGTCACATTGTTCACAATGAAAACCAACAAATGAAAGAATTAGTTGAGGAGATCCGCTCACTGAATGCCAATGATGGCGTGAGAAATGAAGAGCGAGCACTGAATTATGTTTTATATAACAATAAAAAGGTGTTTAAAGAGTCCTATGACCTCTGCTATAAGGCGACCCCCAGTGGGCCCAATCCAAACGGTTACCAACTCGTTAATGTTGAAGTGGTTACATCATGGAGTGGCGACCGATTAGTATCGAAAGTGATATTTAACTATCAGGGGATCAACACCAGTGCCAAACAAAGCTGGTATACCACCGTGGACGTGACCGGAGAGTACCCGTTTATTCTGACTAAATGGAAACGTTTTTTACCGCAGTACTAGTGGGTATAGCATCGGTTGTATTGAGTCGGTTACCCAAGCAATTTAAACGTTTATCCTCTGCTATTTCATCGCCGCTTTAACATAGACATCGAAGCGATTTTTCTTCTGAGCCAGCACCATACTCGGCTTTACACCATCAAGATCTTCTGCGTAGTCAGGGCGCTTCACTACCACACGTTTAGTCGCTAGCGCTTGGGCCGGTTTAAGTAAACCATCGGCATCGAGATCGGCGCCAACCAGGGTTTGGAATATTCGCATCTCTTTTTTAACTAATGCGGATTTTTCACGGTGGGGATACATGGGATCAAGGTAGACCACATCAATCTCAGTTCCAGAAGCTGCAGCGGCCTCCGCTAGCGCATCAATACTCGAACCATGAAATAAACTCATGCGCTCACGCATCCACTCGCCAATCTCGCTATCGTCATAGGCTCGACGTAAACCATCTTCCAATAAAGCGGCTACGACTGGATGACGCTCGACCATTATCACCTTACAACCTAAGCCGGCAAGCACAAAAGCATCGCGGCCCAGGCCTGCAGTGCCATCAACTACGGTAGGCGTTAGCCCTTGTTTAAGACCGACCGCTTTTGCTATTGATTGGCCGCGGCCACCACCAAACTTGCGTCTATGCGCGACCGCACCGGAAACAAAATCAACGTTAATACCATCTAATTTTGGTTCGTCACGCTTATAAAGGCTTAAGGTGTTGTGCTCAAAGCGCAGTTCAAATTCTGCGTTATCGCTATAGGTTAGCCCCCAGCGTTCGCCAGCAGCTTCTAAGGTTGGGAAATTGCGATTGAAAAAAACACTAGTCACTATCAAGCTCTGTTTCTGAAAATAGGCTTAGGAATAATAACACTCATCGCTGTGCTGCCTATAGCAATATCGAATTAACTTTCTCAATTCATCATACAAAAAACGACTCAACTTTATTGGGCTGAATATATAAAGACATAAGCTCAATATGAAACTTTTCAATGTAACTACAAATAAAAAGCATGGTTCTATGAGCCATGCTTTACTCATTAACGGTTAATCAAGCCGTTGGAATTAGCGTGGGCCCTTACCATCATCTCCTGGAGGACAGATGGGGCCAACTGGTGGAGTAGGATACTCTCCTGGTGGACAGATTGTGCCATCAGTAGGAGGCTGAGCACCTGCACCTGATACAAAAGCTAATTCTTTCAAGTCTAATACTTTCATTTTAATTCCCTTAAATAAATGGATAAAACATACCTTCGGCATGCAGCAAAGATATCCCAGTGAGAGATGTTGTCAACGCCCAAACAAACAACATGAAATCATTTCAATTTCAGCATTAACTTTTACATTTCAACCATCCGAAAGTGTTAAGCTTCGAAATTCCACATAAAAAGGCATATAAAACTTTTACCCGAGAGCTTTTTATTTGATCAAAAGAGATAGTAATAAGTGCGATCTCAAAAGCGGCTAGAAAATTAGAAGTCAGTGCTCAAGTTCTTGGTCGCTGGATCAAAGCCCCAATGACTTTGAATCTAAAGAGATATTGGTAAATACGGCAGCTTAACGAACTTAACTAGGGTGTCCGAATTTATTTGACCAGATCAATCACTGTCGCTAACCCTCGTTCAGGGTTGCATTACTTGTTGAATTCTGGCCAAGGTACTGATTTTGTTGCTGACAACCAGTAATAGAAAGCGAGTAATAAGAAATACTAATTAACCATCTAAATACCTATTCCCATAAAGCTTGAATAGCCAGAGGAGAATCCACAGGAGCACCTGCCCTCCTGAGTGTCGCAACACTATTCCAGCGGCCGCGTTAGATCCTGAAATGATGATACCAGCACCAAGATGTTATATACTTTACCTTTCCCAATCATTAATAAAGAATCCTAATGTTAAGTTACCGTCACGGCTATCACGCTGGCAATTATGCCGATGTGCTCAAGCACGCTATATTGCTACAAGTGCTCAAATTGATGCATAAAAAAGACAAGCCGATGGCCTACATTGATAGCCATGCGGGCGCAGGCGGTTATGCACTCACCGATGAGTTTTCTAAAAAAACTGGCGAGTACTTAGATGGCGTGGCCAGACTGTGGGATCGTAGCGACCTACCTGAATCTTTAGTGCAGTACATTGCCGATGTGACGCATTTTAACCAAGGTAAAAAAGAGTTAGAGTTTTACCCTGGCTCACCCGCTTTCGTTGATATGAACATGCGTCAAAAAGATCGCATGGTTTTGCACGAGCTGCACGGCACTGATTTTCTGACACTGGAAGAGCAATTTACCGGTGACCGCCACGTAAAAGTGTTCAAGGACGATGGCCTTAAAGGACTCATTGCCGCAGTACCTCCACTGGAGCGTCGTGGCGTGATTTTAATAGACCCAAGTTACGAGATTAAAACAGACTATCAAGATGTTGCTAAAGCGATAATCAAGGCGCACAAACGCTTCTCTACCGGCGTCTATATACTCTGGTATCCGGTTGTTGACCGCGCTCAAACGGAACGTATGCTTAAGCTTTTAGCCGAAAGTGGCATTAAGAACCAACTGCGTATTGAGCAATCCATTAAACCTGACAGCGACGAATTTGGCATGACCGCCGCTGGACTGTGGATTATCAATCCACCGTGGCAATTAGATACTATCGCCAAAGAGATGCTCGACTATCTTGAGCGACGTATCGGTCAAAATGGCGGTAAAACCGTGGTTAAGCAGGAAGTACCAGAGTAAACAGACGTACTAGGCTCGAGTATTAGAGGTTCTAGGTTCTAGGTTCTAGGTTCTAGGTTCTAGGTTCTAGGTTCTAGGTTCTAGGTTCTAGCAAAGCATAAAATCAACATCAAAAGCCAAGTGGTGTTTTCTGTTGATTACCTAGCAGGACGTAGTCCGTCCTAGCAGTGAGCTGGCGAACGTCCTAGTACCTAGGACCTTCTAAGCTTTAAGATCGGTTCTAGGCTCGAGTATTAGCAGGTTCTAGGTTCTAGGTTCTAGGTTCTAGGTTCTAGGTTCTAGGTTCTAGCAAGGCATAAAATCAACATCAAAAGCCAAGTGGTGTTTTCTGTTGATTACCTAGCAGGACGTAGTCCGTCCTAGCAGTGAGCTGGCGAACGTCCTAGTACCTAGAACCTTCTCAG
>NZ_JAKIKR010000065.1 GCF_023284025.1 Shewanella abyssi | reverse complement strand
CGTCCAATCCGCATGAGAACGTTTAGCCATATTAACTCCTGATGTAATAGTCAGTTGTTAAGATAGAACTTCAAAGCGGTAAGCTGAAGATGTACTTGGCCGGACGGTTACTATCAAACTGGTTTAGCTTAACTAAAAGCACGCAGCCATCTTGACTAAAAGGTGCATGAGCACTGCCTGGAGGGTTGCGAATATAAGTGCCTGCGGGATAATCACCCTCTTCATCAGAGAAAGTCCCCTCCAGCACTAAAATTTCTTCTCCATAAGGGTGAGAGTGACGCTTAAAGCTGGCGCCAGCCTGATACTTCACCATGCTGGTAGTGTGTCCACTTTCAGCTGCTGCACGTTCAAGTGGTTTACGAAATACCGTAGGAGAGGGACTGCCTAACCAGGGTAATTCTTGAGTTTTAATCACCACTCTTTCACTCAAGTCCATATTTAACATCAGCTCCTCCACACATCTATTCAAATAACTGTTAATTACGCCATCAACATCCATAGCGCCTGTAACCCATGCCGCTTGATCTGATTTGACAACTATAACCCATTAAACACGAACATCTCCTTTTCTATGGTAACCTTAAACAATGAATATATGTCTGAATAGTAAGCACAAATTAGTACCATAGGTACTTTTTGGTACATATTTATGAATCTAAAAGAAAAATTGATTACAAGAAAATCTGGCCCAGCTAAAACGGCAAGAATGGTAGAGACGATTGTTGGCTGTAAATGGTCATTGACGGTCTACCAGTTGCTGGAAGATGAGATAAATCGTCCTGGTGAAATGGTCAAGTCGGTTGAGGGATTAACCACAAAAGTGCTAAACCAGTGCTTAAAGCGAAATATCGAATTTGGTATTTTGGAGAAGATAAGCTATCCAGAAATCCCCCCACGAGTCGAATACAAGGTGACCAACTTTGGGCAAAAGTTTATGCGTATTTTAAGAGATTTAGAGTCGCTACAACTTGAAATCGATAACTAGAGCCGACGAGATAAATGATGCAACAAGGCGTACTTACCCGATGGAATGATGCAAAAGGCTTTGGTTTTATAACTCAAGCAGGCAGTCATAGTGATGTGTTTGTGCATATATCGAGTTTTAGCTCGGCTGCTCACCGCCCTAAAAACGGCGATATCATTAGTTTCAGTTATGCCAAAAACAGCAAAGATAGGCCGCAAGCCAGTAAAGCTGAAATCATAGGGGTGGATGCAAGAACCAAAACCAAGCCTCGGTCGCGTACGGCTAAGCTCACGCCAGTCAGTCTATTTGCTATCGCTGCAATCATAGCTGCAATAGTACTGTACCAATTTGCCTTATTGCCGTTAGCCGCCCTTATCTATCTGTTAGGGATCTCTAGTGTGACCTTTATTGCCTATGCACTGGATAAGCGAGCAGCAAAGCTGCAGCGTTGGCGTATAAAAGAATCTAACTTACATCTATTATCATTGCTTGGTGGTTGGCCAGGAGCGCTGATTGCGCAGCAACTGCTTAGACACAAATCAGCCAAAACTTCATTCAAGGTCTTGCTATGGATAACCATATTACTCAATATTGGCGCTTACTATATCGTCCTCTTTACCCCTTTAGCGGATGAGTATTTGAAATCGATCCAGCGCATGCTCTAAACGACTGTAGATTTACCTGTGAGTGTCGATTCGATATGATTGTACTCAAATTGGTATAAAGCTAAATCCAAACTCAACTCAAACCAACTAAAGTGAATTAAAATGAAAATGATATTAGCGGTAGTGGTCATTGCTGGAGTGATTTTTTACTTCTTTAACTCAATGAATAACCAAAAAGCAGCAAAAGAAAATATCGAACTAGGCAATGCCTTTCTTGCTGAAAACAAGTTAAAAGAGGATGTATCGACAACCGCTTCAGGACTGCAATATCAAGTATTAGCTGCAGGCGACGGCACTGTGCATCCAAAGGCGAGCGATACGGTAACAGTTCACTACCACGGCACCCTACTCGACGGCAGCGTGTTTGATAGCTCAGTTGAGCGCGGCGAGCCTATCGCTTTTCCACTCAACCGCGTGATTAAAGGTTGGACCGAAGGGGTGCAGCTGATGGTCGTTGGCGAGAAAACACGTTTCTTTATTCCGCCAGAACTGGCTTATGGTAATCGCAGCGCAGGCAAAATCAGTGGCGGTTCAACCCTTATCTTTGATGTCGAGCTTATCAGCATCGACTAAGTTGAATTATCAGCGGTATGCAGATAATCAAAAGCCCGAATGTGCAAACATTCGGGCTTTTTTATTAAGCGCTAAAAAACTCACTCTTAGGCTTCATAGCCAAACGGATCATCGATGGAATGGGCGGGCTTAGTAAACCAAATTGCTCCGTATTTAGACCCTGTTCTGTCATGTAGAAATGGTCTTCATGACGGACACCAAATTCACCCGGAACACATAGCGATTAACACCGAAAAGAATCGCGATTAAGCTTCATATCCAAATGGATCATCGATGGAATGAGCGGGTTTAGTAAACCAAACCGCGCCCTGTTCGGTCATGTAGAAATGGTCTTCATGGCGGACACCAAACTCTCCCGGAACACATAGCAATTAATGACTCGTTATGATTAACACCAAAAAATCGCGATTAAGCTTCATATCCAAATGGGTCATCGATTGAGTGAGCGGGTTTGGTAAACCAAACCGCGCCCTTTGCGGTCATGTAAAAGTGATCTTCATGACGGACACCAAACTCACCCGGAACACATAGCAATTAATGACTCGTTACGATTAACACCAAAAAAATCGCGATTAAGCTTCATATCCAAATGGGTCATCGATTGAGTGAGCGGGTTTGGTAAACCAAACAGCACCCTGCTCTGTCATGTAGAAATGGTCTTCATGACGGACACCAAACTCACCCGGAACACACAGCATAGGCTCGTTACTGAAACACATACCCACGGCTAATGGTGTGTGATCGTTAAGCACCAAGTACGGCCATTCATGAATATCTAAACCAATGCCGTGCCCAGTACGATGGGGTAAGCCAGGTACGTTATAGCCTGGGCCAAAGCCAGCGGCTTCTAAAGTATCACGAGCAGCGCGATCAACACTGGCACAGGTTGCCCCTATATGCGCCGCTTCAAAAGCGGCAATTTGCGCATCTTGCTCATGTTGCCACAACTCGCGTTGACGCGGGCTCGGCTCACCAAACACATAAGTACGAGTAATATCAGAGTTATAGCCATATAGCTGACAACCGGTATCAATCAATACAGTATCGCCTAAATCTAATGCCTTAGGCGATTTAACCCCGTGTGGATAAGCGCTGTCTTCACCGAATAATACGATACAAAAATATGAACCCGCTGGACTGCCAACTTTAATGTGGGCGGCATTAATAAAGGCTTCAACTTCTGTGGTGGTAATACCTTCATGTAAGATACGCGCAACGGCTTTATGGACCTCTAAGGTCATGTCTTTTGCCCGTTGCAATAGACTTAACTCTACGGCCGACTTAATCATACGGCAACCTGCTGTAACAGGCTTTGCGTTGACGTAGTTAAACTGTGGATGCGCTTGACGGACACCATCAAAAATAAAGAATGCGGCAGACTCATCAATACCGACATCACCTGCGTTTATGCCCATTCCAGCGAGCACATCGCCAAACAGTGCATAGGGGCTTTCATCTTCTTGCCAGGTGTTGACCTTACCTTCGATGCTCATGTAACCCACAAGCGTATCAACTTCGAATGCTGGTGCAATATACTCAACAGCACCACTTGCTGGAATTATCGCGCCAACCATACGCTCGCTCGCATACCAGCGCGTACCCGTGTAGTAATAAAGGTTAGTACCCGCATTGATATAGATTGCTGCAATACCTTCTGCCGCCATAATCGACTGTGCATTGGCAATACGAGCTGAAAATTCATCATGGCTAATTGGCGCAGTGCCTTGAGTCATATCTGTGAGTTTTGCTAACGCTTGTTCTGCGGTAGAACCGCCTACACCTATTGTCATTTACCTACCCTTACTTTAAAAAGTTAAACTTGAGCCCTAAGCGATGCCTGAGACATGCCGCTATCAGACCTCATCATTAATAACGCAACTGAACCGTTTTAACCGACGCTTAAATCCGCTTTTAAACAGGCTAGTTTATCTGAATGTATCTGCACAGCATCCAGAATAAAGTATACAAAATGCCAACACTAATTAACAGTCATTGAGAAATACTTATCGATAGAAAAGTTTAGACATACCAGTTTATGAGCGATCTTGCTGCAACATGCGGCTTTTAGACAACTTCCACCACGCTATTAATAGTAATTGGGCTGCGATAACAGGTAAGCAAATAATCAATAGGATCTCCCAGCCAAGAGCATGAATAACCCAACCAGCACTTAGCGACGCCATTGCCTGTGCTCCAAAAATAAAGGTGTCGTTAAACGCTTGTACTTTATAACGCTCAGCAGCGTTGTAGCAACGCGGCAATAGCGCTGTACCGGCTACAAAGAGGAAGTTCCAGCCAATGCCTAGCAATACTAAAGCGGCCCAATAGTTCAGCAGATCACGTCCGAGCAACGCGGTAATGATGGTAACGACGTAAGCTAACAAACCCAATAACATCATTTTTGACACCCCAATTCGTGCCACTAACACGCCACTAATCAATGAGGGAAGATACATTGCAATAATGTGGCTTTGAATGACCCACTTGGTGTCAGCCAGAGAATGATGTTCAATATGATGCATATGCAGCGGGGTGGCCGTCATGACAAAACTCATCATGGCGTAACCTAGTGTCGCGCCGGCAATTGCTACCCAAATTTTAGGTTGAGACAATATAGCCCCAAGGGGACGCCCAGTCGTTTCGGCTGCCCTATGCTTTACTCTGCGATCTATCTTAGGTTCTCGATAGAAACATAAAATAGTGGCTGCTATCAGGCTCACCATCGTTAAAAATGCAAAAGCCCCAACATAAGCCTGATCTGATATCACCCCACCACGCACGGCCAATTCAGGCCCTATAATTGCCGCGACAAGACCACCGAGCAGTACTCGCGAAGCCGCTTTTGCCGCTAATGCTTCAGACACCGACTCCATCGCTGCAAAGCGATATTGCTGCACTACGGCGCCTGCGGAACCCAATAACATGCCGCTTAAACAAAACAGCACAAAATCTTGCTCGGAGGTTGCGTAAGCCGCCAACATTCCAGACGTCGCCGCCACCAAAGCCCCAGTGATGAATATCGGCTTGCGGCCAAAGCGTTGCATCAACCTAGATACTGGCAACACCGACAGCGCAACTCCAACAACCATCGACGCTATCGGCAAGGTCGCCATTTCAGCTGATGGGGCTATCTCTACGCCAATAATCCCACCGAGCAACATCATCATTGGTGTCGCGCTCATCGCAAACGCCTGCGCTAGTGTTAGTACCCATACATTAAATGGCATAACTCGTTATTATCCTTTCGCTAAATCCATACGCAATAACGGCTGTAGCTATACACCGTTCGCGCTAGTCATTATTATCGAGCATATACACAATATAGTCGCACGAATCAGTCAGCAACTCACCTCTGTAAACCATTGATGGATGCAGGCGCTGGCATAAAAAGCTACAAAGACCACGACAGATGATAACAAAATGGCTAAATGCATATGCCCTTATGGTATTAATTTGTGATAATCTCCGCGCTAAATAAGTACACATTGAATAGCCTTTAGCCAATATAACCATTGCCGCTCAAGTGCTTAATATGGAGCCATAATGTCAAATACTATTGCAACCCGCTTGAGCGCTATTCGCCACGAAATGGCGAAGTCGAATCTCGACGCTTTTATTATTCCTCGTGCAGATGAGTATTTGGGTGAATATGTTCCCGCTCACAATGAACGTATGTTGTGGACCAGTGGTTTTACCGGTTCAGCAGGCATGATCATTGTCTTAAAAGACACAGCGGCAATCTTTGTTGATGGACGTTACACAGTGCAAGTTCGCCAACAAGTCGATGGCGAGTTATTTGAATACCTGAGTTTGCACGATACCCCCCAAGCACAATGGCTTACCGAAAAGCTTGATGCCAAGTCCAATGTTGGTTTCGATGCCAGACTGCATACACTTTCGTGGTTCAACAGCACGCTAGCGACCTTGCATAAAGCACAAATTGACTTAGTGGCGGTAAAAGACAATCCAATTGATCTTAATTGGAGCGACCGACCACACGCTTCAAACGCACCGATTATGGCGTTTAGCGAAAAAAGTGCTGGCCGCAGTAGCATAGAAAAGCGCACTACTATTGGCGCTGCGGTTAAAGCTGAAGGCGCTGACGTTGCCATTATCGCTGCCTTAGATTCGTTCTGCTGGTTACTCAACATTCGCGGTAAAGATGTACCTCGTTTGCCTGTGGTCTTAGGTACCGCGTTACTCTATGCGAACGGAGATATGCTGCTATTTACTGATCTCAGCAAGCTGCCAGCGGGTATCGAACAGCATGTTGGCGCTGGAGTGAGCTTTAAAGCTGAAGCCGCTCTTGAAGCTGAACTGGCTAAACTGTCAGGCGTTAAAGTACTCGCGAGCCCAGATACCATCAACGCGTGGTTGCAGATAACCGCCAAAAACGCCGGCGCTGAACTGATTGCCGGGGCCGATCCTGTGGCACTACCTAAAGCGCAAAAGAATGATGCTGAATTAAGCGGTATGAAAGCCTGCCATATTCGAGATGGTGTTGCCGTCAGCCGTTTTCTAGCTTGGCTAGATACCGAGGTGCTTGCAGAGCGCTTATATGACGAAGCTCTGTTAGCCGATAAGCTAGAAAGCTTCCGCCTTGAAGACCCGCTTTATCAAGAACCGAGTTTCGATACTATCTCAGCCACAGGTGCCAACGCGGCAATGTGCCATTACAACCACAACGACGGCACGCCGGCACAGATGGAAATGAACAGTATCTACCTGGTCGATTCTGGTGCTCAGTATTTAGATGGCACCACTGACGTTACTCGTACTATTGCCATCGGAGATGTTACCGATGAGCAAAGAAAGATGGTGACACTGGTACTTAAGGGGCACATTGCTATCGACCAGGCCAAGTTCCCCCAAGGCACCTCTGGGCAGCAGTTAGACTCTTTTGCACGACAACACCTTTGGCAACACGGTTTCGACTTTGATCACGGCACAGGTCATGGTGTGGGTCATTACTTAAGTGTGCACGAAGGGCCCCAAGGTATTGGTAAAAACAGAACCCCAGTGGCTTTAGTTGCTGGTATGGTGCTCTCAAATGAGCCTGGTTATTACCGTGCCAATGAGTTTGGTATTCGTCTAGAAAACTTGGTTGCAGTAAGGCCTTCAGTGGCTTTAGCCAATGCGGAGCGTGAAATGCTTGAGTTTGAAGCGCTGACCTTCATCCCGATGGATGCTCGCCTCATTGATAAGAATTACCTGACTAACACCGAAGTCAATTGGTTTAACCAATACCATCAGTTAGTGCGCGAAAAGCTTAGTCCACACATGCAGGCTGATGAACTCGTTTGGCTCAATAAAGTGACGGCGGCCATTTAAACTCGCCGTTTATCCACAGAGCAGTGCTTCGGCGCTGCTTTTTTGTTTTAAAACCTAAAAAAAATAGGTGCAGGTTTGAAGCTAAAGTTTGCTATACTCCGCCACCGCCATTTCAATGGCGGATAAGAAGTTAGCGCTGTACGCTAGCGGTTGAATTGTTGATTACAGGACCCCTCATCATGAGATTTGAATCTTTTAGTTTTGCTCCCGAGATTTTACGCGCCATCTCTGAATGTGGTTATCAAAAAATGACTCCAATTCAGCAGCAAGCAATCCCAGCTGTGCGTCGTGGCCAAGATGTATTAGCCAGTGCACAAACAGGTACAGGTAAAACTGCCGCGTTTGCATTACCTATCTTGCAAAAAATGCTTGATAACCCAAGCGATACTCAACGCTCAAATACCCGTGCACTGATCTTAACGCCAACCCGCGAACTGGCTTCGCAGATTGCCGATAATATCAATGAATACGCTAAATACTTAGAGGTGAGCGTCACCACCATCTATGGCGGCGTTAAGATGGATAGCCAAGCGAGTAAACTTAAGCGCGGTGTAGACATCATTATCGCGACTCCAGGTCGCTTACTTGAGCATATCACTGCGTGTAATTTAAGCTTATCGAATGTTGAGTTTTTAGTGCTCGATGAAGCTGACCGTATGCTCGATATGGGTTTTAGTGCCGATATCCAAAAAATTCTCCAAGCAGTAAACAGCAAACGTCAAAACCTGATGTTCTCTGCGACCTTCTCAGCGCCAGTTAAAAAACTGGCTAGCGAGATGATGGTTAAACCCAATATCATTACTGCCGATAAGCAAAACACCACCGCAGATACTGTTAGCCAGGTGGTTTATCCAGTAGAACAACGCCGCAAGCGAGAGCTTCTGTCAGAACTAATCGGTACCAAAAACTGGCAACAAGTATTAGTTTTCACTGCGACTCGTGACGCTGCAGATAAGCTGGAAAAAGAACTTAACCTTGATGGTATTCCAACAGCTGTTGTCCACGGTGAAAAAGCCCAAGGTAGCCGCCGCCGCGCCCTACGCGAATTTAAAGCGGGTAAAATGCGCGTATTGGTTGCAACCGAAGTTGCCGCTCGTGGCCTCGATATTCAAGGTCTAGAATACGTGGTTAACTATGATCTACCGTTCTTGGCTGAAGATTATGTGCACCGTATTGGTCGTACAGGCCGTGCAGGTAAATCAGGTGTGGCTATCTCATTTGTGAGCCGTGAAGAGGAACGTACTTTAGCGGATATTGAAAAGCTAATTGGACAAAAACTTCGCCGCGTTACCATTCCAGGATACGAAGTCGGAAGCCGCGATCTATTGATTAAGCAGCTGCAAACTCGCCGCAGTTTTGCCAAGAAACAACAGCGTCTAGATAATGCTGGTGCGCAGATGATTGGTGAGAAAAACATGCAAGGCCGCCGTGTTAAAGTGAAAAATGCCTCGCCAGCGAAAATAAAGAAGATAAAATAATCGCAGTACGGACATCAAATTATTTTATAAACAACAAAGGCACCTAATGGTGTCTTTTTTGTACGCTATGTTTAAATCTGCTTCAAAAAACTGTTGCTGGTAGCCCATGGTACTTTGTTGCTTTGACCTGTATTTCACCAATAAAAATTTTAAAATCAGATAAATCTCCACATCAGTGAACATCAGAATTTACATTTAGGTAGCCAAATTTGCAGACACCAATCTTCCCCGTTGGAAATTTTGCTTTTTAAATTTCGCCGGGGCGCTGAGGATTCGACTCTTATGAAATCAACAGCGGGGACAAGCGCTTTCCCCCTTGGTTCGACTCTTTGATGACAAGAATGGGCGAAGCGCCACGACTTTCTCGGCCATAAGGCCGCAGCTTGATAGTTATCAAACAACACTTAGTTAACTGTCAACAAAAGTGGTTCCAATTGCCTGCGGCAGGCGTATGTGCAGACGCAACTGAGACTCGCTGCAACTCTTTATAAAAGAAAGGGTCCCTGTAAGCTCTACGATGGCATCCATGCCATCGAAGGCCTAAGCCGTATCTACACTGGTTTCGAAAAGCGCAACCATTTGCGCATTCGAGTTATCCATCAGAAATCACGAAAGTTCAACTATAAATTCAAACTAACAGATAGCCCCACATCTCTCCCGTTGGAAATTTTGCTTTTTAAATTTCGCCGGGGCGCTGAGGGTTCGACTCTTATGAAATCAACAGCGGGGACAAGCGCTTTCCCCCTTGGCTCGACTCTTGATTACAAGAATGGGCGAAGCGCCACGACTTTCTCGGCCGCAAGGCCGCAGCTTTAAAGTGATCCCCGCGGTATTGAATTAATTTCAACATCTGTAGTTCCAATTGCTTGCAGCAGGCGTATGCGCAGACACTTCTTAGGCACGCTGCAAGTACGTCCCTGTAAGCTCTACGATGGCATCCATGCCATCAAAGGCCTAAGCCGTATCTACACTGGGTTGGAAAAGCGTAAACTCTCGGCATTTGAGTTTTCAGTTTTTAATGCAGAGAATTGTAGCCTTCCAGTAAACGCCAGAACATAAAGACATTTAAACTAACTCGCAGAATCTAATCTCCCCCGTTGGAAATTTTGCTTTTTAAATTTCGCCGGGGCGCTGAGGGATTGTCAAGGGGCGCAAGCGCTTTGCCCCTTGGCTCGGGTGTGGGCGAAGCACCACGACTTTGATTGTGATTTTGATTTTAAAAAAGCAATAGCTGATATAGCAGCCAGTACACTTTGGGGCATAAATGCGTGAGCTGCTGGCGAAAGTGGTTCCAATGACCTGCGGTCGGCGTATGTGCAGACGCAACTGAGACTCGCCGTGAACACATCCCTGTGGGCTCAACGAAAACGTCCTGTTTCCGAAGGCCTCAGTCACATCTACACTGGTTTCGAAAAGCGCAACCTCTCAGCATTTGAGTTTTAATACAGGGAATTGTAGCCTTCCAGTAAACGCCAGAACATAACGACATTTAAACTAACTCGTAGAATCTAATCTCCCCCGTTGGAAATTTTGCTTTTTAAATTTCGCCGGGGCGCTGAGGATTAGCGAAAGGGGACAAGCGCTTTCCCCTTTGGCTCTGGTGTGGGCGAAGCGCCACGACTTTGATTTGGATTTGGATTTAGAAAAAATAGCAGATAGAGCAACCAAATCGTTTGGGGTCAGATATGAGTTACCTTCTGGCGAAAGTGGTTCCAATGACCTGCGGTCAGCGTATGTGCAGACGCTACTGAGACTGGGCGAAGCACCACAACGTTGCTTTTTATAGAAGTGAATCCGAAGTCCAATAAGTTTGACGCACAAATGCCTTGCCGTTAACTAACATAAATGAAAGTTATTAGACCTTTCATAGGTCTAATGTTAGTCACTTAGTTAACCCAACATTCAAAGGCCAACATAATGTTAAAAAAGACCTTCACTACCCTAGTAATATTGCTGTTTAGTTTGCCGCTACTGGCTAAACCTATCGCGCTTGATGAATTAAACGTGATGCCTTTAATGAATGGCCAAACCATCCCCTCTGCATCACTTAAAGATCTCAATGGAACTAACGTCGATATCGCTAAGCTAACCGCAGGCAAGCCAAGCATTATCTTTTTCTATCGTGGCGGCTGGTGCCCTTTTTGTAATTCACAAATGGGACAACTGCAGGCTATTGAGCCACAGCTGCTAGAGATGGGTTACCAGCTAATTGGCATCTCTCCAGATACACCGGAGAAACTAAAAGCATCGATGACCAAGCAAGATCTGAGTTACACACTGTTGTCTGATGCCAGTTTAGAGACCAGTAAAGCGTTTGGTTTAGCCTACTTTACCAGTGCTAAAGTTACCGAACGCTACATCAATAAAATGAAGCTTGAAAATGAGCTATGGCAAACTCCACAAGGTGAAAAACGTTTAGTGCTGCCCGTGCCTGCGGTTTATATCAGCGATGCTAAAGGCTTGGTGCATTTCCAATACGTAAACCCTAACTTTAGAGTTCGTCCAGCAGCGGAACTGATTGTTACCGCGGCAAAACTCGCACTAAAGTAAGCCTATGTTAAGACATAGCCGTTTAATACTGCATTCGCATTAGGTATAATGCCTCCGCCGTCCTCTATACTCACTTCCACGGCGGAGATCTCATGTCCGATATCAGTTATAACCAAGCCATTCTCATGTTTGCTGACGCAGGCCTAGCCGCGCTAGCAACATCTGCTGAAACCAGCAGTAGCGTAAAGACCCCAGCAGGTGAGAGCCATTTCTTATGCAGCTGGATGGTGAACGCCCTTAAAAAGCGTACCTTTTCAAAACTGATCGCTGATGATCTTACTTTTTGGACCCGCCAAGCTCGCAGCATGGGAGCCGGTGCCGAGCTCAAACTTCTGTTGCAAAAAATCAGCCAGCAGTACAGTTATATTGCCGATAAACAACAAGGGCTAGCGTTATCATTAAAGGCGATGCTGACAGAGCTAGAAAGCAGTGACTGGGTGATCATTACCAACCAAGAGGTGACAAAAAAGCTCAAGCTTAATAGCGATGGCCGCTCTAGTCTTGTCATCTCAGATGAGCAATTTAGCCAACGTATTGATAATGATGAGCTGATAAAGCCTATCACCCTTTATGTGCGTGCACCTGAGCAAGCCTTTGCTGAAATCGCCTACAAACATGATCTACTGCTAAGCGCTGGCAACAAGAAGACCTCTTTAATTAAGCACCATAAGTCTTATCGCATTTGGCCTAAAAACATGCAGCCTGCGCTAACAATATTGCAGCCATTGACGAGTTAATGGTCACGTTGTCCCATTAAAAAAGGCCTGCGAATGCAGGCCTTTTGGTGTTCTAACTATGGCTGTCGTTTAGAACGATACGCTAACATCCGCGCTGCAGGTATTCGTACCGGCATCACATGCCTTGTAGACATATGTTCCGCCACCTTTAGCGGTAATAGTATCAGTGTACATCTCGCCGCTGTCTACGCTAGCAACCCAACTTTCATCACGATATATATCAACGCTACTACCTGCTGCACCACTAAAGCTAAGATCGACGTACTTGACGCCCCTTCGCTTATAATGGCTCTCTGTAACGGTTAGATCATCTCCTCCGCCAATATCACCACCCGCGCAGCCATTAGCCGCTAAATAATCATCAGCCGCTGCAGCATCAATAATACCGTGACCAAAGTAAACATCATGTCCACTAGCACCACCGTCCATCGCCGATGCATTTAATGCGGCGCGGATCTCTGTGCCAGTACACTGTGTATAGTTAGACCATACTCGCGCTGCAATACCAGACACAGCAGGTGTCGCCATCGAGGTACCGCTCATAAAGCCATAATCTGAGGTGCCAACGGCAATATCAGCACTGCTTGCTGCAATTAGAGCGGCTCGGTCTTCATAGGCTGCTCCGACTGCAGGAATGCTGGTCGCATTAGTGTCACCTAATGTGCCGTAAAGCATGCCCGCTTCATTATTAATGATAATCGCGCCGATACCACCTGAGTTTTCGCAGTTAAGTACTTTATCGTGGAAAGAGATAACACCGCGATCGATCATACACACCATGCCGTTAGCACCACCATTGGTCGCTTCGGCAGTGCCCATGTAAAATACACTTCCTGATACTGAACCTGCGTTCTCCATGGCTGAACTTGAGTATGCACCACCATCAACGCTCATATTTGAGGCTGTCGCCATGCCTGCTGGATAAGTCGATAGAGTATCAACACCGCCCGCTGCGATCTCGACACAGATACTGGTATCCGTTTTCCGCTTCTTGCCTCGGCCTGTAGTACAGCTGGGAAATTGTGAGAAATCAGCGATATCATTATTAGCATCATTGGCGCCCACCATCATCACCGATGGGTAACCTGCAGGGTATGAACGTACACTGTTACCATCATTACCCGCCGCAGCAACCACAAGACCGCCGCCATCAGTGAAAGACTGGAACGCGTTAGATTCGGTTGAGTTTGAACCACCGCCACCCAAGCTCATGCTGATGATATTGGCTCCGGCAGCACTACAGAGGTCTGCAGCATGGGCTAAATCGGATGAGTAGCCCCAACCGTCGGCATTAAAAACCTTGATAATGTGCATCTGAACACCTGGCGCCATACCGACCACACCAAAGCCATTATTTGCCGCACCGATGGTACCCGCCACATGCGTACCGTGTGGACCACCGTTGTCATTCCAGTTACCGGTACCACTGTCGTTGTCACCCTTAATATTTCCCCAATCAAAATCGGCATTTGAAGCATCTAAGCCTGAATCAATAATACAGACCTTCATGTCTGCCGTGCTGGCATTGAAAACAACCTCATTCACCTTAGATTGGTATACTGCATAGGGTGTTACTTGCTCTGTCATTGGGTTACCGACATCATCACTAAATGACATTAGTGATCGGCGTTGATCCACTTCGACCAATTTAATATGGGGGTTATTGAGCAAACCTTTCACTTGAGCAAGATCTTTGCCGGAAAATGTTGCCGCAATAAACCCATTACCATCGAGGTTTAACTCGCCGCCCATCTTCTTCGCTAGGGCTTTAACAACCCCTTTTTTGCTATTATCCACTTGAATAACATATCGCTCATCAGCGGTTACAGCCGCTGATACGCCAACAGAGAGTGCTATTAAGCTCGCTGCAATTTTTGTCAATTTCATAAAGTATTGCTCCGAAAGGTTTGCCTAGGGCTCTTTAATGGCCCAATTAATTATTGGATTATTTAGCTACAAACTACTTACCTAGCAGTAATAACGACTAAGCAGAGTACTAAAACCTAGCACAACCAATTGAATGCAACAAATCATTAACAAATGTAAACTTTGTCAAGCCGGATTATTATGAATAGAAATTAAACTGAGGATTTATCTAAACTCTGAATTTATTAATAGCTTTCAGCTGATTAATTTATAGATAACGATATTAACTGCGGGAGAAATCTGTTTTTAATGACTAAAAATTCAACATATTGTTTTTGAATATGCACCTATGGCTAAAGTATTAGCCGCTTATCAAGCTTATCCTCTGCGGCTATCTGTTGTCCTGGTTCCATCTATCATGTTGCTGCATTATTTAAGTTCAAAATACCCTTTAAGAATCAAATTTTGCGGCGCTCCAGACGCGGCCCTTTCTTTTCAGTAACACCACTTTGCTACCCGTTGTAAACTCGACGCCGACTTCATCGGGCTCCACTAACACATAGTGTTTCTGCATATAATCATCCTTAACCAAGGCTTCACTCGGATTACCCAGCACGGCTTTTCCAATCGTCAAGATCCCAACGCAACCGTTAAGATCTTCAATTGATACAGCAGAAGATTCATTCTTTGGCAGAATATCAGCCAGTTTCCCACCGAGAAAATGGCAGCATAACCCCATTAACAGCAACGATAATGGCAGAGAAATAGCTTGGGGCAGCAGGCTATCAAACCAGCTGAGAGAGAAGTAGTTAAGTGAAAAGCCTGCAATAGCAAAGCTCAATAGCGCTAGGACAAACCAAATTAATAGTGGTAGTCGACTGATGCAAAGCCAGCCAACCAGCCCAGTAACACCTGCAACATCGGCGCTGTTGTCATTTGGCGTCCAATCATCGAGTAAGCCTAAAAAGCTGGCACCGATGACCAAAGATAAGCTTTCTACCATTCCGAGTACAAATACGATACACAGCGAAATGGTGTAAGGTAAATTATCTTGGTTTAACAGAAATGAAACCATTAAATCCTCCATGAACACAGTTTGCCCGCATGATCCTCTGCGGTGTAGGGTTTCAACCCCAAAAATGTAGCTAACTACATAATTTAAAATACATTATGCAATATTCAGCATAGCAAACTTTAGCCGATAGCTAAACAAAATAAATTGCAACTTAGAAAGGGTTGACACTATAGCCTTATTGGGCAGCTATCGTATCCGCTGTATTTCGAGGAGATTGATACCCACCCGGCCTGAAGATGCAGGATTCAGCGGGATGGGTATAGATAGTTATCGTGCTAGCATAGCGCCATTACTCGCTATCAGCTGACTTTTATGAATCAATCTGCAAATAAGAACTATGCACGGCTTTGTGAACACTTTCAAAGCATTAGTCATTTCGAGCATTTAGGTGCCCTTGGCGATTGGGATCAGGCAGCAATGATGCCTGTCGGTGGCGGTGAAGCAAGAGGCGCTGCAATGGCGGAACTCGCCAAGCATATCCATTCACTAAAAACGGCACCTATGTTGGCACCGACAATTGCAGAAGCTGAATTAGAAGACCTTAATTGGCAGCAAAAAGCTAACCTAAGAGAGATCCGTTACCAGTATCAGCAAGCCAATATTGTCCCCGGTAGCCTAGTGGAAGCAAAAACAAAAGCCGCTTACCACTGTGAGCAAGCTTGGCGAGAGCAACGTATCCAAAACGACTGGCAAGGCTTTAAACCTAACCTTGAAAGCGTGTTAGCACTAGCAAAAGAGGAAGCAGATATCCGCGCAGCGGCTCTGAATATCTCCCCCTATGATGCGCTGTTAGATAAATTTGAACCGGGGATGACCTCTGCCAGATTAGAGCAAATATTTGGCGGTCTGAAAAGCTGGCTACCTGGGCTAATTGAACAGGTCCAAGACAAGCAGAAGTACCAACCTCGTTATGCTATCCCCCATGCCACTAGTGACGCACAAGCGCTATTCAGTCGAGATGTAATGATACTACTCGGGTTTGATTTTAACCACGGCAGATTAGACACCAGTAGCCATCCTTTTTGTGGTGGAGTTGCCAGCGATGTTCGCCTGACGACACGTTACGATGAAGCTGACTTTACCAGTGGATTAATGGGCGTAGTGCATGAAACAGGACATGCTAAATACGAGCAGGGCCTGCCTCTTGATTGGCGTGGACAACCCGCGGGGCTCGCACGTTCTATGGCGATTCATGAAAGCCAGAGCCTATTCTGTGAGATGCAGCTTGGCCGGGGCGGCGCTTTTTTAGGGCTACTGCAACCTAAGTTAAAGCAACGCCTAGAGTGTAATCTCAGCCACGATCAGCTGCGCAACATCTATTCACGGGTGACTCCGGGTCACATCAGAGTGGATGCAGATGAAGTGACCTACCCTTGTCATATCTTGCTGCGATTTGAAGCGGAGAAAGCCTTGGTCACCAATGAACTTGCCGTTGCTGATCTGCCCGATTTTTGGTCCGCACAGATGCAATCGCTGTTAGGGATCAATACCGACGGTGACTATAAGAATGGTTGTATGCAGGACATTCATTGGGCGGTTGGCGAGATGGGGTATTTCCCCAGCTATACGCTAGGCGCGATGTACGCGGCGCAGTTTAGAGTGGCAATGGAGCAGCAGTTGGGCTCAATTGAAGCGCTAATTTCCAACGGAGAGCTGTCATCGGTCATGGGTTGGCTCAGTGACAATATTTGGTCCAAAGGCAGTTTACTCACAACCGACGAGCTCGTACTTCAAGCAACCGGTGAAACACTAAACCCAGCACACTTTAAGCAGCATTTAATGCAACGATTCAGTGCATAGCTTTAGATGGTTAATGATCCAAGACTCGCTAGCGAGATAAAAATAAGAGGCGCTTAAATGAAGTTACGCAGTATTTATACCTTGTAGCCTAGATTTGTTATCATATAGCCAATTTCAATAGAGAAGATAATCATGGCAACAAGAATCACCTATAAGTTCAAGGGTAAAGCGAATGAGATAAACTTTGCCTATGACAAATTTCACGACATATACGAAGCCGTAGCGGCTGCTGAAGGGGTTGATTTAACGCGATACCTTATGATGGCACAGCAAATTGAAATGACCTCTAAAGGCTCATCTGCGGTGAGGGATTTCCGCAACAAAGAGTTTGCCAGATTTGGTTTTAGCGATATCTATTACATTAAAGATGATCCAAAAGCGCGTTAGACTGATGGATACTTTTTCTGATCCCAACCTATAAAGTGATATAAATGACAGCGACTTCTATGCCCAATAGCGATCACGCCAACTTTCCAAGAGCGGGATTCTTTAAGCGCTGCGGCGCAATAACTTACGATTTACTCCTTGCGGTAGCGGTCTATATGGTTGCTGGCGCATTAGGCTTTGCTGTTTTCACTGGGCTAGCGTCAAGCGGTCTCATTGAGATGGCAGGACAAGAACATGTGTCCGAGCTTCTAAACAGCAATGCCTTGTATAAAGGGATCTATCAATTCTGGATTGCACTGTGTATCGGTTTATTCTACATCAGCTTCTGGAGTTATGGTGGTCAAACGCTCGGTATGCGCGCATGGCGACTTAAGATCCAACATCCTAATGGTCAGAACCTCAGCATGATCACCGCCGCAGCTAGGCTCGTTTGGTCATTATTGGGTATTGGTAATTTATGGATCTTGATTAATGGCGACAAGCTCGCGCTACAAGACATGATGACACGTTCAGAAGTCGTTGAGCTATCGAAAGAAGCTAATCAGATGCGAAACTGGCGAGGCGTTTAAGGCTAGTCACTTAACGTAATACCAGCAACAAAAAAAGCCAATAATGGCTCTTATAAAAGAGGCCTTATTGGCTTTTTTATTGCACTTACTATTTGAATTTAAGCTAGCATTTTTTGATGAAATTTAAACTTATTATTTGCGGATATAATACAGGGCGCCAGCGCTAAAGATCAATGCAGGCATACCCGCGCTAATGAATGCTGGTAAGCCGTAAACGATGCTCAATGGCCCAAAGACCTCGCTGCAAATATAGAAACTAAACCCAGCAACAATGCCTAATAATACCCGTGCGCCCATGGACACCGTTCTTAACGGACCAAAGACAAAAGACAGTGCCACTAACATCATCACCGCTATCGTTACTGGCTGCATCAACTTGCGCCATAACGCCAGTTCATAACGCGCTGCTGCTTGATTGTTATTCTTTAAGTAATCTAAATAATCCACCAAACCTTGAATAGATAATGACTCAGGTTTAACAGACACCACGCTTAACTTTTCCGGTGTCAATGACGATATCCACTTATCTTCAGCGAGGTTGGTTAGCACCACTTGATCGTTCTTTAACGATGTTCGTCTCACTTGGTAGAGCTGCCAATACTCATCCTTATACTCTGCAGTTTCTGCATGCACAGTACTGGTCAGGTTGGTAGTATCGGCAAATTCGTAGAGGGTGATATCACGTAAATGATTGGTATCGATAACGCCACCAATATTAACGAACAGGTCACCATCTTTAGCCCATATTCCTCGGCTAGATTCGATTAAACTGCCGCCAGATAACTCAGTACGTTGAATTTCTTTCGCCCGTCGCTCGGCCACTGGCGCCACAAATTCTGACAGCAGCATGACCAAGAACATCAATGGAATAGCGGTTTTCATGGCAGACATGGTAATCTGTAAGCGTGACAAACCAGCTGACTGCATGACCACTAATTCAGAATTTGATGCCAGCATCCCCATCCCCATCAATGCACCCAACAGCACGGCCATAGGGAAAAACATTTCGATGTCCCGTGGGATCAAGAACAACACATAGATGCCGGCATCCATCATGCTATAGGTGCCTCGACCGACGAGCCTAAGCTGGTCAACCCACTTAATAATCCCAGACAGACCAGTCAAGATAAGCAGCGATAAAGAGGAGCTACTAATCAGCACTTTAGCGATATAGAGATCTAGGATCCTCATGTGTTTGACACCTTTTTACGCTTAAGTATGCCAGACAGCTTTGCGCCAGCGGGCCGCTCTTTGCCCAGCAAGAGCAGGCCTATGCCTAAGGCGGATGCATGGATCCACCACATCCCTAAGAATTCAGGGATCACCCCGTCTTCCAATGACTTTCGGCCAGCAACCATTAAGCCGAAATATCCCAAATACAATAAAATGGCGGGGAACATCTTGGCAAACTTACCTTGGCGGTTATTCACTCGGGCCATAGGTACAGCAATCAGTGTCATCAATGGGATCGCCAGAGGTATCGCTAAACGCCAATGGAATTCAGCCGTTGCTTCAGGCGTATCAATATCCATTAATTGACCAATAGGCATAGCCGACAACTTACGCCTGCGCTCGCCCCCCTCCTGCTCTTTAATTTGCATCTGATAACCACCAAATTCAACCACTTGATAGTCAACACGCTTAGGGCTTCCTTGGTATTGCACCCCATCTTCTAACTGTAATCTTTGTCCACCAGTTGCGTCTTCAACTACTTTGCCCGAACGTGCAACCACCACGTTGGCTAAGCCTGATTCGTCTTCAGGATCCGGTAGCTGTGCCACAAACACCTTGTCGAGCTTATTATCTCGACCAATACGCTCGACAAATAATACCGCACGGCCATTGGGGCTGGTCTGGAATCGACCCTGGGTCAACGCCGCAAGACCCGCTTCAGACTGAGCATGTTCTAACACTTGGTTTTGCCGCTCTTCTGCCCAAGGGGTGACATAGATCGACAAAAAACCAGTGAAGATCATATTTGCCACAGCAAGCAGCAGGGTGACACGGGTGATATACCACTCACTAATGCCAACACCGTGCAAAATAACCATCTCATTTTCTGAATACATGCGCCCATGAGCCAGTAAAATCCCCAAAAATAGACTCAAGGGAAGCACTAAGACAATGAGGAACGGCATATTGAGCCCCAGCAATGTCATCACCAGGGAAGCAGGAAACTCGCCATCAGAGGCGTCAGCGAGCACTCGCACGAAATGTTGGCTAATAAAAATAGCTAACAGCACCAAAAGTACCGCTATTTGTGCCTTTAAAACTTCTCGAATCAGATATCTAAATACAATCACAGGGAGGATCCAGTCTCTAAACTTTGAATTATGCTGGTATCAATACAACTTTTATGTAAACTTTCTACTTTTAGTAGTTTTGTAACCAACAATCACATAACATGGCTAGAGAAAACACCTGAAAATAACTATTTAGGGTGCGCCATGTTAAGGCCCTTTTTGGGCACAAGCAGACATTATCTAATAAATAATAAAATTTGTCTTTAAGAATCTAGGAGAGCACATGGAGTTTAGCGTAAAGAGCGGTAGCCCAGAGAAACAACGCTCAGCTTGTATCGTCGTAGGGGTATACGAGCCAAGACGCTTGTCCGGTATCGCCGAACAGTTAGATAAAATCAGTGAAGGCTATATTAGCAATCTACTTCGTCGTGGCGATTTAGAAGGCAAGCCAGGACAGATGCTGTTACTGCATCATGTGCCTAATGTGCTTAGCGAGCGTGTTCTTTTGGTCGGTTGTGGTAAAGAGCGTGAACTAGACGAACGTCAGTACAAGCAAATTATCACTAATACCATCAATACTTTGAACGAAACAGGTTCAATGGAAGCCGTTTGCTTTCTCACTGAACTACACGTCAAAGGACGCGATACGTACTGGAAAGTACGTGAAGCTGTCGAAAGCACACAAAACAGCCTCTATAGCTTTGATGCACTAAAAACCCGTAAAGGCGAAACCCGTCGTCCATTGCGCAAATTAGTCTTCAACGTACCCACTCGACGCGAATTAGCCGTAGGTGAACGTGCGATTGAACATGGTATGGCAGTCTCTGCTGGTATGCATCTTTGCCGCGACGTCGCAAACATGCCACCCAATATCTGTAACCCAGCTTACCTTGCATCCCAAGCTCGCCAAATGGCTGAAACCACTGAAAACCTAACGGTGACAACGATAGGTGAAGAGCAGATGGAAAAGCTAGGCATGAATTCATACCTAGCAGTAGGCCGTGGCAGTGATAACGAATCCGTTATGACCATCATGGAATACAAGGGCGCTGTCGATGATACCCAGAAGCCAATTGTACTGGTTGGTAAAGGCTTAACCTTCGACTCCGGTGGTATTTCATTGAAACCAGGCGAAGGCATGGATGAGATGAAGTACGACATGGGCGGAGCAGCAGGCGTTATCGGCGCAATGAAAGCCTTGTGTGATATGCAGCTTCCTATCAATGTTGTCGGTATTCTGGCTGGCTGTGAAAACATGCCTTCAAGTAATGCATATCGTCCTGGTGATATTTTGACAACTATGTCAGGTCAAACAGTTGAAGTATTAAATACCGATGCTGAAGGTCGCTTAGTGTTATGTGATGTATTAACTTACGTCGAACGATTTGATCCAGAATTGGTGATTGATACTGCTACCTTAACCGGTGCATGTGTTATCGCACTGGGCAAGCACGCATCAGGTCTATTCTCTGGCCATAACCCACTGGCGCATGAGTTACTTAATGCTGGTGAGCAAAGTGGTGACAGAGCGTGGCGCATGCCGTTATGGGATGAGTACCAAGAGCACTTAGAGAGCCCGTTTGCGGACATGACAAACTTGGGTGGACGCCCTGCAGGAGCGATTACTGCGGCATGCTTCCTTTCTCGTTTCGCAAAGAAGTATAACTGGGCACACTTAGATGTTGCCGGTACTGCTTGGAATAGTGGCGCTAACAAAGGCTCTACCGGTCGTCCTGTACCTATACTAACTCAGTTCTTGATTAACCGCGCAGGCGTTGCTCAAGGCGAGTAATTTGCTTAAGCGATGAGCCAGCAGCCTTGCTGGACTTGTTTCGTCCTAAAATAGGTTGACGGTTTTTATTAAGCCAGTTGTTTATTCAACTGGCTTTTTTAATGCTATGCGTCGCTGGACTATAAAGATTGAAACTCATTTTTGGACAGAAACGCGCTAGTTTACGTCTAACTTCTGAGCCAGATCCGTCATCCCGCGACTGAATGGCCGTTGATAGTTCCAACAACAATGGCATTTCCTACGTCCGTGTAGGTCAGATTCAGGAGGTAGAGCAATGCAGGGAG
>NZ_JAKIKR010000064.1 GCF_023284025.1 Shewanella abyssi | reverse complement strand
GACAGCAAAAGTAGCAAGCTACTTTCCTGTTTCCGCTCGACTTGCATGTGTTAGGCCTGCCGCCAGCGTTCAATCTGAGCCATGATCAAACTCTTCAATTAAAGTTTTTTGATGCATCACCTTTCGGCAATGGCATCGGCTCAATGAATCTTTTGCCTCCACTTTAAAAAGTGAAATCAAATTACTGTTTTCACCAACCACTCTCTATACGGAGAAGGTTAATGAAGCTTACATATTTTGCTTCTTTGAATTTACTTTGCTTGCTCGTGAGAGTAAGAAAGTAGAAACCAAAGTTGCTATGGTCACTCCAGTTACTCTAATAAAAGAGTATTCGTTGAGTTAATATTTTTTGATTGCCGACATTCCGAAGAACAGAAGGCAATTTCGAATAACTCAACACCTGTGAGTGCCCACACAGATTTGCTTGTCATATTGTTAAAGAGCGGTGCTAATCCTAAAAGAATCAATCTTTCAGTTAGCAGCCTAAGACGCTAGGTCGTTGGCTTGAGGAGGCGTATCTTACACTCTCCAGTGTCAGCGTCAAGGGCTTATTTTGATAAGTTTTTCAAGCGATGATTTCTTAATCACTCTCGTGAAAAGAAGCAAAACCCGAAGCCCTTAAAGCACTTGTCACCTGAGTCTCTTTCCCTAAGGAAGTAAACTCTCTAACACTGCTGCAAGTCCCGTACACCCTAGCGTTTGCTAAGAGCGAGTGGCCTGCTGTGCCGTGTCAGTGGATGCGCATTATAGGCAAATCGAGCAAGAGCACAAGAGGGTTTGCTAATAAAAATGGAACAATTTAATTAAGCGAATAGTTCTCAAACAATACGCACAAAAAAAGCACTAAAAGACCCTTTGTTATAGTCAAACATATAGAGATCAGGTTTTCACTCGTTAGCCGCTAGGTAAGCTGGCACATCAGCAATTGAATCTAACACCACTGTAGCTGCTGCTATAGCTTCATCAGTGACTGATTTCCCAGTGCGCACTAATATACGTGTAGGAACTCCAGCAGCTTTAGCCGCCAACATATCATCTCTTTTATCACCCACCATCACCGACTGACTTAAATCAATCTTTAGAAACTGTGCTGCGGTATTTAGCATTCCAGGTTTTGGCTTGCGGCAATCACAGTCAACTTTATACTCACCAAGGCCTTTTTCGGCATGATGGGGGCAGTAATAGATACCATCCAGTTCAACACCTTTGTCAACAAAGTTCCAATCCATCCACTCTGTTAATGTGTGAAACTGATCTTCAGTATATAAGCCACGGGCAATACCAGACTGATTAGTCACCACCGCAAGCAGAAAGCCTGCATCTTTTAGCGCTACACAGGCTTCAAACACGCCTTCAACATATTCAAAATCATCTACTTTATGGACATAACCATGATCTATGTTAATGACACCATCTCTGTCTAAAAATACCGCTCGCTTCACAATACTGTCTCTCTCATCACTAATGGCGTTATTATTTCATTCATTAAACAAAAATGCACCGTGAACTTGCTATAAACTGCCTAATATCGTGTAATGAATATAATATACACGCCGATGCGAAGAAGAATACAATATGGATAATATCTATCGCCACAGACGAGCAGAGTTAATTGAACAACTGCCCGATAACAGTTTAGTGATCCTTGCGGGCTATCAGCAAAAAGTCCGCAGTAAAAATATCAAGTATCACTTCAGGCAGGATAATGACTTTCTCTATTTGACCGGCTTCAACGAGCCAGACGCAATCGCCATCTTGGTCAAACGCGAAGTCAGCGAGTATCTGCTATTCAGTCGCCCTAAAGATCCTGCTCAGGAAGTGAGCTTTGGCGCACGTGCTGGTGTTGAAGGCGCTGTTGAACATTATGGTGCGGACAGAGCCTTTCCGAACGAGTTGTTTGAACAAACCTTATTACCCCTGCTGCAAAACATTAAAATACTCTATATAAGTGATGAGCTAGGCCGTTTTTCATCATCACTAATCAACTGGGCAAATCATCATAGAATCAATTCATCATTTGACACTCCAAAAAATTTCACCTCAATCAAACCGCTGGCCGAAGTGTTACATCCAAGACGAGTGGTAAAAAATCACGCTGAGATAACCACAATCCGTAGCGCAGTGGCTGCATCGACCGCGGGGCATAAAGCGGTGATGCAGGCATGCCATGCTGGTATCAATGAGCGTCAGTTATCCTCACTATTCGACTTCACTATCGCTAAGTATGGCTGTAACGACGTCGCCTACCCCAATATTGTGGCTGGCGGTAATAATGCCTGTTGCCTCCATTATGAAGATAATTGCAATGAGCTGGAGGACGGCCAGATGCTACTTATCGATGCTGGCGGTGAGTTTGAGCACTATGCTTCCGACATCACCCGTAGCTATCCAGTCAACGGCCGTTTTACCCCTGAGCAAAAAGCGATTTACCAACTGGTGTTAAGTGCATTAGATCAAGCCATAGATAAGGTGCGTCCAGGGGCAATGTGGAATAGCCTCCATAATACCTGTATGCAGGTAATGGCACAGGGCCTCAAAGAACTGGGATTATTATCCGGCTCGATTGAAGAGATTATGACAACTGAAAGTTATAAGCGCTTTACTGTGCACAAGACCGGTCACTGGCTTGGCATGGATGTACACGATGTAGGTCCTTATCACGATGATGACGGTAATTGGCGTATGTTGGAAGCGGGCATGGTTTTCACTATCGAGCCAGGTATATACATTCCCGAAGATGCACTCGATGTACCAGAGGCATATCGCGGTATGGGGATCCGTATCGAGGACGATATTTTGGTCACAGCAAACGGTTTTGAGAACCTATCAGCCGATGTGCCCAGAACAGTTGAAGCGATCCAAGCCATGATGCTTAATTAATCTCTCACCCACTGCAGGAGGCTTGCCTATTTCAAGCCTCCATTTATTATCCTCAAATATAATTGCACATTTCCAGAGCGTCTGTTCTTGGGAAATAACGACAGGAATCACTGGCTAAAGCTTGGCGTCAGATAAGAAGCTGCATGATACTCAACAAGGTGTTGAGACTTGAGGTTCAGGGCGTGATTTCTCAACTAATGGTGGATTATCGGCCTTGAACCTATAAACCAGATGCAGCCCTGTTTGACTCGGTTTAACCTTTATCGCCCCATGTAGCCGCTGCACAATAAGGTTATATACAATTGACAACCCTAATCCGGTCCCTCCCTTGTCCCGAGCCGTTGTATAAAATGGTTCAAAAAGATGTTCGGCACTTTTAGCGGAGAGCCCTAAACCATTATCGAAAAAATCGACCTCTATCTCATCCGCTGCGATCTGATTTATCTCTATGGTAATGATATTATCCCGCATACTGCTAAAACCGTGAAGTATGCTGTTATTGACCAGGTTTGTGATAATTTGTGCATGTAAACCCGGTAATGTCTTGATAAAAATATCCTCTGCGCTCGAAAGGATAACTTTCACATCTTTGGGTCGACATAATGGCTCCAGCGTTGTTAACAGCTGCTGGTAATAGTCTTTAATATTGATTGTTTCTACTTCAAGATAGTGTTGTTCGGCTGCCATCCGTTTAAAAGATTCAATCAATTTTTTAGCCCTTATTAACATCTCCCCTTGAAGCCGTAACGCCTGACCTGTCTTACTCAGATATTGATTCATATCATCGACTGATAATTGATCTTGGGCTATTTTTTTATCGAGACGGCTTAACTCAAGCTCCATCATGCTATGAGTGGTAATAGTTAATCCAAGCGGTGTATTAACTTCATGTGCGACGCCGGCAATCAACTTGCCTAACGCCGCCATTTTATCGGCTTCGACCAACTGTTCCTGAGTCTGTCTTAACTGGGTGATGACTTTCGACAAGTCTTCGGTACGCTGCTGAACTTTTAGATCTAAACTATCGTTGAGCCTTTGCAGTGACCTTTCATATTCTAGTCGTTCCATCTCAGCAGCGACACGTCCCGAAAAAATTTTGAAAAGAGTAATTACTGACTCTTGTTTGATAATTGGCGCCTTGTATAAGGCCACAATGATGCCCATGACCTTCCCTTTGGAGTCATGCAGTGGCGTCCCTACATAAGCCTCTATCTCTAAGTCGATTAAAAAATGATCGTCGGGATAAAGCGAGCACACATTACGGGGAAAACAACACACGCTATTACTGGCCACATCGGCGCATGGGGTATCGGTTAACGAATAAGTTAAATTGTTGGCTAACTTCCCATTTTCAACATAGGTAATCGTTTTAGATCTGTGCTTCTTCTCATCAATTTGAGCAATAAAAGTAAAATCGGCACCGATGACCTGATCGAGTTTTAAAGTTAGCTTTTCAAAAAAATCCAGGCCATAAGCATTAGATACACCTTCAATTATGTGCTTAACATGCTGTTCCATCAGTATTTCCTAATCTGGATATTCTTGTCTGATCTGCATCAATGCATCGAAATTTCCTATGACTTTATCGACCAGAAGGGGTTCAAACTTTTTTCCTCTCTGCTCCTTGATATAAGCCAGAATTTGTTGGTTCGACCAGGCATCCTTATAACTTCGGCTCGATCCCAATGCATCTATCACATCGATAATTGCCATAATACGTGCTTCAATCGGGATATTAGTATTGCTCAAGCCTTCAGGATAACCACTGCCATCCCAATTTTCATGGTGATAACGCGCCAGTCGAGAACCTAATCTGGCAACCGGTAAATCTGACTTATCCAACAGCGTACCGCCAACAGCGGCATGGCTCTTCATCAACTCCCACTCATCTGGATCCAAGGGTCCCTGCTTATGTAAAATACTATCGGGAATGGCAACCTTGCCAATATCGTGCAGTGGTGCAGCCACTTTCAGCGCTTGAACAAATGAATGAGATAAACCCAGAGAAATGGCAAGCAGTTCGCACATCAAAGATACACGCTTTACGTGTAAACCCGTTTCTTTACTCCGGGCCTCAATGGCATCACCTACGATATAGAGGAGTTCGCGCTGACTCTTATGAGTTTGTTGCTGCTGAACCAAGCTTTCCAGAGTCAGCGCAATATTGGTAGCATACATCTCCATCAAGCTCCTTTTAAAGTGTGTCGGAGCATAATCAAACTCGATATAAAGTACACTCGATGCCTCTGCAGACGCCTGATAGAAACCAATAAAATGTTCCTGATTAAACTTGCTATCTTTATTCGCAAATGCTTGCTGGATCTTATCGTTTACATTAGCGGGGATGCTATCTAAGCTTTGGGGTGTTTCGCCAAATCGGCCGGTGCACGCCAAATATGTCTCTTGGCAGTCATCATAAAAATCAGTTTCCTGCCTGACGATGTAAACAGCTGAACTCTCTAACTTCATTAAGGTTAATAAATTATTGAGAGCCGCAGTGGCGAAATCTGCTAATTGGGTAACTTTTAGGACATTGGTGGATGATGTGATCAACCGCTGAAAGGCATTTTGGCTTTTTAAGATCGTCTTAATATCACGGAAGCCACGAATACCAGCATAGACTGAAGTGATCATCTTGGTTGCCGTAAGTTCTGTCTTGGTTTTGTAATCATTGATATCGTACTGGCTGATCACCTGCTCCTCGGGCGCTAATCCCGCTTGCCCGGTGCGTAAAACAATCCGGATACTGATGTTTTTTAACACCTCTCTGATCCAGGTTACTAATTGTAAACCAGCGTCATCACTTTCCATCACGACATCAACAAAAGTCATCGCGAATGAAATCTCAGACTCGAGTAAAGACTTAGCTTGTGCTGCGGAATAGGCACTGTGAAGTTGAATTTTCCGGCCTAAGACCTCTAAATCAGCCAATATCAAATGAGTCACATCATGGACAGCTTTGTCATCATCGACAACGAGAATATGCCAAAGCCGTTTGACAACTTGCTGGTTAATGGCATCAGAAACTTGAGAGTCTGGCTGAAAAACAAATTTGTTCATAGATATCCATATCGACAATAAGTCATAGCAGAATAAACATATTTTTTGATGTAAGCAAGTTTAAGACAGAATTCAAAAATAGCGATAGCCTATTGAATTCAATTGAGATAATAAAACTCTAATCAATGGTTTGTTAATTTTACGCCGCTGCATTTGGGCCAGCTGAAATGTTGCTATTTCTCAGAAATAACAGCCAAAGTTAAGGTATTAACATGAGTCTTTACCTATTTCGGCATCTATCTACTTCTCATAACCCCATGTGGTTGTATCTGCAATTAGGCTTAATTGTGGGCGAAGCCTATGTACTACACTAAAAGGAGAAAGAAACAAAGCCACCCAGTGTGGATGCGGCTGCGAGCTTCGATTTCAGGGTGAGGTATCGCGAAGTGATACTCACCGAATAAGAGATAGGGTGAATATAGCAAAGCCATAAGCCCATGAACGAGAAAAATGGAAGCTGAACTGGCAGTTAAACATGGAAGTTGTTTGAAATCGTAGAGCGTATAGGGACTGATTCTTATGAAATCAAGAGCCAGCGTCTCGCAGAACCTTCTAAAAATAAAGAGTGCACACTCCCGCCGGACAGACGTTAAACACATCTGAAGCTACTGCCTTCAAACACACAAGCAAACAGAAAAAAACACTGGATTCCAGCTCAAAAGATCTGTCGGAATAAAAAATAACGACCAAAACAAAATGAACCAAGGAGAAAATGTAACTCGCCTTCATACGAAGGCGAGCAAATTTTATTGAAAAACACCTGACTTTCGATGCTAGATGTAAGCAGACCTAGCTAAACCTGTCGATACGATAATCACTCAGATCAATTGTAGTCTGCTTGCCTGACATTTCTTGACTGACTAACTTGGCCGTAATGCCTGACCAAGTCAGCCCTAAGTGTTGGTGACCAAACGAAAAGAAAACGTTCTTTTGTTTATTACTGCGCCCAAGTACCGGAAGGCTATCAGGCATTGATGGCCTAAATCCCATCCAGCGCTCACCATCAGTCACTTTAGCATCGGCAAATAGTTTAGGCAGTAAAGCTTTCCCATGAGGAAATAAACAGTCAGCGCGAGCCTCGACCAATGGCGTTTTTAATCCTCCAAATTCAACTGTACCCGCGAGACGCGTACCATCAAGCATAGGGGTGATGATAAATTTGCGATTATAAGAAGCTACCGGTCGTGACAGACCGCTTTTTTGCGGCATCATCAGATGGTAGCCACGCTCTGTTTCAAGTGGCACATTATGACCTAGATGCTTTGCAAAAGGTTTAGACCAGGCTCCAGAGGCTATCAACACTTTATCAGAGACAATTTTTTCACCAGAGGCCAAATGCATAGCGACGATGGTTTCATCCACTAATGAATTGTCGATAGACAACAGCTCATCGGTTAATATCTCTCCACCTAACGCAACAAACTTGTCTGCAAACGCCTGGCACAGTTTATAAGGATCGCTGGTATGACCGACATGGGTAAAATACAAAGCATGACTAATGCCATCACTCAAGCTGGGCTCTAATTGCCTAACTTCATCTCCTGACAGTATTCTTACTTTTACGCCAGCATCGGAGTAGCGGTTACACTCTTTAGTGACTTCCTCAATGGGGGTGCCTTCAAATACCAGCAAGCTACCATTGAGTATCATTAATTCAGAGCAATCACAAAACGCAGTCAGTTCTATCAGTGCCTCAATCGAACTTTGGTTTAATCGTTTAATCGCCTGAAAATTATGTGCCCTTCTGCCTGGAAGCATATTGATGAGAAATTGCATAAACCAAGGTACAGCTTTTAAAAAATAACTTGGTTGAATACGAAATGGCCCTAGTGGATCTAGCAACATACCTGGTAATTTAGCTAACATTGCCGGATCGGCTAGAGGAAAAACCTGCTCGGTGGCAAAATGGCCTGCATTGCCTTTAGATGCACCGGCGCCGACCCCTTCTTTATCTATAATCCGAACTTTATGCCCGGCTCGAAGCAATTCAACACCTGTTGCTAGACCAACGATCCCAGCGCCAACAATAGTCACGCTGCCGTTAGTAGAGCTTGCTGTGTTCTGACTCATAATGCCTCTCTTTTACCATGTTCGGTTATCTGAATGTCTATCTATTAATAACGAGTAATGATTATTAATCATGACTAATGGCAGTGACAATTAACGCAACATAAAGCCTTGTTGAAATACATCATCAGGATCGACAAAGAATTGATGAACTCCGGTAATATATGAGCGCCCAGACACTTCCGGGATCACCGCTTGTTTGTCATGAAACTGCGTTGTCGCCGTTGCGCTAACAATCATTCGGCCATCGACAATACTCTCAATCATTAATGGACTATTTAACTCAACCTCCCCCTTTGCGTACAGCAGCGCAATACGCCCAGCCACCCCGGTTCCAGTTGGAGAACGGTCCACTTCACCATCAGCAAAAATACACACGTGGCGTGAATGGGCCTCACTATTAGTGACCTTTTCGGAAGTAAAAATTATGCCATAAAGAAAACTTAAATCCTCTTCGATAGGATGTGCTAAGGGGTGCGAAGCCATCACAGCGAGCTTGATACGCCTGCCTATATCGATTAATTGAGCCACGTTTTCTTGGCCACATGAAATACCATGGGCGTCAGCGTCTACATAAGCATAATATGCACCACCAAAGCCAATATCATAGGTCACGAGACCAAATCCATCCACCATCACAGTGCAATCTAACGACTCAGCCCATGAATCAACATTTTTAAAGCTAGCATGAACTTTACCTTGTTGATCGCGATAGGCCTTAGCTGTGATTAATCCCGCTGGCGCATCAATTTTTATCACTCTTTCGCTATCATTTAACTCAATAGCCCCCGTTGTACACATCACTTTAACTAAAGCGAGAATGCCATGACCACACATCGAGCTGTAACCTTCATTATGTAAAAACAACACACCAAAATCAGCGTTCGGTGTTACGGCTTCAGTAATCAACGCGCCATACATATCTGCATGCCCACGAGGCTCATGCATGAGCAGTTTTCGGTACATATCGTAATTTTCGGTAACATATTTGCGTTTTTCTAAAATAGTTTTGCCTTTTATTTCAGGGTAGCCTGAGACAATAATACGAAGAGGCTCACCTTCTGTATGTGCATCTATCGTTTTGAATTCTGTATAAGTGCTTGCCAGCTCTGGACTGATCTCTATTTTTCTCATTTTCAGGTTTTCTCTTGATCTTTTTGCATATTGTATACAATAATGCAGGGGTGATTTAGTTACTCCCAATCGCGTGCTGGGGTCTTTTAATTTGTAATTTCGAGTATACAATATCCCATAACAAACCATAATTCCAAATGTAAAACGTAGTAATAGAGGCTTAATATGAATGTAAATTGGCAAGGTGTTTTCCCCGCTATCTCAACTCAATTTAATGACGATGGTTCGATCAATTACGAGTCAAATGCTCGCATGCTCGAAGATCTAATCAGAGATGGAATTGACGGAATTATTGCTTTAGGCACAATCGGAGAGAATGCTTCTCTAAGCCCAGAAGAAAAACGTGAGTTCATCAAGCATACTGTAGAAACCGTTAAAGGCCGTATTATAGTACTCACCGGATGTACTGAAAATACTGCAGAACTCGCATCTCTTTATGCACAAGATGTAGAGAAACTTGGCGTTGATGGTCTAATGCTACTGCCTGCTATGGTATACCGTGGCACGGATCGTGAAGTCGTTGCACATTACCAGACGGTTGCCCGTGCAACTAAACTGCCAATCATGATCTACAACAACCCTGTGAGTTATGGCATTGACATTAATCTTGAGATGACAGCAATTCTTGCAGAAGAAGATAACATTGTAGCCATCAAGGAATCGACCACTGATACCCGCCGCTTAACTGAATTGCAAAGTCGTTTTGGTGAGCGTTTCAGTATTCTATGTGGCGTTGATGATATCGCTCTAGAAAGCTTACTGCTTGGTGCAACAGGTTGGATCTCTGGCCTTACAAACGTATTCCCACGTGAATCTGTCACCCTCTATAAACTTGCACGTGCTGGACGTATCGAAGAAGCCCGTGAAATCTATCGTTGGTTCATGCCTTTGCTAAGACTCGATACTATTCCAACGCTGGTTCAGTGTATTAAGTTTGCAGAGCAAATTTTAGGCCGTGGTAGTGAAAACGTGCGCCTGCCACGTTTACCGTTAATAGGTGAAGAACGTGCTTATGTTGAACAAGTTATCGCACAAGCGCTCAAAACACGTATTAATCTAGACAAGTACAACATCGACTAAACCTAAGTCATATCTCCAAGCGCTGAGCCTTTCTTCAAAAGGGCTCAGCACACTAACAATAATAATGGAGCTATATTTATGCTGAAAGGCACTTTTTTTTGCATTGATGGACACACCGGCGGTAACCCAGTAAGGCTGGTGACCAGCGGTCACCCCCATCTTCTTGGCAATAACATGAGCGAGAAAAGACAACACTTTCTTCGCGAATATGATTGGATCCGCAAAGGGCTTATGTTTGAGCCCCGTGGACACGACATGATGTCTGGTGCCTTTCTCTACCCTCCGTGCTCAGACAACGCCGACGCCTCTATATTATTTATTGAAACCAGTGGCTGCTTGCCCATGTGTGGGCACGGCACTATTGGCACCGTCACCTCAGCAATTGAATCCGGATTATTGACGGCAAAAACACCGGGGAAACTCATCATCGATGTCCCGGCTGGGCAGATAAAAATTGATTATCAAAAAACGGATGAAAAAGTTGATTGGGTCAAGATATATAACGTTGCTGCATATCTTGCACATCGTGACCAAATTTTAGATATTCCAGGCTTAGGGACACTTAAGGTAGATGTGTCCTATGGCGGCAACTACTACGTTATTGTTGACCCGCAAGAAAACTTTCCTGGATTACGTCACTGGAGCGCAGCCGACATTCTTCGCTGGAGCCCCATTGTCAGAGCCGTTGCTCAAGAACAACTAAGCTGCATCCACCCAAATGATCCTACGGTAAGTGGCGTAACACATGTGCTTTGGACTGGCGATACGATCTCTTCAGGTTCCGATGGTGCAAATGCAGTCTTCTATGGTGATAAAGCCATCGACCGTTCGCCATGTGGTACTGGAACAAGTGCAAGACTTGCCCAGCTATATGCAAAAGGACAGTTGCAAATCGGCGAAGAGTATACCCACGAGAGCATTATCGGCAGCCAATTTGTCGGCAAAATTGAATCTGCAGCTCAAGTCGGTGAATACCAAGGCATTATGCCAAGCATTAAAGGCTGGGCCAGAATGACTGGCAATAACACCATTACCATTGACGATAGTGACCCTTATGCTTTCGGTTTCCAGGTCGTGTAATCAACAATTAAATGATTGAGCGTGTAAGCTCAGGAGAAAATATGACAGATTTAACAACGGTAACAATTAGCGGCCAACACTTAATCAATGGTGTTTGGACTGACGATGCACTGCAATTTAACAGCATGAACCCAGTCCAAAATGAAGTCACTGAATGGCGATTCGCGTCGGCAACATCAGCCAATGTTAACGCTGCCGTTAACGCTGCACAACAAGCCTTCATTACCTATAGACGCACAACGAATGAAAATCGTGCAGACTTTTTAGACGCCATAGCTGAAGAGATCCAAGCTGATATCGCTGCGATAACACAAACAGCTCATGTAGAAACGGGTTTGCCAATGGCTCGTCTACAAGGCGAAACGGGCCGAACCTGCGGACAACTAAAGTTATTTGCAACTACATTAAGAAGCCCTATCGAAAATGTACTGGTCGATCTTGCGAATCCAGACAGACAACCTCTTCCAAAACCTGACACTAGACTAGGTACTTTACCTATCGGGCCGGTGGCGGTTTTCGGGGCATCAAACTTCCCGCTAGCTTTTTCTACTGCCGGTGGTGATACTGCTGCTGCACTTGCCGCAGGTTGCAGTGTCGTTGTAAAAGGACACCCTGCTCACGCAGCGACTAGCGAGCTTGTGAGTAAAGCAATCGCACGAGCAAGCGAAACAACTCAAATGCCTGCCGGCGTATTTAACCTGATACAGTCAACAGAGCCTGAATCTTCGACGCTGTTAGTGAGTCATAGTGGTATTAAAGCTGTAGGCTTTACCGGATCACTTAAAGTGGGTCGAATTTTAGCAGATCTTTGCGCAGCAAGAGCCGAACCGATCCCATTCTATGGTGAACTGGGTTCAACTAACCCACAGTTCTTACTTAGTGAGCTACTGACACAACAAGCGGAAAGTCTTGCTACGACTCAGGTTCAATCAATGTTGATGGGACATGGTCAGTTTTGTACCAGCCCGGGCGTAGTGGTGGCAATAAAAGGCGAAGCACTCAATCGTTATCTTGCCACAGTAGCCGAGAAAATCTCACTTGAGTCTGCCGCAAGCATGTTAACCGCAGGCATTGCAGCTACCTACCAATCACAAGTTGAAGCGCTTATTAATAATAACGCTGTGGAGCTGATTTCACAGGGCAAATCCTCACCGGCGAGCCACTTTACACGCCCAGCTGCGATTAAAGTCACCGCTGAAGCTTACTTAGCTTCAAATGAGCTGCAACAAGAAGTATTTGGACCATTCGCGGTCATTGTTGTTTGTGATAACCAAACACAGATGGAGTTGATTGCTGAGCAGATGGAAGGTCAGTTAACGGCGTCTATTCATGGACTAGACTCTGAGTTAGCAGAGCAAACTCAGTTAATTGAATCAGCCTCATATAATGTAGGCCGTTTAATATTCAACCAAATGCCTACCGGTGTTGAAGTTTGTCACTCAATGAATCATGGCGGGCCATATCCGGCCAGTACTGATAGCCGTACAACATCGGTTGGTACCCAGGCAATGTCTCGCTTCGAACGACCGTTATGCATACAAAACATGCCTATAGCGCTCCTGCCACAGAAGTTAAGGCAAGAGCAAGCAAATATCATTACATTCTAAATATTTCAACATATGTACAGGGAAACAAGTTGTTTCCCTTTCATTATGCTTATTTAAGCGGTAATCTAGAAAATCATCTTGAATAACTAACATAAAAACAGGATATATGAGCAGAATAACGCCTATCGTTCATAAAACACGCACTCAAGTTGTCGTCGAAGTATTAAGGGAGAAAATCCTCTCAGGGGAGATCGCTGCGGGTATGCCATTACGCCAAAGTGCCTTAGCCGATGAAATGAATGTAAGCAGGATCCCAGTGCGCGAGGCATTACTGCAATTAGAAGCTGAAGGGTTAGTTAAGTTTGAAGCTCATAAAGGCGCGACTGCGACGACTTTGTCGGCGGTTCAAGTCACTGAACTATTTGACTTAAGAGCATTAATCGAGTCAGATCTATTGGCAAAAGCAATCCCCAATATGACTGAAGAAGACCTCGCAGAAGCTGAGAGTATTTTGGACTCGCTTGATGTTGCTTTTCAAGATAAAGACCAAATTGAAAGCTGGAGTGGGTTAAATTCCCAATTCCATACTTGTCTATACCGCGCTGCAGACAAACCCCATACAATTGAAGTCGTCAATGGGCTTAATACCAACTGCGACCGATACGTCCGCTTGCAGCTTTTTTTAGCGAGCGGTATTCCTAAAGCACAGCAAGATCATAGAGAATTGCTAGACTATTGTAGGCAAGGTGACGTTGATAACGCGGTAGCGTTGTTACGCAGTCACATCCTGCATGCTGCAGAAGCAATTAGAATTTTGGTTGCTCAACAAGAGGGCTAGCTCACTGTTGAGTGCTAAAAGACTTGTTAAGCTTTACTAATACTGATTGACAAGGCAGACCCCAGGTTCTGCCTTTTTATTTTTGAGAGATATCCTAATGCAGTACGCTACGATTACAGGTTGGGGAAAGTGTGTTCCGCCCGCTACCCTAACAAACCATGACCTTTCAACATTTATTGAAACTTCTGATGAGTGGATAAAACCTCGTACGGGAATTAGCCAACGTCATATTAGTCATGTAAATACCTCTGAGCTTGCCTCTGTTGCCGCTCAAAGAGCACTTGCTGCCGCGGGTATTGAAGGCAGCGACCTAGATATGATTATTCTAGCAACGGCTACACCTGACACATTGATCCCAAATATCGCTTCAACGGTGCAAGCCAATGTGGGTGCGAGTTGTGCAGCGTTTGATATCAATGCAGCGTGCAGTGGTTTTCTTTATGGAATCGGTCTCGCTAGTTCGCAGATCAAAAGTGGCCAATGTAAAAAAGTCCTCGTCATCGGTGCTGAAAGACTATCGTTCTTCTTAGATTGGTCACGCCGGGAAACAGCCGTTTTATTTGGTGATGGCGCTGGAGCTGTCGTGCTTGAAGCAACTGACGAAGCGATTGGTGTCTTAGGCTACGAGCTTAATAATGACCCTGCAGGCCGCGATATTCTTAAAGCTGGCTTTGGTACAGCAATGGACAGATTTGAAGCCTCTTCACTCGATTTTTATATCGAATTTAACGGTCAAGAGATCTTCAAACGTGCAATTGCTGGCATGGGTAATTTAAGTACTAAGGTTCTTGAAAAATGTGGTATCGATAAGGAAGATATCGATTGGGTGATCCCTCATCAGGCCAATGAACGTATTATCGATACGCTGATTAGTCGCATGAAAATCCCCAAAGAAAAAGCATTTAAAAATATTGCTAACTATGGCAATACTTCAGCTGCTACGATTCCGATTGCGATTTGTGATGCTCTTGAACAAGGTAAAATTCAGCCACATCAAACAATACTGTCTTGTGCATTTGGTGCCGGCTTAACCTCAGCGGCAGCGTTAATCAAATGGGGCGACAGAGTCACTCCGATTAATATTAGTGATGCAGAGCTACCACCTTGTGATAAAACGGGTATTGAATTGGTTAGCAAAGCGGTAAAGCACTTCTGTAAATAGCTTAGCCTTAAAAGATTGCTTAAAAACACCGACCTGACCCGTCGGTGTTTTTGTCTCAAATAATCGCTTCATCCCAATAGATAGCCTCTTTAAAGTACAAACCAATCTCATTATTCAGTTTACTAAAGCTCGATAAGGCCTTCTCTTCGCCACTTAAGCAATGCCAAACAAATCGATGACAGTTATTGTCTAACAGATCGTATTCTCTATAAGTGAATATCGCTTGTTTTGCTCGTGCTATGATCTGCTCTCCCACTAACGGCTGATGAAGATGATTACAGGCTTGAAAGACCCGACTGCCACTTCTGCCAACAAGAAAGCGCCGAGTGGAAACTGCGCGAATTAAACCACTGCCATGTAACTCCACTAAGGTGTCATCCCCTAACCAAATCCCCGTATGCTCAATGACCCCAAACACGAAGCAGCAGATGATCGAACCGGGTTCAAGCTCAACTTTCTTGTCGCCTGTATGCCATAGGCTAGGTGACAGTTCGGCACTTGCCCCAGTCGTATGATCTGCTACGGCATTGCCATGCAAACGCTTTTTGGCAATCTCTTTTTGCTTTTCTCGTTCATCAGCAATCAAAGCGGCAGCAATCGCTGCAGTGCCTAACCAAACTAACGGTAACGGCATAAAAGTTCCTATAGATCCAATTCACTTAATATTAATAAGTTATAGAACAGTTACTAATTGAAGAAGCCTAAATATGTAAGCAAAACTACGTTTAGATTATTCATATTTCAAATTAAAGCCCTATCGACAACAAAATATCACACCAGCGTTAGTTAAGTGGTGGGAAATGGTAGTGCAACAAAGGGCTGTCATTTCTCAGTTTGAATAACCTGAACTAGAGTGGAGATACGCCATTGAGGCTTTGCTTAGCGAAGAAGATCAAACAAATTCAAATCATCTTTACCTGCAATTGCCACCATTTGTGCCAACAGCAGCTCGCCGCAAGCCAAGGCATCAACGGTCGCATTATGCGCAGCATAAACAGGCAGACCATATCGGCGTCGACACGCATCTAACCTTAACGAACCTTCCTTAAGCACTTCATGTTGCCGCAGCAAGCGGCTTCGCTCTAACGACATGGTATCAATCGCAACGAAAGACATTTTTTCACCTAAGCTGCGGAGGATCTCAGCTTTAAGAAAACACATATCTAGCGGCGCATGATGCGCAACTAATACATGACCCTGAGTTTGACTTAAGAACCATACCATGGCCTCTTTAGCTGAAATTGCTGTTGCTAATTGCCTATCGACAATGCCATGTATTACTGCACTGTCGCCAACGCTGCCGTCTATACTCACCAATTTGTGCTGCGCTTTTCCAAGTTGCAACATACCGTTGTGAATTGGAACCAAACCAATACTTAAAATCTGGTCAAATTTAGGGTCCAAACCAGTCATTTCTAAATCAATAGCCATGAGTGGTATTTGCAACAAGGGTTTTGATAAGTTGCCTAATACTGAGCGGTAATAGTGTTTAATAGTCCTATTACTCGTTTTGAGAGTACGCCATCGCAACTTACTCTTAAGATAGATACTCTTCAAAAATTTAGTAACTCCGCATCATTTTCAGTTTAAGTCCTACCTGCCCGTCGTGTACTACTTTAAAGGCATCTCTCAATTGATGCCTTACTAAAGACGATAGATCCTTCGGCATTAGATAGTTAGTCACGGGCTTTGCATGCGTATATTGATAACCTTGATTAGACAGCCGCATATGAGCAATAAACTCATGGGCATCCGCAAGATTTAGTGCATCTTTGCGGTTTATGATATTTTGTTCCATTAAGGCTCTAATTCGTTTCGCGGTATTGACCTCTTTAATGCCAGCAGATAATGCATATACCCGCGCAATATCATTAATCAATGCATTACCTTTGTGCTTTAGATCGATTCCTTTTACCTCGGTGCCATCGCGCTCCAACACAAATTGTCTAAAAAAACCTAGCGGCGGCGTGCTCGTTAAAGAATTACCTGTCAGACCCGCGAGGAAAATATCATTGCCTTTGGTGTTTTTAAGGACCTCATCTTGTAAACCATCGAACAGAGATTGTGGTCCAAACACTGAACGCATATCGAAAAATATACTGCAGTGCATCAAGGCCTTAGGATCGGGTGTATTAACCCACTTATCAAATACAGCGCACCAGCGATTGAGGGACATTCTCCATTTAGGATTTTGCGCCATTATGTCGCCAGGGCAATAAACATAACCACACTCATTGAGCCCAGCACAAACCGCTTTCGATAAGGCTTCAAAATATCCTTGCGCAGCCTCATCCGGTTCGTGAGCAAGTAGCAGGCCATTATCTTGATCTGAACACGCAGCTTGGTCTTGCCGGCCTTGAGAGCCAAAGGCTAGCCAACAAAATGCCATAGGAGCTTCGCCCAACATCTGCTGATTCAGTACAATAAGGCGCCTTGTTAATGCATCGGTTACCGAGGTTAGCACTCGTCCTATCTCCTCAGCTCGTGCATCAGCGCTGATAAGGTTTTGCAGGAGAAGTGGTATTTGCTTACTGACGAGAATCAAACTAGGAAGATCTTTTTGCCGCTCTATTTCTCCAATTAACAATAAGGGCTGGGAGCTCTGACCGCGTAAAATATCCGTACTGGTAATCACCCCTTGAGTCTGGCCATTGTCGACTACGGGCAGATGATGAATATTATGCTCACTCATCAACAGCATAGCTTCAAATACTAAGGAGTTTGATTCAATTGTGATAGGGGTTGTTGTCATTGCTTGATGCACTGGCAGCTTGCCATCTAAATTTTCAGCCAAGACGCGATTACGTAAATCTTTGTCGGTCAAAATACCTACAAGCTTTTTATTATCAATAACCAGTAGCGAAGATACGCGGGACTTTCTCATCAATTTGGCGGCATCAGCAACGGAGGATTTCATATCGATCATTAACGGAGAATGAGACATCAATGTGGTAATACGACTCGTGGTTGTCAACTCTCTTGCTTTAAATCGACCTTGATGCCTTAAACGCTTGGCAAACGCCTTATTAAAGAATCGATCGAACTGGCGGCTTTTAGTTCGCAGTAGGTTAAATATGTCAGGGGGTAAATGGTAAACCAACCCATCTTCCAAAATGGCAACTCGGTTACTCGCCTCCTCACCAGACAACAAAGACGGAAAGCCGAAATAATCGCCTTCACCTAGTCTATCTAACAGTTCTCCACTGATATCCCTAACTTCGAAGGCGCCGCTTCTAACAATATAAAGCTGCGGATGTGACGGGTCTAAAGGAACAAAACTTGACGCTTTACTGTAGTAGCCTACCGTTAATGAGCGGCAGCAAGTCGCTAATGTTGCCTCATCAAGTGACTCAAAGGGTACGCTTTGTTGTAGAAACTGCACGATGGGTTGTAACTCACTTGCATCCATTTAACGACTCCTTGACTCACATTCTCTATTTTCAAAGACCACTATAGCGTTTACTCCATTGTCAGCACTATTCGACTAAAGGCCAGTGACAATAAATCATTCATAAAAAAAGAGCGCTTAATGCGCTCTTTTTAATCATCTTAACCATAGGAACTAGTGATCTTGTGCTTCACCTGAACCTTTAGGGAAACGAATAGATTCAACCATATCAACTACATCTTGTGGTACCGCTGATGTCACCTTACTGACACCGAAGGCGACGGCAAAGTTAACCATCATACCGAGCATACCGATACCTTCTGGCGATATCCCAAGGAACCAATTCTCACTGGTGTTGGCACTAGGGTTAACAAACTTGAAGTAAACAATATAAGACGCGGTGAATAATAGACCAAGTACCATGCCTGAGATTGCGCCTTCCTTATTAACCGTCTTAGAGAAGATCCCCATGATGATTGCAGGGAACAGTGACGATGCAGCCAGACCAAAGGCTATCGCAACCACCGCAGCAACAAAACCGGGTGGATTAATACCAAAGTAACCCGCCATCACAATACCCAATGCCGCTGCTATTCGAGCGTACAATAACTCTTTCTTATCAGAGATATCGGGCATTAAGTTTTTCTTCAGTAAGTCATGTGATACCGAAGTAGAGATAACAAGTAGCAGACCCGCTGATGTCGATAACGCAGCAGCCAAACCACCCGCAGCAACGAGCGCGATAACCCAAGCTGGAAGATTAGCAATTTCAGGGGTTGCGAGCACCATGATATCGCGGTCAATCTTCATTTCACTTTCAGCACCTTTAGCGTAATAAATCTTGCCATCTTGGTTCTTATCATCCCATTGAATTAGACCTGTTTTTTCCCAGTTCTTAATCCATTCAGGAGCAGTTTCATAGGCAACACCCGTAGACTCAGGTCCATTGATGGTTTCAATCATGTTTACACGAGAGAATGCCGCTAATGCCGGAATTGTGGTGTACATAATAGCGATAAAGACTAATGCCCAACCCGCTGATATACGCGCATCTTTTACTCTAGGGACGGTAAAGAAACGTACGATAACGTGGGGAAGACCCGCGGTACCGAACATCAAAGCGCCGGTAATAAAGAACACATCAATCATGCTCTTTGAACCTTCAGTGTATTGCGAGAACCCGAGTTCAGCTGACAAACCATCTAACTTATCAAGAAGATAAACTCCAGTACCATTGCCTGCGGCATCGATTAACTCAGCGCCAAAGCCAATTTGTGGGAAAATGTGGCCCGTCATCATCACCGAGATGAAAATTGCCGGCACCATGAAGGCAAAGATGAGTACACAATACTGCGCAACCTGAGTATAGGTAATGCCTTTCATCCCACCTAAAACAGCGTAGAAGAACACCACTGCCATACCAATATAAACACCGGTTTCTACTTCAACCTCTAGGAACCTTGAGAATACAACACCCACACCACGCATTTGTCCGGCGATATAGGTGAAACAGATAAAGATGGCGCAGACAACCGCAACAGTACGTGCGGCTTGTGAGTAATAACGGTCACCAATAAAGTCTGGCACGGTAAACTTACCAAACTTGCGTAGGTAAGGAGCCATACAAAGCGCTAGCAGAACATAGCCTCCCGTCCAACCCATTAAGTATACTGAACCGTCATAACCGGTAAACGACACGATACCGGCAAGCGAGATAAATGATGCAGCCGACATCCAGTCTGCTGCGGTTGCCATACCGTTCATCACAGGGTGAACACCGCCACCAGCAATATAAAATTCTTTAGTCGAACCGGCTCGCGAATAGATCGCAATACCGATATAAAGGGCAAAAGTAACCCCTACAATCAGATAAGTTAGTGTTTGTACGTCCATTTCATGGCTCCTTTAAATAAGTTCTTTGTAATTAGTCTTCATGCACATCATATTTTTTGTCTAACGCGTTCGCTTTCGCGACATAGACAAAAATAAGCGCAACAAACACATACATAGCACCCTGTTGTGCAAACCAGAATCCCAACTTGAACCCCATGAAATGGACCTCATTGAGTACATCTACTAATAAAATACCGCACCCAAATGATACTGTTGCCCATATGGCTAACAATCCGAGTACTAGGCGTAAATTTTCGCGCCAATAACCTTCTGCCTTCTCGTTGCTTTCAAAACTCATAGCGACTCCCCTGTGCTGATTTTTATATTAAGTCAGGGTTTAATCTAACAACCATGGGCCGAACAACAATCGCGACCTTAGTCTAACGCTTAGGGAAACCTTGAGGGGAAAAAGTAAATAACCATTAAAATACTGAGACTTACAACCTTACGCGCACGTAAGGCTCACTTATATCCCGAATGCTAAATTAGACCAAGGTATTAGCCGTTTTTATATTAAAGACACAAAAAAGCCCACTTAAAGTGGTGTAGCGCGTCGCGAGGTTTGAGACTTGAGTTCACTGAGTTTGAGATCACCCAATCTAGAATTTTTAGTTTGCAGTCGGTCAGTTTGAGAAAAAACGTTCGAGAGGATTCAGACAAAGTAACAAAGTTTGTAAATATAGAGACGCATGAGATTAGGTGGATTTCTCATGCTTTGGCTGCCTAATTCAAAGACTTTAGTACCGATTTTTTGTATGTTTCAGAAATACATTCAAAGTATGCTGTAAAGTCATAGAAAATAGTAAATGCTTCAACGATGCCTAGCTCTCCCTCTATCTCTAAAAGTTTTTCATTTGTTGTATGGAACTTATGTAACGGGGAGCAAACATTTACTGCAAGCCTACCAAAGCCTGGCTCTGCGGCTTTTTCTTGATAAAAGGAAATAAATTTCTGTTCGCTCCTATAATGCTTTTTCATGCAAGCAATATCATTATCACAGAGCTCCAATACCATCGCTTGAGTATAGAAGTTTGTCATTACACATGTGTTAAATAGACCATGATTTCGGCATGAATCAAATACTTCTTCTAACTCCGCACAGCCATGTTCCTTACACATTTTTTCCAGTCTAACCTTTGATAATTGCTCCACAGCTTTCAAACTCGAGACATTTGTTCCTAATTCCTGAGAGAAACTCTCAATATTAAAATCACCTGCAAAAGTAAAAGATGAGAACAATAACACTAACTGCATAAATACTATTTTTTTCACTATCACTCCGCAAGTCACTCCAAACGTAAAGTTGAACTATCCATTTATCTAGCCACACTTGAGCAAAGCAATTGCCTATCAGGCACTTTATCAAAACCTTGCTGTATAAACGATCACAAATTTAGTTGTCTATATTTCAATCTCTGTAAACGGTAAATCTGCGGCTTGACCTTGTACTTGGCCGTCGATGATGTAGACCTTTCCCTCAGTGATTGAATCACCTAATACTACCTGGTAACTGCCATCGGCGTGCTGCACGGTTGTGGTGCCATTGCTGGTTGATACGACTGTCGCGACTGCGCGTTGTGGCTTGGGGTTTAAGTTAGCTAAACGCTGATAGATGTTGCTCATGCTGCCACCTCATTACGTAATAGGGTAACACTCTGATTCACAGTCACTGCACCTGTTGAGTCATTCACGCTAGCACTAATAGTAAAAGCATCGCACACAGACTTAAATACCTCAGAGCCCTTGCGTACACCTATCAACATACCTGGTCGCATTGGTGGTAGGTCTGCCATCACTTTCGTTCGAATACTGTTTTGCACCTTGTTACCTGCGTTAGCCAGTTCTGCAGTGCCGCGCATTCTAGCTGCCTGGTTATCGGTGATCAGCTTGTCGACGATATCGGCGGCGAAGTTATCACCCGCGCTCCCAGTACGCTTAACTTTAACCGCAACGCCTTGCTGCTCACCACGGACAAACACCGCGTTAGCATCTGGGCGAATTTCACGCTTTTCGCTAAAATCGAGGATCACTGCATCATGTAAGATCACATCTGGAATAGCAGTATCAACATCCCAAGGTACTGTTGGCCATTGGGGGATCAAAGTAATAGTCTTGGTTTCACTGTCTATATCCAGCATGGCACCGACAGCTTTTGCCATCATATTCAGCGCCTCTGCAGGTGCTTTAGCCGCGTAACTAAACGCATTGGCAGGCACGGGATAATCGGTAATTTTGCTCGCTAATGTCCAGCCGCTGTTTTCAATAATGTCAGCCATCACCCCCATAAAGCTGCGGGCTTGAGTATTAACGTAGTTTTTAGCTTTAACATACGGCGCAGATAACTCCGCTAAACGGCCTCTACCCGATGCGCTATAGCGCGATTGCCCGAAAGCCTTACTCTCACTTGGCACTTCGCACCAAAGATAAAAGTCATATCCATTAATAGTGATTTTAAGCAGTTCATTCGCGGCCCGTTCTGCATCGATGCGGGATGAGAACGACACATTACCGCTACTCGTCCACTGCGAACGTGACTGAGAAATAGATACCGACTTGAGCACTACAGCCAAGCCATCACTTATACGTACACAACTAATTTGAGGCTGCATCAGGTAACTCCTTCTTATTTGCGGCTCAATTGGGATATTAAAATCTATTGAAGGTAACGGTGGATTAGTATCAACGGGACCACCGCCATCATCGAAATAACAGTGTTGATCTGAAGCTGTAAACCTTAAGGTGATTGGTGACAGAGTGTTATCTAGCCCTGACTCACTAAAGCGCATAGTCAATAAGCCAACTTCGGGCGATTGATATTTGGTTGAACAAACCCACTTGGCTTTATGTGGCCCCCAAGCAAGGGCTATATGATGATTAACATCGCTGTCCGTTGATGCGTAATCAACATTGAGCATGCTAATAACTACATCGTTACTCTTAAGAGTTATCGCGGTGTCACTTTGGTAAGAGGCTGTTAACCACCAAGACACTTGCAAGCGACTCTCTGTAGTTGAAAGGCTCAACCAATTAACTGAGGTGGCTCGGTGATACAGAACAGGTGATACCCAAGCAAAGTGGTTCGTTTGCGCTTGCTGAATACCAAGCTGTAATGGCAAATACACGTTAGTGCTTTGCAATAAACCTATTTGCCATGCCGCAGCACTTTGGTGATCTATTGCAATATCT
>NZ_JAKIKR010000063.1 GCF_023284025.1 Shewanella abyssi | reverse complement strand
CCACCAGCAAGCTTGGTTAGAAAATCAGTAAGGTTTACTTTTAAACAGCAAAGATAGCACTTGACATATTATGTCCAGATGGTATCTTTAAACGCAGACATAATATGTCAAGTGCTATCTTTGCTGTTTAAAAGTAAACCTTACTGATTTTCTAACCAAGCTTGCTGGTGGTACTGGTATAACTGACTCGAGCCCAACGTGTTTGGCTTGATGTTTTGCTTATCAATATAAAAATTACCAGGAAATGCAAACGCTGCATGCATTAACTCTGGTGTAAACCAAGCATCATCTATAGGGAATTGCTGTATTTCATTTAGCCTAGATTTGGCACTTTTGCCAGTTAAAGTGGCAATAGTCCAACCCCATTCGCCAAAACTGGGCACATTATGGTGGTATTGGTCCACCTTAAAACCTGCCAGTTCCAAGGTGTTAGCGACTGAAATAAATGCCTTCGGTGCATGATATGGCGATGTTGACTGTATGGTTATGGCTGCATCACGACTCATAAGTTCCTTGAGTTTCAGATAGAAAGCATCTGAATAGAGCTTATTAAGATCTGGATGGCTTGGGTCGGGAAGGTCAACGATAATCGCATCGAACTTCTCCTCGTTTTTAAGCAGCTTGTCGACCCCATTGAAAGCATCGTCAAATATTAATCTAACTCTAGGATCATTTAGCGCATCTTTGTTCAATGCCATTAACGCTTGAGTTAGGTGGGCTGGCATATCGGTATCTGGCGTTTTGAATAGCTTTACTAACTCTCTATCTAGGTCCATTAAAGTGACCTGTTTAGGCTGCCACTTAAGCACTTGTGTCAATCCGAGGCCATCTCCACCACCAATGATTAACACCTTGTCATGACGCGCACTGGCGGCAAGTGTCGGGTGCACTAAAAAGGAGTGGTATATGTGTTCGTCGCTGCTGGAAAACTGCAAACGGCCGTTAATATAGAGCGAGTGAACGGGGCCAAGACCATTGCCTCTCAAGCGCTCAGTGAAAGTGAGTTGCTGAAAACGAGTCGCTTTAGCGTAAACCACATTATCTTTGTAGAGTAAGTTATTAAAACTTTGCTCCCAAGAGGGGCCATGCAGGGCTAATAATAGCAGCACTCCGGTTGCAGCAATATGGCCAGCGAGCAGCAGCTTTACATGACGAATTCGTGCCCAAAAGCGCCAAATAAACAGAAAGCCTGCCAGCAGATTAAAGCTGGCCGTTAACGCCGCGGCTAACTGGATATCAATGGCCAGCATAAAGCCAACCCAGATGGCTGCACCTATACCTGCGCCAATATAATCCGCACCATAGATAGTGCCCGCATTATGGGTCAAATGTGCGTCAGAGAGTGCCTGGCGCACCCTCGCAATGAGTGGGATCTCCATACCAATCATTAAGCCAAGAATGACGCCCCAAACATAAGGTAAGTACTCGCTGAGTTTCTGCAGGGTGCCAATAAAGCCGCCATGGGGCAGTTGATCGCTTGGCAGGCCCAGTGTTTGAGCAACGATTAACGGTAACTGTTGTCCAAAACCAATAACCGCAGCGGTGATCAAAATGGCTAATGAGCCACACAGGGCAACGGTTAGCTCAAGTACGGCAAAACCGGTAAAGGCACAGCGAATTTTACGGGCAGCGAAGGCACCAATACCCATTGATACGATCATCAGACCTATCATGGTGTAAATAGCCGCTTCAAGTGCGCCAAGTATACGGCCAGCATAGTGGGAGAGCAGATACTCATAGATCAAGCCGCAGCCTGCAAGTACCGCCATAATGCCGAGTAGTAATACATCATCAAACCAGCCTAGTTTGACGGGTTTTGTTGTATTCGGAGCCAAGGTGTCGCTTTGAGAGGTGTTTTGCATGATGAGTCTATTGGTTTGCTACGGTATGAAAAAGGGAGCGCTGTCATCCGCTCCCATCTTTAGGCTTAATTTAGGCCATTAACGCGGTGAGAATAAGCGCGATTGAAACACTGATCGCCATTTCAACCGCGGCGACACCAATGTTGTGTTGCTTCTCTACTTCATCAAAAAGATCGATGTTAGCGAGCACTAACTTTTTGACAATCTTTATCAAAATAGATAATGACAACAGCATAATGACGGAGAACATCAACCAACCGATGAGGTTGGCGACATAAGCTTCTGGGTTAAAGATGATAAAGTGACTTGCCGCATTGAAACTAAATGCCATTGCGAGCATGTAACCACTGTGTCTAATCGCCAAAGCGACCTGGCCTTGGGCAAGCGCCGCCTGCATGGACGCATTTTGATTACGGGCAGCATAGCGCTTAGCGCGCACGCGAGTCAGTAGCACTAGCATTAGCTGCGAGATAGCAAACGCACTAAAGATGGCAATAAAGGTATAAACAGTAAGATCTTCTGCCCACAACAGCACTGAGCGAATGATAATGGCAGTCGCAATTGCTGCGGTGGCATCGACAATGGCGACGGAGACATTGCCTTTAATGATAAGGGCGTTCTTATCTATCTCATTTAGTGCCACTTTGTCATGTAAAAATCGACCAAGTTTAATCAAGAAAAGACCAAATAGACCGTAAGCGGTCATACCAATGGCTTCGATTAGGTAAGATTCGGCAGCTTCGCCAGTGATTGCACCTGTAAGCACAATACCTAATGCCGCTACTGCGCCAGCAGTGCTAATGCCAAAGGCAAAATTGTCATTTTCAGCTAGCTCTTTGCGGCTATTTACTTTTACCGTCCAGCCTTGCAGGTAACGCATAAATGTCAGCAGCAACACCGCAATGGTGAGATCAATCGCCAAAATAATAAGTAGATCTGGCGTGATGCCGTTGTTTTGAAAAAATGTCATAAGAGTCCCTTAATTATTTGCCTCGGCGAACACCGCGAGTAGTACGACTGCTGGAATTACGAAAGCTACTGTCTTTAGAGTAATTTGAGCGGAACTTGCTCTTACTCGCAGTGCGTCCTGTTGAACTAGCTTTGGGTGTGCTGGTACTTTGTCTAGACAAGCTGGTCGAGCCGGTACGCGATTTGGCGTACGGACTGTCAAACCTCTTACCTTGAGAGCTGTACTGCTTTTTGGTGCGCTCATAGGTTTGCGTTTGGGCTCTGGCTTGTTTAGGCGAGGTATAGCGATAGCGGCCAACATCATTGTAATAGCTATAGTTACGACGGCTTGACCAACGATCGTAGCCGATAGGGCCTCTCGTCAAATTGGAGAACATGGAGTACATGCCGTACCAAGCCCAAATAGACATGCCATTAGAGCCCGTTTGCCAGCCGCCGTAGGACGGATTACCGACTAATTGGCTGCCTGCACCGAAGTCTTCCGAACCATTAGCCAATGCCGCCGCTTCACGACTGATGGAGTTGACTCGAGCAAGCGCGCCATCAGACATGTCGGCTACCACGTTGAGTGGATCCGACAGCATGTCGTTATAAAGACTGGGATCCGCCGCTTGATATAGGTTCTCAACTTCGGCGAGTTGCTGATCGATATCGACAAAATTTGCCGCGTTTTGAGCTTCAGTTGACCTGCGCGTTAGCGAGGTAAACATCGGGCCTCGATTGGTGGCATCGGTTGCAAGCTCGTTTAGCAGCGGCGCTAAATCAGGTTTCTGTTGAGATAAGACACGCGTATATTGCTGCAATAAGTTTGCATTACGCAGTTGGCCGTCATTGAGCATGGTGCTTAAAGTTTCCAAACGCTGCTGGGTGAGCTGTTGGTACTTCGCTATTTGCTCTGGTCTATCATCACCGCATCCAGCAAGTGATAACGCCATGATAACGGTGAGAACACGAATTAGCATTCCTGCCATGCTTTCTCCAAAATTCAGTTAAGGTGTGCGCTAGTGAATAGCAGCGACTCGGGCTATATTCTCTTTTCAAGATGATATTTTAGTACATAAGATGAATCTGTCATCTGCTGAAATATTGAATTCGTGAGAGAAACAGTCTTGCTGTACTGCAATTGCTACTGCTTTGGGTATAGTATTCTGTATTAGAGCACAAAAATACAATGATTGATGTTTCAAAGGCCTATAAGCACTAAATTGCTCATGTAGCCAACATCAAATAAAAAACTCAATTACATTTTTATAGCACCTTCGACATAATATGTCGATGATGGAAATTGTTAGGGATTATTATGCGCGCGGCTCTACTGGGTAAAAAAGACGTTTCCACTCAAATGGCTGCCAACGTTGAAAACGACTGGCAAAGGTTAGTCGACAGCGCTGCCGAGGCACTCGCCTCTTTGTCGAATGAGCAGCAACAAGAGCTTAAAACCATTATGGCGCTCAGTGATTTTGTTGCGACGCAGCTATGTCGATACCCACAATGGATAGCCACGCTATTTGAATCTCAGCTTAATGGTATTGAACGAAAGTCATTCGACAGCGATCTACATAAGTTGTTAGATGTGGTGAGTGATGAAGAGCAGGTCAAGAAAATCCTGCGTCAATATCGTAACCGCCAAATGGTATGTATCGCTTGGCGAGACTTTATGGGCTACACCCCGCTTGAAGAGTCATTGTTAGACCTATCTGCATTGGCCGAGGCATTGGTTATCGCCGGTCGTGATTGGCTATACCGCGATATGTGCACCATGCTCGGTACACCCACAAGCCCTGAGGGAGTCGCACAAAAACTATTGATCCTTGGAATGGGAAAACTGGGTGGCCGCGAGCTGAATTTTTCATCTGATATTGACCTGGTATTTACCTTTCCTGAACACGGTGAAACCCTCGGCGGACGACGCTCAATCGATAACCAACAGTTTTTTATCCGTATGGGACAGCGTTTGGTTAACCTATTACATCAAATGACAGTTGATGGCTTTGTTTATCGTGTCGATATGCGTTTGCGCCCTTACGGTGAAAGCGGTCCGTTAGTTGTCAGTTTTAGTGGCCTTGAAGACTATTACCAAGAGCAAGGTCGAGATTGGGAACGCTACGCGATGGTGAAAGCGCGCGCGTTAGGCCCTTGGACGGCAGATTCCGATGAACTACACGACTTGCTAAGACCGTTTGTCTATCGCCGTTACCTTGACTTTTCTGCCATTGAATCATTGCGAAAGATGAAAGGCCTTATCACTCAGGAGGTGCGCCGTAGAAAACTCACCGACAACATCAAGCTCGGTGCAGGTGGTATTCGCGAAGTGGAGTTTGTGGTGCAAAGCTTTCAGCTGATCCGTGGCGGGCGAGAGCCTTCATTAAGGCAGCAAAGTTTATTCGCTGCCATTGAAACCCTGTATCAGCTAGGGCAAATTGAATATCTGGCGCTTGATGAGTTGAAGCAGAGCTATCTGCTGTTGCGCCGTGTTGAAAACCTACTGCAAGCCATTAACGACGAGCAAACGCAAACTCTGCCAGCAAACGACCTCGATTGGCAGCGTCTATGTTGGGCGTTAAATGCTGATAATGAGGTTGATCTTAGGCAACAAATTGAAGGCGCAATGGCCTGCATTCATCGCCATTTTAAAGAGACTGTTGGTGGTAATAATCAAGACGATAACAATGAAACCTGGTCGCAGCAGTTATGGAATTCCCAGGATGAGGAGACCGCATTCGCCATTTTGGATGAGCAAGAGGTTGATTTGCAATTATGGCCAATGCTAAAGCGTTGGTACGACACGGTCGTACGCAGAACTATCGGTCCACGGGGCAGAGAAACGCTGGACAAGCTGATGCCAAGGTTATTATGTGATTTGTCAGCCCACTCGCAGCCGACTAGAGCATTTGAGCCAGTATCTAAGGTGTTGGATCAAATTTTAACCCGCACGACCTACCTCGAACTGCTTTATGAAAATCCAGGTGCACGGCAACAACTCGTCAGTCTTTGCTGCGCCAGTCCATGGATCGCGGAGCAGTTGGCAAAATTCCCAATGCTGCTTGATGAGCTTATTGATCCTTCCCAGCTCTATGACACCACTTCACTTGATGATTATGCCAGTGAGCTTAGGCAGTACCTGCTGCGTATTCCTGAAGATGATATGGAGCAACAGATGGAGGCGTTGCGGCAATTTAAGTTATCGCAACAGCTTAAGATAGCCGCCGCTGATGTCACGGGCGTGTTACCTGTGATGCAAGTAAGCGATCATCTGACCTTTTTAGCAGAAGCGATCATTGAACAAGTCGTGCAACAAGCTTGGATGCAGGTAAGCACTCGTCATGGTGTGCCTGAACGGCTCAAAGGAAATGACATGGGTTTTGCCGTTATAGGCTACGGCAAGGCGGGTGGCCTAGAGCTGGGCTATGGTTCGGATCTTGACTTGGTCTTCTTGCACAATGCTGCACAGGGCGGGCAAACTAACGGTGGTAGAGCGATTGATGTTGGTCACTTCTATTTAAAACTGGCACAACGGATATTGCACCTGTTTTCCACGCGCACGACATCGGGTGAATTGTACGAAGTCGATATGCGCCTGCGGCCTTCAGGTGCTTCGGGTCTATTAGTGAGTGAGATAGAACACTTTGGTGATTATCAGCGTAAAGAGGCGTGGACCTGGGAGCATCAAGCATTGGTGAGAGCTCGCTTTATGTTTGGTGACAATACACTATCCATCCGTTTTAATGAGTTAAGGGCGGAAGTTTTAGAGACGAGCCGTGATAATGCAGTGCTGGCAAAAAATGTGCGCGATATGCGAGTTAAAATGCGTGACCACTTGCTCAAGGTGCGGGAGGGGGTGTTTGATCTTAAACAGAGCCCTGGTGGCATCGCCGATATTGAGTTTATCGCGCAGTATCTGGTACTGGCTCATGCCAGTGAGTATCCATCGCTCTCTTTTTGGTCCGATAATGTCCGTATTTTTGAGCTGCTTGCAGAGCTGGAGCTTATTCCTATCGCGAGTGCTCAGTCATTAACTCATGCTTATTGTCATCTTCGCGATGAGAATCATAGATTAACTTTGCAACAGGTTAACACTGTCTTACCCTATAGCGACGTGAAGCATTATGCTGAAAAAGTGGTGGAGATTTATCAGCAAGTCCTTAATTAACAGCGTCACGTTATTAGAGTAAAACAATTCATTTAATAAAAAAGCGACCAGGCCTAGTCTGGTCGCTTTTTTCGTTGCAGATTGCGCAGCAAAATAGTAATAGCCGCAGCTTGCTTTTCTAAAGGTTGGGGGTCGTAAGTTATCTGTCTGAAATCAAACCAGTAATATAACTGGTTTGTTCTATGCATTACCTACATAAACAGAGGAAATTAAAGCCTATGTAGGAGGCCAGACATGGAAAGCCAAAAGTACATTTCAACATATTCAACATTTAATGACAGCCTGACCCATCTCAGTTTATTTGATGACGCTAATTTAGAGACTAATGAAGAGCCGGAGCCGGCTACTGTTGTTGATACTAAATTCAGCTCTAAAGATATTAAGTTCCCCAGACAGTTTCCGTTAACCTGGCTACTTTTGTTGTGTTGTCTGCTATTTATAAATGAAGCCATAGCGAGTGAGTTACCGGCCACAGCATCATTGCTCAACATCGATAGCTCAGCCGTTTTGGTCGTCGTTGATAATCGGGTGCAAGATCTACAAGGGCTGTTGCAAAGCGTTAGCGGGGAGGTGCACCTGTTAATGCTAGATGCTAACCAAGAGCCATTTACGCAAATCAATCAAGCTATCGCCAACGAGCCAAGTTACATCGGCATCATTATGGTCGCTTCTGCGGCAAGTGATGCTATTTATTTAGCAGGGCGCTGGATTGATAAGCAGTATCTTGTTAATCATCGCAAAAGCGTTAGCTTGTTTGGGGCTCACTTTGGCGAAAATAGTCATTTTATGCTTCTGAGCAACGACAGTATCGCCAACCCGAAAGGCAAACAACTATTACAGTTGATTAAAGGGCTTACTCAGTTAAATATTACTGTCTATGGTGATGCTGCACACCACTATTTGCCCTCAAATAATAGCGTTCAATTTCTTTAGTGAACTCGCTTTTAATAAGGATACGTTTTGTATCAGGTTTTACCTCTTATTAACTAGAATTTGATGGATTTACTGCTACTATGCACATCAATATAACTTGCAGTTGTGTAAAGGATTATTTGATGACATACGTTAACGGTGTAAGCAGTAATTTGGCCAAGAACTTGGACGCCTTAGCAAGTGTTAAAAGTGGATTGGCGGCTGCAAACGTTAATACGGATGATGTGGTTGACACTAGCAAGCCGCCACGAGCAGAGCCGACAGCTAAACTAAATGCAGCAGATACATCCGTGACGCTTTCTGATGCGGCTAAAGACAAGCTCGCACTAGAGCAACAGCCAGCGGCAGCCACAATGGATACTGATGATGAAACCGATTTGAAGTCGTTTGCTTTTGGGGCACTAGGTTTAGATCATCCTGGGCAAGTAGAAGAAAAAGAAGACTCTTCATACACAGCTGGTCAATATGTAAAAGCGGTTGCGACGATAGGCGGCATGATTGCCATGTTTATTTAAGCTCACCTTTGCTGAAGCTTGAACAACTATTCATAGCGAAAGGCCTCGTTTCAGATTGGTTTAAATTTGTGACAATAGTGAAGGCTGTTTCTCTTATGAAGAAAGCCAGTTGGGATAACAACTGACTTAATAAGAATCGCTAATTTATTGTCGGGTGAGATTCCAAACCTGCCTCGTCAACTCACTACAGCTTTAGTAGTACTTTTACATCAGTAGTGACATCCGCTTCATCAATATAAGCTATCGCATTATTTGTTGATTTAACGCTGTTGATAATAGCTGTCGAATCTACAACAATTTCTGGTGCTACCGCTTTACCTGTAAAGACTAAACGAGACCAATTCGATTGCAACTGAGCATCATTTCGACCGGTTGTTTTGCTGTGAAACGCAATACGTTCAGCAGCCCCTTCCGGTAATTCAAATAGGGACACTTTAGAGCCATCAATTTGTGTAGACTTGCCTAAATATAGGTTTTTAACGGCGTTTAAACTGATAGAGTCCGCACCTTGAGTATTACCGATAACGACAACACCCGCTGCTGAATTAAAAGAGATAACGGCTAAGCCAACTAATAGAATTTTTTTCATTTTGGTACCTTAAAAAACAAAATCAACGGACATTGAATACACGAAGGTATCATCATAACGAGCACCGACCGGCACTATGTTACCGCCGATGTTTTGGTACTCTATATTGGCACCATAACCACCGTATGTATCTCGGTAGTCAACGTAAGTAACATCAATTTTTAGTGCCATGTTTTGCGCGAAATCCCAGCGGTTTCCTACGGAATAAGAGAGGCGCTCATAACGTTGTAGGGCTCCGGTATTTTCTCGCTCTTCATCATCAGTGGTATTAATCCAGCTGGCAGAGATATAGGGCATAAAATTGCCAATCTGATAGCCGAGTAAACCTGATACGCCTTCATTGTCATGAAATACACCGTCTAATTTCATACTCATGGCTTCTAGGTTTACGAGAAGGCTACCGTCATTGTATTGCAGACCAACAGATGAGAAAGTAGCATCTTTATTGGCAACCATGGAGTCCATTTCTATAACGCCGGTTTCACCTGTTTCACCTTGCGCATATGCGTAGCGAAGCGTCCAATCATCGATATACCAATGCACTGTGGCACCGACCACCTTGTTAATATCAATCTGTAAACCAAAGGTTGGGTCCCCTTTCTCACCCATGGTCGAATCTCGTTCTTCAACTTGGGAAACACCTGTAAATGCCTGCAGTTGTAAGGTGGTATCGCCAATAGTGATCGGAATAAGGAGATCAACACCGGTATAGTTACTGATGATTAAGTTCTCATAAATCTCTTGAGATGGGCGTAGCATTGGATAGGCATAGCCGACATCGAGATAGTCTGAGTACATGTAGAAGGGGGTACGCATCTTGCCCCCACGTACAGTAAATCGGTCGAAATCATAACTTAAATAGGCAACTTCTATCGCTGGCTCGAAATCATAGCGGCCATTAGCGACTAATTGAGTGGTCACTTTGGCCTTGTCATTTATGTTAAAGTCGAATTGCAATCCAACAAGGGTGTCTTGTTTGAAGTCGACTTCTTCATCATATCCAGCGTAGCCGACATTGTTACTTGCGGTACCCACACCAATGCTGCCAAAGCCGCTGATCCGTAGGTCATCCATACTTGCTGCGCTGGCGCAGTTCGGCATCATTGCCGCAGCAATTAAAATGGCTGTAATACTTTTTTTCATAGCCTTTTTGTTCTCTTCTGGTTAGTTGAATATTCTTGTTTATTGATTTCCTGATAGTGTTCAGGGCTAGCTGTTAACTTTAAATTGCGCGGTAACTGAGGCTAAGTTTTCCTCAATTTTTTGAATATCAATGGCTACCTTGTTGGCAAGATCTACGCTCTCAGCTGTTTTATGGGACAGATCTCTAATCGATAGCAGGTGCCTTTCAATTTGCAGTGTTGTTTGTCCTTGCTCTTCGGTCGCTGCCGCAACTAATTCGTTGCGCAGCTCAACATCTGACACGTTATCCATTATTTTCAGAAGAGCAGACTCAGCTTCGTTGCTTCTATTGGTGCACTGCTCCGCATTTACCACACTGCCTGAGATAAGCTTCATTGCCACACTGGTTTGTGATTGCAGTTGTTCGAGAACTTGTTGGATCTCTTTGGTTGAAATTTGAGTACGCGAGGCCAATGTACGTACTTCGTCAGCGACGACTGCAAACCCTCTGCCTTGCTCACCAGCTCGGGCCGCTTCAATGGCAGCATTTAGCGCCAGTAGATTAGTTTGCTCAGCAATTGAATTAATAGAATATAAAATCGACTCTGCACTTTTTGTACTACTACTCAATTCTGAAACGACATCCACCACATCTTTCACATCAGTGACTAAATAATTGATGGCACCTATTGTTTCTTGAACAAAATCACTTCCCTGTCTAGATAAAGTAAGAGCATTGCTGACCGCTCCTGCTGTATTGGTGGCATTTCCTGCAATATCTTGAGCGACTTCCGACATTTGACTCACCGCTGAAGCAACCTCCTCGATAGATCTGAGTTGTTCTCTCGACAATGATTGAGTCATGGTATTTGTTTGAGTAAGTTTCTGAGAAATATCCTTTAAGGAGACGATATTGCTCATTACGCTACTGATATTCTGGTGGAGCTTTTCAACGAACAAATTAAAGTGGTCTACGAGGTCTTTTAATTCATCATTTTTGTTATGTTCTAATCTGGCGGTTAAATCCCCTTGGCCTGAAGAAATATCCTTCATCTTGTTTATTATTTTTTCTAAATCATTTTTTATTCCGGTAATAATAACCCCTGCAAGAATAACGATGATAATGAGGCATAGGGCAGTCGTTATTTGTATTTTTTTTGCGACATAATCATTCTCGAACGCTAAGTTGTTAACTAATTCATCGAATTGTGATTGCTGTGTTTTGTATTGCAGCTTTAATGAATTGTTAATAGATCCCAGTAGAATGCTATTATTTTTCGCCATACCAGCGGCTTCTGATAAAGGCATTGAGCCGTCAATAATTCCTGTTGCTATTAACTTTGCTTTTGAGAAGTAGTTTTTTACATTCCTGTCTAAAACCTCAATATCAACACTACTGTCGCTTCCTTGGAGTAACTTTAGTCTTGAAAGCCCTTCATGTATCTGATTTTCAAGTTGATAACTCGCTTCTAAATACTCCATATCTCCCAATGTTACCGCTATGTTGAAACGCTCTGAGGCTTGAACCATTAATACTTTGTTTAATGAAGATATACTTAATATTGGGTAGTCGACATTTTTTATATTACTCACGGTGGTAGTATTGTATTTAAGAGTGCTTGATATCATTAATGCCACAACTGAAAGAGCAATGAATGCTATTAAGGCAATAATTGATATTTTGGTCTTAATTGATATTGATAGCATGAGTTGTATTTCTTATTGGTGTTTTACATTTTGGTTGGTTATATATGATGGCCTATTGTTTGTTGCTGTTACAGCTGTATTGTTAATGTTTTTGATGTGGATCATGTTTGAGTAAATATGTATTTATGCACGGTCTACATATTGATTAGTATTATTTGTTTGTATTTTACCCACCTTTGATTAGCGTGTGTGTTTATTATTAGTGGTTATGAGATTGTAGGGAGTAATTTATTTTTTATACACTTTTACTTGTTGGGGTTTTATTCTTTAGCATTATGGTATCGTTGTTCTTTTCGTGGTTTTATACATGTTTATATGTACGTATTTAGCGGTTCACTCCACAAGTGTCAAATAACAATCAATAGATAAATTATTGACTAAAGTGGTACGGACGTTCGCTTAATAATTAATTCTGTAAATGGGAAATATTCCTTATAGCAATGAATCGGTTTTTATCTCTTAATGATTTTCGGGAGTCATAAAGCAAAGAACATAGAAGTTAGGAAGGTTTACATCTATAAGATAGTTGTTTTTAGTTATTAACTGATCTGACCACTGGGGCGTTTAAGCTGTTTAATCGCGCTATTCTAGCCACAATCTTTGTTAAAGTTTCTAGTCTTCGTTCGTTATTACATAGGAGTCCCTAGCTTAAACGATAATAACCTTATGCACTTTTTAGTTACTGGATAACACTCTGTGGGACTCATTACATTATGCAAAAACGTGTTGAACAGTATGACGAGGCAGGCAAGGTTACATTCACAACTGCTGTTTCGGGAGACCATCCTTAAAGATGTTATGGTACTCCCTCAATGTAGCGGCTTCGGCTGCTAAAATGAGCAAGTAAAGGGAGTTAATTTTGAAGCGTTTGATGATTGCGGTATTTAGTTTATTAGCGATAAATTCAGCACAGGCACAGAGTAGCCAAAGCGAGATGGAACAAATTGCTCAACACTATTTTGAGGCCATGGTTGCATCTCAAGCACCAAATGCTACAGATAAAGAGCTAGAGAATTACTTAGCGTTGTTGACGGATGACGTTGGTCATCAACACCTTCCTTATCAAACAGACGACTCTCGCGCGGCTGATGGCAAGCAAAGTATGCGTAAAGGGATGACGTTCTATCTTGGTGCACATACTGAATATAAAGCGGAACTGCTAAACCTATTTACCTTTAACGACTCCGCAATAGCGATCCGCTATCGCCATAGCGCGAAAGGGATCCACCCACAGACTAAGCAAGAGAACTCATACACTTCTATCATGATGGAAGTGCTAGAGATAGAAGACGAGAAAGTGGCTGTTATTCGCAAATATCACGAGTAGCGATTACGCCAGCGTGTCAATTTTTTTATATTGTGTGAATAGTGTAATAGTGTAAAAGTGCAAAGTGTCAATACGATGGGTCGGCCAACAATGGTTAAACCCATCGACTAATCTAACCGTCGGAGAGATATATGATAGCGAAAGGGCAGTTTTCAATTGATTTTACCCCAGCAACCGATGATCCCATTGATGCAGGACGCATGTCGTTTAGCAAAACATTTAGCGGTGATATAAGTGGCACTAGTCAAGGTCAAATGTTGAGTAAGCGCACCGCTATAGCTAACTCTGCAGCTTATGTGGCTATTGAGTCCTTCACTGGCGTTATCGATGGCCTCAGTGGAGAAGTTTCACTGCATCATACGGGGGTGATGAACCGAGGCGCCGATACCTTGTCTGTGCTAGTGGTACCAGATTCTGGCACTGAGAAGTTAAGCGGGATCTCCGGTGTTATGACGATAAAAATAGCGGCCGGAGTACACCATTATAATTTTGATTATGCCATCAACAGCTAGCTCTAATGTATAGTGCTAGGGAGTTGCTATTTGCTGCAGGGAACATGCTTTGAGTAAGGTCATTTTATCGGGCTATATCCTGGTTGAGGAGTCTGAGTTAACAATAATAAAAGACGCACTGTTGACACACATTGAGCTCACAAAAAACGAGCCTGGTTGTATCGTGTTTGAAGTTTCACAAGACAGTGACCATAGCCATCGTTTTAATGTTTATGAGGAGTTTATTGATGACACCTCATTTAAAGCGCATCAATCTCGAGTCGCCAATTCAAAGTGGGGCGAAGTGACGGTGAATGTCGAAAGGCATTATCAAATCAGTCACCATTAGCTTAATCATTCGAATAAGTTAACGACTGCATCTGGGTTAGTCGGCTTAAGGTGCGCCTGAATTCAAAACTTAACGCTCCGCCGCTGTAGAGATCTTCCATTGCCACATCTGCTTGAATGTACAGCTCAACGCCTTGATCATAAAGCTCATCGACCAAGCTGATAAATCGCCTCGCAGGATCATCGTTCACCGCATAAGACAACTGTCGTTCGCCTGTTTCGATGGCGATAACCCCATCTTCTGTACCTCGAGCACGGATCCAACCTCTGGGTTCACCGCCTAATATTGGCACTTCAGATAACATGACGACTTTAAAGCGAGTGGCGATGTCGATGTAATCTAGCTGCGATCGCGGGCCATCGCACAGCGCATCAAAGCGAAACCAAGCGATATGGTCATCGTACTTGATGGTTTCAATCACTCTGCCATGCACTACCAGCTTTGCAGAGTTGGCTGCTGTAGAGCTGGCCTCTGTTGCTGCAGACATTGCGTTAAAGCGCTCTGCAAAAGCGTTATGCTGGCTTTGCGCTGTGTCCGTGTCACGACTAGTTCCCGTGTCATTAATAAAGTAGCGCTGTTGAATAACGCCGTGATGCAGTCGATGGTCAGTTTTGCCATTAAGATGGATCTCAAGGGTAAACTCATTTAATAAATCGATAGTGGCCAAGAACCGTTGCCGTTGTAAGCCGTTACGGTATAGCTCATTGATGGGAATGTTTGAGGTGGCGACTAAGGTCACCCCCTCACTAAATAGCGCTTCGAAAAGTTTGCCTAGGATCATCGCATCACCGATATCGGAGACGAAAAACTCATCAAAGCACAGTATGTTGCACTCACTGGCGATACGCTTGGCAATCCGGGCTAGGGGCTCTCTGTTACCCGATTCCGCGATCATCTCTTTATGAATTCGAGCCATAAAACGATGAAAGTGCAGCCGTAATTTAGGCGTGCTCTCTACACTGTCGTAAAAAAGGTCCATCAGGAATGTTTTCCCGCGGCCAACATCGCCCCATAGGTACAGCCCTGTTACTGTTGTCTTAGCTGTAGATTTGAGCTTAGCTGTAGATTTTGGCTTTGAGGATGTGAGCGAGCGATACAATGTTTCTAAGGCTTGGATTGCTTGATACTGACTTACATCGTCAACAAATTCAGCTTGCGCGAGTTGTTGCTGGTAACGTGCAAGCGGGCCCATTGATGCTTGTTCCTGCCCTGCATTTTTTTCTTGTGCTAGCGCGCTTGAAAATGTCATCTAGGTCGTCGTATCCAATTCCGAATGGCGCGTATTATAACGACTAATTTGCGGACACTTCAATTAACTGCCAGTCAGGGAGCTTCTGCTGTAGATCGGCACTAATTTTGTCTGCATCGCCGCGGATCACAATGTAGGGCGAGCGACTAAACACCTTGGCGGCAATCGTCTGTAATCGCTCAGCGGTGAGCGCATCGATGTTGGCTGCAAACTCTTGTGGATATAGCGGTGAATAGCCGGAGGTGAGTTGTCTAATGGTATCGACCTCTAGCGCCATGGGGTTATCTTGGCGTAGCAGCAATTTGCTGGTGTTGTAAGTTTTAACTGCGGTTAACTCAGCCTGACTGGCAGGGCTTTCTGCTGCTAGTGCTAAATGCTTAAGGACACCATCGATAAAAGCGCCAGTATGTTGCAGTTTCGTGCTGCCGTAGAATTTGATGGTACGCGATAGAGGATTGTCATAACAGCGGCCGTATATGCCGTAAGTTAGCCCACGAACTTCACGCAGATCGTAATATAATCGACCGGAAAAACTGCGCCCCAGCCAGCTTGCCAGTATTTGGCAATCTTGGGCGCCAGTGCTAGCTTGGCTTGGTAATAATGGCTGATTTACTTGTGTCTCTTTTAAGTCTCGCGTTAGTGGGTAGCCGATCCTTACCTGGGTTTGCACGCTACCGGGGGCATCAATAATGTATAGCGTTTTACTGCTATTGCCTAAAGGCACAACAGACAGGGGTTGTGCCTCTATGTGTTGATTGTCATCTTTGATTATTCCGGTGGTGTTATTCAACTCCAAGGCCGCTGCCAGCAATGTTTGTGGTTGCTCGCGGTTATCTTGCAGTAATTTTGGGTTTGTTAATACCGCCCAGTCCGCTTGAGATTGGATCTGTTCTCTGATCTGATTAAGGCTTTCAAGCGTTAAGCTATCCGCAAGTGAGCTGTCGTTAAGCGCTTGGTTATAGATGTGCTGTTCACCGAGAATGGTTTTAGCCCAGACGGTATTGATCTCTGCGCCACTAAACGCGTTAATGTGTTTAGCGAGCTTTAACTGCCGTCTAACATTGGCAATATCGATGTTGTCAAAGCTGTTAGCTTGCCAGAAACTGATTAAGAGTTCGCTGGCTTCAGTGGGAAGTTGATGGCAACTAATACCAATGGCGATACTGTGTAAAGAGGGTCTGAAAGTGAGGCTTTGGGCACAACTCAGTGCTGTATTAGCCACAAGCCAACGGCGTTTCTCTTCGAATGCTCTGATCAACACGTCTACATTTGTAAAAGGCTGCTTAGGGCTATAGGCAACGAGAGTAAGATGATCTAAGCCAGATTTTTGGTCGTTAAGCATAAACAACTTGCTACCGTTTGGCAGTGCTTGTTGTTGAGCTGTGTGGGTTTGTTCAAAGCGCATTGGTTCAACCGCAGGTGCGCCTTTAATCGGGGTAAACTGGGGCAAACTGGCGGCGCTTGTATCGGTAAAATCGATTTGTGTCTGTTGGCAGCCTAGTAACGTTAAGCCTAGATAGGCGACTAAGCTGATAGTGGTCGCCTTTATGGCACTGATTTTTATGGAGCTGATTCTTACAGAGCTGATTATTATGGCGATAGTTCTTATCCGATAACCCATTACATTACACTCTCTTCAAGACTGTCTGCCGCACCTTTAGGCAACCACTCCAAAACCGTCTTGGCGGCGCGTATGTGCCAGGGAGGGAGTAGGTCGAGTCTGACGCGTTTGTGCTTAAAATAGCGCTCGCTGACTCGCTGTAGATCCGCCGCGCTGACGGCATTGATCCGTTGCCACTGCGCCGTTAATGGCGCTTGGGTATCTTTTTCTATGGTCGCAGAAAGATGTCGAGACAGTGCCGATGGACTATCTAATATTGACAGTTTTTTATCTAGCCAGATCTGCTTAAGCTGGCAAAGCTCCTCGGCGGGGATAGGCTCAATGGTGACTGACTCAATCAGTTTGTCCACGTTGCTGGTTAAGGTATCAAGTGACGTTCGTGCTCGGGGAACTAACACCAGATTAGTCACACCATGGTGCTGCATTTTTAATGGAATAGAATAGCTAAGCAGCTGGTCGGGATCTTGAAGGCTAGTACGCTCAATCAGGCTACTCTTGTTTTGAAAGAGATACGCTTCCAGTAGCGCCAATGCTGGCGCATCGGCTGAATTTGTGCCGGCGGTATGCCAAGCGAGTAATACCGCAGGCCAAGGGCCTCTCTCATCGATTATCTCAGCGTGAACGGCTTTGGCATCAATGTGCAGATCAGGCATGGTCGCTTTAGCGGTTGCTGGTTTTTGCCAGCTGGCAAAACTGTTATCTATCCAGTTGTTGGTTTGTGCAGGGATATTACCCACCAAGGTTAATTGCATGGCGTCGGGTCGATAATAATTTTGATGAAATTGGTTCAGTGATGCTGGCGTGGCAGCTTTAACATCGGCAATGCTACCAATAACCGCATGGCCATAGGGTGTGCCTTGGACTTGTGCAAGCAGAAACTCCATCGCTTTACGCACATAAGGCTGGTTATCAATGCTGGTGGCCATCTCCTCATACACAGCAGCTTGCTGATTGGCGACTGTCGCTGGGGTTAATGCTGGATACCTAAAGCGATCCGCTTCCAGCCACAAACTTAACTCTAAAGCTTGGGTAGGAATGGTTAAGTAATAATTGGTGAAGTCAAAAAAGGTGCTGGCATTAAACTGGCCGCTTAGCTCGCTCATGGTTTGAGTATAACTATCACCGGGAGTATGCTCACTGCCCTTAAAGAGCATATGTTCAAATAGATGGGCATAACCTGTTTGACCTGCAATTTCATTGCGAGAGCCGACAGCAAACTGACTGGCGATTGAGATAGATGACGAGTCAGCAATGGCTAGTGTTCTCACCTGCAAACCATTGCTTAGTCGACGATATTGAATGCGTTGTTCTGTTTGATACAGTGGTGCGGCTTGTGCACTGAGATCGCAACGATATTCAACTGCCGATAGAGGCTGTTGCTCTGTAGCAATTGCTCCATTTGAGATAAAACCTAGGGCAAAAAGTAGGCTAATGAAAAAGTGTTTATTTGCCGATGTCATCAATGTGCATCATCCTTTTGCAACGTATCAGAGCGAGTTCAAGTCGGACTCATTTATAACAGCTATTGCCCTTAATCCCTATGAGCATTTATTTAGCTGTCGCTGACTACTTTATTCCGATCCGTTTAGCCAGTCGGTGCAGGTTGCCTGAATCGAGTGCAAGTGCTCTAGCAGTTGCCGCCCAGTTACCTTCATTGTCGGTTAATACTTGCTGAATATATTGCGACTGAAAAGCTGCGGTTGCCTGCTTTAACGTTCGGTTACTGGGCAATGTGGCGTGGCTCGCTTTCGCTTTAGGTTTTACTGCGGCAGTTTGTGGCTGCACATGAAAGTCAAAATATTGCGGCGTGATAAGACAACTGTCCGATGACGATTGCGCGCGAGATAGCACTGATGCACGGTGTAGTACATGTTCCAACTCGCGGATATTACCGGGCCAATCATAGTCATTGAGAAGAGCAAGGCTGCTTGCGTCTAGCCTAAGGCTCTTAAGGCCTAGTTTTTGTCGGCAGCGTTCGACAAAGAAACCGCTTAATAGAGTGACATCACCATCACGCTCGCTTAAGGGCGGAACCACAATGGGGAATACGCTGAGGCGATGATAAAGGTCGGCCCTAAAGCGCCCAGCGAGTACCTCCTGTTTTAGGTCTTTATTGGTGGCAGCGATGATACGAACATCAACTTTTAAACTTTTATCTGAACCGACTTTTTGCAGGTCACCGTATTGCAGCACTCTTAATAACTTGGCTTGTAAACTTAAGGGTAGTTCGCCTATTTCATCTAGAAAAAGTGTGCCGTTGTCGGCTTTTTCAAATTTACCACTACGATGACTTATTGCGCCGGTAAACGCGCCTTTTACATGGCCAAATAGCTCGCTCTCCGCGACTGATTCCGGTAGCGCAGCGCAGTTTAAATAGACTAGTGGCTGCTTGGCACGATTGGACTGTTGATGCACAGATTTTGCTACCAACTCTTTACCTGTGCCAGTCTCCCCTAAAATAAGCACGTTCAAATCGGTATTTGCCACCACGTTAAGCTCATTTTTAAGGGAGTTTATCGCCATTGAGTGGCCTATCATCTCCACGCGGGAGTCTGGATCTATGCGGCTGACGGTGGTGATTTCCTGTGATTGCAGCGCTTGCTTCTCGAGTTTATCGATCATTAATGCATTGCTTAGTGAAGCGGCCGCAATCGCGCTGAGGGTGCGTAGTTCATTGTCACTGAAAGCGTTAAATTGTTTAGGGTCAAAACCATCGATGGTGACCGCGCCAATTAAGTCGCCATTTGCCAGCAGCGGTAATCCAATACAAGCGTGTACCACTAAGTTATCACCTTGATGAGGGATAAGGCCGTCGTAGGGATCGGGCAGTTCACTGTCGGCGGGGAAACGCACAATATCACCGGCACGGGCGATGGCTTCGAGTCGTGGATGTTCGCTGATAATAAATCGTCGCCCCAGCACATCAGGGCTGAGGCCATCAATAGCCAGTGGATTAAATTGCTGTCCGGTAAATTGCAAAAGCGCGGCGGCGTCGCAATGCAAGGTTTGCCTTATGGTATCGAGTAAGCGCGAGAATCTGTCATGATCAGAAAGCCCAGCAGTAATATCTAAGGCGATGCGGGTAAGATCGGTTTGGCTTAAAGACATAGATAATTTCCATAACGTATTGGACCCGTGGGAACCATACTTGCTGAGAGAGTGCGGTCGAGTTTGTCTTTTTGACATTAATACTGATTATCAGCAGTGTCAAATATACTCTATTTTATAGATAAAAAAGGGCGCTAAAAATAGCAGCCTTGGGTATTTATCATTAAGCGTTGTTAAGCGCTAGCAGAGGCTTGAACATTATCGGGGTAGCTAAAAACAATCAGTTGAGACAGGGTGTTGAAATAGCTGATTTAAAATTGGCTAAAGATGAACACATTTCGCCGAAAAAGTAGAGTGGAAGCCCTTTGCATGCGCTACAAAGGGTTTTGACATTATTTGGGTTAAGAGTTGTTATTTATATAACGATGGGTCTTCCGCTTTTGGACGAGTTTTAAAGCGTCTATGCAACCACATATATTGGCCTTTGTTGCGACAAATTATATCTTCAATAATTTTATTGCCACGCTTAGCATCTTCAATCTCATTTTCGCCTGGAAAGTCTTCTAGCGGCGCCTTTATCTCGATGTTATAACCGGTATCGGTACTGTTTCGCTCAACAAAAAACGGTAGCACCTTGGCTTTACCGAGTCGTGCTAGGGTGGTTGCGCCGGTAATGGTGGCAGCTTCTTTAACGGCGAAAAAAGGAATGAATGTGGCACTAGAACGGCCAAAATCTTGATCCGCAGTGTACCAAATAACATTTGGTGCTCTTAGGCTACGTACCATTTGGCGTAAGTCTCTTTTCGGTACTAGCGCCTTATTAGATCGTAAGCGACCTTTGACCTGCAAGTATTCCATCACCGCATTATTGTGTGGTCGATAGACGCCCACCCCGGGCTGGAACTGACCGAAGATCCGCGCTCCCATCTCTAATGGCAGGCAGTGAACGGCGTATAAGATGACCCCTTGGCCACTATTCAGTGTTTGCTCGACATGTTCTTGACCTTTAATGGTCATATGTTGCTGAATTTTTTCATCAGACCACCACCAACCATTAATGGTATCGAAGATGGCTTTGCCTGTTTGTTCGAAGTTTTCACGCAATAATGCTTGCTGCTCAGCTTCGGTCATATCAGGAAAGCACAGCTGCAAATTACGCTTGGCAGTGTTAACTCGTTTGCCGACTAACTTCATTGCGATTCTGCCAATCGCCGCGCCGATCTTCATTTGAAGACGCAGTGGTAATACTTGCGTTAAACGCATCATTGCAACGCCTAGCCACAAGAGCCAGTACTTAGGATGATATAGATGAGATGAAAACTGGGCTTTTTCTACCACGGAAAACTCGAATACATTGAAAAATTACTCATTATTCTAACGCAAACTTACTTAAAATCATTAAAAATTAGGTACAATCATCAGTAAATTTGTGAAAGACACGGTCATTATGAAGATTTCTCTGCCAGCATTTGAAAACGCCAAGGTACTCGTCGTTGGTGATGTAATGTTAGATCGCTACTGGGCGGGCTCAACCGCGCGTATATCTCCGGAAGCACCGGTTCCTGTTGTCAAAGTGGAACAGATTGAAGACAGGCCTGGCGGAGCGGCTAACGTGGCGATTAATATAGCGACTCTAGGTGGTACAGCCAGCCTTGCGGGTATCGTCGGTGTTGATGAGACCGCTGATGCATTGACTGCCGGTATTCAAGCGTTAGGTGTAGAGCCTAACTGGCATCGAGTGGCTGGCAAACCGACCATCACCAAGCTACGAGTTATGTCGCGTAATCAACAGTTATTGCGGTTAGATTTTGAAGAGAGTTATTCGAAAGCAGAAAGTGATGCACTGCTCGCAAAAAGCATTTCACAGCTAGATAATGTTGACGTTGCTGTCTTGTCTGATTATGCCAAAGGCGCACTTATCTCTCCTGAAGCCTTTATTCAGTCGGCGAACGACAAAGGGGTCAAGGTATTAGTTGACCCTAAAGGCAGCGATTTTGCGCGTTACCGTGGGGCTTATCTATTAACGCCGAATATGAGTGAGTTTGAAACCGTGGTAGGCAAGGTCGAATCGGAAGCCGATTTAGTCGCTAAGGCTCAAGCTTTGCTGACGCAATTTGAACTACACGCCATGTTAGTCACCCGCTCAGAAAAAGGCATGACATTAATCACTAAAGATCAGCCTGAGCTACATATACCGACGGTTGCCCGTGAGGTTTACGATGTCACTGGCGCGGGTGATACGGTTATTTCAGCGCTCGCGACAGCGATTGCGGCAGGGAGTGACTTAGCGCAAGCCTGCGCCATTGCCAATACGGCTGCTGGGATCGTGGTTGCCAAGTTAGGCACCTCAACCGTGACACGAATTGAGTTAATTGAAGCCTTGTCTTTGAACCAGGGTGAATCAGGCTTTGGTGCCGTGAGTGAAGATCAGCTGGTGTATGCCTTAGAGCAAGCCAAGTTACGCGGTGAGCGTGTAGTGATGACCAATGGTTGTTTTGATATTCTACATGCTGGACATGTTAGCTACCTACAACAAGCTAAAGCGTTAGGTGACCGATTAATCGTCGCGGTCAATAGTGACGCCTCAGTAAAGCGCCTTAAAGGTGAGGGACGTCCGGTAAACCCAGAGGACCGACGGATGACAGTATTAGCCGGCCTTGCTTCGGTCGATTGGGTAGTGCCTTTTAGCGAAGATACCCCTCAGCGTGTTATTGCTCGCTTATTACCAAACCTGCTTGTAAAAGGCGGCGATTACAAGGTTGAAGATATCGCCGGTGGCAAGGAGGTGATAGCGGCTGGTGGTCACGTTAAAGTACTCGGCTTTGAAGAGGGCATTTCAACTACAGCGATTATTGAAAACATCATGGCAAATCAGTAGTGAGCACCGCTTGCACAAATCACTAGTGCGACCTCATTAATGCTCGGCTCACTAGCCTTTAGCATTGCGCTCACAAGTGGCTTTATTTGGGATGATATTGGCGCGAAAAAAGCCCTTGTGTGCGAGCTTAAGCAGCTTGAGTATTGCTTAAGCCAGCTACCACTACTTGCCAGAGAACAGTTACCGAATACGCAAGTGATACAAGTGTCATTAGGCGCCCGCGCGGCGATTGTGTTGCCTCTCAAGCATGCCAAAGTCGCAGGCGTGTTAGTCACCGACTTTTCAAAACTTCCCCACAAACGCAGTGTCAATTGGGGATCCGGTCACTTTTCTTTGAGCCTTCATCGGCAAAAGGAACTGACCTATTGGCATGAGTTAGGTCACCTGCAAGCGATTGAAGCCCTCAATGAGATGAATACTGAAATAACCACTCCTTTTCAACATGAATGGTTAGCGGATCTCTACTTGATTTGGCGTATCGCTAAAGAGACGAATAGCCTGAGCTTAGCGTGGCAGCAGTACCATAGACGCAATATTGATGTAATGGCGAATGTGGAGTTTATGTCCCATTGGAGTGTGCCGGTGATGTCACAGGTGCTGACTCGCTATACTGCCAAAGAGCTCGCATCATTCAATAGCTTTAAAGCATTCTGGAGCGATGTTAGGCCCCACATCGAGATCCCGAACGCGGACAGCTTGGCCGAGTTTTCAAGCCTAATTCAGCGCACATTTGGCGCCGGATCGGTGCAATCGCTACCGGGATATATGTATTGGCGCAAACCCGCTTTAGGACATTACCTTAAACCAACATTGATTAAGCTCATGGGGCAGGCTGATGCAACGCAGTGGCTGGCAGAGCACAGCATGGATCAAGATGGCTCGAGTCTAAAGCCTCGATTATAGTTTTTCAGCTGGGAGGTTAGTTTACGTCTAACATCTGAGCCAGATCCGTCATTCCGCGACTGAATGGCCGTTGATAGTTCCAACAACAATGGCATTTCCTACGTCCGTGTAGGTCAGATTCAGGAGGTAGAGCAATGCAGGGAGCAATTGCCGAGTGAAGCTTC
>NZ_JAKIKR010000062.1 GCF_023284025.1 Shewanella abyssi | reverse complement strand
TTAAAACTAGTGTAGAGGCTAAAAATGAACTGTGTTTTTAGTTTGACGCGTCACGGAGGGATATAAGTAGTTATTAAAAGTCAATAAAATGGCAATTGTAAAATCTAGAAACATTTTGTACAAATAGCTATAACGCGTAGATTGTGTGCTAATCTATTTTTGAAAATAACAAAAAAAAGTGACGTTGGACTATGCTTTCGAATATATGGAAGCGTCAGGCTCCGCAGATGGTTGGGATTGATATTGGCTCCCATGAAGTTAAAGCAATACTGCTGAGTAAGACTGCTGATGGGTATAAAATATTAAGCCATGCTGCGATCCCGCTGAAGAAAGGGGCTGTCAATGATCATGAAATTCGAGACAGTGAAGCCGTTGTCGAGGCGTTAAAGCAAGTTAAGCGTACACTTCCTAAAACCACCAAATTTGCAGCCGTTGCGGTATCCGGCTCCGCCGTAATGACTAAAGTCATCTATATGGATGCCTCTCTGAGTGAAGAGGAGATGGAGGCTCAAATAGAAATTGAAGCTGACAATCTTATCCCTTATTCGCTTGATGAAGTAAATATCGATTTTGAAACCCTCAGTGCTAATAAAACCGATCCTAGCAAAGTGGATGTGTTACTGAGTGCTTGTCGCTCTGAAAATATTGATAGTCGTATCGATGCGTTGGATGACGTTAACCTCGAGGTCAAAGTTGTTGATGTCGAAGGATATGCATTGGGCCGTGCATTTGAAATGATTTCGGCGCAATTGCCCGAAGGTGCAGCAAGCAAAATTATCGCACTGGTCGATATTGGCGCCAGTATTACGACTTTTTCAGTAGTTGAAAATGGTGAGACCACCTTTGTTAGAGAGCAGGCATTTGGTGGAGAGCAATTTACCCAATCAATTCTCTCTTTCTACGGTATGACCTATGAGCAGGCTGAAAAAGCTAAGTTAGCGGGTGAGCTTCCACGAAACTATATGTTTGAAGTGTTATCTCCTTTTCAAACTCAGCTACTGCAGCAGATCAAACGTACCCTACAGATTTACTGCACTTCTAGTGGTAAAGACAGAGTGGACCACATTGTACTCTGTGGTGGCACTGCTAGGCTTGAAGGTATGACTAACCTAATGATCAATGAGTTAGGTGTTAATACCATTGTCGGCGATCCTTTTAAAGGGTGCTTGCATGCCGATGACGCCGTTAGGCAAAAACTCCAGCCAGACATTGGTAAATACATGTTGGCATGTGGACTGGCGTTAAGGAGTTATGCTGAATGGCGAACATAAACCTCTTACCCTGGCGTGAAGATGCGAGAGAAAAACAAAAAAGAGATTACACCGGTGTACTTGCACTGGTTTTCTTAGTCTCAGGCCTTATCGTTTATCTATCTCTTATGGCGATTGATGTAATATCGGATGATCAAAAAGGGCGTAACGGCTATTTACAATCTGAAATTCAATTGCTTGAAGCGCAAATCGCCGAAATTACGGTAATTAGAACGCGTAAGAAGGACATTGAGCGTCGTACCGAAATCATTTTAGGGCTGCAGCAATCTAGAAATTTGCCGACACATGTTCTAGATGAGCTAGTGCGTATTGTGCCTGCAGGGATCTATCTTTCCAGCATAGAGAAAAAAGGCAGTATGTTATGGATAGAAGGGCGCAGTGAGTCTAACAATAATGTCGCCAATATGATGCGCAAGGTTAAGACCTCTGCTTGGCTGCAAGATCCTAATATGCAATCTATCGTTGCTCAAAATGCAGAGCTAAGACAACTGCAACGATTTACGCTTCGAGTGACCATCGCAGATAGTGAAATGGCAGATCTGACCATGACAAAAGGAGCGAGTCAATGAATCTCGACCTAAGTCAATTTAACGATATCGATTTTGAGAATATTGGCGCTTGGCCTAAATTGGTTAAAATCGTGTTTGCGGCACTGCTGGCTATTTGCGTATTCGTTGCGAGTTATTTTTTGTTTGTAGCGGATGCGATAGATGCATTAAATGCCGAACAGCAAAAAGAGCAGCAGTTCAAAACAGATTTTAAATCAAAATATCAATTAGCCGCCAACCTCAAGCTGTATCGAGAGCAGTTAGCCTTGATGGAATTGCAGTTTTCCGAGCTGTTAAAGATGCTACCGTCGCAAAACGAAATGCCAGGTTTACTCGATGATGTTACTTTTGTTGCGACTGATGCAGGGCTTAAAATTAACAGTTTAGATTGGGACTCAGAAATAATTAGAGAGTTTTATATCGAGTTCCCGATCAACATCGCCGTCAGCGGAGATTATCATCAGCTTGGTCACCTTGTTAGTGGTGTAGCAAAGTTACCGCGTATTGTTAGCTTGCATGATTTCGTGATTAAGCGAGATGACAGTGGCTCACTGGCCATGGATATTTTAGCCAAGACTTATCGCTTTAAAGAGGGCACTGAATTGCCAGCAGCAAAGGGATCAGCTAAATGACGAAAATATTACCGGTAATTTTTGCGGTAACGCTACTTTCAGGCTGTGTTGGGGACAGACGTGATCTTGAGCTATTTGTCACGACGACCAAAGCGCAGCATGTTGCACATATCAAACCTTTAAAAGAAACGCCCAAGTTTAAACATTTCGCTTATCAAGCAGACCTTATACGTAGCCCTTACATTCCTCCGTCTAGAGAGTTGACCGAAGAGGTTATTGATACCACCAAGGACTGCTTACAACCTGATCTTAAACGCCGCAAAGGGCGATTAGAAACATACGCGCTGGATAATTTGAAAATGCGTGGCACCTTGAGTGACGTTGATACTATTTGGGCTCTGCTTGAAACAAGTGATGGCAGCGTTTATCGCTTGGGAACTGGCCAATATCTAGGGCTTTACCATGGTAAAATCGCCAAAGTAACGCCGCAAACAATCGACATTATAGAGTTAATTCCAGATGGTTCAGGCTGCTGGACAGAACGAAATAGCAGCATGGAACTAACAGGAGAACAATAAGTATGACTGAGGGGATCATGAGACTGTCTATCACCCAGCGTGCCTTCGCAATGGCCGCGTCTTTAATCAAGGTTAGTTTTAGCCTTGCGCTCCTATTGGGAATGGCTCCGCTAGCGAATGCGGCGAATAAATTAATCGATGTCAAATATCATGCGGTAGTTGATCACCAATTAGAATTACAGTTGGTTTTCGAGCATGATATTGAGGCACCCGAAATTGAACTGAATGCTAATCCAGCACAGATAATCTTAGGCTTTGCCGATAGCCTTTCTGCACTTGAAAAACAAACGCTTCCTATCGACATCGTGGGTGTTGAAACGGTCAGTACAGTACAAAGCGGTGCGAGCCTGCAAGTGTTTGTTGGGCTAGAAAGTGTTAAAGCTTACCAAGGACGAATCGTCGGCAATACTTATAGACTGACTATCAATGATGAGGTGATGAATCGTCATGATACAGCGAGTAATCCATTTACAAACGGAATTGAAAGTATCGACTTTAAACGTACATCAGAGGGTGGTGGTCAATTACTGATCAAGCTCGAAAACGACTCTGTCGCGGCAAATGTGGAGCAAGTAGGCGCTAAACTTGAGCTTAAACTGTATAACACCGATATTCGTTCTGAGCTACTTTACGTGATGGATGTTTATGATTTTGCAACGCCAGTTAAGAGTTTTGAAACCTTTAAAGAGGAACTCACTAGCCGCTTTCTAATTGATATAGAAGGTATGTATGAGTATGACTACCAACAAGATGGTCGTTTATTTATGCTGAGTATAAAAAAGGCAAAGCGCCTTGATATTGTCAAAGAAGAAAAAAAATATGACGGTCGCTCACTCTCTTTAAATTTCCAAAATATGTCCGTTAGAACCGTTTTGCAGATCATTGCTGATTATAACGATTTCAATCTGGTCGTCAGCGATACTGTTGAAGGTGATATAACACTGCGACTCGACGATGTACCCTGGGATCAGGCGCTTGATCTTATTTTGCAAACCAAAGGATTGGATAAGCGTATTGAAGGCAATATCTTGATGATTGCGCCTAGTGAAGAGATAGCAATAAGAGAGAGCCAAGAGCTTAAAAATTTGCAAGAAGCTAAAGAGTTGGCGCCTCTATATTCTGAGTTTTTGCAAATTAACTACGCTAAAGCCGTTGATATTGCAGCCTTACTAAAAGGTGAGGATTCAAGCCTATTATCGACTCGCGGCAGTGTTGCTGTGGATGAACGTACCAATACGTTATTAGTTAAAGATACTGAAGAGATATTGGAAAGCGTCCATCGCTTAATTGAAGTGCTTGATATTCCGATTAAACAGGTATTAATTGAAGCGCGAATGGTTACGGTTAAAGACGACGTAGCAGAGGACTTAGGTGTACGTTGGGGGATAACAGACCAGCAAGGTACCAAAGGAACGTCGGGGAGTCTAGAGGGCGCGAATAGCATTGCTAATGGCATCATTCCGAGTCTAGACAATAGATTGAACGTTAATCTGCCAGCGGCGGCCGCTAATGCGACCAGTATTGCTTTTTCTGTTGCCAAGCTTGCCGACGGTACGGTACTTGATCTTGAGTTGAGTGCGCTTGAGCAAGAAAATAAGGGTGAGATTATTGCAAGCCCACGCATTACCACTTCAAATCAAAAGTCGGCGTACATTGAACAGGGTGTTGAGATCCCTTATGTAGAAGCTAGCTCCAGTGGTGCTACAACGGTGACTTTCAAAAAAGCAGTGTTATCGCTTAGAGTGACACCGCAGATCACCCCTGATAACCGCGTGATCCTTGATCTAGAAATAACCCAAGACTCGCAAGGTAAAGTGGTTGCCACGCCAACGGGAGAAGCGGTATCTATCGATACACAGCGTATTGGTACACAAGTGCTGGTGGATCACGGTGAGACGATTGTATTGGGCGGTATATATCAACAACAATTGATTAGTCGTGTCAGTAAAGTTCCTATTTTGGGTGACATCCCCTACCTTGGATTTATGTTTAGAAGTACATCGGATAAGAATGAGCGACAAGAGCTGCTTATCTTTGTGACCCCTAAAATTATTTCCGAATCACTATAATCGCAATAAACCAATAAAAAGCCAGTGTTTAACGCTGGCTTTTTACAAGATGAAATAGATTTTTGATAGAAATGTGTTACTTCGCTTGCCATCAATAGCGGTTAGCTGAGATAATCAGCGGTCAAGTCTCAATAGAGCAAGGTAACATTTAAGGTCAACTCTCGTTTTCGGGTTGGCGTAGGCAAACTTCAAATAAGATTCAGACATATATCGCAATGGCCGAAAAACGTAATATTTTCCTAGTAGGACCTATGGGGGCTGGTAAAAGCACTATAGGCCGTCATCTGGCACAGATGCTGCACTTAGAGTTCCACGATTCAGATCAAGAAATTGAAAGCCGTACAGGCGCTGATATTGCGTGGGTTTTTGATGTCGAAGGCGAAGAGGGCTTCCGCGTTCGCGAAACACAAGTTGTTGCTGATTTAACCGAGAAGCAAGGTATCGTGTTAGCAACTGGTGGTGGTTCAATTCAGAGCAAAGAGATCCGTAATAATCTTTCTGCTCGTGGGATTGTTGTCTACCTCGAGACCACAATCGACAAACAAGTAGCGCGCACGCAAAGAGATAAGCGTCGTCCACTACTTCAAGTAGATGATCCAAGACAAGTGCTAGAAACTTTAGCCGAGGCGCGTAACCCTCTTTATGAAGAGATCGCTGATATTATCGTTAAAACCGATGAGCAAAGCGCGAAAGTAGTTGCAAACCAAATAATTGAGCAATTAGGTTTTTAAGATATGACTAAACAGGTTCTGGTTGAACTCGGTGAACGTAGTTACCCAATCGTAATCGGCCAGAATTTGTTAAGTAATGGCGAGCCTTTGGCTCGCTATCTTAAAGACAGAAATATCCTCATTGTCACCAATGAAACGATAGCGCCACTGTACCTTGAAAAAGTACAAGCCATGCTGTCCGATTTCAGCTGCGTTACTCCCGTGATTTTACCTGATGGCGAGCAATATAAAACGCTGAGCCAAATGGATTCAATTTTCACCTCTTTGCTACAACAAAATTTGGGCCGTGATACGGTACTTATTGCATTGGGCGGAGGCGTAATTGGAGATATGACAGGATTTGCTGCGGCTAGTTATCAGCGCGGTATCGACTTTATCCAATTCCCTACCACACTGTTGTCTCAAGTAGATTCATCAGTAGGTGGAAAAACAGCAGTCAATCACCCTTTGGGTAAGAATATGATCGGTGCTTTTTATCAGCCGAAATATGTTTTGATTGATACTGACTGCTTAAACACATTACCAAAAAGAGAATTTGCTGCTGGTATGGCAGAGGTGATCAAGTACGGCATTATGTGGGATGGTGAGCTTTTCAATTGGTTGGAAAACAATGTTGATGCATTGAAAGCGCTGGATACTCAGGCGCTTGAGTATGCGATTGGACGTTGCTGTGAAATCAAAGCTGATGTAGTTGAAAAGGATGAAACCGAACAAGCGGTAAGAGCGCTGCTTAATCTTGGACATACTTTTGGACATGCTATTGAAGCTGAAATGGGCTACGGCGTGTGGTTACATGGCGAAGCAGTTTCTGCTGGCACAGTCCTTGCTGCAATGACTTCATATAAGCTGGGATTAGTAGATGAGTCAATTGTTTGTCGTATTACGGCACTATTTAACGCATTTGATCTGCCCATTACAGCACCAGAAACAATGAAGTTTGAACAATTCATTAAACATATGCGCCGAGATAAGAAAGTACTTAAAGGACAATTGCGATTAGTGTTACCCGAAGGCTTAGGCCTGGCGGGCATCTATAGCAATGTTACTGACGAGCTACTTCAAGAGGTTATCGACTGCGCATAAACTATGCAGCAGGTATTCGGTGAAAGCTAAATTTAGTCCTCCAAATTTTATAACGGGTAAAGATCCTATGTTTATCAAACATAGGCCATTTTTGCTGCGTCATTTTCAGCCATGCATTGAGCTTTCTCTTGTGGGAGCGCTGACCTAAATGTCCTTAACAGGTTCGATCTTACTGCCTAGCCAAGAAGCACTGCTAAATCGACTACAGCATATAAGCTTGTATGGTCAGCAGCTTATTGTTCTCACCGGTGAAGACGGTGCAGGTAAAACCACGCTTGTCACTGCGCTGCTAAGTGAGCTTGAAGGCTTTAGCTCTGCACTGGTCATTTGTCCTAAACATTGTGACAGTGCTGAAATTAGACGCAAAATACTGGTACAACTACTCACAGATCCTGTTTTTGACGATGAGCTTCCGCTACCTGAAACCATGTTGAGATCCTCTTCTGCATTGCCTTCAGCAAGTTGTATCGTACTCGATGATGCTCACTATATACCGTTAGAGATCTGGGCCGAATGTATTGTATTGAGTCAGATGTCTTTTGCTGGCAAAACGGTCAACGTGACCATGACATCACCAGTTGATTTTTTAAATGATGTTTTACAGCAGTTACCTGTCGAGCAGCGTCAGCTGCTACTTCCATTAGATATTGAACCTATCGATTGCGTCGAAAGAGAAGGGCTCTATTACACATTATTGAGCCGTAGTGAGGCGCAGCCTTTTACGCCGAGAGATATCGTAAAAGATAGATTAGAGGCGCAAAACGGCAGCCCGAAAGAGGTGGTAACCTTACTTGAATTGGCACTAAATGGCGGGGCTGAAGAGCCTGTCGAAAAATCTAAAGCCAAGCTCTTTATCATTGGGGCGTTCGTTCTTTTAACGATAACATTACTTGCTTGGCTGTTAATGGATGCCGAGGAACAGGCTGTAGAGCAAGCTAGTGCGGTCATTTTTGCTGGAAAACCAGTATTGAACTCCCCCTTTTTGGCTGACTACGGTGAACAGCTTTTGGCAGGATATCTAGTGCCTCAGTCTATCGCCGTGCAGCAAAATGAGCCTAAAACTCGGCAGAATTTTTTGACTGACGCGGTTGATGACAAATTGCGAGTAGAGCCTGTTCAGTTAGACCGTCAGCAATTGCAGCAGCTTGATGATTCATTTGAGGACGTTGCGCAAGTTACCACTGAGGTCACCGAACCTTTAACGGCAACTCACATTGAAACATTTTCAGCCAAGTCTAATACAAGCTCTGATAATGTTAATGATGAAAAAATGGTAGCCAAAGTGCAAATGCCTATTCAAGGCTACACCTTACAATTAGCCAGTGTTAAGCGGTTAGATTCATTAGCAAGGATGTTAGACAGTGTAAAAGCAGAAAAGGGCGTAAAGGTCGCACGCTATAAAAACCGCTGGGTTGTCTTTATGGGGGAGTTTGGCTCGCTAAAGCAAGCGCGAGAGCAATCGTTGAAATTAACAGCAAACTCGAAAATTTCTGCGCCTTGGATAAGAAAGTGGCAAGATCTTACTCAATATGAGTTACAAGATAGGCTTGCAACTCGTGAAATTAAACAATAAACATAGTACAATCACCAGCTGTCTTTTTCTTAGATTCAATCAATTTAAATGATTAAAAAACAAAGGGCCTTCTTAAAGTGGGCTGGCGGTAAATTTAAACTGATTGAGTTTCTAAAAGGGCACCTGCCGCAAGGTGATAGACTCGTTGAGCCTTTTGTGGGTGCAGGTTCTGTGTTCCTCAACACTGACTATGGCCGCTATTTACTGTGCGACATTAATCAAGACTTGATTAACTTGTATAAGATAGTGCAGTCCGATCCTGAAAAGTACATTAAGGCGGCTAAGGCACTATTCGTCCCAGAGATGAATCAAAAGGAAGCCTACTATAAGGTTCGCACCAGCTTTAACGAGACTAAAGATCCTTTCAAACGTTCTGTTTATTTTCTGTATATGAACCGACATGGCTTTAATGGCTTATGTCGTTATAACCGTAAAGGCGGCTTTAATGTGCCATTTGGTTCCTATAAAAAGCCATACTTTCCAGAAAACGAAATTCGTGCATTTTCAATAAAAGCTCAATGTGCAGAATTTCGCTGTATTGGTTACGAGCAAGCTATCGATATGACCGAAAATGGTGATGTGGTTTACTGCGATCCGCCTTATGCGCCATTGTCATCAACAGCCAGTTTTACCACCTATGTCGGTTCAGGTTTTTCATTAGATGACCAAGCGCTGTTGGCAAGAAAGTCACGCCATACGGCCATCGAACGTGGTATTCCGGTGCTGATCAGTAATCATGATATTCCACTGACCAGAGAGCTTTATCACGGTGCGACGTTTGACTCGATTAAAGTGCAGCGCAATATTAGCCAAAAGGGCAGTAGTCGTAAGAAAGTGGATGAGCTGATGGCGTTATACGATGATTCGTATCACAGCGAGAATGATTAACCTACAACTTGGCTGACGATCAATAGCAGGCCTAATACAAACGCGATAGCGAGCAGAATACCCATTACAATAAAAGGGACTGGCGAGGATGTTTGAAAGTCTTTAAGTCGGTTTTGCTCTGTTTGTACGCCAATAAAGGCAGCTAAAGTACTCAATAGCACTTGCCACCATTGTTTTAGCATAGGACTCTTTATTCGCCCTTCATCGGTGAACTATTGCTCATTGGTGCACTTTGGTGGCCATAGAGCAGTTCCAATAGATCGATGAAATGTAATTGATTGGTCTGACTTTTACCCGATAACCAACTTTTCCAACTCAAATCATTAGATTGAGATGCGCAGCGATTACTTGGGTGACTCGCGGGTAGGCCTGAATTGTAGCTACTGGTTGTCGTGTCACACACACAAGCAGCGCTAGAGGCCGATTCGGAAGATTGAGATGTTAAGCTAATGGTTCCAACCGCAGCAGTAACGACAGCAAGAGCAACAGTCGCTCTAAATGTTGCTGTTTTCTTGAGTAATCCTTTCATGCCGTCCTCCTATATTCCATGCAGTCAAAACATTATAGCAAACACGGTTATATTTTAAACATATTTTACATATAAATTCAGTTTTGCCGTGGCGATGAAATTTTTTAGCACACCAATTTCGCTAAATTGGCTTGCAGGTATAGAGCGCTTGGGCTGCAAAAGGTAGAATAGTGCACTTCTTAAACATACTGGTGGGTTTGTTATGCGTCCATTTTTGATTGCTCCTTCTATTTTATCAGCAGATTTCGCTCGTCTCGGTGAAGACGTTGACGCGGTATTGAACGCGGGGGCCGATGTTGTTCATTTTGATGTAATGGATAACCACTATGTGCCAAATTTAACGATTGGACCTATGGTCTGCAAAGCGTTGCGCGATTATGGCGTAACGGCTGATATCGACGTGCACTTAATGGTTAAACCGGTCGATAGCCTAATTCCTGATTTTGCAGAAGCGGGTGCTTCAATTATTACTTTCCATCCTGAAGCCAGTGAGCATTTAGATCGTAGCTTGCAGTTGATCAAAGAATCAGGTTGTAAAGCGGGTCTGGTGTTTAATCCTGGAACGCCGCTACATTACTTAGATCATGTCATGGATAAGCTCGATGTCATCCTATTGATGTCGGTTAACCCAGGTTTTGGTGGCCAGTCGTTTATTCCGTCAACCTTAGATAAGCTACGCCAAGTGCGTAAGTTGATTGATGACAGTGGCTATGATATTCGCCTGCAAGTCGATGGCGGCGTTAAGGTCGACAACATCGCTGAAATTGCTGCAGCGGGGGCGGATATGTTTGTCGCCGGTTCGGCTATTTTCAATAAGCCTGACTATAAAGTAGTTATCGACCAAATGCGTACTGAATTGGCGAGTATTGAGGCTTAACTGATGGCAGACTTTAGTCAAATTAAAGCGGTAGCATTTGACTTAGATGGGACGCTCATTGATAGCGTGCCTGATCTTGCTGCGGCGACCAATGCCACGCTGCAGGAGCTGGGTTTACCTTTGTGTACTCAAGATCAAGTGCGTAGCTGGGTCGGTAATGGCGCCGAAATGCTGATGCGTCGAGCACTCTGTTTTGCGCTGGATGTTGATGTAAATGATGAAAAACTCGCGGCCTGTATGCCAAGGTTTATGCATTTCTATCAGCAAAATCTGCAGCAACATAGTCGCTTATATGACAATGTCGAGTTAGTGGTAAAGCAGCTTTATGCTGCGGGTTATCCGCTGGCGATCGTCACCAATAAGCCTTATGAATTTACGGTGCCCCTGCTTGAAGCGTTTAAGCTAGACAGTTACTTTTCCATAGTTTTGGGTGGAGATTCATTGTCAAAAATGAAACCAGACCCTATGCCGTTAACGCATATATTGCAGCAATGGCAACTTGAGCCCGCACAGCTCTTAATGGTTGGTGACTCGAAAAATGACATATTAGCCGCAAAAGCTGCCGGGATTGCGTCAATAGGCTTGACCTATGGCTACAACTACGGTGAAGATATTGGGCTGAGCAGCCCTGCTGCGGTATGTGAACAATTTAATGAAATTTCAGCGCTATTAAATATCAGCGCTGAATCAATGGAGCAATAAAAGAATGACTGCAAAACCTATCGTGTTTAGTGGTGCTCAACCATCTGGTGAGCTGAGTATTGGTAATTACATGGGTGCACTACGTCAGTGGGTTGCTTTACAAGACACTCACGACTGTATTTATTGTGTTGTTGATTTGCATGCGATTACCGTAAGGCAGGATCCGGCCAAGTTACGCGAAGCCTGTTTAGATACCTTAGCTATCTACCTTGCTTGCGGTATCGACCCTGATAAGAGCACCGTATTTTTACAGTCTCAAGTACCACAGCACACACAGCTTAGCTGGGCATTGAACTGTTACACCCAGATGGGTGAGCTTAACCGTATGACGCAGTTTAAAGATAAGTCGCAAAAACATGCGAACAATATCAATGTTGGCTTGTTCGGTTATCCAGTTCTTATGGCTGCCGATATTCTGCTATATCAAACCAATGAAGTGCCTGTTGGCCAAGATCAGAAACAGCATTTAGAGCTAACGCGCGATATTGCGACTCGCTTCAACAATGCTTACGGTGAAACATTTGTGGTACCAGAGCCATTTATCCCTGAGATGGGTGCCAAGGTGATGTCACTGCAAGACCCGACAAAGAAAATGTCTAAGTCCGATGATAACCGTAACAATGTCATTGGTTTACTTGATGATCCTAAAGCGATTATGAAGAAGATCAAAAAGGCGATGACCGATGGGCAAGAGCCACCTGTGGTACGCTTTGATGTTGAAGAAAAGCCGGGTGTGTCTAACTTAATGAGCTTAATGTCTGGCTGTAACGGTCAATCATTAGCAGCCATTGAGAAAGACTTTGAAGGCAAGATGTATGGCCACTTAAAGGTCGCCACTGGCGAAGCCGTTGTCGCTATGCTTGAACCACTACAAGCTCGCTTCAAAAAATTTAGAGCCGACGAAGCTTATCTCGATTCAGTCTTTAAAGCGGGTGCAGAAAAAGCGAAAGCCCGTGCTGAAGTGACGATAAAGCAGGTGTACGAAAAAATCGGCCTGATCGTCTAGTTATCAGTAATTTAAATTAGTCATTGTGATAAAAAGCCAGCGTAATACGCTGGCTTTTTTTGTGGGTTAGGATTGCTGACTAAGCCATTTCACAAATGCATCAATTGCTGGTTCTTTTAGGCGGCGCTGCTTACAGCTGAAATAGAATTCAAACCCCGTCAATATGTCGGGTAGCGCTAACTCCACTAACAGCGATTTTTCAATATCAGCCTGTACCATAAAATCAGAAGCCAGCGCTATTCCTTGGCCTGCAATCGCGGCTTCAATGGCCAGTAATACATGGCTAAAGATATGTTGCTGCTGCTCTGACGGCAAAATCATATCATTGGCGACAAACCAACGGTCCCAGTCTAGCCCTAAAGGCCCTTCATCGACCGTGAGTAAAGGGTGTGAGCTTAACTCATCCATCGGTAGGTAGTCGGGTGTCAGCAAGCTGGGGCTGATCACCGGCACTAAGCGTTCTTTATGTAGCAACTGATGATAGTAACCAGGCTGTCCGCTCTGGCCGGTAATAAACATATCAGCCACACCATCACTAAGTTCTGGGTCGTCTGCGATCATATCGAGGCGGATTTTAATTTCAGGATGTTGCCTTCTAAAACTGCTCAACCTAGGGATTAACCACTTTATGGCAAATGAGCTATAAACCGCCAGTCGTAGTTGATCATTGCTATCGCCGCTAATCTGCATACTGAGATCGCTGAGTTCATTAAAGATGCGCTCCAATGACTGGTACAGATGTTGGCCTTTGGCCGTTAAGCGTAGTTGGCGTCCCTCCCGGGTAAATAATCGCTCACCAAAGTGCTCCTCCAATAGCCTTACTTGATGTGAAACGGCGCTTTGAGTTATGCATAGCTCACTGGCAGCTTTGGAAAAATGTATTTGCCTTGCTGCAGCTTCGAACACTTGTAAGGCTCTTAGTGGTGGTAGTTTGCGCATTATTTGATCTTAGATAGTATGAGTTAAATAAGTGATCTTGTTCATGGTATTAGTTTAATTCATGTTTGAGTAAAAAACATCATTTCATGTGGTGATTTAAGCGCTATATCATCCGCAAATATAGAGTTAGCGGGTGGAAGTAAAGATGAGATCAAATGTCATGATTGGCATTGGATTGCTGCTGTTCGGCAATCTTTTTAGTGCGCTGTACGATGTGTCGATCAAATGGATGCCAGAGGGCAGTAACGCGGCTACTTTTTTGTTATTGCGGCAAGTGCTGTCGGTATTGATGTTACTACCGTTATGGTTTATCGCTCGTCGTCCAACGACCTCTTGCCTCAAGTTACACCTTTTTAGGGCTAACAGCGGTGCTATGGGCGCTATATGCCTCATTATGGGCTTGATGGCGCTACCCATAGCGACGGTGAGTTCGCTATTTTTCTCGGCGCCGCTGATCATAGTGTTGTTGGGGTGCGTGTTTTTGAAAGAGAGGGTGAGCCCACAGCAATGGCTGGCAACCCTCCTCGGATTTATTGGCATCTTAATTCTATTGAGGCCGAGTGAGCTAAATTGGTTTGGGGTTGCGGTACTTATTTCGGCATCTACCTTTGCGATCAATCAGCTGGCATTGCGCAAGTTGCCGGATACAGAAGATCCAAGGGTGACATTGATGCTCTATAACGCGCTGAGTATCCCGCTAGTGATAGTGATGGTTGCTGTGCAAGGGTTAGAGGGGCTAAGTTGGTCGTTAGTGGCCATAGCTGGCTTAAGCAGTGGCTTTTTGTTGGCCTATCATTGGTTTTGTGTGTTGGCTTATCGACGTGCACAAGCGAGCCAGATAGCGATTGCGGAGTACGCTGGACTACTATTTTGTGTGTTCTTCGGTTGGTTGTTATTTGAGGAGTGGCTGGATGCATTAAGCTGGGTCGGCGTAGCTTTTATTGTATTGCCGTCGTTGATCATTCCTTGGGTAAGCCATAAAGTAGTGAACAGTAACGCAAAAAAAATCATCGAGCACAATGCGCGATGATCTCTTAAATAGTCGCTGAATTGATTAAGGTTAGGAGTCGGTGTACTCAAATACCTTAATCACTTTGCGCACGCCGGCTGTATTGCGGGCAACGTCCACCGCAAGATCGGCTTGCTGGCGCTCAACTAAACCAATGAGAAATACCTCACCATTCTCAGTGACCACTTTAATGTTGGTGACATCGAGATTATCTTCACTGAGCATGCGACTTTTTACCTTGGTGGTTATCCAAGTGTCGTTACTACGAGTGGTAAAGGAGGTGGGGTTGCCGATCCGAATTTGATTATGGATCTTGCCGCCAATCTTAAGCTGTTGCACGGTGCGAATCGCCTTATCTCTTAGCATTGAGTTGGGCGCTTGGCCTATCATCAACACATTCGAGTTCATCACCACAGCCGTGACATTGGCTTGGTTTTTGAGATCATCATGAGATGATAGCGCACTAGAGATGTTGAAATTGGCGTTAGTGTCATCAAGCTGAGTTTGAAAACTGCGCTCATCATTGACCATCATCGCGCCACCAACTGCCCCCACCATTACTGCGCCCGCACAGCCTTGTAGCATGAGCAGTATGGCAATTAACGGTAGCAGTTTTATCATGCAGGTTCGTCCTGGGGGAATAAGGTGCGGTCAATGTTGTCACACAAGCAGTGAATCGCCAGTAGGTGTACTTCTTGGATCCGGGCAGTCACTTTTGACGGTACGCGGATCTCAACGTCGTTGACACTTAATAGCCCAGCCATTGCGCCACCGTCTTTACCGGTTAACGACACTATGGTCATATCGCGGCTAAGTGCAGCTTCCATCGCTTTAATCACGTTACCAGAGTTACCACTGGTTGAAATGGCGAGCAATATATCACCTGGCTGACCGAGTGCCATGATTTGTTTGGAGAAAATTTCATCATAGCTGTAGTCGTTCGCAATCGCGGTAATCGTTGATGTGTCACAGCTCAGTGCGATAGCAGGTAAAGGTGGACGTTCTATTTCATAGCGATTCAATAACTCGGCAGAAAAATGCTGCGCATCACCGGCGCTACCGCCATTACCACAAGCTAAGATCTTATTGCCGTTTAACAAACAATGCACCATCATCTCTGCCGCTTTGGCAATGGACTCTGGCAATGCTTCAGAAGCATCAATTTTGGTTTGAATAGATTCAGTAAAGCTGTCTTTAATGCGCTCTAACATGGAGTTACCTTATGTCTGTAAATAGCGTTTTAGCAAACGCGCAAATTTAAATTAAATCGGTTTAAAAAGCGTCGCGGATCCATTGTATGCCAGAGGGATCGGCGGCGATAACATCGAATCGGCAGATAGCGTCGATTCGGTTCAATTGTATGTAATGGCTGGCGGCTTTTCTTAAGCGCCGAGTTTGAGCAACGCTCAATGCGTTAACTGCGCCGCCGTATTGGGTATGAGTGCGATACTTAACCTCGATGAATACCCAATCTTTACCGTCGCGCATAATAATGTCGATTTCACCAAAACGATAGCGCACGTTTTGTTCGACAAACTTAAGTCCATGTTGTTCCAAATATTGCCGCGCAGCAATTTCTGCGGCCTGTCCTTTAACTGCTGTTTTCTCTTTCAAATTCGCTGCATCCTTGTGGCGGTATTTGAATATAACGTTAAGTCGTCATCGAGCGTTAAACATTTACATATCAGTTTAAATGTTTGCTTAAAGCGGGCGCAAGTTCCCTCGTTGGTAGCGACCCCAGCTCAATTGACGGTTAATTGTACCATCGGCTTGAACTGACAGTATGCCGCTACGGCCAGAAAACTGGTAGCCGGGCAGTGCGCGCATCTGTGCAAGTTTACCGACTAAATCGAGTGCGTCATAGCCCATAATGTATAAGCGTTTACGACTGTTACTCCATTGAGGCCATAACTCGTTCACCATACGGGTTTCTGTATTCGGGCTGATTAACCAGGGAATGTCGCTAATAGTGAGGTGATTTAATTCGGTTGCCGTTGCACGGGTATTGCTTTCAATTCGGCTGCGGCTGGTGGTGTAAAGTGGCACCGGCTGTGCAAAGACGCTGAAGTTGACGTCAATAAACGGTTTTAATAACAATAGATCTCGGCTAGCCGAGATCATATAAATAGCGTCGATATCACGGCGAGAGCGGAAATCAGCCTCTATCTTGGGGGTTAAAATCGCTTTAATGCGGGCAATGCGCTCTTTACTGTCGATAACACCCAATGCCTTTTGTACCGTGACCTTCATTTTGTCGCCACCATCATAGTAATGAATTTCGGCGGGCTTTTTGGTCAATTGCTGCCAAGCATCGCTAAAACTCTCTGCCATGCGGTGGCCGACTGCATCGTTACTCACGAGCAATAATGGTTGCTCTATGCCGTCGTTATAGAGTCGTTGCGCGGCATCAATCGCCTCATCTGTTGGTGATAGTGCAAAGAAAAATTTGTCATCTTGCGGCGTAAAATTATCGATATGGTTTAAATACAGCTGCGGGATACTCTTTGTCGCAACAGGAGCTGCAGTTGTCGTCGGTGTGATCGCTCGGGTTGCTGTGGTGCCTGATCCCCGTTGCTCTGTTGTAGCTAGAGCGCTATCCATATTTTGTAACTGCTCCACCTCTGACTGCAATAACGGCCCAATAATAAACTCAGCCCCAGCCGTTACCGCCTGTTGATAGGCAAGTTGTGCCCCAAGTGCGGTATCAAAAAAGTTAATTGCAACACTGTCGTCGCCAGTCGCCATGTAATTGGCAATAATGCCTTGCTTAACGGTGTTCGCCACAACAGCCCTCGGGCCCGTGAGTGGTAACAGTACCGCTATGTTTTTAGGTTGATAGGGCTTGGTATTAAGGGCTTTTTCTAGATCTGTGGGTAGCTTGGCAGCCGCCGGATGATTGGGATTAAGCTGTTGCCAGCTGCCGAGTTGGCGCACAAGATCATTGGGATTAATGGCGTAATGTTTAGCGATATAGGCTAATTGTACCCAGCCTTGAAAAGTGGGGTTACTACGGTCATCACGAAAACTAAGTAGCGTTTTTTCGCTAATGGGCTGCAAGGAGCGCCAGATTTTATCATTGACCTCAAAAGCCTGCGTAGCAGGTAAATACTGAGTCAATAAGCTTAGCTGTCTTACTTGCTCTATTGGCTGGTTGATATGTTGATAGAGGCGAGCCTTAAACTGGTAATAGCTTACCCACTGCCAATTTGGCAATGTCCAAGTACTAGGGTAGTCGAGTGTTTTCAGTGCATGGTCATAGGTTGAAATCACCTCTAAAACACGTGCGCTGAGATATTTGTGCTCCGCTAGCAGTTCAGGCTTTTGCGTCATATCTTGCGCAATAGACGTTAATGTTTTGTCTGCAGCGTTGGGATTGCCTTCATTGAGAAGTGCATGGGCTGCCAATAAAACATACTTATCACGGGTTTCACGGTTTTTTTCGTTGGCCGCCAGCGCCAAGTACTGTGATGACGCCATTGTCACTGCAGACAAAGAAACTTGTGTCTTTTCAGTCTTTACGGGAGTTGTAGGAGTTCCACAACCGAATAAAACTGCAGATAAAATCACGATTGAGATAAATTTAGTTGAATTCAGTCTTTTTAACACAGGTCTTCACTCTGGTAAGATGCTGTCAATAGTTTAACCTGCTCTTACGCTTGGCGAAAGTCTTGTTAAAAACTCTTGCCATAAGTCAATACAGAGGTAGATATGGACCTGTCGGTCGCGCTTTACATTGTTCCCACGCCAATCGGGAATTTAGGGGATATCAGTAGCCGTGCAATTGAGGTGCTTAAGCAAGTGTCGCTCATCGCCTGCGAAGATACACGTCATAGTGGTAAGTTATTGAGTCACTTTGGTATTGAAACGCGTAAAACCGCGCTGCACGATCATAACGAACGCGATAGAGCGCAGTGGATCATTCAAAAGTTGGGTTATGGTGAGTCAGTCGCACTTATCTCTGATGCGGGCACGCCACTGATCTCCGATCCAGGGTACCACCTGGTGAAGCAAGTACGTGCAGCGGGCTTTAATGTGATCCCACTGCCAGGCCCTTGCGCCGCCATTACCGCATTGAGTGCATCAGGTTTACCCTCAGACCGTTTCACTTTTGAAGGTTTTTTACCCTCAAAAGAAAAAGGTCGTCTAGATAAGCTCACGGCACTAAAAGAAGATCCGCGTACACTGATTTTTTATGAGTCACCACACCGCATTATCCACAGTTTAGAGTCGATTGCAGCTGCACTCGGTGAAGATCGCGAAATCGTGATGGCACGGGAAGTGACCAAGACCTTTGAGACCTTCCTATCGGGGACGGTTGCAGAAGTACTGCAAACAGTAAAAGATGATCCAAACCAGCAGCGCGGCGAAATCGTGCTGATGTGTCATGGCTACCGCAGTGATGAAGAGTCAGAGTTCTCTACCGTGGTGATTGAAACGCTAAAGTTATTGTGTGAAGAGCTGCCATTAAAGAAGGCGTCAGCCATTGCTGGGCAGATCTACGGCATTAAAAAGAACGCACTTTATAAGCACGGATTAGCGATCGGCCTCTAATATCGCTTTAATCGTAAGCATCAAAGGTGAAAGTCCTTGGTTTGTTGCTTGAGCTTAGGCTATAATCCGCGCCGAGTTGGCTAGACAGTTGCCGCGCTCAATAGAGCGGGGAGGAAAGTCCGGGCTTCAAAGAGCAGGGTACCAGGTAACGCCTGGGCGGTGTGAACCGACGACAAGTGCAGCAGAGAGGAGACCGCCAGCTTTAGGGCTGGTAAGGGTGAAAGGGTGCGGTAAGAGCGCACCGTGCGGCTAGTAATAGTTCGTAGCAAGGTAAACTCTACCCGAAGCAAGACCAAATAGGGTCCCGTATGGCGCTGCTCGCGTTGGGACCGGGTAGGTCGCTTGAGCCTGTGAGCGATTGCAGGCCTAGATGAATAACTGTCCACGACAGGACCCGGCTTATCGGCCAACTCACCCATTCAAGCAAAAGGCCTCACAGCAATGTGAGGCCTTTTGTTTTTCTAGCTCTTCGATAACAGCTACCGAATAAAAAAGCCCGCTAGTCTTAGGACAAGCGGGCTTTTTTTGTTATCAGTTAAGCAGAGTTATGCTTAACTGCTAGCAATGACCAATTTAGAAATAGTAACCGAAGTTAATATTAAAACGCTTGTTGGTATCACCATCACCGACCATAGTGCCGCCGATAAAGGGTTGGTTCTTGCCGACAACAAAGTCGACGTAGGTATAGAGTCCGCCAGCAGTAATCGCCATGCCTGTCACGTTCATAAAGGTATCATCTAGATCCGCAGACTTATCGGTAACGACTGAGTAGTCGTTATAGAAGGTTAGGTTTGATATTGGCCCAATATCAACAGGTAGGCTGTATGCAACGTTGGCGATGTAGGTCGTCGCTTCTGCTGGAATAGAGTCATAGAAGTGGTAAGCGGCTACCACAATGCGCTCAACATCCATGCCATCAACGTCATACTTGTAATCGGTCATTTGCAATTTAACATTCCAGCGGTCGTAGTTAACTACGCCGTGGATTGCTGCTGCAACGTTGTCGCCATCGGTACCGTTGGCAATTTCAAGCTGGCCAGCTTGAACAGATGCACCGAGCTCAACGGCAACATCATTGAAGGCGAAGTTATGGGCATAACGCGCGTTGAAGGTGTTTAGTTCTGCGGCTTCGTAGCCGTCAGTTGGGGCGGCGTAGGCATCTTCGCCCGCTAAACGAATACCGACAACATCGTAAGCATAACGATCGGTACGGTCTGAGACATAGCCATCAAGGCCACCTTGCTCATCATTCTTGTAGAAGGCGAGATCGAGGCGGTTCTTATCACCAGTGTAGGTGTAATTTAGGCCCATATCGTAGTCATCTTCCAAGCCTAAATAGAAGTTAGAGCTGAAGAAGTAGCTATTTGATGCGTAAGTTAGAATACCGAAAGGTACTTGAGTCACACCCACTTTACCCTGCTGTTGTTCGGTAAAATTGTAACCAATCCATGCGTGCTGGATCACATTCATGTATTCGAACCAGCGATACTGGGCTGAGTAGCTCAAGTCTTCGTAACTGCCTGAAACGTCGATGCGGAATACGTCGAAGTCAAAATCACCACCACGGTCAGCATTATCATCGTCAAAATCTTCATAGGAGTAATTGACACGAACGGCACCGCCAAACTTGACGGCGTTGTCTTTTTTCTTCTCTTCGACGACGAGCGGCTCAGATTCTTTCTGCTGTTGGGATTCCAGTTGCTCGATTCGGGCTTTTAGCGCTTCTAGCTCTTCGTCTACCGGGGTGGCATTTGCATTAGCAGCTAATGCAAGGGCGATACAGGAAGCTGCAAGTGTATAACGGATCATCATTTATCCTTGTTTTTTAGTTTAATTTTTGTGAGTCGCTGTTGTCGGCATCATCAGTGTAGAAGTCAGATAGCACACCTGCTAGGTGAGTTCGCGAAAGCTCTCCTTGCAAGTCACCCTCTGAATCGACAACCGGCAGTGGAAAGTCTGATTCCATGGTGGCCGGAATAATACTTTCGAGCAGCGCATCTTGTGATATTGGGCTCATCTCTTCGACTTTGAAGTCTTCCATCAGCGCATCTTTATCTGTTTTTACCGCATCTTCCAATGCTTCTTGGCACACAACGCCTTGGAAACCTTCATCAGTAACGTAATAGGCATAGTTAGCCGGAATACGCTTCATTTGTTTGAGCGCTTCACCGATGGTTTCGGCGGTAAGGCGATATGCGGGTGGCTTCATCACTGTTTCGACGGTTAAGGCGCGTGGACGGTTGACGTCTTTGACGAAGGCCTCAACATAATCGTCGGCAGGGTTGAGCAAGATATCCACCGGCTGTCCTACTTGAACCAGATTGCCATCTTTGAGGATCGCGATTCGGTCGCCAATGCGCAGCGCTTCATCGAGATCGTGGGTAATAAAGATAATGGTTTTGTGGAGCTTTTTTTGCAGCTCAATCAGTTGGTCCTGCATCTCACTGCGTATCAATGGATCGAGCGCGGAGAAAGCTTCATCCATCAGTAGGATTTCGGCATCGGTACACAAGGCTCTTGCTAGGCCAACACGTTGTTGCTGACCACCAGAAAGCTGTGCAGGGTACTGCGCTTCATACCCGCTCAGGCCGACGGTCTCAAGCCATTCTTTGGCTTTGGCATTTCTAATGGCTTTGTCTACCCCTTGTACACTGAGGCCGTAAGCCACATTCTCTAGCACATTTTTATGGGGCATTAAGCCAAAACGTTGGAATACCATGGCCATTTTATTACGACGAAATTGCTCCAACTCTTTGGTATTAAGCTGCATCACATCGATGCCTTCAACCAGGATTTGCCCTTCGGTAGGATCAATTAATCGATTGAAATGACGAATTAACGTTGATTTACCTGAACCCGACAGCCCCATAATCACAAAGATTTCGCCCTTATGAATATCGAGATTAATGGCTTTAAGGCCGACTGTATGACCGGTTTTAGCTAAGATGTCATCCTTAGATAAGCCTTCTTTTACTAAAGGCATAACCTTGTTTGGCTTTTTGCCAAAGACCTTATACAGATCTCTAATTTGGATGAGTGGCTCTTTAAGCGAGTCGTTATTCATGATGTCCACTCCGGGTATGTTGTTGCGAGCGTTTGGCGTAGGCTTGAGAGGCTCTATCGAAAATGATGGCTAGGGCAACAATGGCTAAACCGTTAAACAGTCCGAGGGTGAAGTATTGGTTGGTGATCGACCTGAGTACCGGTTGACCTAGTCCTGTAACGCCAATCATTGACGCGATAACGACCATGCCTAACGCCATCATAATGGTCTGGTTAATACCCGCCATTATGGTGGGTGAGGCCAGTGGTAACTGCACCCCCAATAGGCGTTGCATTGGGTTAGCACCATAGGCGGTAGCGGCTTCAAGTACCTCTTTGTCGACCAGACGGATCCCCAGGTTAGTCAATCGAATAACGGGCGGAATAGCATAAATGACCACGGCGATAACGCCGGGCACCTTGCCAATGCCAAGCAACATGACCACGGGGATCAGGTAGACGAAAGCGGGCATGGTTTGCATCACATCCAGAATTGGCGTTACCACGGCTTGGGTTCGATTACTGCGCGCCATTAAGATACCAATAGGTACGCCTAGTACGATGGCCACTAGCGTACATACGGTAATGATGCTTAGGGTACGCATGGTATCTTCCCACATACCGAAATAGCCAATCAGCAGGAAGGAAACCACCACGCCTAAGGACAATTTCCATGAACGACTGGCGGCGTAAACCAATGCCGTAATCGACAGCAGTACCGCCCACCAGGGTGATTGTACTAATAGCTTTTCAAACCAGATAAGAAAGCTGAGCAGTGGATCGAAAAAAGACTCGATGAGATCGCCATATTCGCGGGAAAAATCCCGAAAGGTGCCATCCAAATATTTGCGGATTTCCACTAAGGTGGCACGGTCCATCTTAGGGAATTTGCTGAGCCAAGAAAAGTCAGCCATTTCTACCTCTTTATTTTTTATATGAATAATGTAGACAGGGAGCAAAATAGCGAGGCTTTGTAGGCCTCGCATTATGGCGTGACTTATAGATCTGCTAGTGCGGATTTCACCTTTGCGGCGACGTCAGCCGGAACCCAAGTAAGCCAAATGTCTTGATGGTTTAGGAGGAAGTACTCGGCGGCAATATTGCCATCCGCTTGATTGTCTTCCATCCAGGCTAGAAGGCTGTTCATCTGTGCATTGGTGATAGAGCGTTTACCAAGGTACTCAAACTGAACTGTTGATTTTTCAGCGAAAGCCATTGTAGTGACCGTTTGTACGACTGAAGTGGGGTACATGGTGACCTTTGGCTCGGCGCACTCAGCTTGAGAGATACAGTCGCGGAAATGATCTTCATCAATACCTGTACCAAAGTCGACTTTGGACATTTTGTACTTGCCCAAAACTGAGGTCGGTGCCCAGTAATAACCAAACCAAGGTTTTCCACGCTCGTAGGCACGGGCGATAGAGCCTGAAAGACCCGCTCCTGAACCTGGATCGATAAGATCAAAGCCGGCATCACTGAGTTTTAGTGCGCGATATAGATTTTCGGCCGAAAGCTGACAGCCCCAGCCCGCAGGGCAACCATAGAAGGCACCACGATCAGGATCTTCAGGGTTCTTAAAGGTGTTAACGTTGGCGATAACGCCTGCAATCGTTTTCAGGCTTGGGTCTTTGTCGACCATATATTGCGGTACCCAAAAGCCTTCTTCACCACCATCGGAGAGTGAATGGCCTGCGATAGCCAAGCGTTTGTCAGTAACGGCTTGTTCGATAAGCTCTTTGACGGTATTGGTCCAGATCTCTGGCGCGATGTCTGGCTCACCTTTTTCAATCATTGAGGTGCTGGTCGGCATAGTATCGCCGGGGATCAACTCGGCGTCACAGCCATAGCCATGCTCGAGGATAAAACGGTCGACGTTAGCGATTAATGAAGCTGAGCTCCAATTCATATCAGCGATAGTGACTTTGCCGCATTGCTCTTCGGCAAGGGCTTGATGAGCGGCACTGCTAAGCAGCAGAGTACCAATCATAAGTATACGTTTCATAAAAACTCCGTATGTGAGATTAAAGATTTTTGTGCACGTGCCTTTTCTAACAATTGTTAGAGTTCAAACTAGAGGCAGTGCTTCGATTGTTGCGGGTAACGACGCCATGACAACTTTATTACCGAAAGTGTGGTTGGCATAAGGAAATGAACGAATTAAATTAACACGACTGGCATCGGCTTAACAGTTTTCCCGTCCTAGCTTGTGATCTCTATCAATGTACATTTGATTAGAATAGTTAGAGCTCGAATCAATTATAGGTGCTAATTGTGGTTTACACATAGCAGTAACCGAGCGATGAAGATGCCGTTTTTACTCGCAGTCCATTAGGCTAAATGCCAGCAGGTGGAGTACCTCATTCTCGGCGCTATCGCATGATCCCTGCCCGTCGCCGTAGACTTAATCGAAATAATATAGTCACCACGACTCAAATCGAAGTTACATAAGTAATTGTAAAAATTGGTAATATAGTATCAGTAGTCATATTGTCTCAAATATAGAGACAATATGACTACTGATACTATATTACCAATTTTTACAATTACTTATGTAACTTCGATTTGAGTCGTGGTGACTATATTATTTCGATTAAGT